>JAILHK010000004.1 GCA_024695815.1 Prevotella sp.
AGACCTGAAAGAGTACATTGACTATTATAATAATGAGAGAATAAAGCTCAGACTAAAAGGAATGAGCCCAGTACAATACCGGACTCAATTCCATATGAGCAATAGTGTTTAATCCGTCCAAACTTTGGGGTTCACTTCAAATGAGGCTTTCTAGGGGCTAGATTCTATGCCGTAGTTTTACTGTTACTCCATAAACATGCCACTTTCGTTGCTGTAAACCTCCACTTTCGTTACGGCAAACCACCACTTTCGTTACGGTAAACCACCACTTTCGTTACGGCAAAGTCGTATTTGTTCATACAGAATAATAAATATTGTGGCTGCCCATTGTACTTTTTCCCCAGAAATTTTGCACATTCCATAATTATATGCTATCTTTGCCCACAGACATTATCTTTTTATTAACTTAAACTGAGCAATTTTATGGAAAAGTATGTATGCAACGTGTGCGGTTATGAATATGACCCCGCAGTAGGTGATCCCGACAATGGCATCGAGCCAGGTACAGCCTTCGAAGACCTTCACGATGATTGGGTATGCCCTGTCTGCGGTGTGGGAAAAAGCGATTTTAGTAAGGCTTAACTCCTTGTAAGATAAGTAAAACCATAGTCTGCTGAGTTTCGAAAAAAGACAACTTGGCAGATTTTTTTTGCTGCATTTAATAAACAGTTAGTTATTTTCTTACTTTTTCGGTGGATTCTTAAGAAAAAATACCCTAAAATGTTTTGCTAATTCGCTGAAATATTGTAACTTTGCAGCCGATTTGCAAAAATAGTTTGATGAAAATAGACAAAAAACAGAATCAGTACCGCATCAATGAACAGATTCGTGTACGTGAGGTCCGCCTCGTAGGTGATAGCGGATCTATGGTTGTGCCAACAAGGCAGGCTTTGGATATGGCACGTGATGAGGGCGTTGACCTCGTCGAGATTTCACCCAATGCCAATCCACCTGTTTGTCGACTCATCGACTATTCAAAGTTCCTCTATCAGCAGAAGAAACGTGCTAAGGAGATGAAAGCTAAGCAGGTGAAGGTAGAGGTTAAGGAAATCCGTTTCGGACCTCAGACCGACGAGCACGACTATCAGTTCAAGCTGAAGCACGCAAAGGAATTCCTGGAAGAGGGAAACAAAGTACGTGCATACGTGTTCTTCCGTGGTCGAAGCATCCTTTTCAAGGAACAGGGCGAAGTTCTGCTGTTGCGTTTCGCCAACGACCTTGAGGAGTTTGGTAAGGTAGAGTCAATGCCTTCGCTCGAAGGAAAGAAGATGTTTATCTATCTGGCACCAAAGAAGGCAGGCGTAGCCAAGAAGAGCCAGCAGGCTCGCGACCGTGAGGCGGAAGCTCTTGAGTCTAAGAATGCTGCTAAGAAGGCTGAGACGGTAGCAGACAATCAGACACCCGCAAATGGCGGTCTGCTTGCAAATGCCAAGATTAGTGCTGATGCGCTGAAGAAACTGACAGAAGAAACAGATGCGTAACGCCCGGTATATGCGTTGCCATCAATTATTAATAACAATTTAAACAATAAAAAAATGCCAAAAGTAAAGACAAATTCCGGCGCCAAGAAGAGATTCTCATTCACCGGTACAGGTAAGGTTAAGAGACATCACGCTTACCACAGTCACATTCTGACTAAGAAGACTAAGAAACAAAAGCGTAATCTGGTTGGTACAACACTCGTTGACAACAGTAACATGAGGCAGGTTCGTGACCTGTTGTGTCTCCGTTAATTAACCTATTGTCTAACATTTAAAGAAAGAAAATTATGCCAAGATCAGTAAATCACGTTGCATCAAGAGCAAAACGTAAGAGCATTCTTAAGCTCACTCGCGGTTACTTTGGAGCCCGCAAGAATGTGTGGACAGTAGCTAAGAATACCTGGGAGAAGGGTCTGACCTACGCTTACCGTGACCGCCGCAATAAGAAGCGCAACTTCCGTGCATTGTGGATTCAGCGTATCAACGCTGCCGCACGCCTGGAGGGTCTGAGCTATTCACAGCTGATGGGTGCCCTGCACAAGGCTGGTATCGAGATCAACCGTAAGGTTCTCGCTGACCTAGCCCTGAACAACCCCGAAGCTTTCAAGGCTATCGTAGCTAAGGTGAAGTAAGAACGACTTGCTGAAAAAAAATGAGAAGGAATCCAAATGGGTTCCTTCTCTTTTTTTATTGTCTTTACTGGTGGCTTAGAATTTCCACCAAGGCTTTTTCTTATTCGAGGGGTTGTTCTCTTTACATGTGTTCAGGTTGTGACTTGATACCTCTTCGTTGATAATATCGTCCCAGGTTTTTCGCTGGCTTATCATACTATAGATGGTGCCCCAGTCGGGCAAACCGCCAAGGTTTCGGTCGTCTATCCATACATCGACTTTCAGCTTGCGACTGAAATGCTGATTGTTGTCGGTAGTCTCTTCGGGGTAGTCCTTGTTCACAGCATAGAACTCCACACCACGCTCCCGACACCAGTTGACGGCATCTTCCAGTAGCTTGCCTTCACGAACCGACCACAGAATTAATCTGTGGCGGTCGTTAATCAGCATTTTAAGTGTATCGATAGCAAACGGAATCTCTTCGCCAATCGCTGGATAGCGATGCTTCACAATAGTTCCGTCAAAATCTACTGCTATAGTCATAGTTTATTTCTTGATTGAGTTGTCATCGGCTTTGCCATAGTGGCTTTCCGAGTAGCTTCCATATCTTCCGTAACTGCCATAGCTGCTGTAGTGGCCATAACGTGCGTAGCGGCCATACTTACCGTAGCCGTAATAGTAGCCATACTTCTTCTTAGACATGTCCACACCGTTGATAACAATACACATGTTAGGCAGTTTTCCTTCGCGATCGAGTGCGTTGATGTTCTCGAATGCAGATTTCGGTGTGTAGTCAGCACGGCATATGTAAACGGTAACGTCTGCGTATTTACCAATCTGCAGCGTGTCGGTTACCAAGCCAACAGGTGCCGTATCGAGGATGATGTAGTCGTATTCCTGCTTCAGCATGTTTAGGATGGTGCCCAAGTTCTCACGGGCCAAAAGCTCAGTGGGGTTGGGAGGTGTAGGACCTGCCAACAGAATGTCGAGGTTGGTGTTGATGTGCGACGACATGGTCTGATCTTTCAGGTCGCTCTCGCTGATGTTCTGTTTGCTCAGGAGCGTGGTGATACCCTTCTCACGGTCTCTGATGTCGAAGAGACGGCCCAAGGCAGGCTTACGGATGTCAAGACCTAACAGAATAACCTTCTTGCCCAGCAGAGCGAAACTGACAGCAAGGTTGGCTGCATTAAAGGTCTTACCCTCACCAGAGGTAGATGATGTGAACATTATGACCTTCTGGTTTTCTTTCATCATGAAGTTGATATTGGTACGCATCGAGCGGAATATCTCGTCAGTTTGATTGTTGGTGTTCTCATGAACCACAATGCCTGCAGAGGTCTTCACAGAGTCTGTTGCCACGGCTACATCGGCAATGATTGGCAGCTGGGTGAGCTTAACCACATCCTCGTGAGCTTCAATCTTGTAGCGCAGCAGCTGTAGCACATAGACGATAAGCAGAGGTAGGGCGAAACCAAGAAGTAGGGCACCCAGAAGGATGATAGAGCCCTTAGGACTTACCTTTCCTCCAAATGCAGGCTCGTCGATAAGGCGTCCCTTGTCTGCAGTAGCAGCCAGCGAGATAGAGTTCTCCTCGCGCTTCTGTAGCAGAAGCAGGTAGAGGCCAGACATTACTTCTTGTTGGCGTCCTATCTGTGTGAGTACGCGCTCCTGTGCTGGGGTGTTCTCAACCTTGGTCTGGAAGGTGTCGTAGCGCTTCTGGATGCCCATGCGCTCGATGTCGGCGGTGCGGCGAGCCTGAATCAGAGCATCGTCGATACTTTTCTGCAACTGATCTAAGGTGTTGGTCAGCGTAATGACGTTGGGTGCACTCTCGTTGGCAGCAGCCAACAGACGGTTGCGGTCCAGTACCACCTTGTTGTATTGGTCGATAAGCGATGATGATATCCTGTCGGTCAGACCAACGTTAGATGGAATAATCTGGTATCTGTTAGACTTATCCTCCATATACTCTCTGAGATAGTCGAGTAGCTGGATCTGGGTGTTGGCTTCAGACAGTTGACCATAGTAGAGGTTCGACTGCGTCATAATCTGTGTGGCATCCAATTTCATTTGCACCAGGTTGTTGCTACGCTTATACTGTTCCAACTCGCTTTCGGTTGTGCCCAGCTCTGCATTAATCTTCTCCAGGCGCTTGTTGATGAACGTCTCTGTCTTGTAGGCAATCTCGTTCTTGTCGGCATTAGCCTGCCTATTGTAGCAAATCGCCAGATGCTTTAAGTAGTCGATACCGCGTTCGGGGTTCAGATCGTTGATTGAAAGCTCGGCAATTGATGTCACCTTTGACGTTGGGGTGACGCTAAGCATATTGGCATATTTTGAGGCAACACGTGCAGGAGAAGTGATTGTGACATACATGGTGTATTCGTCATTCTTCTTCGTACTGATATTGTCTTTGAATATTTTACGCTGCATCAGCAATCGGGCTTCTTTCTCTTTCTCCTCGGCAACGGGGTTCTTGGTGAAGGTCAGTGTGCCGTAAGGTGTGTTGATAGAAGCTGGCAGCGACTTAAATGTGCCGGCAAATTCGCCCATCATATCTTCCACGTGGTAGCTGTTGCCTTCCTTTTCCAAAATCAAGGTGAAGTCGCTGCGTGTTTTGTCAAGCCTGTCCAGACTTTCAGGGTCGAGGTCCACATTGATTGGCTGGTCCTTGTATATCAGCGTTTTCTTGATGCGGCCATCGCTATGATATTCTGTATAAAGTTTCAAGTCCTTTACCACCTCGCGGGCCAGAATGCTTGAACGCAGAATTTCAATCTCATTTTCGAAACCTGCGGAATTTGAAATAATTCCAAAGTCTTGCATGTTGGCCAACAGCTGACCGTTAGAACGACGATTGTTGGTCTCGTCCTTAATCAGCATCTTTACTGAAGTCTGATAGACAGGGGGCGTATAGCGCAGGTAGATAAGTGCTCCACAGACAAAAACAAACAATGACAGTAAGAACCATTGCCAGTTTAGAACCACTAAGGTAAAGATGGTCCTGAAGTCGAAAGAGGACTCCTCTTCTTGCGTCTGATTAAGGATGCCGTCAACTAGATCCTTTCTTTTGTTATCTTCCATATTTTATAATAATAGGTATTTGTTGTTCTTTTTATTTCTGTTTTGTTAGGTTGATTAGATACTGACCGTATTCGTTCTTCTGCATAGGACGGGCAACATCAAGTAATTGTTCTGAAGTAATCCATCCCTTTTTGTATGCAATTTCTTCAAGACAGGCTACTTTCAGTCCTTGGCGCTTTTCGATTACTTCGATGAAGGTGCTTGCTTCCGACAATGAGTCGTGGGTGCCAGTGTCAAGCCAAGCAAAGCCTCGCTGAAGTGTTTGCACCTTTAAAGCGTTAAGCTTCAGGTATTCCTGGTTCACAGTCGTGATTTCAAGTTCGCCACGTGCACTCGGCTTGATGTTCTTTGCTATCTCAACAACACTATTGGGGTAGAAGTATAGACCAACCACAGCGTAGTTCGACTTAGGATGCTCAGGCTTCTCCTCAATGCTCAGACAGTTGCCCTCATCATCAAATTCTGCGACACCATAGCGCTCGGGGTCGTTGACGTTATAACCAAAGATGGTGGCCAGGTTGTGTTTCTCGGCATTAACAACGCTTTGTTTCAGAAGGCCAGTAAATCCGGAACCGTAAAATATATTGTCTCCTAAGACAAGGCAGACGCAGTCATCTCCAATAAAGTCTTCGCCAATAATGAAAGCCTGTGCTAATCCGTCGGGCGAAGGTTGCTCGGCATATTCCAAATTAATTCCTAGATCCTTGCCGTCGCCAAGTAAACGCTTGAATCCTGGCAAATCATGTGGTGTAGATATAATCAGAATGTCTCGGATGCCAGCCAACATCAATACAGAAATTGGATAGTATATCATTGGCTTGTCGAAGATAGGTATCAGTTGTTTGCTAATACCTTTCGTAATCGGGTAGAGGCGTGTGCCACTGCCGCCAGCAAGTACAATTCCTTTCATAAAAAAAGATTTATTTGTCACTTAATTAGAGTTGCAAAGATACGTTTTTTTTTTATATTAAGACATCTTTTTACTTTAAAATTGCAAAAATTAGAGAAAAAAGCGTATCTTTGCACACCATTTATTTTGAAATTATGAGCTTTTTAACTAATTTGTTTGGCCGTAAGGCACAAGAAACAGAAGCGAAGATTGGTGGCATGGAAGACTTTATGACACTGATTCGCGTATATTTTCAAGCAGAGATTGCTGCAGATCTTGGTATTTCTAATTTGGCAGCATTGCCCGACCTGCGTGTGTTTAAAACCACTTTAAAGGTGCCAACTCAGGGCGGCAAACTGGGCGTGGCAGAAAAGGCACGATGCAAAAGAATTTTAAAGGATATGTATCAGATGGATGATATGTTCTTTAAGGAAATAGATCAAAGCATTCGTCGTCGTTGTAAGAAAATACAAGATGTGCAAACCTATTTGTTGCAGTTCCAGGCATTTGTACAGGATGTTATGATGCTGACTGGCAATTTGATGAAGGTAAAGTTACGTCTTCCTAGTTTCTTCAAGAAGGCCTTGTTCGCAATGACGGAAAAGACTGTCCATGAGATATTTACCAAAAACGATTATACAGATTCTGGCGTTATTAAGACGGTGCTGTCTGTACGTGAATATAATAAGCGCCTGGGCTTCTCTGAAAAATGGGTCACAGATTTCGTTTATCGTGTTGTGATGCTTGCAAAGAAGGAGAAAAATACTCAAAAGGTAGATAAATAATTAATAAACATTAAAAAAACGCTATAAAAGTTATAGATTAATCGTTTTTTTTCTACCTTTGTAAGGAAATCATTTAGTCATGAATCAGAACGAGAAGGTTTTAGCAGACTTCCAAACTCGAGTGCGGCAGTTGATTCTCCGTTTTCAAGAAATAAAAAAAGAAAACGGTGAGTTGTATGCTATGGTTGAAGAGAAGGAGGCTGAAATCGATTCCTTAAAGGAACAAATTGCTCGGAAGGAACGTGACTACCAATCGTTGAAGATGGCAAAGATGATGGAAATCACTAGTGGCGACCTTGAGGGCGCCAAGAACCGCGTCGCCAATCTGATACGAGATGTGAATAAATGCATTGCTGTTCTTAGCGGTGATAAGTAAAGACGGAAGCGATGGCAGAAGAAAGTAAAGAGAAACTTAATATAACATTGCACGTGTACGATGAAGATATTCATGCTACGATTGATCGTGCAGATGAAGAATTCTATCGTGCAGCTGCAAAGTTGATATCAGAGCGATATGGCGCCTATGCGCAGGTTTTCGCCGGTATTAAAAGCGATCATACGATTGCTTTGATGACTTTGGTGGAAATTGCTCTGCGATATGAGAAGGAACTGGGTAAGAACGATACCGTTCCTTATAAGGATATTCTCTCGCAACTGACTTCTGAGATTGAAGAAGTCCTGAAGTGAGAGAATATTAACTATACATATTGATTATATGGAAACATCTATTATGATTTTTGTTGCTGTTGCTGCGTTGGCTGCTGGCGTGGCAATAGGATATTTCATCTTTTTGAAAGTAATTAAAGGAAAGGCGCAACAGATTATTGACGCCGCTCAGAAAGATGCAGAAGTGATTAAAGAAAAGAAGTTGTTGGAGGTGAAGGAGAAGTTCCTCAACAAGAAAAGTGAACTAGAAAAAGAAGTCCAACAGCGAAATCAGCATATCCAACAGAGCGAGAACAAGCTGAAACAGAGAGAAATTTCTTTGAATCAGCGTCAGGAGGAGTTGGGACGTCGCAAGAATGAGTTGGATAACCAACAGCAACGTATTGATAACGAGAAGAGATCTCTGGCAATTAAGCATGAAGAGCTAGACAAGATGCAGCAGAAAGAGCGCGAAAAGCTCGAAGAGCTGTCAGGGCTGAGTGCAGAGGAAGCTAAAAACAGATTGGTGGAAGCCATGAAGGACGAAGCGCGTACAGATGCTGCTGCTTATGTCAACGAGATTATGGACGAGGCTAAGCTCAATGCAAATGCTCAAGCAAAGAAGATTGTTATCCAGACCATTCAGCGTGTTGCCACCGAGACTGCAGTGGAGAACTCTGTATCGGTATTCCATATCGACAACGACGAAGTGAAAGGTCGTATTATCGGTCGTGAGGGTCGTAACATCCGTGCACTTGAGGCAGCTTGCGGTGTTGAAATTGTTGTTGACGATACGCCCGAGGCTATCGTTATTTCAGCCTTTGATCCCGTACGTCGTGAGACCTGTCGTTTGGCACTCCACCAGTTGGTAAGTGATGGACGTATCCATCCTGCTCGTATTGAAGAGGTTGTCACCAAGGTGAAGAAACAATTGGATAATGAGATTATCGAAACAGGTAAGCGTACAGCCATTGACTTGGGTATCCACGGATTGCATCCCGAGTTGGTTCGTATTATCGGTAAGATGAAGTACCGTTCTAGTTACGGTCAGAACTTGCTGCAGCATGCCCGCGAGACTGCCAATCTTTGTGCTGTCATGGCATCTGAACTTGGATTGAATCCTAAGAAAGCTAAGCGCGCCGGTCTTCTCCACGATATTGGTAAAGTGCCCGACGAGGAGAGCGAGATGCCCCACGCACTTTATGGCGCTAAGATTGCCGAGAAGTATAAGGAGAAACCAGACATCTGCAATGCTATTGGTGCACACCACGATGAGATGGAGATGCAGACTCTGCTGGCACCTATTGTTCAGGTGTGTGATGCCATCAGTGGTGCTCGTCCAGGTGCTCGTCGTGAAATCGTAGAAGCTTACATTAAGCGTTTGAACGACCTTGAGGCTATCGCTATGAGTTATCCTGGTGTTACCAAGACATACGCTATCCAGGCTGGTCGTGAGTTGCGCGTAATCGTCGGTGCAGACAAGATGGACGATGCTGAGACTGAGGCATTGAGTGGCGAGATTGCTACAAAGATTCAGAACGAGATGACCTATCCAGGTCAGGTGAAGATTACTGTTATCCGTGAGACCCGTTCTGTTGCTTACGCAAAGTAAACTATTCATTCACTCAAATACAAAGAGCCTTAAGTTTTTCGACTAAAGGCTCTTTTTTTTATGTCTATGGCATGTTTTTTGCTGATACTTTGGTAAAAAAAGGAGGATTGTATTATGGCATTTATTGATTATTACAAAATCTTAGGCGTAGATAAAAACATCCCCCAAAAGGATGTGAAACGAGCCTACCTGAAGCGCGCTAAGCAGTTTCATCCAGACCTTCATCCGAATGACCCGAAGGCGAAGGCAAAGTTTCAGGCACTGAACGAGGCTTATGACGTGATAGGTGATCCAGAGAAACGTAAAAAGTACGACCAGTATGGTGCTCAGTGGAAAGAGGCTGATGCATTTGGAGGTGGTGGTTTTGGCGGCTTCTCAGGTGCCGGCGGACGTGGTGGTGATTCTTTCGAAGGTTTCGACTTCTCTGGTTTCTCAAAAGGTCAGGGAGGATTCAGTTCGTTCTTCGATAGCCTATTTCGTGGCGGTATGGGAAATATGGGTGGTCGTGGTCACAACAGCCCTTCAGATACCCAAGCCACGGTGTCTATAGATATGTATACAGCTCTGCTTGGCGGCGATGTCATTGTGGCAACGCAAGATGGTAGAAAGTTGAAACTAAAAATAAAGCCCGGCACTCAGCCAGGCTCTAAGGTTCGTTTGCGCGGTAAGGGGACGAATGGTACAGATCTGATTATCACGTTCAACGTGACGCTGCCTTCCAATTTGTCTCTTCGTCAGCAGGAGCTGCTCAGACAGATGCAGCAAGGATAAACTGCTCGGCTCGCTGCAAATCTTCGGGAGTATCTATTCCGACGGTTTCTACGTCGGTTAGTCCAACCTTGATTCGATAACCATTTTGCAACCAGCGCAACTGCTCCAAGCTCTCGGCTAACTCCAGTGGGCTTTGGGGCAGTTTTGTTATTTCAGACAGTACTTCGCGACGGTAAGCATATAATCCTATATGCTTGATGAAGGGGAAGTGCTTAATCCATTCTTTTTGTTCTTTTCCTCTGACGTAGGGTATTACACTTCGACTGAAGTACATGGCGTAGCCGTTGACGTCACAGATGATTTTGGGAGAGTTGGGATTCTCTACTGCCTCCATGCTTTCAAATGGTTTTCCCAGTGTGGCAATCTGAGTTTGTGGGTCGTCAAAAAGATGCTTGACGGTTTCCAACTGGCTCTTCTGGATGAAAGGTTCATCACCCTGTACGTTGATGATGACATCAGCATCTGTCTTGATTTTCTGTGCGGCCTCTTCTATGCGGTCTGTTCCGCTTTTGTGGTCTGTACGTGTCATGACAGCACGACCGGCAAATTGCTCCACCGTCTTGAATATGCGTTCGTCGTCGGTAGCAACATAAGCTTCGCCTAAGACGTTGACAACTTGTTCGTAAACTCTCTGAATAACTGTTTTTCCACCCAGCATGGCGAGGGGTTTCCCAGGGAAACGGGTAGAGGCGTAGCGGGCGGGAATAATACCAATAAATTTCATCTTTATATGTTTTTACGACGCAAAGATACTAAAAATTCATAATTCATAATTCATAATGAGAGATTAATTTGTAAACAACATATTTTTTTAGTAATTTTGGGGCAAATAAAAGATAAAGACTATGAATATACGAGATATATTGTTGACATTAGGTTTTTCTTTTTTGATGTGCCCGGTGCACGCCCAGAAAATCACACTTGGTTCATGTATAACAAAGGATAAAGGCGAATACAATGGTGAGATGTCTGCTGGAAAGCCAAATGGAAAAGGAAAAACCGTGTGGAAGAACGGTGATGTTTACGAAGGAGAGTATGTAAAGGGTAAACGCGAAGGATTCGGTATTTATATCTTCCCCGATGGCGAGAAGTACGAGGGACAATGGTTGCAGGACCATCAGCATGGTCAGGGAACCTACTACTTCCAGAATAATAATAAATATGTAGGCCTATGGTATTGCGATTATCAGCAGGGACATGGTGTCATGTACTACTTTAACGGCGATATCTACAATGGTAATTGGAAAGAGGACAAACGTGAAGGTAAAGGAAAATACACTTTTGCTAGTGGAGCCTATTACGATGGCGAATGGAGAGCCGATAAAAAGAGTGGAAGGGGATATTTCTACTGGTCGGACGGTTCTTCGTACGATGGTCAATGGCTCGACAATAAGCGCAGTGGAGAAGGAACATATAAATATTCAGACGGTGATGTCTATGTAGGTCAGTGGAGAAATGACGTACAGCATGGCAAAGGAATATACCGATTCCAAAATGGCGATATTTACCAGGGTGAATATGTTCGTGGTCAGCGTACCGGTCAGGGCGTCATCAACTATGCCAATGGTGACAGATATCAAGGTCAGTTGCGCGATGGCGATAAAGAAGGTATGGGCACGGTGACTTGGAAGAATGGCGATAGCTATACAGGAGAGTGGCATGCCGACAAACCAACTGGACGTGGCAAATTGGTCACTAAGCAGGGAGATACCGTGGAAGGACAGTTTAGCAATGGCCAACCCAACGGGGAGTGTATCGGTCATCTGGCCGACGGTTCCAAATTTAAGGCCATCTTCAAAAATGGAAAGCGTAATGGCTTTTCTATTGAGGAGAAAAACGATGGAACACGCTTTGAGGGCAACTATGTAGATGGTCACAGAGAAGGCAGTTTCGTCGAGAAAGATAAGAACGGCAAGATAACGGCAAAAGGCTCGTATGTCAACGGCCGTCGTCAGTTAGATGAATAATGTTTAAAACAAACTTTAAAACTTAGACTAATATGATTATTGATACGCTTGAGAACCTGGAAAAATACGTCGCTGTTAATCCTTTGTTTAAGAAGGTTGTAGCTTTTCTTCGTGAGAACGACCTAATGACACTTGCAGAAGGTAAACATGTTATCGATGGTGACAACTTGTTTGTGAACATTCAAGTGGCAAACAGCAAAACCCCCGATGAGGCCGTATTAGAGACCCATCGTAAGATGGTTGACATTCAAATACCTCTTGATGGAATGGAAACTTATGGCTACACACCCTTGTGCAATCTGCCAGACGTGCCATATCAAGCAGAGAAGGATATTACGAAATATCCTGGTCAGATGGCCGATAGCTTTGTTGACTGTCAACCCGGAATGTTTGCTATCTTCTTCCCTCAGGATGGTCATGCTCCTTGTATCTCAATGGCTCCGACGATCAAAAAAGCTATTTTTAAAGTAAAAGCATAAAACTATGGCAACTACTAAAAAAACAACCGACGTCCAGCATATTGGCCTTGTGCAGAATGATAGTTGGCTGGAACCTTTTGAAGACGCTATACGTGGGCGTCATGAACATGCCGTATGGAAGTTGAATCAATTGACTCGTAATGGCAAGAAGACTTTGAAGGACTTTGCATCAGGACATCTTTACTTCGGACTCCATAAATTATTAAGAGGATGGGTGTTTCGTGAGTGGGCTCCTAATGCAACCGAGATATATCTGATAGGTGACTTCAACGATTGGAAAGAAACAGAAAAGTACAAGTTAAAACGTATCGAAGGCACCGGAAACTGGGAACTGAAATTGAAGGAGCGCGACCTGAAACACGGTCAGCTTTATAAGATGAAGGTGAAATGGAATGGGGGAGAAGGTGAACGCATTCCTGCTTGGTGTCGTAGGGTTGTACAGGACGAAAATACCAAGATATTCTCTGCTCAGGTATGGAATCCTGCTGTTCCTTATGAGTTTAAGAAAAAGAATTTTAAACCAAAGAAATCGCCATTGCTCATCTATGAATGTCATGTGGGCATGGGACAAGATGCAGAGAAAGTCGGTACCTATAATGAGTTCCGTGAGAACGTTCTGCCTCGTGTGGTCAATGATGGGTATAACTGCATTCAGGTAATGGCCATCCAAGAACATCCCTACTATGGTTCTTTTGGCTATCATGTGTCATCTTTCTTCGCACCGTCGTCTCGCTTCGGTACGCCTGAAGAGTTGAAACAACTCATCGATGAAGCTCACAAGAAGGGAGTGGCTGTGATTATGGATATCGTTCATTCTCATGCTGTGAAGAACGAAATCGAAGGCTTGGGTAATCTTGCGGGCGATCCCAATCAGTATTTCTATCCTGGTGATCGCCATGAACATCCGGCGTGGGATTCTCTTTGCTTTGATTATGGCAAAGATGAAGTTCTGCATTTCCTGCTTTCAAATTGTCGCTATTGGCAGGAGGAGTACCATTTTGATGGATTCCGATTTGATGGCGTGACATCCATGCTCTACTATAGTCATGGTCTGGGAGAAGCATTTTGTGGTTATGGCGATTATTTCAACGGACACGAAGATGATAACGCCATCTGCTACCTCACACTAGCTAATAAGCTGATACATGAGGTTAATCCCGATGCGATTACAATTGCCGAGGAGGTTAGTGGCATGCCAGGTCTGGCTGCTAAGTTTGAGGATGGTGGCTATGGCTTTGATTATCGTATGGCGATGAACATTCCTGATTATTGGATTAAGACTATCAAGGAACAGCCTGATGAAAACTGGAAGCCTAGCTCTATCTTCTGGGAAGTGAAAAACCGCAGACCCGATGAGAAGACTATCTCATATTGTGAGAGTCACGACCAGGCATTGGTAGGCGATAAGACCATTGTATTCCGTTTAATAGATGCCGACATGTATTGGCATTTTGCCAAGAAAGATGTCAATGGTGTTGCTGAGCGAGGTATCGCTCTTCATAAGATGATACGACTTGTGACAGCTGCAGCTATCAATGGCGGTTATCTGAACTTTATGGGTAATGAATTTGGTCATCCGGAATGGATTGACTTCCCTCGCGAAGGTAATGGTTGGAGCTACAAGTATGCTCGTCGTCAGTGGAATCTGGTTGACAATAAAGATCTCTGTTACCACTGGTTGGGCGACTTTGACCGCGAGATGCTTCGTGTAATCAAGAGTGTTCGTAATTTCCAGGCAAAACCTGTGGTTGAGATATGGCACAACGACGGTGATCAGGTGCTGGCTTTTATGCGTGGTGACTTGATATTTGTGTTTAACTTCTCTCCGACACAGTCGTTTACCGACTATGGTTTCCTGGTTCCAACAGGTTCCTACGATGTTGTGTTGAATACAGACGCTCCAGCATTTGGTGGTCATGGGTTTGCCGATGATTCTGTGACACATTTCACAAACTATGATCCACTTTATGTGAAGGATCATAAAGAGTGGTTGAAACTATATATTCCTGCACGTTCTGCAGTAGTCTTGAAGAAAAACTAATGAGAAGAGGTTATTCTGATCATAAGAACGGCACGACCACTGTCAAGGTGGTCTGTGCCGTCTGTTTTTGGCTATTCTCGCTTGTTTGGCTCTATGCCTTCCAAGCAGATGTGTTAGCTGTTTCTCAGCATATATTAAGTGATGGGGCGACGCATTATAATCGTTCGCTTGGTGCCATCTTCATCACCTTGGCATTATACCTGCTGCAGTTGGTAGTATCTTTGATTCTCCGACAGTCTAAGCGGTCGTATGCGTTGACCTACCTGCCATCGATGTTGCTTCTAGCCCTCGTTTCCGACTTTAACTTTGATAGTGACTTACACTATTCGTTGGGAAGTTGGAAGTGGATTATTCCGTTGGTACTTACCTTATGGGGAGTATGTGTATGGGTTTCTAAACAGATGCTTTCTTTTGATAATCACAACAACGTGAGTAATGTTTATTTCTCACGAGATGTATGGCAGAATGTTCTCTTACAGCTTGTGATGGTGCTGTTTGTGACTTTTAGCACTAATACAAATGCAGTGTTACATTTTCAGGCTCATGCTGAAACCTCGTTGTTGCATGGGGACGGCGATGAGGCACTACATGTGGGTGCTAAGTCGTTGGAAACCAATGCCAGTCTGACCATGTTACGAGCATTCGCTCTTTCCAGAAAAGGTGAGATGGGGGAGCACTTATTTGAATATGAACTGGAAGGGAAGAGTACCGATTTGTTGCCATTAAAGGATAGCCGGAGTCGTCTGTTGCTGTTGCCGGCCGATACTATTTATAAGCATCTTGGCGGTAGACCCAAGCGTCCTATTAATGTGTGGCAGTACTTGAACGCCATCGAACGCGACTCATTTGCTACAAAAGCCGTGGCCGACTATGTGTTGTGTGGCTTCTTGATGGATAAGAACTTAAAGGCGTTTGTACATGCTTTGCCTCGCTATTACGAGATTTCGGATTCTGTTAGCCTGCCTCGTCACTATCAGGAAGCTTTGGTGATGTATCGCTCTAACCAAGGCGATACCATCGTTGCGCATCGGGATTCGGTGGTGTATGAGCAATGGACAGCCATACGCGATTTGAAGAAGCAATTCCCCAAAGTGTCGGAACGACGTGTGCGCGCATTAGAAAACTATCGCGGTTCTTACTTCTATTATTACCTTTATAAGTAGGAACAATCTGACAATGCCAAATAAAAGAAAAAAGGCTGGTTCATGTTGTGAGCCAGCCTTTCTTCTATGATAGGTCGAATCTTACTCAATAACAATAAGCGCGTCGTCTTCCATAACGCTTTCGCCAACCTTTACGCAGATGGCGGTTACGGTACCTGCTTTTTCTGCTGTCAGGTTGTTTGCCATCTTCATAGCTTCGAGAACAACAACGGTGTCGCCTACAGCAACCTGGTCACCAACGGCAACCTTGATGTCTGTGATTACACCGGGCAGGGGAGCTTTCACAGCGTTGTTCTTGTTAACGGCTTTGCTGGTAGCTTCGCCACCTTCTGCGGGTGCAGAAGTAGCTGCTGCGGGCTTGCCGAGTACAGGCTTTTTCTTCTCAGGTTCAGCCTGTTTCTCAAGTTCAACTTTGTATTCTTCGCCGTTTACTGTAACACATACGAGGTTGTCCTCGATGTCGCCTACAGCAACTTCATACTTTGTACCGTTGATGGTATACTTATATTCTTTCATCTTTGTTTGATTCTTGATTTAGGGATGTGCTGTCATTGTCTGTGCATAACCATTCCACTGTGTGGGACGCTCAGCAATTGTGATGATTCCTGGCTCTACGTCGTGGACATTATTGCCAAGGTGCTCGTGGAGAGCAAGTGCAATAGCAGCATAAACTTCATTCGTCTTCATATGCAGTTCTGATTACATTGGAATGTTACCATGCTTCTTTGCGGGCAGGGCATCGCGTTTTGTGGCGAGCTGTGCCAGTGCGCGGCAGATGCGGAAACGTGTGTTGCGAGGTTCGATAACATCGTCGATGTAGCCGTACTTCGCAGCCTGATAAGGATTAGCAAAGAGTTCGTTGTACTCTTCCTCCTTCTCGGCGATGAAAGCCTTAACATCTTCACCAGCTTCCTTCTTGGCCTTTGCTTCTTTAGCGTAAAGAACGGCAGCAGCACCAGATGCGCCCATAACGGCAATCTCGGCAGAAGGCCATGCGTAGTTTAAGTCGGTGTGCAGCTGCTTAGAACCCATCACGATGTGTGAACCACCATATGACTTACGCAGTGTTACAGTAATCTTGGGAACAGTAGCTTCACCGTAGGCGTAGAGCAACTGAGCGCCATGAAGGATGACTGCATTGTACTCCTGACCAGTACCAGGCAAGAATCCAGGCACGTCAACGAACGATACAATAGGAATATTAAAGGCATCGCAGAAGCGAACAAAGCGTGCACCCTTACGAGAAGCGTTCACGTCGAGTACGCCAGCATAGCAAGAAGGCTGGTTGGCAACTATACCTACGCTCTGGCCGTTGAAGCGTGCAAAACCAACAATGATGTTCTTGGCGAACTTAGGCTGAACCTCAAAGAACTCTCCGTTATCAACAACAGCACCGATTACCTTGTACATATCGTATGCCTCGTTGGGATTCTCGGGGATAATCTCGTTGAGCATGTCCTCCATGCGGTTGATTGGATCATCGCACTTCTTGCGAGGAGCAACCTCCATATTGTTTGAAGGAATATATGAAAGAAGAGTCTTGATCATCTGCAGACCTTCCTCCTCTGTCTTTGCAGTGAAGTGTGTTACACCCGACTTGGTGGCGTGAACGCTGGCACCTCCCAGGTGCTCTTGGTCGATGTCTTCGCCCGTAACGGTCTTAACCACCTTAGGACCGGTAAGGAACATGTATGAAGTACCTTCCATCATCAGGGTGAAGTCGGTCAGTGCGGGGCTGTAAACAGAACCACCAGCGCAAGGACCGAAGATGCCGCTAATCTGTGGAATAACACCTGATGCCAGAATGTTGCGCTCGAAAATTTCGGCAAAACCTGCCAAAGAGTTGATGCCTTCCTGAATACGTGCACCACCCGAGTCGTTGATACCGATAACAGGCGCACCCATCTTCATGGCCATATCCATGACTTTGCAGATCTTCTGACTCATTGTTTCAGAAAGAGAACCTGCATGAACGGTAAAGTCTTGTGCAAATACATATACCAGACGTCCGTCGATAGTGCCTGATCCAGCTACGACGCCATCGCCCAAGAACTGCTTTTTCTCCATGCCGAAGTTATGACAACGATGTTCTTTGAACATGTCGTACTCTTCAAAAGAGCCTTCGTCGAGAAGCATTTCGATGCGCTCGCGTGCTGTATATTTACCACGGTCGTGTTGCTTTTGAATGGCTTTCTCACCACCACCGAGACGAGCTTGCTCGCGTTTCTCGATGAGTTGTTTGATCTTTTCTAATTGCTTGCTCATAATTTATTAATGTTCACAAAGTTCTGTCAATATACCACAGGTTGATTTGGGGTGGAGAAAGGCGATGTTTAGGTTCTCAGCACCTTTTCGTGGTGTCTGATCAATGAGTCGTACACCTTTCTCGCTTACTTCTGCCAGTGCGTTGGCAACGCCATCTTCTACGCAGAATGCTACATGATGAACACCCTTGTTCCCCTTGTCGAGCCATTTCTGAATGGTGCTCTCGGGTGATGTGGGCTCAAGCAGTTCCAGCTTTACCTCGCCACATTTTAAGAATGCAGTTTTCACTTTTTGGTCCTCAACGGTCTCAATGTTGTAGCACTTCAAACCCAGCACGTTTTCAAAGAATGGCAGGCTTTCTTCAATGCTTTGTACAGCAATGCCCAGATGCTCAATGTGTGAAATTCTCATAATCGTATCAATTAGATTAATAATTCGTGGCACAAAGGTACAAAAGATAAATGAATTTCTGCTTTTTTTTGGTCTTTTTTATAAAAAAAAAGAGAGATTATTGCTTGTTATGAGCAATAATCTCTCTTGGTAAAGCATATTAGGACATTTCCTTATTTTTACTCTTTGTTGCGATAAACCTTTTCGCTATCGTTGTCTAAATACCAGAAGATGGTCTGGTCGTCGGTCTGAACCCACTCGGTAAACATGCTGTATGCATCCTTGATGCAAATTGTTTCTAAGGGGTATTCAAAGTCCATGGGAACGATGATTGCATAGGGAGGTTCACCAGGTGTTGTTGGAACAGAGATCGTTTTGCCTGTTGAAAGGTTATTCAGTGTGATGGTCTTCAAGAAGTCTTCGATGCTCATGTCTGAGGCAACCGTGAAGTCTTCGGTGATTGGCTCAAATGTATCCTGACTCAATTTGGTGTTGATAAATGTAGAACCAGGTGCAACATTAAAGAGCTCGTGAACCTCTTTACTTGTCAACTTGGCATCGTCGTAGCCAGGAATCTGTAGTTGCAGCATGTCATTGGCACCGCTTGCTACGAGGCTCAGTCTGATGGTCGTCTCATTGACGCGTGATGCCTGCAGTACAATGTCGTTCATATCGTAGTCGGCAGAGGCCAGACGGTCTTCAAAACACATGGTGTAGATTGATGCTTCAGGGGCCTGCGGCTCTTCGAGTGGTTTAATACCTTTGGAAACTTCCAAAATCATGTCGCAGAAATTGCAGTCAGAACCATCTTCGAAGCACAAGTATGTACGACTGTTGGCACTGAAAATTGCTATACGTGGGCTGTCGAATTGCATACCATTAACAGTCCTACCGTAGTACAACTCATCTTTGCCATTGGGGTCGTTCTTCCTGACAGTTGCAAACAATTTTGTGTCCATGGCAGACAAGAAATGGCCTTGTGCGTGATTAACTTCGAAGTTCAGTCGGCCATCTCCGTAGGTACAACCATTTTTGCAACTCTCTGTATTGTTGTAAGAAAGATTTTTTCTGTTCAAGAAACCAATTTTGTAGCCCTCGGGGATAGCCAGTTCGGCAGAGGCTGTCGTGCCGTTTTCCAGTGGGCCGTCGCCATAGTAGGGAAGCAAGTAGGCCTTGTCTCTGAAGAAATTAGTCTTGTTGGACTGACCTTTCATGGCTTTGAACTTCGGCAGACTCTTAATATAGTTGGCCTCCTCTTCAGAGGTCATGTTTGCTGTCTTGGCAGGGTCAAAATAATAATAATAAATATTGTTGCTGTTGCCCTCACTGGTGCCCATCTGAACTGGTGTTACAATCAGAGGTGTGCCATCGCTGATGAGATAGTTGTTATTGACTCTAAAGTGAGGATTATCTTCGGCAATGAGCTCCCAGTTATTACTTTTTCCAAAGGTCGGATGCTTTCCTCCCATCATTTGAAGGTAGGCATCGCAGATGGCCTGAACGGTTGACATATCAACGTCCTCGCTAATATCTTTATAGATGCCGTTCTCTGATATGTGCCAGTCACCGTCGGTCTTGCTCTTCGGAGCCCAGAGTCGATCGTTTAGCCATGATTCATCATACAAATCTTTATAGTAAAGTTTGGTGCCACCATCGTTAATCGCAATCTGATGTGTTTCGCTGGCGAGGGTCGCCTCGGCACGAAGTGCATTGAATGATTTGGTTGGGTCGCCAAGAACGATAGAACTTGCAGCAGGGTATGTGTTTTCTGCAGCTCGACCTCTGCGTGCTTCATCCACTTCTCCAAAGTCAACTTCGTTGTCTTCTATTGCAAATGACTGTACATAATAGATACCTTTGTCGTTGATGCAGGCAGCAATCAGTCTGTCGTATATGTTGGGTGCATCGTATTTCAATGTGACGTAACGTCCATTGACGATTTCTGCTTCGTTCAGTACTTTTGCATTAGGATTGCCGAAAGGTGATTCTGTCAAAATCTGAACCTTTACGATGTTGTTAAGAGGGGCATTAGCGATAATTCTCACTGAGCCTTGGTTAATAGAACTCCAATCTTGTCTAACAATTTGTCCTAAAACGTCTTCTGCATTTTGTTTGATAGCCTTGCTGTCATCACCTTTGTAGAGATTTGTTTCGTGGTCAATACAGCTGGTTAATGTTAAACAAGTAACTGCAAGTAAAGATAATAACTTTTTCATATTCTGGTTATCGTTTATAATGTCTTTGCACCGTTAATGACTATTTAGTAAGTCCTTATTATTTTATAATAATTGTGCAAAATTACAAAATAAATATGAAATCTAAGTACAATTTTTAGTTTTTTTTTATTTGGAGGCTAATTTATTGATATTGTGAGATGTACGAGCCTATAACTCTACAATAATTTTGCCGTTAATTTGTCGTCCCGTCAAATAGTTGGGAACAGCCCATTGCCTGTTGGTGACATCGGTCACCCAATAGTAGCTGTTTACATTAGAAATGCCAAATAGATTCAGACAGTCAACCCCTATCCAAACGCGTTTTATGCCAATATTTTTTGTTTCAGACTCAGATGCCTTATATGCCAAATAACTCATGCCGATGTCTGCTCTTTTGTAAGCTGGTGCCCTGAAACTCTGGTTTGTAATGCCGCGATGGGGAGCACCAAAAGGCAGTCCGTCGGCATAAGCCAGCTTAAGTGTCATTTTCCAACGTGTAGTACCCGGGAAATAGTCAGTGAAGTGTAGGTTTAGTGCGTAGCGTTGATCGGTAGGCATTGGAATCCATTGTCCATTCATTTTTTGTTGCGTACGCATCAGCGAGAGGCTAACCCATGAGTCGGTGCCAGGGACAAACTCGCCATAGAGTTTTAGGTCCATACCTGCGGCATATCCCGAACACATGTTTTTGCCGTAATATGTAGTCTTCACGTTTTGCACGTTATAAGGAATCAGGTTGGCAAGTGCCTTGTAATAGATTTCTGCACTGAACTTATATGGCAGGCCTTTCATCTTAAATCGGTAGTCCATTGCGCCAATCATCTGGAACGACCGCTGACTCTTAATATGCTTGTTGAGTGTCACTTTCGTGATGTTGCTAACGGCTGTCGTGTCTCGGAACTCCTTGTAGAATGGTGCTTGATAGTAGATGCCAGTGGCCAATCGGTAGGTGATGTCCGGGTTTGACGCAGGCACCAATGCTAGTGATGCCCTTGGAGACACCAGCGTTTCTTTGTTGAACGACCAGTTGGCAAAGCGGATGCCGTAGTTTAATGTGAAGAAATTGTTGCCGTTATGCCAGCGGAAGACGTCTTGCACGTAGCCTTCGATGCGTGTGGAGCGCATATCATTCTTAGACGAAAGCGTGTAGATAAGGTCAAGTCGGTTGCCTGTGTGGGGAATGGAGTAACCGCTAGAGTCGCGCATCTCGTATTCACGGCTCTGCTCTTTCAGGTGTTCCCACTTCACCACCAGTCCTCCTTCTATTTCATGTTGTTTTAGCTTTCGGTTGACCATCAGCTTCAGACTTTGAACGTTGGCTGTGAGATAGTTGCGTGCATGTTCGGCATAAGTGCCGACACCCAGTTGTTCTGCGCTTTGAGCATCGTTCAGCCAGTACTGTCCCTGTATGTCGTAAGCCTCCTGTTCTTTGGTGTGAAAGGCCGACCATAGCAGTTTGATACTGAGCGAATCGCTGATGTGGCGCGTGATGGATGCAGCTCCAAATATCGTGCGGAAGATGTCCTTCTCCTGACCGTCAAAGTACACCTTGAATGACTTTGCTGACTGCATCGTGCCGAAGCTTGTCTCGCGATCGTGAGGTTTGAAATTGTAGTGGTTTTCAGAGATGTTTCCCAATAGGTCGAAAGACCATCTCTTGTTGGGCTTGTATGTTATGTATGACTGATAATCAAGCTGGTTTGGCCTGTATTCTCCAGTTGTTTCTAGTGAACCGAGGAGGTATCTGTTTGTCTTGTATCGCAGGCCGTGACTCATGGAAAACTTCTTGTTCGACATGCCTACATAGGCGCTGGCGCCGAGGAGAGAAGCCATAGCTGTGGCTTCAAAAGCCTTGGGACGTTTGTAGGTGATGTCCAAAGCACTAGACATTTTGTCGCCATACTTGGCAGAGAATCCGCCCGACGAGAAGCCAATCTTCTCGACCATATCTGGATTGATGACCGAGAGGCCTTCCTGCTGACCACTTCTGATGAGCAATGGGCGGTAAACCTCAATGTCGTTGATATATACCGAGTTCTCGTCAAACGAGCCCCCTCTGACGTTGTATTGGCTGGAAAGCTCATTATGTGTAGACACACCAGCCTGTTGTTGTATCAGTTCTTCTACAGCATTGCCTGAGGCAGATGGCGTGGTCTTCAACTCTTTGGCGTCGATTTCCTGAATCTGTGTGATCTGTCTGCGTCGCTCCGTGATCACTACCTCGTTGAGTTCCTGCATGGGCGACATTTGTATTTGTAGCGTCTGCGTGGTGCGAGGATTTCTCAGCACCCTGGTGCGGGTCTTGTAGCCAATCATCGAGAAACGAATCTCTATAGAGTCGGCTGTTTGTAGTTTCATGCTGAATTCGCCTTTGAGGTCGGTCATTGTTACCTTAGCCTGTTTGGCGCAGGCCACGGTGGCAAACTCAAGGGCGTTGCCATCCTCGTCGGTAACGCGACCTTTCAGCGTGAAAGATTGTGCTACGACAACATTGCTCATCATGAGCATGACAAGCATAAATATGATAGATGTGCACTTTGAATTCATTTCTCTTATAACGCAGAAATGCTTGTATTATTATGAAACAAGCCTTTTAAAAAGGAAAAGTTATGCTTTGCTCCTACAATAGCTATACTTTGCCGTAACGAAAGTGCCACTTTGCCGTAACGAAAGTGCTGCTTAGGCGTAACGAAAGTGCTGCTTTGCCGTAATGAAAGTGCTGCTTTGGCAATTATTCTTTGTAGAATATTGATAATAAGTGATTTAGCCATCCTACAGAGAAGTGAAACCAACGATAAGTAGAGGTTGGCTTTCCACCAAATCGCAGAATGAAGTCGCGGTAGCGATTCTTTTTGAAAGGTAGGCCTACGTCTAGGAAGAACATATGCTCGTATCCCATTCGGTGGGCATCCTTCAAGGCGTGCCAGATGGTGATGACGTCGGGATGGACAAAGGCAAAAGACTTGCGACGGAATGCTGAAAACCACAGGTAGGCTTGTTGCTGGCTGAAGAATACCACCGAACAGCCGATGATGTGCTGATGATAACGGGTGACATAGAGTCGGCAGCCCTCGTGGTTGATTAGGTTGCGGAAGAAAGAGTCTTCGGGAATATAGCGCTTTGGCTTGAGCCAGTGGTGACGACGAATCAACTTTGAAAAAGCCTTGAAGTCGGCTTCGGATTGCACAATGTCTGTTTCTACACCGCGTTTGTAAATCTGCTGAATGCGCATCTTCATGCGTTCGCTGAGGCGCTCCTCTGGTGTGCGTGAATGTAGCGAGTTGTGGATGCTCATCCACCTGACTGGAAAATAGCCAGCTTCGCGGAACTGTCTGTATCCATACATTTTTTCGCTCAGATTGCTTACCTCTATATACAAAATGCGTCGGCCTAGCATGGTGGTCAGCTTTTTTAGCATCATTCCAAACAGCGTGGCGCTTTGGTCGGTATAGTCGTGATGATAGACACCCTCGCCCAATATGCGACAGTGGCGATAAAGATAGGGCGGAAACCATGAACAACGAAAACGAACAACACCCAACATCTGTGCTACCACAGTGCCGTCCTGTCTTTCAACTGTAACCATATATGGACGCTGACGACGACTAGGTTCGACAAGCATGAAGAAAGTCTTGCTATGGAAGATGTTTCTCTCTTCCAAGCCCTCGGGAAGTTTGTCACCGCTGGTGTATATTTTGATGCTTAATTCGTTCATCGTTGGCAAAGATACGAAATTATTCTTAATTCATCATTCTCGTTTCACAATAATTTAGTAACTTTGCCGAAAAATGTAACACTATTGAAAATGACAAACTTTAAGACATTGGCGCAGATGCGTCGTTCACATCGCAAGTTTACGAGTGAGGAGATTGATGCAGAAGATGTTAAACTTATCCTCAGAGCAGCACTCATGTCGCCCACATCAAAAGGTCAGCGTGCTTGGGAGTTCGTGGTCGTCGATGATAAAATGGATTTGGAAAAGCTTTCAGATGCCAAGGCTATGGGCGGTCAGTTTCTGAAGGATGCCCCACTGGCTATTGTTGTGTTGGGCGATCCCCTGGCTAACGACTGCTGGATAGAGGATGGTTCTATTGCTGCCATCTCTATGCAGTATCAGGCCGAAGAACTGGGGCTTGGATCTTGCTGGGTGCAGATGCGTGGTCGCGGGCTGAGCGACGGTACCAGTGCCGATACCGTTATCAGGGGCATCCTCAATATCCCCGAGAACCTGTCGGTGCTCTGCGTGCTTGCTGTAGGACACAAGGCTGATGAGCGTCAGCCACAAAACGAGGATAAGCTGAAGTGGGAACGTGTTCATCTGAATAAGTATTAAGTCATGGACATCGTTTTTGTAGGTGCGGGAAGACTGGCCACCAATATGGCGCAAGCTTTGTGTCAGAAGGGGCATCGCATTGTGGCTGTTTATAGTCGCACGATGACTTCTGCTCAGGAACTAGCCCACAAAGTGGGAGCTGTGGCTACCAACAATTTGCAGTCTTTGCCTCAGCAAGCAGATGCTTTCGTCTTTTCGGTGAAGGATACCGTCCTTAAAAGTCTGATTACTGACTTGCAAAAGGGACGAGAAGAAGTTCCTTTCTTTCATACGGCAGGCTCTGTATCCATGGAGGTCTTTGGCCAACATCTTCATCATGGCATCATATATCCCATGCAGACGTTCTCAAAAGAACGATTGGTGGATTTCTCGTGTGTACCTATCTTTATAGAAGCCAACAGCGATAGAAGTCTTCATACAGCTGAAGACTTGGCTTCGTCCATCTCGCCGCTCATCTATCACCTTTCTTCTGAAGAACGTCGATATCTTCATCTGGCAGCAGTCTTTGCTTGCAATTTTGCCAATCATTGTTATGCGTTGTCGGCAGACATATTGCAAAAGCATGGATTGCCATTCTCGGTGATGCTGCCTCTGATCAACGAAACAGCACAGAAGGTGAACACCATGTCCCCTGTAGATGCCCAAACAGGACCGGCTGTACGTTACGACGTCAATGTGATTGAGGCTCAAAAGAAACTGCTTGCAGACGCCCCTGAAATGCAGAAAATTTATGAATTAATGAGTAAAAGTATACATCTCCTAGCGAAATGATTAATTACGATTTAACGAAGATTAAAGCCATTATATTCGATATTGATGGCGTGCTTTCGGCAGAGACCATCACTTTAGCTCCCGATGGCTTGCCACAACGAACGGTTAACATCAAGGATGGTTATGCTATTCAGTTGGCTGTCAAACTGGGACTTCATATCGCCATTATGACCGGTGCTAACGTCGACGCCATTCGGGTCAGGTATGAAGGACTGGGCGTAAAAGACGTGATGATGGGATGTGCCGTGAAGATCACCACCTACGAGGCCTTCTTGAAAAAGTATCAGCTTACTGATGAAGAAGTGATGTTTATGGGAGACGATATACCAGATTTGGAAGTCCTTCGCAGAGTGGGTTGTCCTGTTTGTCCACAAGACGCTTGCTCGGAGGTGCGCGAAGCCTGTCTCTATGTTAGCGACCGGAAGGGCGGCTACGGATGTGGGCGCGATGTTGTAGAACAAACCTTGCGAGCTCAGGGCAAATGGCTGATGAACGAAAAAGCTTTTGGGTGGTAAACGAAAAACTATGTTTGAGAATTTAGAGAAATATCATATTGTGTTGGCTAGCAATTCGCCTCGCCGACGCGAACTGATAGGAGGGCTAGGTCTTCCTTTTGAGGTAAGGGTACTGGATGATATTGATGAGTCATATCCCTCCACACTGTCTGTTGGCGAGATTGCTCAATATATATCCAATAAGAAAGCCGAAGCTTATCAGTCAGTTATGTTACCCAATGAACTAATCATTACTGCTGATACTGTAGTGATTGCTGGCGATGAAGTGATGGGCAAACCTCATGATGTCAGCGATGCTTGCCGCATGTTGCATAAGCTGAGCAATTGCTCTCATCAAGTGACAACTGGCGTATGCCTGATGACAAAAGACAAAAAACGCAACTTCTCGGTAACGACAGATGTAACGTTTAAACAACTCACCGACGACGAGATTAATTATTACGTTGAAAAATATCGTCCCTTTGACAAAGCCGGTGCCTACGGAATCCAAGAATGGATAGGGTATATCGGCGTCACAGGATTGAATGGAAGTTACTTCAACGTAATGGGGTTGCCAGTTCAACGTATTTATATGGAATTAGCATCTTTTTAGTCCTATTTTTCTTAAACAATAAAAAAAATAGTGAAAAGTTTTGGTGTTGTAGAAATAATTTGTAACTTTGCAATCGATAACTAGTAATTTTAATCTATATTTATCATTTTCCAAAGTTTTTAAAAAAGGGAACCCGTTCGTGAGAATAGGTTCCCTGTTTTGTTGTGGAAATGTGGATTTCTGTCTATGAAAACTACTCTTCGCCGAATTCCGACATGTTTTCAGCTTCCTCATCGGGATCGCCGCTTCCCAAATCCATCATGGTAGAGTAGTTCTCTTCAGTGATGTCGTCATCATTGGGGTCAGTGATCTCAATGTCATCTTCGTCGGGCTTGTTGTAGTTGTCCTCGATTTCTACGTCAGCATCATCGTCTTCGTCGTTCATGCTTGATGACGCGAACTTCATACGAGGCTTCTCACTTTCAGGTTTAGCTTTGGCAAAGATAGCCTCAACCCATGTGCCTTTTGCTACTTCTAAAACCTCAAAACCATCTTCTACCTTCTTCTCGTACATGCCACCCTTTTTGTGCAGACGATCTTTTGGAAGGGTAGTGGTTGAAATATCAAATCCGCTTTCAATAATGTCTTTGATGCTTTGAGACAACGAATCCCAGCCTCCACCAAAGTTGCGGTCCAGCACTTCGATGAGCTTGGATGCAGAGATATGTCGAATGTTCTCATAGGTCAAGTCCGTCACACGCATAATAGGGCGTTTCTTGATTGCCCATGTAACCTTGGCATTCTCGTCTAGCTTTACTTGGCCTACTTTATATCCCAGCTTTTCAAATTTAGTCTTTACTAAATCAGAATCGCTGTTAATCTCTTCAATCATAAATGCAGAACGAATGATGTCTACAAAATGGCGTGCATTGTCTTTTACCTCAGCGTCTTTCTCCGCACCTTCCCATAAACGGAAGATGTCGTTTTCTTGTATGTCCCACACACTGCTTTTGGTCAGTGTCTTGAGCGTAAGTGCTTTTTTATTAGTCTGTTGCTCCATAGAAATTAGTGCATTTGCTTGTTTATGGTGCAAAGATACGAAATTATTCTTAATTCATAATTCATAATTCACAATTATTTTCTATCTTTGCATCGAAATTATGGCAGAACCATTAGCAGAAAGACTGAGACCGCGATCGTTGGATGACTATATCGGTCAGCAACACTTGGTAGGTGAGGGGGCTGTTCTCCGTAGAATGATTGACTCGGGGCGCATCTCTTCTTTCATTTTGTGGGGACCTCCGGGAGTTGGTAAGACCACGTTGGCGCATATTATTGCCAATAAGTTGGAAACTCCTTTTTACACACTCTCTGCAGTGACAAGTGGTGTGAAGGATGTCAGGGATGTCATTGAAAAGGCACAGAAAGGACGCTTCTTCAATGAGGCTTCACCTATTTTATTTATAGATGAAATTCATCGCTTCTCAAAGTCTCAGCAGGATTCTTTGTTGGGAGCCGTAGAACGCGGTATCGTGACGCTCATTGGCGCAACAACAGAGAACCCGTCTTTTGAAGTCATCAGACCGTTGTTGTCGCGTTGTCAGCTCTATGTCCTTCGCTCACTAGAGAAAGACGACCTGTTGAAACTGCTAGACCGTGCCATTTCGACAGATCTTATTCTCAAGGAACTCAAGATAAATCTGAAAGAGACCGATGCTCTTTTAAGATTCAGCGGTGGCGATGCACGTAAGCTGTTGAACATCCTTGAATTGGTGGTAGAGAGCGCAAAGGCTGCTACAGAATCTTCATCGGAGATTGTTGTTACTGATGATTTCGTAGTGTCGTGTCTCCAGCAAAATCCATTGGCCTATGATAAAGACGGTGAAATGCATTATGATATCATTTCTGCTTTTATTAAAAGTATCCGCGGAAGTGATCCCGATGCAGCTCTTTATTGGATGGCACGTATGATAGAGGGTGGGGAAGACCCGCAGTTTATTGCACGTCGTCTGGTGATTTCTGCTTCCGAGGATATCGGGTTGGCAAATCCTAATGCCTTGTTGTTGGCCAACGCAGCCTTCGACACAGTGATGAAAATAGGATGGCCCGAAGCTCGTATTGCTTTGGCAGAGTGTGCGGTCTATTTGGCTACCTCGCCCAAGAGCAACTCTGCCTATCTGGGTATAGATCAGGCGCTGGCTTTGGTGCGCGAGACAGGCAATCTTTCAGTACCACTGCCTATTAGAAATGCTCCAACGAAATTAATGAAAGAGCTTGGTTATCATGACGGTTACAAATATCCGCATGATTATCCAGGTCACTTCACTGAGCAGCAATATATGCCTGATGAGTTGGTTAACCAACGGTTGTGGCACGGGCAGCATAATCCGGCAGAAGAGAAGCTCTATCAGAGAATGGTTAACTATTGGGGAAAACGTTTTGAAGATTAATATCGATGAATCAGGATTTCTTGATAAGCGTCATTGAAATGCTTGGCACGTTTGCCTTTGCTATTTCAGGTATTCGTCATGCGGCTGCCAAACATTTTGATTGGTTTGGCGGTTATGTCTGTGGCATCGCTGTCGCTATTGGTGGCGGTACTATTCGTGATGTCTTGCTTGGAGCCACGCCATTTTGGATGACTACACCAATTTATATGATATGCACGGCTATAGCATTGCTGACTGTTGCCTTCATGGGTAAATGGATGGAACCCTTGAAAAATGCTTGGTTCGTATTTGATACCTTTGGTCTGGCTCTGTTTACTGTAGCAGGAATCCAAAAGAGTCTAGCTTTCGGACAACCTTTCTGGGTTGCTATTATCATGGGATGTATAACTGGTTCCGCAGGTGGTGTTATTCGTGATGTGCTCCTCAATAACGAGCCTGTTATTTTCCATAAGGAAATCTATGCGATGGCAAGTGTTATGGGAGGCGTCGTTTACTGGATAGGAATGGAGGCGGGGATACCAGTAGGAATCACGGCTATTATCAGTTTCGTGATTACTTGTCTGATACGTTTTCTGGCTGTTCGCTATCACATCTCTTTGCCTATTTTGTCTTCAGAAGAGGCAAAGCATTAGTTTTCCTTGAGTAAAGCATAGGTTTTCTCCATGAAAAGCATAGCTTTACTCATTGAATAGTTATCCTTTTCTTCGTCTAAAGCATAACTTATGTCGATGCCAATGAATTGAGGATGGCGGATGCTGCGAATGAAATTGATGTCGTTCTCGGAAAACGTGCCGCTTAAAAGGAAAGGCTTCTTTCCTGTGTATTCCTGTATGAACTTTTCGTTCCTTCTGTTGATGATGAATGCATCCACGCAGTCTTCATATTCGGAGTATGACTCTGTCGTGGGGTCGAGCGCTTTCCATACTTCTATATTCGTCTTGATATCAGGATTAATGGTGCTTCGAAGGTTCCTGATTATTATTGGCGATTCATGACCATTCAGCTGAATGATATCGAGGTCGAAGTTGACCACTCTTGTAATGATGTTTTGTGGCATTTCGTCTTTAAAGACTCCAACTCTCTTTGGTTGATTCTTGATGTCGGCTAAAGTTAGACTTCCCCTATCGGGAATGATGCCGGCATAGGTCGGAAGCATCAGCACATTTGCTGGAGACTCTTCGTAAAAATGTAGCCCGATGTAATCAGCACCCGATTTACTGGCTTGAAGGATACTCTCAGCATCTTTTACTCCGCACACTTTAATCTTCATATCTTCAATGGTCTTTTTACTTTTTTAAACGAGAATATTCGCAAGATTATTGTATAAAGCAGCAGGCCCTCGAATAAAATATAGCTATAATCGTTGCAATTATAGCTATAATTTCCAAAATAATAGCTATAATTTATTTTCCCGGAACTTGGATCTTAGAACTAAAGTTCTACTTCATCGCTCCAATTTGCGAAAAATTAAAAATTAATTTGGTAGTTTGATGCTTTTCTTTTATCTTTGCAACAGAAAATTAATAAAACTAAAACTAACAATCAAATTATAATATGAAGAAACTGCTGATTCGAGGGATGATGTTGGCTCTTGGCCTCATCCTTACTACCAGCCAGACCCTATGGGCGGCCAACAAAAAAACTACAGTTGCACAGGTGACTTCATCTGTGACGTTGACTGATGACGTAGATTATATCATTTCATCAGCAACTCCTTTCGGTGATAATGGTGTTGTGGACATTTCCAACACAGAACATGCGGTTCTGATACTGGCTGCGGTAAAGCCATCGGCTGCAATCAACTTGCTTTCCAAGCATGTTCAGGTAGCGGGACAACGTGCTGTTTATAACACCAACTGCCAGGTGAAAATCTATAATAGAGGCTGTATCATTATGCCTTATGGTAGCGCTTTCAAACCATTGACGGTTTACTCAGAGAAGAACTTCGGTGGTGAGTCGTGCAATGACTTTGGACTTGAACACTCGGGCGGCTATATGAACACGCTGACAGATGCGAAACTTAACAACCGCATACGCTCTTTCAAACTGAAACGTGGCTATATGGTCACTTTCTCTTTGAAGAGTGGCGGACGCGGCTATAGCCGTTGCTTCATTGCTGCCGATCAAGACTTGGAGATGGCCGAGATGCCTGCCGTGCTGGATAGAAGCATCTCGTCATATCGCGTCTTTAAGTGGTGGGATACAAATAAAGTAGGATTGGCTGATGCCTCTGATGCTAAGACTATATGCGATGCTCTGAATGTGACGTCTACTTATGAATGGTGGAGAGGAAAAGACGAGAATTTGATGCCTGACGTTGAGTGCGTACCCCATCACTATAAGGAAAACTATCCTGTGGCAAGTGCTTGTGGCAGTTCAACGACTTCTGCGCACATGAAGACCACTAATGAACCGCGCAATCCAGCTGATGAACCCAAAAACAATCCGGAAAGTTTGGAGTTGATATTGTCAAACTGGGAAAGTCTGATGCGAACAGGTATGCGTCTGTGTTCTCCTTCGTCATGGGATGGCAGCGACTATGTTGGCAATGCTGGCGGATTCTTGCGCGAATTCTTTGACTCCATTGATGCTCGAGGTTGGCGTTGTGACATCGTTGACTTGCATTGTTATTGGGCAGAAGGTACTTTTAACTCAATGCAAAACTGGACAAACGCAGTACATCGCCCTATTTGGGTGTCGGAATGGGTATGGGGCGCCTCTTGGAACAATAATGGTATTTTTGGCGTAGCACAAGATGATTATCGTAATAATCCAACAACAGATCAACTAAACAGAAATCGTGATATGGTAAAGAGTATCTGTAACACGATGAATGGCTATGATTTTGTTGAACGTTATTATTACTGGAATGGCGAGGCTAACTGTTCTAAGCTTTATTACGATGGGAAATTGACTCCTGCTGGTGAAATATATTCGAAAATGGAATCAGGATTAGGCTATAACGGTAAGTACGACTATGCTCCAAAAGTTGTTAAGCAGCGTACTCCGTCTGGTTTCACCCTTGAGTTTGATAACAAGACAAAGATTGCTACACTGAAGTGGCACGATTATAATGGTGAGATGAATGGCGGCATCTATGTAGAGCGTCGTGTGAATTCATCGGCCAAGTGGGAGACGTTTGCAGAAATTCCCATGGAGGAAAGTGCTGCCGACTATACTTATGAGGATAAAAACTCAGGCATTGGCTATCAGTATCGTGTGCTTGTGGTTGATGGAAATGGCGACGAGCGCAGAACCAATCAGATCACAGCTGCTGCAAAAGAGGTCCAGGCTGGTGATGCTATTGAGATTAATGGTGCCACCAAGTATCTGGGCGGTAACGTTTTCAAAAACGGCAACTTCATGATGGGACTCGCCGATTGGACTAGTGGTACGGGAGAACCTCTTGCGGCTCCTTATTTCCAAGTTGTAGCCAAAGGTGGTTTCGCTGGTTATCCTTATCTGCAGTGTTATGGCGATGGTGACGATGTTAGTGAAAAGTCTATTCGTAAGGTTATAGATATTAAACCCAATACTGATTATTATTTCGCAGGCGCTGTTTGCAATACTATCAATTTATCGTGCTTCGTATATGGTTCTAACGATGGAATTATTAAGGATAAGAGTTATCTATTCCTTCAAAATACGTCAAATTCTTGGCTTATGCAGTCTAAAACATTTAAGTCAGAAGCATATTCAAAGGCCATCATATCATTCCGCATGTTAGGTGCAAAATCCCAGTTTGGTAATTTCTATATGGCCCCCCTGTACGATACACCAGAAGAGGCTGTGGCAGATGGTATTACCTGTGTTAAGCAGTCGCTTCAACTCTTTCAAAGCTATAATACGAAATACGCATTCCTCAACGATGATTTAGCTCAGAAGATGAATGCGGTTACCACCGATGATGCTCAGGCTCTGACCACTCTTCAATCCTTGTTGGAAAAGGCTTGTGAGGCTTATTCAAATTTGGAAGAATATGCTAGAAACAAGTCTCTGTGGTCTCATTATGTAGCATTGAACCTGCCTGGTAGTGATGACCTGCAGCAGATGCTCTCACAGTTCGATAGTGCAACATCCATCGATAATATTGTAAGTTCTTATCCTCAGCTTGCTGAGGCAGTGGAAGCATATTACCCACAGACTTCTTTGACGAATGTTATTGTATCGCCAGATTTTACTACTTCTACAGGATGGACCACAAAGTGTGGCACCTATAAACTTGGCGATCAGCGTATCAATAAAAAGAACGATGTGACATTCTGGAACGCTTGGTGGTCAGACATCGATGCATCAGAGGGTACGGCTAAAAGTATGGCAATCAAACAGACTGTTGAAGGATTGGACCATGGCTTTTACGCATTGGAATGTAAGGCCTCAACAGAGCATTTCTGCTTGAGTGATCAGCACGCCTATCTGACTGACGGCACTACAACGGTAACGAGCCCCGTCCTGACAGCCGATTATTTCGATCTGCCTTCTGTCAGTGATGAAGACCGCTGGCAAACATTGTTGACAGATCCATTGTATATTCCTGATGATTCTGTGCTGACTGTCGGTTTCATCGGAACCAAAGAGGGTGCCGTCAATGGTGCTTGGCGTAGAGTGGGAGACACCAACGATGTTTCTGATAACCGTGAGGGATGGTGGTGCGCCACTGACTTCGTCTTGAAGTTCCATCCTCTCTATCGCACCACTGTAGAGCCCAACCAGTGGAACGTCACTTGTCTGCCTTATGCCGTGAAAGCCTATGATGGTGTGAAGTTCTACATGATAGGTGGTGTAACGGCCGATCTTAAGAACCTCTGTCTATATGAGATAACAGATGTTCCCGCAGGTCTTCCCTTTATTTTCAAGTCAGAGAAGGCTGATGTTTCTTTGTATGAATATGGTGCGAAGGCGAAAGAGCCGGTACTCGGACAAGGAAACCTTTGGGGCTATTTCCGTACTACAGCGCGCGTACCCAAGCAGCATTATTATTTGGATAATGGCATTTGGAAAAAGGTAGATCCCAATAACCGTCCTCGTATGACCAGTTATACTGCCGTTATCTTGCCTTTCGATGATTCTTTGTCAAGCTATATTCCTAAGAAAGACAATTGGGAAGGCGAGACCATGCCTATCGAAGGATTGACGGAAGCCGAGTATGCACTTGCTATCAGCAATGCTACACTTTCTTCGCCCCAGATGGAAGATGGATTATATACCATTGACGGGCGAAAGGTCAGTGCATCTAATATCGCTCGTGGCATTTATCTGAAAGTCGAGAATGGTCGTGTATATAAGATAATAAAGAATAGCAAATAAACTGATGAAAACTAAAACCTACTTACTCACAGCATGCCTGCTGATGTCTTTTATAGCCATGGCGCAAGAGCGTTCATCATCGAGCGTCAACTTGAAAGCATGCGTAAAATCGAATGTTACGATGCCTTTAGATGTCAAGGCTGAAGGCAAACGTTTCTCTCCGATATGGGGACTTGACTTGGCTTGGATCGACGAAGGCAATCTGCGTAAAGGACTTCGACATATGGGAGCTGAAAATGTTGGAATCGGTCGTACTTCTTTCCGTGTCTTCTCACCGCTGATCAATGATGAGTCATTGGCCAATGATCAGATTAATGGCTTGCGAGAACGTTCTATCCTGTTTGATATAGTACGCAAAGACCTGCCTTTGGTGATGAACTGTGACAATGGCTATCGGCCCAAGAATAGCACTGAGCCGTTTATTAATACCTACTATACGAGTGCATCAAAGATTGTAGATGTTGACCATTGGGCTAAGTGTATTGAGGCTCATGTGTCATGGATGAAGGATAATTCAACCCATCCCATCATAGGTGTCTCACCTTTCAACGAACCCGACAATGCTTGGGAAAAGAAGTTAGCAGGAGAGATTCAAGGTAATCAGACTGATGAGGCCAATGTGGCCAGAAAACTGAAAACCTACGAGAGCATGCAGGGCATTAAAATATGCGGTGCCAACACGTTGAATGATGATAATGCCATCAATTGGTATGCTGCCGGTTCTGATGTTTATGATTGGGGTAACACCCACCAGTTAGCAGGATCTATGAATAGCTATATTGGGTTCTACGAGCGCTTGAAGAATGACGGTAAAGTGGGTTATAATGACGAAATGCATAATGTGGTCGAGGCTATGGTTGGTCTCGAGCATGGTATGACCTATGGCATATGGTGGGGCTTTGATAGTCGTGCTCGCGGTGAGTTCTGCGACATCTCCCGTCATGGCAAGCGTTTGGCCTATGCCGAACATCAGAACAACTGGACGGCTGCTTCTGTCTATAGACATGATAGAGGCTTTGTTAAGGCCTTTATTGGTTCGTCAGAGCGTCAGGCTGTTACTACTTCCTATCAGTTCGTGTCACCGCAGCATGATCTTTATTTCGACGGTCAAGGTCCGCTCCGCGTGTTCCGCATGGAAATACCCGGTGGTATAGGCTATCAGGGAGGACAGGTCAATGCCGAGCGTGTGATTGATATCACTTGGGGAGAGGATGTTCAGCCTGCAGCTATCAATGGTCAGTATCAGATCGTGAACGAGGGCACAGGTATCGCCCTTGCAGTGATGGGAAACAATATCGTGGTTCAGAAATACGAAAAACTTGCCACGCAGAAGTGGAATGTGTCTCCAGCAGTTTCTCCCACAACCCATGGTGATTTCAGCTTTTACGACTTTACGATTTCTAATAATAACATGACCCATCTGAATGTACAGGACTTCTCAACGTCAGATGGTGCTAATGTCATCGCCTATAGCAATAACAAGGTGGCCGATTCTAACGAGCAGTGGTATCTGCAATATGCCGGTAATGGCACCTACTATATTCGCAACCGTGCCAATTCGCTCTATCTGACGGTTCAACCTTCTTTGTCCGTTAATAATGTGAATGTGCAGACCAACGAGCTGATGTATGGCGATAACCAAAGTCGCCAGTTGTGGCGATTCATACCAGTCACGGCAACCTTCGACCGCAAGGCACCCGCCAAGCCTTCAGGTCTTGTTGCCGATGCCCATCCTGCTTCCGTTCGCTTGTCGTGGGATGCCAATAGCGAGCGTGACCTTGACGGCTATATGGTTCTTCGTGCCGAGAATGGTAGTGTAGAATGGAACACCATTGCACGCAAGATTAAAGATACTTATTTCGTGGATAACACATGCTTGCCTTCAACCTCATATAAATATAAGATAAAGGCTATCGACTTGTCTGAGAATATCTCCGAGGCCTCCGAGGTGATTGAGGCGGCTGCTACCGACGAGAAATCAATGATTGCCCGTTGGCACTTCGAGACCAATCTTTACGATGAGACCCCCAATATGTTGGATGCTGTTCATATTAGCACGCCAGCTTACACTATGGACGAAAAATCAAATGAAAAGTTTCTGTCGCTGTCAAATGGAGCATTCCTTCAGTTGCCATACAACATAGCCAATCATGACGAGATGACCATCTCCATGTGGGTCAATATGCGTGCAAACAACATTTGGCAGCGTGTGTTTGATTTTGGTAGCGATGAAAATCATTATATGTTCCTGACCACCAATAATAGCAAGAGTGTCATGCGTTTTGCTATCAAGAATGGCGGTGATGAGCAGATACTTGATGCCACCCAGAACCTGTCACTCCTAAATTGGAGCTATCTCACTGTGACCATAGGCAAAGGCAAGACCTGTATCTATATCAATGGTGTTGAGGTCGGTTCAACTAATAGTATCACCATTAAGCCCAGCGACATCCACGCCGTGCTGAACTACGTTGGACGCAGTCAGTTCAATTCTGATCCCTATATGCCGATGTATATCCGCGACATGCGTATTTACAATTATGCCGTTGATGCTGCTGAGGTGACCGTGATGATGAACGACCACAGCAACAGCATCAAAGATGTCGTAGAAGAAAAGAAGCCTTCAGTTATTTATGGTATTGACGGAACCCGACGCTCGCAGATGAGGCGGGGTATCAACATCATCGATAACAAGAAGGTAATCAAAAAATAACCCAAAGAATAAAGGTTGGCAATGTTGCCAACCTTTATTCTTTTATATCGTTTTTTTATCGAAGACTGTCTTGATACCAATGGAACAGCTTGTCAACGCCATCTTCAATCTCTACTTTGTGTGTCCAGCCTAAAGAGTGAAGCTTCTCTACGTCAATCAGCTTGCGCATGGTTCCGTCAGGTTTCGAGGCGTCAAACTCTATTGTACCTTCAAAGCCAACGCTCTTCACAATCAGTTCAGACAGCTCGCGGATGGTCAGCTCTTTGCCAGTGCCCACGTTGATATGGCAGTTACGGATTTCTCCAAGCGAAGGAATAGCTCCGCCACGACCTGCTGAGTGATTGCGGTCAACGGCACCATCTGTTGAGGCTCCGTAGTGAACGCTCGAGTATTTCTCTATGCCGATGATATCTTTGAAATCTACATTTAGTAACACGTGTACACTGGCATCGGCCATATCCTCGCTCCACAGAAATTCGCGCAATGGCGTGCCCGTACCCCAAAGTGTCACCTTGTTGTCCTCGATGCCGTATTTAGCCAAAACACGAAGTATGTCTTCCTTCGAGGCTCCTCCGTTCACACCTTCTACAGGGCGCTTGTTCAGGTCCACAGAAATCTTCTCCCATTCACCTTCGTGAATCAGTTTTGCCAGATAAATCTTACGCATCATGGCTGGCATCACATGACTATTTTCCAGGTGGAAGTTGTCGTTAGGACCATACAGGTTTGTGGGCATCACGGCAATGTAGTTCGTGCCGTATTGCAAGTTGTACGACTCGCACATCTTCAGGCCGGCAATCTTGGCAATGGCATACTCCTCGTTTGTGTATTCCAGCGGGCTTGTCAGCAGGCAGTCCTCCTTCATGGGTTGAGGCGCATTTTTCGGATATATACATGTAGAACCCAAGAACAACAGCTTCTTGACACCATGTGCATATGCCTCGCTGATGACGTTGCATTGTATCTTCATGTTCATCATGATGAAGTCAGCGCGATACAATGAGTTGGCCATGATACCGCCAACAAACGCAGCTGCTAATACCACGGCATCAGGCCTTTCTTCATCAAAGAATTTCTTGACGGCCACTTGGTCGGTCAGGTCGAGCTCTTGATGGCTGCGTCCTACAAGATTGGTATAACCTCTCTGAAGCAGGTTGTTCCAAATGGCAGACCCTACCAGTCCGTGGTGTCCTGCTACATATATTTTAGAATTCTTTTCTAATGTCATTATTTTACGATTCCTTTCTCTAAATATTCTGCTAAGTTTGTACGTACCTTGGCAGCAGCACCTTCAGCTGCCACTTTGGCCATGTCGCTATCCACCATAATCTTTACCAATTCCTCGAACGAGGTCTTGTTGGGGTTCCATCCCAATTTAGCTTTAGCTTTGGTAGGATCGCCCCACAGGTTGACAACATCTGTTGGACGGTAGAAGTCAGGGCTTACTTCGATAAGCACCTTGCCTGTTGCTTTATCGATACCTTTCTCGTCAGCACCTTCGCCAACAAATTCCAATTCAATACCTACATGTTTGAATGCTGTATAGCAGAATTCACGAACAGAATGCTGCACACCTGTTGCAATCACGAAATCTTCTGGTTCCTTTTGTTGCAGAATCAACCACATGCACTCTACGTAGTCCTTGGCATAGCCCCAGTCACGAAGACTGCCCAGGTTACCCAGGTAGAGCTTGTCCTGTTTTCCTTGTTTAATGCGGGCTGCAGCCAGCGTAATCTTACGTGTTACGAAAGTCTCGCCGCGGCGTTCACTTTCATGGTTGAAGAGAATGCCCGAGCAGCAATACATGTTGTACGCCTCACGATACTCTTTAACAATCCAGAAACCATACTGTTTTGCTACAGCATAGGGAGAGTAGGGGTGGAATGGTGTGTTCTCATTCTGTGGCACCTCTTCCACTTTTCCATACAACTCAGATGTTGATGCCTGGTAGATGCGGCAAGTCTCCGTCATTCCCAGTTGTCGTACGGCCTCCAGAATGCGCAGAACGCCTACTGCGTCAACGTCGGCAGTAAACTCAGGCGAGTCGAACGACACCTGCACATGACTCTGCGCAGCTAGATTATATATTTCCGTTGGGCGTACCTTGCCGATGACGCCCAGAATACTCATCGAGTCGCCCAAGTCGGCGTAGTGCAGATGAAAGTGACTCTTTCCTTCCAAGTGAGCGATGCGCTCACGAAAGTCAACCGATGAACGGCGAATAGTGCCGTGCACCTCATAACCTTTATCTAAAAGAAATTCTGCCAGGTATGAGCCATCCTGACCAGTGATTCCTGTGATTAATGCTATATTCTTCATATTTATTATTTAATTTTCACCGCTGAATTGCTTGATGCGTTGCTCTTCAGAGAGTTTGCATATCAGTAATGTATCGTCATTTTCTGCCACGATATAGCCATCCAGTCCCTGTACCACCACTTTCTTTTCTTGCGTGGTGTGTATCATGCAGTTGTGTGTCTCAAATAGGTTGATGTCGTTTCCTATGCATGCATTTCCATAGAGGTCTCGGCGTACTTGCGACTGCAGAGAGCCCCATGTTCCCAAATCACTCCAACCGAAGTCTGCAGGACAAACAAAGATCTCCTCGGCCTTTTCCATGATGGCATAGTCCACCGAGATATTCTCACATGCAGGGAACTTCTCGTTGATCACTTCTTGTTCCTGTGGTGTGCCATAAACGGGCAGTAGCGATTCAAATATCTTATTCATTTTGGGCTGATACACGCGGAAAGCGTTGACAATTGTCGATACGTTCCAGATGAATATGCCAGCATTCCAGTAATAATAGTTTTTCTTAATATATTGCTGTGCTGTTTCCAGGTCAGGCTTCTCGCGGAAAGAGTCCACGCGGAATATTCCTTTGTTACGCAGTGAACTGTTCGACAAGTCTGCCTGTATATAGCCATAGCCAGTTTCCGGACGGTTGGGTTTCATACCCAGTGTGACGATGGCATCGCTCTCGTCAGTGAACTCCATACATTCCTTGATTACACGCTGGAACTCCTGAACGTTCATGACAATGTGATCACTCGGGGTCACCACGATGTTCGCTTTCGGATCTTGCGCCTTGATGCGCCATGAAACGTATGCGATGCATGGTGCTGTGTTTCTGCGACAAGGTTCACACAAGATGTTTCCTTGTGGTATGTCAGGCAGTTGTTGACGTACAATATCTACGTATCTTTGGTTCGTAACAACCCAAATGTTTTTCGGATTGACCAGTTTTCCAAATCGTTCAACGGTTAGTTGCAACAGTGTCTTACCAACGCCAAGCACGTCGATAAACTGTTTCGGACGTTCAGTAGTGCTCATTGGCCAAAAGCGACTTCCAATGCCGCCTGCCATAATCACGAGATGATTGTTAACTTGAGCCATAATTGTTGTTGATTTCTTGATTATTTTGCAAAGATATGTATTTTATATGACATCCGCAAACAAATGACTATGATTTTCCCTTTTTTCCCTTCAGATGGCTTTTTATCAGCAGATAACCGATTAATAGTGCCACGATGGCTAGGATTCCCCCCACGATGTAATGGTTGTACTGTCCTATAATGTTTTTCAGTTCTTCGTCGCTGACGTCGCCTACAGCCGTGTGCAGATACCAACCCATGGCTGCCAGAATGCTGTGCCAAGCGCCGGCTCCGATGGTGGTGTAGAGCAGGAATTTCCAGTAGTTCATTCGTGCCAGTCCGGCAGGAATAGATATAAGGTGGCGTATGCCAGGCACCAGTCGGCCGGTCAGTGTTGCCATGATGCCGTGATTGTCAAAGTACGACTCGCTCTTTTCCACTTTTTTCTGGTTGAGCAAACACATTTTTCCCCATTTGCTATTGGCAAATTTGTAAATCACAGGTCGTCCCACATAGAGTGCTACAAAGTAGTTGATAGAGGCACCAATGTCAGCACCGATGGTGGCAAACAGTATCACTAAAAACACATCCAGGTCGCCAGTGGCTGCGCGATAGGCAGCTGGTGCGACAACTAACTCTGATGGTACGGGAATAACGGTACTCTCTAATAGCATCAAAAACAAGATGGTGCTATAATTCAGATTGCTTAATAAACTTGATATCCAACTCATAGGTTAATCTTACCTATTACATATTTATAATAATCCTCAGGAGCTACCTCTTCGGGGAAGACGTGCGAGAAAACATTCTTACATTCCTGCGGATTCAGTCTGCAGGCTTTTTCCAGGTTTTCAAGAAATCCTCGGGTGTCCTTTAGGTCGTAGCAGCACATCGCCATATAGGCATAGCCATCTTTGACGTCGGTAGGAGCCACTTCGAAATATCTCTTCAGCAGATTGTAGGCAGCCTTCTCCATTTGGTTTTCCAAAAAAGATACGGCGATGTGCAGTAGCATCTCGCCCGGTTTGGCAGCCTTTTCTATTGCCTGTTTGAAGGTATTCTCTGCTTCCTCCACTCTGTGACCGTTCAACAGGATATGCCCTCTAATTAGTAGTGCATGCGCCTTGTCTTCACCTTGCTTTTCCATCTCGTCAACGCATGCCAGAGCCTGTTCCGTCTCGTTGATGGCGCAATAGGCCAAAGCCAGTTCGTGGTTGATGTCTGGTAGTAGTATCTCGTTGAATTCTTTGGCCTGTTGCTTGGCTTTCAATAGCTTTTCGATGGCTTCTTGATGTCTGTTCATGTTGCCCAGACAAATGCCTGTAAACATGAGGGCTGCGCAGTTGTCAGGAATGATGCTGAGTGCACGCATGTAAAACTTCAGGGCCTCCTCGTAGTTGCCAAGGTTACTTAGTCCGTTGGCTTTTGCCACCATGGCCTCCGTGTCGTCAGGATTGATGGCCAGTGCATATTCACTGCTCTCCACCGCTTTAGCTATGTCCCCCTTCATCAGCTGGGCATTCGACAGTGATATCCAGTATTGTGAAGAGTAGGGAGCCTTGTCCAGCAATTCGTCGAACATCTTTTCGCTGTCTTCGAATTTCCCAAGCCCTAATAAGGTGTGTGCCATAATCTCTTTGAAGTCCTGCGAGTCTTCCTTCTGGGCACCGCATATCCATTTCATGGCCAGGGCATAGTAGCCCCATTGCTCGTAGATATGCGCTATGTCAACAATAAAATCCTGTCGTTCAGACGTAGGTATTTTCTCGAGTTCCTCTCCGAGATAACTTTCAGCCTCTTCCTCTTTGTTTTGTGCCAATAAGATTTCTACCCAGTCATAGACATAGTCAGGACTATCCGTCTCTGTTATCTGTGCGTAGTAATCCTTGGCAGCTTCAATGTCGTTCCGTTCGAAGGCCTCGTGTATTCTGTACGTCAGCGGACCTATAGCACCAGGCGAAAGGCTGAGGGCTAGTTGTAAAGCATTCTCAGCCTTTTCCTCCTGTTCGTGCATATGGTAATAGTCCGCAATCTCTGCGAGCTCATTGGCATCAAGAAATACAGGTAGTCCAGATTCAACAGCCTTCTCGTATTCTTCTAGACGCTCGGTGAACTCTTTGTCGTACGAATCAATGTTTGAGCCTTCGTTTACTGACATTTGATTAAGATCTAAGACCTACGGTCTTGTTAAATACAGGATGCTCAGGCGTTGAGTCGGGATCCACGTTGAAGTATCCAATGCGCTGGAACTGCAAGTAGCTCAGTGGCTGCATGTTAGCAGCAAATGGCTCAATATAACATTCTTTATTCACGCTCAGTGAGTTAGGATTGATAATCTGCTTCATGGCCGTTACCGCGTCGCACTGCTGTGCATCGCGAATGGCTGCCATCTCGTCGCGTGGATTCTCAACCTTCCACAGGCGGTCGTACAGACGAACCTCAGCCTTCATAGCGTTGTGGCAGCTCACCCAGTGCAGTGTCTTACCTTTAATCTTGCGGTCGGCACCGGGCAGTCCGCTGCGTGTCTCAGGATCGTAGGTGCAGTAGATGGTGGTCACGCGTCCCTCAGCATCCTTGTCGCAGGCGTGCTCCTCGTCGCACTTGATGATATAGGCGTTCTTCAGGCGTACCTCTTTGCCAGGAGCCAGTCGCATAAATTTCTTTTCTGCCACTTCCATGAAGTCGTCGCGCTCAATCCACAACTCGCGGCTGAATTCCACGGTGTGTGTGCCGTCAGCCTCGTTTTCGGGGTTGTTGATGGCCGTCAGTTGTTCGGTCTGACCTTCAGGATAGTTGGTGATCACCACCTTGACAGGGTCCAGTACAGCACTCACGCGCTGAGCTCTGCTGTTCAAATCGTCGCGAACCACGCTCTCCAACAAAGCGATGTCGTTCAGTCCATCCAGTTTCGTATAGCCAATCTTGTCAATGAACTTTCTCAGACTCTCGGGCGAGTAGCCACGACGACGCAGACCGCAGATGGTTGGCATGCGAGGATCGTCCCAGCCGTTCACCAAGTGTTCGTTGACCAGAGCCAGCAAGTTACGTTTTGACATCAGCGTATAGCTCAGGTTCAGCTTGTTAAACTCCGTCTGTCGTGGACGGTTGTCTTCAATATTGTCGGTCTCGCCCTTCCATTCCTTCATCCATGTCACGAACAGGTCGTACAAGGGTCGGTGTTCTACAAACTCCAGTGTGCACCATGAGTGTGTCACGCCCTCCAGGTAGTCGCACTGACCGTGGGTGAAGTCATACATGGGGTAGGCATTCCATTTGTCGCCCGTCTTCACGTGTGGTATGTTCAGCACGCGGTAAATCAATGGATCGCGGAACAGCATGTTAGGATGCGCCATGTCAATTTTGGCACGCAGCACCATGCTGCCAGGCTCGCATTTACCGCTGTTCATAAAATCGAACAAACGAAGGTTCTCTTCTATGGGGCGGTCGCGGAATGGCGAGTTCGTGCCGGGGCTTGTTGTGGTACCCTTCTGTTGTGCAATTGCCTCAGAGCTCTGCTCGTCAACATATGCTCTTCCTTGTTTGATGAGCCATACAGCAAAGTCCCATAGTTGCTGGAAATAGTCAGAAGCATAATAGACGTTAGCCCACTGGAAGCCCATCCATTTGATGTCGTGCTCAATGCTCTCAATGTATTCCGTGTCTTCCTTTACGGGGTTTGTATCGTCGAAGCGCAGATTACATGTGCCGCCATATTTTTTTGCAAGTCCGAAGTCAATGGCAATGGCTTTCGCATGACCGATGTGCAGGTAGCCGTTAGGCTCTGGTGGAAAGCGCGTTTGCAGTCGTCCACTGTTCTTACCAGCTGCCAGATCGTCCTTTACCATTTGTTCCACGAAGCTAAGACTTTTCTTCTCTTCGTTTTCGTTCAGTGTCTTTTCTTCCATTTCCGTATGTTGTTTTTTGATTTTGATTGCAAAGGTACAAAATAAATCAGAATTTTCGTTTTCTTCACCTTATTTATTTATATAAAACGAACCAAAAAGGTGGTGTATGTTGAAAAACATATAAAAAAGTTTGCAAGGTTGACTTATATCAATTATCTTTGCACCTGTTATCCTGAATACAATCTTTTTACCTTAAAAAGACTAATACCTATTGAGATATGCCCTTCGTTGCGAAACGATGGGCATTTCGCTTTTTATACGATGTCCTTATTTGATACCTCTTTCGTTGAGTGCCTTCGCATAGAGTGCTGCATTGTGCAGATGCTCCTGATAGTTGCGAGCAAACACGTGTGTGCCCGAGAAGTCGCTGTTGGCACACATATACAGAAAGTCGTGTACCTGGCGGTTCAGCACTGCATCGATGCCTTTGATGCTTGCCACCTTGATGGGGCCGGGAGGCAGTCCGATGTGTGCATAGGTGTTGTAGGGACTCTCCACGCTCAGGTGGTTATGATAGATGCGCTTCAGGTTGAAGTCCTTCAAGGCAAACTTCACCGTGGGGTCGGCTTGAAGGGGCATACCGGTCTTCAGTCGATTCAAATACATGCCTGCAATCATAGGCTTCTCAGTTGTGTTTGCCGTTTCCTCGTCCACAATACTTGCCAGTGTTGCCACCTCATTAGGGGTCAGTCCAAGTCTTTGAGCTTTCTTCTGTCGCTCGTCGGTCCAAAAGGCATCATGTTCTTTCTGCATGCGTTGCATCAGTTTCTCGAGTGTCATGTCCCAATAAACCTCGTAGGTGTTTGGCACGAACATCGCCACGATGGTGGCTGTGTCGTAGCCATACTTCTTGCAAACCTCTTCCGAGGTCAGGGCCTGCACCAGTTCTAAGCTGTCCAGCATGAGCTTCTGTGACAGTCTGCCAGCCAGCAATTCTGCGGTCCTAGCTTCGGGTATAGTCAGCATCATGGGCTGCTGCTGTCCGTTCTTCATATGGCGGAAAACTGTGAAGGTGTTCATGCTTGGTGTGATGACATATCGTCCTGTACGTATGTTTTTTTCGTAGCCGTTGTGTCGGGCCAGCGTGCGGAACCCCGTCAACTGACTGTCGTTGGCAATGGCTGCCAGTTTTGTATAGACAGAGTCAGGCGTGTCGTCGGCATCAACATATACCACTTGATCTTCGTTGCTTTTTGAGAAAGTGCAAAAGAAATAGTAAAAAATAATACCGAAGATGATCAGTACCGAAATAGCTGCTGGCCAAAGGTAATATTTGGCTTTTTTCTTATGGTCTTGCATGTGTGTGTATTCCTTTTAAAGTTTCGGAATGCAAAGTTACAGCTTTTTCTGCAATAATGAATATTTTTTGGGAATTTTCTAATAAAATATAGAATTGTTTGCTTTCTGTAGGAGGAATAAAAAACATGTGTGAAAGCGTTGTGGGTGCTGATGGATTCGAACCACCGAAGTCGAAAGACAGCAGATTTACAGTCTGCCCCATTTGGCCACTCTGGAAAACACCCGTTTTTCAAAAGCGAGTGCAAAGGTATGCATTTTTTTCGATATAAGCAAATGTTTTGGAAATAAAGTTTCAAAATTCTGCCAATAAAGCTCAAAATGTCGCTTTTTTGCCACATATACTTTCAATTATTATCCATTTAGCAGTGTAATAGGCAGATTTATCCTCCTAAACGCTTGTTACCTCAAAATTTTTTTGTAACTTCGCATCGCTTTTGGTAAAAGTTATTTATATAACTGCTCAAAAGGTGTATATAACCATTATTCCCAACCACAGGTCATCTGTGAAGATGGCTGTGGGAAAATCTTAGTTTTTGTGTTAGTTTCCACCATCCGTGACGGATGGTGGTTCTTTTTTTCGGTTTTTCGGATTTATTTGGCAGCTTGTGCCGATAATCGCCCAATTATTTATAACTTTGCATTTCAAATTTAATAATTGGTTCAGATGACGACAAGCTACGATACATACATTTTTGATCTTGACGGTACCCTGTTGGAGACGTTAGAAGACTTGACAGCTGCAGTGAACTATGCTTTAAGACATCATGGCATGCCCGAACATTCCCTAGCAGATGTGCGCCGATTTGTGGGCAACGGTGTGAAGATGTTGATGGTCCGTGCGGTACCTGATGGAGAGTCCAACCCTCAGTTCGAGGCCGCCTTTGCCACGTTCCGTACCTACTATTTGGAGCATTCGCTCGATGCGACGCACCCTTATGCCGGCATTCCAGAGCTGTTGGCCGAACTGAAGAGTAGGGGCAAGCACCTTGCCGTGGTCAGCAATAAGTTCTATGCTGCCACGCAGTCACTCTGTCGTCATTTCTTCCCTGACACCATCCAGGTGGCCATTGGTGAGCACGAGTCAGAGGGCATCCGCAAGAAGCCGGCTCCCGACACCGTGGTTGAAGCCCTTCGTCAGTTGGGTGTTGGCAAGGAGAATGCTGTGTATATAGGCGACAGCGATGTCGATCTGCAGACCGCCCTAAATGCCGGTTTGCCCTGTATCAGCGTACTTTGGGGTTTCAGAGACCGTGATTTCCTGAAAGAAAATGGAGCAACCACGTTTGTAGCTGCTCCACATGAAATTCTGACTATATAAAGTCTTTATCTCTTACTGATGCTGTTCGCGCAACAGGTCGTTGACGGTCTTCACGGGGTTGAAAGTACCGAGTGGCACTTCCACAAACACTGTTGACCAATTGCTCATGGCACCATTCCAAAGACCCGGCAACTCGAGAGCTTTCAGTTCTTTGCCACCCTTCGATTTGCTTGAGATGAAGCCCGTTGTTTTGTCAACGAAGTCGGGCAGGTTGAAAGGCTTGCCTTGATAGTCCTTGACGGCACAAACCAAGTCAACGGGGTTGAAGTGTGTGCCCTGTGTGAACATCTTCATATATTCAGCATTGTTGGTGTCAATCTGTGAGCTCTCCAGAATCTGCAGCGACACGGTGCCATCCTGGTTGTAGGTCAGGAACGGACCACCGCCAGGCTCGCCCACGTTCTTCACCACACCACACACGCGCATAGGTCTGTTCAACTTGCCTCTCAGGTAGTCTGCATCCACCTTGTTGTTTTTGGGGTTGGTGCAAAGGTTCTTCTCAACGAATTGGGCTATCTCGGCCAACTGAGCCTCTGTGGGGTTGTTGTCCAACTGGCTGAGGTATTCGAATGCCTTTTTCTGCAGCGTTACCAGCACACCAGCAATGACTTGCTTCCACTCCACGGTCTCAGGCTTCAGTCTGTCTGGAACCACGTTGTCGATGTTTTTCACAAAAATCACGTCTGCCTCAATCTCGTTGAGATTCTCAATCAGTGCACCGTGACCGCCCGGACGGAACAGCAGCGAGCCGTCGGCCTCGCGGAAAGGTGTGTTGTCGGGGTTGGCAGCAACGGTGTCTGTAGAGGGTTTCTGCTCCGAGAAGGTAATGTCGTACTTGATGCCGTATTTCTTTGCAAAGCCGTCTGCTTTATCTGCCACCTTCTGTTTGAAGAAGTCCAGGTGGTCGTGGCTCACCGTGAAGTGCACGTGAGCCTCACCGTTAGAGGCAGCATACAGTGCGCCTTCAACCAAGTGCTCCTCCATAGGTGTGCGGGCACCCTCTGCATATTTGTGGAACAGCAGCATACCCTTAGGCAGTTGACCGTAGTTCAGGCCCTCTTTCTTCAGCATGTTGGCAGCCACAGCCTTGTAGTTGCCTTCGGCCATCAGTGTTTTGATGTCCTTACCTTCATTCTTCAGGCAAACCTCATTCAGGGCCTCGTAGAAAGCAAACTTCTCAATCTCGTCGAAGTATTTCTTCTCGAAGTCGGTGGTAGGCACGTCATAGTCGGCATCCACAAACGCAAACATGTTCTTGAACATGCGGCTTGCTGCACCGCTGGCAGGCACGAACTTGACCACGCGGTGTCCTTCGGCCTTATACGCTTCCCATGCTTTCACATACGATTGGCGCTCGCTGGCGGCAGGTGCCAGAATACCGTTGCCTACGGCAGCAGCAGCTTCCAGTCGCAGGAAGGGGAAGCCTGTTTCAAATTCTTTTAGTTGGGTTTCAATCTGCTCCTGGCTGATGCCACGTTGAGCAATTTGTTGCAAGTCTTTTTCTGATAGCATAGTTTCTTATATAAAAGGAGGGTTAATATTGGCTCATTACAGCAGCGCCGTTATTTCTTCGTCGGTGGCCAGGTTGAAGTCGCCAGGAATCGTGTTCTTGAGCGTCGAAGCCGCCAGCGAGTAGTTGAGCTGCATCTGACTGTCGTCGGGGTAGGCGCGTAGTGCATGCAGCATGCCCGCCATGAAGGCGTCGCCCACACCCGAGGCATCTACCACGCCGATGATGTCGTTGATTGGTGCCTTGAGCAGTTGGCCGTCGGTCCACAGCAGTGCCGTGAGCAGGTGGTGGTCCGATGCCACAATGTTGCGCATGCCCATCAGCCATTTCTTGCAGCGTGGGAACTCACAGTGGAGGTCATCGAACCAGGCGCCATATTCGTCCATCTGCATCTCGAAGCTAGAGTCTGTGGCCGTGAAGGGCGGTTGCTTGCGCTGACAGAGAAACTCAAATTCGATGGCATCGCCAAACATCAGGTCGCAACGACTGAGGATGCGTCTTAGCGTCTCGCGTGGGTCGGCACCATATTTCCACAGGTTCTTGCGGTAGTTGATGTCGAAAGCCACCTTCACCCCCAGCTCGTCGGCTATGTCGAGTGCTTCAAAGGTAGCGTCTGCCGAACTCTGCGAGATGGCAGCCGTGATGCCCGATATGTGTAGAACGGCGGCATCCTTCAAAATCTCGCGCCAGTCAATCATGCCAGGCTTTATCTCCGAGCAGGCCGATCCGGCACGGTCGTAGATTACCTTGGCCGGACGCATGCCGGCAGCCGGTTCCATGTAGTAGGTGCCGATGCGCTGACCTCCGTAGAGTATGTGTCGGCAGTCAACGCCCAGTTGCATGAGGTTCTGCACGCCAGCATGTCCAACAGGTGTGTCTGGCAGTCTGGTCACGTATTGCACATCGTTGCCTAGCATGGCCAACGATACAGCCACATTAGCCTCGCTACCCCCGTATTTGCTGGTGAAGTAGTCGCCTTGCGACAGTCGTTGGTGGTTTTGTTTAGAGAATCTGAGGAGCAGCTCTCCGAAAGTCACGAATTTAGTTTTCATTGTTTGTGTGGGTTATATTCTTTCCACCTGTTTCACACCTTTCACGGTGCGCAGCTTCTTGATGAGGGCTTCCAGGCGCGTGTTGTCGTTGATCATGATGACCAGGTTGCCGCGAAACAGTCCGTCGTTCGAGTCTATGTTGATGCTGCGCAGCACCAGTCGCTCATCCTTCGAGATAATCGAGGTGAGGTTGTTCACGATGCCCAGGTCATCGTTGCCGATGATGCGCAGCGTGATGGCATACTGGCTCGATCCTTTGCCGCTCCACTTCGCCCTGACAATGCGGTAGCCAAAGCGGCGTCGCATCTCTGGCGCATTAGGACAGTCGCAACGGTGAATCTTGATGCCGCCGCTCACGGTGACAAAGCCGAACACCTCGTCGCCATAGATGGGATTGCAGCAGTGAGCCAGCTGGTAGTCAACGCCTTTCAGGTCTTGTCCAATCACCAGCACGTCGTCGGACATCTGCGTGTTCAGGCTCGAAAATTTCGAGTCTTCCAGCGTAAACTCCTCGGCCGAGCGTGCAATATTGTCGCCCGTAATCACCTTCTCGCCCTGCTGCAGCTCCAGGTATTTGTCGAACACCGTCTGCACTTCGAGTGTCTCTCGTGCTATGTCGCGATAGAAGTCGCTGGCCTCTTTGTAGCCCAGCTTCTTCATGGTGCGCATCATCAGGCTCTCGTCCTGTTCTATCTTGCGGTTGCGGAACTTGCGTTCCAGCATCTCTTTCACCAGCAGCGCCTCTTTCTGTTGCGTCTCTTTCAGGGCCAGTCGGATTTTGGCTTTCGCTCTCGAAGTCTTGACGATGTTGAGCCATTCCTGTTTCGGGTACTGTGTCGAAGAGGTGATAATCTCCACCTGGTCGCCCGAGTGCAGTTCCTGACGGAATGTCACCACCTTATTATTTATACGCGCGCCCGTGCATGCCGACCCCAACTTCGAGTGGATGTGGTAGGCCATGTCCAGCACGGTGGCACCTTTCGGAAATTTCAGCAGGTCGCCCTTGGGCGTGAACACGTATATCTCGTCGTCGTAGAGGTCCATCTTGAACTGGTCCATGGCCTCTATGCCGCTCGACTCTTCCAACATCTGGCGGATGCCGTTCAGCCAGTCGTCCATGCCACCCTCGGCTTTCACACCTTTGTAGCGCCAGTGGGCTGCCACGCCTCGTTCGGCAATGTCGTCCATGCGCTCGGTTCGTATCTGTACCTCTACCCATTTCTGTTCCGGGCCCAGCACGGTGATGTGCAGGCTCTCGTAGCCGTTGGTCTTTGGCACGGTGAGCCAGTCGCGCATGCGCTTAGGGTTCGAGGTGTACATATCCGTGATCAGTGCAAATGTCTGCCAGCACTGTTGTTTCTCTTTCTCTATCGGACAGTCGATGATAATGCGGATGGCAAACAGATCATAAACGCCCTCGAAGCCACATTTCTGTTTCTTCATCTTCTGCCAGATGGAGTGGATGGATTTGGTGCGTCCCTTCATGTGAAACTTCAGTCCGGCCTCGTTCAGCTTCTTCTCGATAGGTGCTATGAAACGCTTGATGTAGGCATCGCGTGCGCTCTTTGTGGCATTTAGCTTCTCGCGAATCATGTAGTAGGCGTCGTGCTCCAGATACTTCAGCGACAGGTCCTCCAACTCGCTTTTCAGTTTGTACAGACCCAGTTTGTGGGCGAGTGGGGCATAGAGGTAGGCTGCCTCTTCCGACACCTCGCGCTTGCCGGCTTCGTTCTCCGAGTCGCGAATCTGTCGCATCAGGTTCACGCGGTCGGCAATCATGATTAGTATCACGCGCATGTCTTCGGCAAACGAGAGCAGCAGGTTTCGGAAATTCTCGCTTTCAACAACGGGGTTCTTCTTGTAGAGCTCCTGTATGCGCAGCAAGCCGTGCAGGATGCGTGCCACTGATTCGCCGTAGTTGGCGCCCACCTCGTCGATGGTGGTGTACTCGGCCTCGATACTTGGATAGAGCAGGATGGCTACGACCGCATCTCGGCGCAGCCCTATCTCATCGACCACGAGCAGGGCTGTTTGCAGAGCCGTGACGATGGGGTTCAGTCCGAACACATTGCGATGCACAATGTTCTGGCCCACAACCGTCATCAGGTGGTTGCGCAGCTTCTCTTCGTCGGCAGGTTCCAGGGTTGTTGCCACCTTGTCCTTCAGCTCATTGTAGAGCTGCAAGGCCAGTTCGCGTTCGGGTATTGTAAATTCTAATGGTTCTGTCATATCCGCCACAAAGGTAGGAAAAAATTAATAGATAACGTAGCTTTTAGCCTTTTTTTTAACCTCTCAGCTGTTCCAACAGACAGTTGCAGCCCTCCCATACATCTTGCCAGGTGGCTTCGAAATTGCCTGTGTACCAGGGGTCGGCCACCTCGCCAGCACGTGGCGTGAAGTCCATCAGACGATGAATCTTCTTGTCGGGGTCGTCTTGGCAAATGCGCTTCATGTTGCGTATGTTCCAGTCGTCCATGCCTATCAGCAGGTCAAAGCGCTGGTAGTCTCCTCGCGTCATCTGTCGTGCCGTTTTTCCTTTGCATGTGATGCCGTGTTCAGCCAACTTCCTTTTGGCTGGTGGATAGACCTCGTTGCCTATCTCTTCCGTCGAGGTGGCAGCCGATTCTATGTAGAACTGCTCCTCAAGACCTGCATCGGCAACGATTTTCTTCATCACAAATTCGGCCATAGGACTGCGGCAGATATTACCGTGGCAGACAAAGAGTATCTTGGCTTGTTTCATATCTTTTATAGTATGTATCCTTGTTTTTCACGTGCAAAGATAGCGTATTTTGGTCTAATAATGCGCTTTTTTCGCAGAATGTTTTGGCTTTTGCTCGAAAATGCTTACTTTTGCACCGTAATCTTTTGATGTATAGAACCTATGAAACAATCTAATAAGTTGACGCTGATCGTACTGCTGGCCATTGTCCTCGGAATAGCATGGACGTTGCGAGGTCATGATGCTCCACGCAAAGACTACAAGACCGTCGATGTGCAAGCCTTCCATCGCCTGATTTCAGGGTCCGACAGCGTAGTACTGCTCGATGTACGTACTGCATCCGAGCACGAAGAAGCCTACCTGAAGGGCTCGTTGCTTATCGACTATAAGGCCGATTCCTTTATGTCCGCAGCCCTCAGCCAGTTGCCTAAGAACAAGACCATAGCCATCTACTGTCGCAGTGGCATCCGTAGTGCCTCCGCCGCCAAGTTCCTGGCCAAAGAAGGCTACAAGGTTGTAAATATGGATGGCGGCACCGATGCTTGGATAGAAGCCGGTAAGCCCGTACTTAGCAAAAAATAGATATCCCTACTATCATTTCCCAAAGTGCCACTTTTCCCATCGAATAGTGGCGCTTTTTATATCGAATAGTGGTACTTTTCATGTTGAATAGCGGCACTATTCTCATCCCTTAGCGTCACTCTTGTTCTGTTTCCAGGGGCTAGAATTGTTATTTCTAGCCCCTGGAATTGAATCAAAACCATAGCTTTTGCATGTCAATAGCGTTACTATTGCCTCACAAAAGTTGCAATACAACGCCTCAAAACCAAACAGGTGGAATGAATAATAAAGCGGTTTTGGCTGCAGTATCGGTGTTTATCTATTGCCTATATCATCAAGTCACCGATGAAACCGTCAAAAATTGAATATTTTCCTACTTTTTTCTCCATTTTGACCATACCTCTCATTACTCTGCTGTCAATTTGCGTCTTAATTCCCCATTTCGGTTTTCAATTTGCTCTAAAATTTTAGTTCTTGTCTGTCAAGTGTTGTAATCTTGTCTTTCTAGTGTTAAATTATGGCTTTTTTGTTGCATCGTATTCTTTCTTTTTGTATATTTGCAACATCAATCACGCAGAAAACTTTGGAAAATGATAAATCGAAATAAGCGTGAAATCTTACCTGAATAGATTAAATTACTACCAACCAATGGGTGTTCATCAAGTAAATAGCTTTTTATGCATTGCCACCTCGTTTATCGGGGCGGCAATGTTGATTGTTGTATGCATGTGGCATCAGCCAGGGGGGCGCAGAATAAGAAATATCATTGCTAAGTTTTGTGAAGGGATAACAAAAAAAGCGGGTGTGTTCGTGATGAACACATCCGCTTTGCTTTTTAGATGGTCTAGAGTTTAGTTGTTATATTCTTGCCAACTCTTAATCTTGATGTCGTTCTCGTTGATGGCGGTGAAGGCTTCAATGAAGGCCTTGGCCAAACGAACATTGGTCATCAGAGGCGTGTTGTGATCGATGGCACCGCGACGAATGCGATAGCCATTGGTCAGCTCGCGCTTAGAGTGGTTCTTGGGCACGTTGACAATCAGGTCGAACTTGTGATCGGCAATCATCTTCATCACGTTGTTGTCGCCCTCTTCATCAGGCCATGCTACTGCCTTGGCAGCAATGCCGTTGTCGTTGAAGAAACGGGCAGTACCTGGTGTGGCATAGACCTCGAAGCCCTGCTTGAGCAGTTGCTTGGCAGGCTCCAACAGACTGACCTTGCCCTTGGCAGCACCGCTCGAGATGAGGATGGCGCCACCCTTCTTGGGTACACGATAGCCTGTGGCAATCAGGGCGTTGAGCAGTGCCTCGTGGAGGTCGTCGCCCAGACAGCCTACCTCACCGGTTGACGACATGTCAACACCGAGTACGGGGTCGGCATTCTGCAGACGGGCAAACGAGAACTGAGAGGCCTTGACGCCGATGCGGTCGATGTCGAACTCTGACTTGTCGGGACGAGAGTAGGGGGCGTCCAGCATAATCTTAGTGGCTGTCTCGATGAAGTTGCGCTTCAGAATCTTAGAAACGAAGGGGAACGAACGAGAGGCGCGGAGGTTACATTCGATGACCTTGACCTCGCGGTTCTTAGCCAGGAACTGGATGTTGAAAGGACCGCTGATGTTTAGCTCTGCAGCTATGCGACGGGCTATCTTCTTGATCTGACGGATGGTAGAGAAGTAGATGTGCTGAGCGGGGAATACCATGGTGGCATCGCCAGAGTGAACACCGGCATACTCTACGTGCTCGGAGATGGCATACTCGATGACCTCGCCCTTGTCGGCAACAGCGTCAAACTCAATCTCTTTGGTCTCGGTCATGAACTTAGACACAACAACGGGGAACTCCTTAGAAACCTCGGTGGCCATGTTGAGGAAGCGGTGCAGCTCCTCTTCGTCGTAACAAACGTTCATGGCTGCGCCAGAGAGAACGTATGAAGGACGAACCAGTACGGGATAGCCTACCTCTGCAACGAACTCCTTGATGTCGTCGAACGATGTCAGGGCGCGCCAAGCGGGCTGGTCGATTCCCAGCTTGTCGAGCATAGCTGAGAACTTGTCGCGGTTCTCTGCACGGTCGATGTCAACAGGCGAGGTGCCCAGTACGGGAACACCACGACGATGCAACTTCATGGCGAGGTTGTTTGGTATCTGTCCGCCCACGCTGACGATGACGCCACGTGGCGACTCCAGCTCGATGACGTCGAGCACGCGCTCCAACGACAACTCGTCGAAGTAGAGGCGGTCGCACATATCATAGTCGGTAGATACGGTCTCAGGGTTGTAGTTCACCATGATAGACTTGTAGCCCAGTTTGCGAGCGGTGTTGATGGCGTTCACCGAACACCAGTCAAACTCTACAGACGAACCGATGCGGTAGGCACCTGAACCCAGTACAATCACTGACTTCTCGTTGTGGTAGTAGGGGATGTCGTGCTGTACGGTGGGCAGATAGGTGAAGTACAGATAGTTGGTCAGCTCGGGATGCTCGGAGGCAACGGTGGGGATGCGCTTTACAGAGGGCTGGATGCCACGGCTCTGACGATAGCTGCGCACCTCCAGGTTCTCCTTCTCCATGTTGCCAGTCTCGGGCTTCAAAACGAAGCGGGCAATCTGGAAGTCGCTGAAGCCGGCCTGCTTTACTTCGAGCAGCAGGGCGTCGGGCAGGTCTTCCATCTTATGATAGGTCTGCAACTGGTGTTTCAGGTCCACGATGTGCTTTAAGCGCTCCAGGAACCAGGGGTCGATCTTGGTGAGCTCTTCGATGCGCTCAATGGTGTAACCCTCTTCCAGTGCCTGTGCGATGGCAAAGATACGCAGGTCGGTGGGGTTCTGGAGAGCATCGTCGAGGTCCTCGAACTTGGTGTGGTCGTTGCCAACAAATCCGTGCATGCCTTGACCAATCATGCGCAAGCCTTTCTGAATCATCTCCTCAAAGCTGCGGCCGATAGACATGATTTCGCCCACAGATTTCATGGAAGAGCCAATCTGACGACTTACACCGGCAAACTTGGTAAGGTCCCAACGAGGAATCTTACAAATCATATAGTCAAGTGAAGGGGCTACATAAGCACTGCTGGTGGTGCCCATCTCGCCAATCTGATCGAGGGTGTAGCCCAATGCAATTTTTGCTGCTACGAAAGCCAGAGGATAACCTGTAGCCTTTGATGCCAGAGCCGAAGAACGAGACAGACGTGCATTGATCTCAATGATACGATAGTCGTTGGTGGTGGCATTGAAGGCAAACTGGATGTTGCACTCGCCAATGATGTTCAGGTGGCGTACGCAACGGATGGTGATGTCTTGCAGCATCTTGACCTGTTCGTCGGTCAGTGAGCAGGTGGGAGCTACGACAATAGACTCACCGGTGTGGATGCCCAGGGGATCGAAGTTCTCCATCGAGGCTACGGTGAAGCAGCGGTCGTTGGCATCGCGGATGCACTCGAACTCAATTTCCTTCCAGCCCTTCAGCGACTCTTCTACCAGAATCTGTGGTGCAAAGGTGAATGCACTCTCTGCCAACTCCTTGAATGCGGCTTCATCGGGACAGATACCTGAGCCAAGACCACCCAGCGCATAGGCAGAACGAATCATGATGGGGAAGCCAATCTCGTGGGCTGCCTTCAGCGCATCGTCCATGTTCTCTACGGCGTGGCTGACGGGCGTCTTCAGTTCAATCTCATCGAGCTTCTTCACAAAAAGGTCACGGTCCTCAGTGTTCATGATTGCTTCAACACTGGTGCCAAGCACCTCCACGCCGTATTCCTTCAGCGTGCCATTCTGGTAGAGCTCTGTACCGCAGTTAAGAGCGGTCTGACCGCCGAATGCCAAGAGGATGCCATCGGGGCGTTCCTTCTTGATAATCTCAGTGACGAAATGTGTGTTGACTGGTTGGAAGTAGACCTTGTCGGCGATACCTTCTGATGTCTGGATGGTGGCGATGTTGGGGTTTACCAACACACTCTTGATGCCTTCCTCACGCAAAGCTTTCAACGCCTGCGAACCAGAATAGTCGAATTCACCAGCTTGTCCAATCTTTAGTGCGCCTGAACCGAGCACTAGTACCTTTTTGAGTTTTTTAATTGCCATAATTTCTTTATTATCCTTTGGGTTTACGATTCCGTGTGCAAAGATACTTATTTCTTCCGAATTATAAGAAAAAGGGAACGAAAAATTATATGATTATTTTCCGTTCCCTTTTCTTAAGGTCTTTTTATTGTTAAGAAGCCAATGCGATGATTACGTCCGTTGCGACCTAATGAGCGCAGTTGATAGATGCCGTTTGGTATCTTCCTTACATCTAAAGTTCTGGTGTAATGAATAACTGTAATTGTTTGGCCTTGAAGCGTTTCTATGGCAATATACTTGGCGTCTAAGGTGCTCTCTTTTGTAGGAAGTACGAACACATTTCCCTCGGAGAAGAATTGGTCAGGCCCCGTGGAGTGAAGGGGTGCCGGAGTAGTGATTGTATGATGTAATTGTATGGATTTGCTCTCGACGCCAAAGCGGTTCATGGCTGTGACGGCATAGTACTTGTGGGCAGGCACATGGATAGATGTCTTGGTCTGGCGAACGGCTACCAAGTTTTCGGCCTTGGTGACATCTACGGGATAGGTGTCGGAGGCATAGACATTATATAATAAATATGGCGCTCCGCTGTCGTCGTGAGCTCCTTCCCAGTGCAGTCGGGTACCTTCGAGCGATAGCGATTTAGGGGCGCTGGGCACCGACTTTGTGGCCCATGTCATAGGTGGTACCAATGCCGGTGTGGCATCAAAAGCACGGGCGTAATCGTAGATGCCCTTCGTGTTGTCGGTGAAGAACTTTGAGCGGAAGTAGCAGTGGCCCACACCAATCTGTCGGCACACGTTCATCTGGCGTGCCACCTGATCCAGTTCCCATTTGCCCTCTTTAGGATCCAGGAAATAGATGCCCAAGCCCGGCACGATGAGTCGGCCGTTGCTGTTCTCTTTCCAGTCGATGGCAAAGGGGAAGAAGTTGTTGTCGCGGAAGTACATCATGGGGAAGAGCTCGTCCATCAGACCTTCCTTCAGCCATAGTTGTGCATCTTGCGATACGGCAGTATGTGCATTCCAGCCACCGGCAGAGTAGCGTCTCAGATTGTCGTATTTGCCTATTGGCGAGCACGAGAACTTGATCCATGGCTTGCGGGGCTTGATGCTATGGCTAATCTTTCTCACGATGTCTGTGATGTAGTTGCGTCGCTGCTGAATGGTCTTTTTAGCCTTCAGTTTGGTAGGCCACGTCTCAGGATAACGGATGTAGTCCAGGTGGATGCCGTCAACGTCGTAGTTGTCCACAATCTCGCGGCATATCTTCACCAGATAATCGCCCGTCAGGGTGTTTTCGGGGTCCATGAAACCATCGTCGCCAATGCGCTTGACCAGGTTGGGGTGTTTCTGACGCATGGTCTTACAGCCAATCTTGTTCCAGTTGCCCATGGGGATGGTGACCACCCATGCGTGGCATTCCATGCCTCGCTCGTGACAAAGGTCGATGCAGAGCTTCAGAGGGTCATAGCCGGGATTCTTGCCGGGGGTGCCGGTCAGGCAGGTCTCCCATGGTTCATACTTGGATGGATACATGGTGGTGCCTCTGACACGTGCCTGAAACAAGACCGTATTGATGCCGGCCGCCTTCAGTTGGTCCAGAATGCTGCTCATCTCTAATTTCTGCGCCTTCTGCCCAGATGACCTGGGCCAGTCGATGCCACCAATGGTGGTCAGCCACATAGCGCGGACTTCGTGTTTTGGAGAGGATGAAAACTGGGCTTTTGCGGGTGGGATAACAAATAAACCAACAAGCAGTATGAATAGAATGAAACGATATCTCATTATTATTATTAAATTTTCGTGCAAAGTTATGCTTTTTTTTTCATATTTCAAATAAATATAGTACTTTTGCATTGCAAATTCACAAAAATAAGCAAAATGATTACGTTTGTTTTGAGCCTCGTGGCTCTTGTTTTGGGCTATTTTATTTATGGTCGCTTTGTGGAGCGTATCTTTGGTCCAGATGATCGTCAAACGCCTGCAGTGGCAAAGGCAGATGGCGTAGATTTTATGGTTTTACCGGGTTGGAAGATCTTCATGATTCAGTTTCTGAATATTGCGGGTACCGGACCTATCTTCGGAGCTATCATGGGTGCTAAGTTTGGTCCTGCGGCTTACTTATGGATTGTATTAGGATGTATTTTTGCTGGTGCTACGCATGATTACTTGAGTGGTATGCTCTCTATTCGTAATGGCGGTGCCAACTTGCCTGAGATTATCGGACGTTATTTGGGTAATGTACCTAAGCAAGTGATGCTTATTTTCTCTGTGTTCTTACTTATGATGGTAGGCGCAGTGTTTGTTTACAGTCCGGCTTCTCTGCTTCAGAATTTGTTCCATACAGAGGGCACACAACTTGCTTTCCTCAGTAATAGTACTTTCTGGATTGTGGTAATATTCCTCTATTACCTGATTGCTACGATGATGCCAATTGATAAGATTATTGGAAAAGTGTATCCACTCTTTGCCTTCTCCTTGCTGTTTATGGCAGTGGCATTCCTGGTGATGCTATTCATCAAGCAGCCCGACATTCCAGAACTGTGGGAAGGGGTAGGCGACGCTTCGCTGACCACGAAGAATATATTCCCATGTTTATTTATTACAATTGCTTGCGGCGCTATCAGTGGCTTCCATGCAACACAGAGTCCGTTGATGGCTCGTTGTGTGAAACATGAGAAAATGGGACGTCCTATTTTCTATGGTTCCATGATTACAGAAGGCTTCGTAGCGCTCATTTGGGCTACGGTGGCCATGTATTTCTTCTATAATGAACCTGTTGCAGGTTATCAGCAAATGGAGGGCGGTGAGGCTATTATCGGTAAGGCTCCTGCTATTGTAAATATGGTGAGCGAGAACTGGTTAGGCGTGTTTGGTAGTGTCTTGGCTATCCTTGGTGTGGTGGCAGCACCCATCACCAGTGGTGATACGGCTCTACGTTCTGCTCGTCTGATTATTGCTGACTTCATCCGTCTGGAACAGAGAAGCATACGTAAGCGTCTCTATGTATGTATACCTATGTTCTTGGCAGTTATAGCTTTACTCATCTGGCAGATGGCTAATCCAGATGGATTCGATGTGATCTGGAGTTGGTTTGGTTGGAGCAACCAGACATTGTCTGTCTTTACATTGTGGGCTATCACGGTCTATTTGGTTCGTGAGAAGAGAAATTGTTTAGTTACTTTTATCCCAGCCGTATTTATGACTACGGTATGTGTAACTTATCTGCTTTCAGAGCAGGCATTCCATTTGGAAACTGAATATGCTGGAGTTATTGCTGTATTAACGGCGATACTCTCTGCCGCATGGTTCATTATCTGGTTAGCAAATTATCGTAAAACCCTAAAATAAATTACTTATGAAAAGATTCTTTTTAATGACCCTTTGTGGTCTTGTCTTCTCATTGACTGGTAATGCACAGATACAGGATCGTCCGCCATTTGGCATGGACAAGTATTATGCATCTGCAAGTCTTTCTAATTTTAATCTTGACTATACTAAAGCAGAGAGCCTGAAGATGGGTTTTAATGCCAAAGGTGGTTATCTGTTCGAGGACGACTGGATGGTAACAGCCAACTTGGGTTATGACTGGCATAAGGTGGGCCCCAATGCTCTCTCAGCAGGTGCCGGTATTCGTTACTATATCGAGCAGAACGGACTCTATCTGGGTGCTGGTGCCAACTATGTTCACCGTCATAAGTTTGATGATTTCCTGCCTACGGTCCAGTTGGGCTATGCTTACTTCCTGAACCGCACCGTAACGCTGGAGCCAGAGGTGTACTACAACCTGAGCCTGAAGGATCATACGGAGTACAGTGGGTTCGGTGTGCGTATTGGCATTGGTATTTATTTTGAGTAGTTGACCGTTACAATATCATTAGTTATGTTAAGTGTAGAAGAACTGAACGACAAGCTGATTGATCTGGCCTTCGCAGAGGATATCGGTGATGGCGACCATACCACGTTGTGCTGTATTCCGGCCGACGCGATGGGCGAGTCTAAACTGCTGATTAAGGAAGAGGGTATCTTTGCCGGTGTCGAGATTGCCAAGGAGGTGTTCCACCGCTTTGACCCCGAACTGCAGGTTGAGGTGTTTATTGAGGATGGTGCCCACGTGAAGCCCGGTGACATCGTGATGAGCGTGAAGGGACGTGAGCAGAGCCTGTTGCAGACAGAGCGCCTGATGCTGAACATTCTGCAGCGCATGAGTGGCATTGCCACCATGACCCACCGCTATCAGCAGGCATTGATTGATGCCGGTACAAAGACACGTGTGCTCGACACCCGTAAGACAACGCCAGGCATGCGCATGCTGGAGAAAGAGGCTGTTAAGATTGGTGGTGGCATGAACCACCGCATCGGTTTGTTCGACATGATATTGCTGAAGGACAACCATATTGACTTCTGTGGTGGCGTGCATAATGCCATCAGCCGTGCCAAACAGTATTGCAAGGACAACGGTAAAGACCTGAAGATAGAATGCGAGGTGCGCAACTTCAAAGAACTTGACGAGGCGTTGGCCGAAGGTTGCGACCGTATCATGTTCGACAACTTCTCGCCTGAAGATACAGAAAAGGCTGTTAAGATTGTCAACGGACGTGCTGAAACAGAGTCTTCTGGTGGCATCACCTACGATACAATGATTCCTTATGCCAAGGCTGGTGTAGACTTTATCTCCTTTGGTGCTCTTACACACAGCGTGAAAGGTCTGGACATGAGTTTTAAAGCTGCAGGAAGTGATAAATTGATCATTAAGTAAAAAACAATGAAAAGATTATTATTACCATTATTTGCTTTTATAGCAACTTCTTCTTTTGCCTGCACCAACTTCATTGTTGGTAAGAAGGCTTCTGCCGACGGTTCGGTTATCTGCTCGTATAGCGCAGATAGTTATGGCATGTTTCAGGGATTGGTTCATTACCCCGCTGCTAAGCATGCCAAGGGCGAACTTCGCAAAGTTTATGAGTGGGATACTAATAAATACCTGGGCGAGATTGCCGAGGCTGAAGAGACCTATAATGTGATAGGTAACATTAACGAGTGGCAGGTGACAATCGGTGAGACTACCTTCGGTGGCCGTGAGGAGATGATCGACACCACAGGTGTTATCGACTACGGTTCGCTGATTTATATCGCCCTACAGCGTTCTAAGAATGCCCGTCAGGCTATCGACGTGATGACCTCACTGGTAGAGAAGTATGGCTACTACTCAAGTGGTGAGACTTTCACCATCTGCGACCCTAACGAGGCTTGGATCATGGAGATGATGGGTACTGGTAGCGACCGTAAGGTGGAGAAGGCTCGCACCGTATGGGTGGCTGTGCGTATTCCCGATGATATGATCTGCGGACACGCTAACCAGAGTCGTATCACCACTTTTAATATGAAGGACAAGGAGAACGTGCGCTACTCAAAGAATGTGGTATCTTATGCTCGTAAGATGGGCTGGTTCACGGGTAAGGATGCAGAGTTCAGCTACAATGGTGCTTATGCTGCTCCTGATTTCTCAGGTCGTCGTATCTGCGATGCACGCGTGTGGACCTTCTTCAATCGTTATGCTGATGGTATGGACCGCTATATCCCCTGGGCAGAGGGTAAGGATGCCAATGCCGAGGTGATGCCGCTCTGGGTGAAGCCTAACAAGAAACTGACTGTTCACGATGTAGAGGAGGCTATGCGCGACCACTACGAGAACACTCCTTTCTCTCTCGATCAGGACATGGGTGGCGGTATCTGGGATATGCCTTATCGTCCTACACCGCTTTTCTTCGAGGTAGATGGCAAGAAGTATTTCAACGAGCGTCCTGTTTCTACTCAGCAGGCAGGCTTCGTGTTTGTCAGTCAGATGCGTTCATGGATGCCCCGCGAAGTGGGTGGCTGCTTCTGGTTTGCCAACGATGATGGCAACATGGCTCCATTCACACCAGTGTATTGCTGTGCTACAGAGTCGCCACGTCCTTACAACACACCTGGTGTTGACGAGTTGAACTTCTCTATGGATAATGCGTTCTGGGTTCAGAACTGGGTGTCTAACATGGTTTATCCCCGCTACTCAATGATGTTCCCCAGCCTGAAGCAGGTGCGCGACTCGCTCGACAACTCATACTTCCGTGCTCAGAAGGAGGTAGAGGACAAGGCGCTGACGCTCGACGAGGCTGCTCGTGTGAAGTATCTCACTGGATATACTGCAGAGAAGGCCGACCAGATGCTGGCTCGCTGGTGTCAGTTGGCTACCTATCTGATTGTGAAGTACAATGATATGACCATCAAACCTGAACAGAACGGTCGTTTCACACGTACAAAGTACGGTCTCGGTTCTACACCAGCTCGTCCTGGCTACTCTGAGAAATATGCTCGTGGCATAGCAAAACAGACAGGCACAAGACTTGAACAACCAAAGAAATAAGTAGTGAAAGGCCAGAATGAAGTTTCTGGCCTTTCTTCTTAAGTTTTCTTTTGAAACATTTGGTTGGTTCGGAAAATTGTATTACCTTTGCATGCACTTAAGACAAAGGAGAGTTCAAATATATTTGTATCTCCTTGTGCTCGGCCATTAGCAAGTAAACTTGCATGGTTCTCGTTTAATCGGAGAGTTGGCAGAGTGATCGATCGCGCTGGACTCGAAATCCGGTATACCCTTATGGGTATCGGGGGTTTGAATCCCTCACTCTCCGCAACAAAAAAAGAGGACTTCGGTCCTCTTTTTGTTTTCTAATCAGTCATGTTGTTTTCTGAGTCATGTTGTGTTTTGAAAAGTTGATGACTCGTTTAAGTATTGTCCTTACTCGTGATGGTAGGGCTCACCCTTGATGATGGTACAGGCACGATAGATCTGCTCGGTAAATACCAGTCGCACCATTTGGTGAGAGAAGGTGAGCTTCGAGAGTGATAGCTTCTCGTTGGCACGTGCATAGACGGCGGGTGAGAAACCGTAAGGGCCACCAATGACGAAGACCAATCGGCGGACGGTGTTCCTCTTCTGTTCCAGCCAGGTGGCCAGCTCGATGCTGCGTAACTCCTTGCCATGTTCGTCCAGCAGCACCACGGTGTCTGACGGTTGTATCTGTTTCAGTATCAGCTCGCCCTCGGCGGTCTTCTGCTGTTCCTCAGAGAGGTTCTTGGTGTTCTTCAGTTCAGGGATGACCGTGATGTTGAAGGGCATATAGTGTCCTATACGCTCTGCATAGTTGTTGATGCCAGCCACGAAGTGCTTGTTCACCGTCTTACCTACCAGGATGAGCTCAGTCTTCATATTCGTGCTTACGCTTAGGGTTCATGGGGAACCATCCCTTTTGAACGCGCTTTTTCTGGGCAAAGAGTTCGCCGATGCCCCACAGTGCCGATGCCCCAAAAACACCGATGCTGGCCGAGATGATGGCATTCTCGATGAACAGTGCTGCTATCAGACATACGATGCCGATGAGCAGGTATATCTTCCAAGGTCCTGTGCCCCAGTGATATTCTGTTTTAATGACGATGGGATGCCATATTCCGATGGCAAGAAATGTGCAGAAGGCAATGATAATTCCAGTGAAATACATGTCTTATTGTTTTATGTGCGTGCAAAGGTACGCATTTTTTTCTATTTAATGGTCTCCTCGCTCAGGAAATCGTCCCAATGTATCTGATAACCATTGAACACGTTCAGGTCAACATCGCCTTGAATGCCCCTCACACGACCGCAGTCACTTAGTTGCCACAGGGCCAGTCTCACGTCGGGTTTATACTCGCCATAGCGGGCTATCCAGAACAGGTATTTCTCTTTCAGGTCGGGTGCCATGTCCAGATACATGTTGATGAAACGCTGGTTGACGTACAGTAGGGGACGTGTGTGGGTGGTCCGTTCTACGATGTTGAGCCATGTGCGTATGTCGCTGAACATCTTTTTGGGGCCGCCTCCCTTGCGTATCATGGCGTCAGTGGGTTCGATGTCGAGCATCGGTGGCAGGTCGCCCTTCTTGAACTGGGTGTTCTTCAGGAAGTAGTGTGCCTGTTCTTTGGCATCTTTCCCCACCGTGAAGAAGTGATATGCACCCACACGAATGTTATGTTTGCGTGCATTCTGATAGTCGGTGGCGAAATAGCGATTGGTGATGATTGCCCCCTGGGTTGACTTGATATACACGAAGCTGACTGGATAGTTGGCATCGCCGTCCACCCGCTGACTGCTGATGCGTCTGCCCATGTTCGTGATGCGCAGGTGCGCCCAGTCGATGGGGTAGCGCCGGCGTCCTATCTCATGTTGATAGCGAGAGATGTCGATGCCATAGATGCGTTCGCTGGTGTAGTGCATGCGCTCACCGCGGAAGGTGTCACGGCTCCACTGTCCTGCTTTCAGGTGTGTGGTGCTAATGCTGAAACCAAAGCCCTCGCGCTGATCGTGTTGCCAGTGACCCTCGTAGAAGGAACCATCTACCGAACGGTATGAGCCGTGTCCGCAGGCCTCCATAGCGCTGTTCATCATACCCGCATAGATGCCTTTCTCGTCCATACGTATGCCGCTGACCAGCGTGTCGGCATTAAACATACCGATGATCAGTCTGCCCTGAGGGTCGGTAGTCACGCCCTTGCCCTGTCGCTTCCAGTGCCGCCAGTTCATCAGGTTGTGTGCCTTGGCCTTTCCCTTAGGCAGGTAGATAGCCTGTGTTGAATCGCCGTCCTCTGCATAGCGTATCACCATGTCGAACCCTTCATCGCGCACATTATGACGATCCAGATAGTAGTCCAGTTCTTTGGCAATCTTTTCATCTCGTTCCTGGGCTATGCTGCTGTCGCCGACTGTCAAGCTTGCGATGTCTATATCATCGAAATATGTTGTTTTCGTTTTCTGTTGATGGTTGCATCCACAAAAGAAGAGTAGGGGGAAGATAAGTAGCAAAAGACGATTCATAGTTTCAATATAATGAATTGAATTACGCAGATTACACGGGATGAAACCTGCGTAATCTGCGTAAGGAATGTTTATGTGGCTAAATGCTTAGCAGAGCTTGCGTGAGCCGTCGCCGATGACAACATCGTAAACCTTGGGCTCATGACCATATTTAGCGTTGAACTTCTTCTTGGCATCCTCAACGAACTGCTTGTACAGGTCGTTGCGAACCAGGTTGATGGTGCAACCACCGAAGCCACCACCCATGATACGGCTACCAGTAACGCCGTTCTCCTTGGCAATGTCGTTCAGGAAGTCGAGCTCCTCGCAAGACACCTCGTAGTCCTTTGACAGACCCTCGTGAGTCTTGTACATCATCTCACCAACCTTCTCGTAGTCGCCTTCGTTCAGAGCGTCGCAGACTGCCAGTACGCGGTCCTTCTCGCCCAGCACGAACTTAGCACGCTTGTAGTCCTCTTCGCCAACTTCGGCCTTGACCTCTTCCAGCTGCTCCCATGTGCAGTCGCGCAGGGTCTCGAACTTACCCTCTGGATGCTTAGCCTGGATGTGTTTTACTACGTTCTCGCAGCTATTGCGACGATCGTTGTAGGGCGAACCTGCCAACTGGTGCTTAACCACTGAGTCGAGCAATACCAGACGATAGCCATCGGGCTTGAATGGGAAGTATTCGAACTCACGGCTGCGGCAGTCCAGACGCATCAGGCAACCTGCCTTACCGAATACAGAAGCAAACTGGTCCATGATACCGCAGTTCACACCGCAGTAGTTGTGCTCAGTAGCCTGACCAGCCAGAACCATATCCCACTGGCTCACCTTGTTTTCGCCGAAGATGTCGTTCAGACCGCAAGCGAAGCAGCTCTCCATGGCGGCAGATGATGACATACCTGCACCGAGGGGCACGTCGCCTGCAAAGGCAATGTTGAAGCCCTTTACGGGAACACCCAGTTTCTTCATCTCCAGGGCAATACCATAGATATAGCGTGCCCATGAAGCCTTAGGACCTGCGGGGTCAGAGAGCTTGAAATCTACACGGTCTTTCAGGTCGATAGCGTAAGCCATGACGGTATCTTCTGTACCATTGGCACGCATCTCTGCTGTAACACCCTTGTCCACTGCTCCGGGGAATACGAATCCACCGTTATAGTCTGTGTGCTCACCAATCAGGTTGATACGACCGGGAGAGGTATAAACGTTACCTGTCTTTCCGTCGAAGTGCTTGATGAAGCGCTGTCTTACAAATTCGATATCAATCATAATGTTTTAAGTTTTATAAGGTTTGTATTCGTAATTAATCTACATTGATGTCCTTGTTCACGTTCTTGCAACCAACGGTAGCGTAGAACAGAATGTAGGCCAACATGGCGATAACGAGCCAGTAGCTGGTGATGTTGCTAGTGCTGCTTGCAATGCTCTGCTGGATCAGAGGCATGATGCCACCACCCACAACCATGGTCATGAAGATACCAGAAGCAGCCTCGGTGTACTTGCCCAGACCCTCAACAGAGAGGTTGAAGATACCACCCCACATGATAGAGGTGCAGAGACCGCAGGCAGCAATGAAGAATGCCTTCATGGGAATATCGTGTCCATCGTATGCCACGGTGCTTGTCTCGGGCATGAAGATGGCAATCAACAGCAGTGCAATAGCCAGACTTGAAACCACAATCATCTGGAGTGATGTAGAAACCTTACCAGAGATCACACTTGAGGTTGCACGACCTACCATCATCAGAATCCAGTAGATACCAGCGATAACACCACCTACGGCAGCTGAGCCCTCGAAGCCCAAATCTGTTACGTAGAACTGCAGGTGCATGGGGATTCCAATCTCGATACCTACATAGAAGAAGATAGCGATGACACCCAGCAGTGTGTGGCGGAATGCCAATGGGCTGTGTTCATACTGTGGCTGCTCCTTGCCCAGAGTAGGCTCGGGGATAGATACGCGGCTGATGATGACGAATGAGATAGCGAACACTGCCATACCGATGAACAGCAATGGAGCTACGTTGCTCATGCTGGTCTCTGCTGTCACAGTACCTACGAGGATACCGGTGAGCATAGGAGTCAGTGTTGCGGTCAGTGAGTTCAGTGTGCCACCTACCTGAATGAGCTGGTTACCCTTGTTGCCACCGCCACCGAGCAGGTTCAACATGGGGTTTACTACGGTGTTCAGCATACATACGCAGAAACCGCATACGAAAGCACCTAGCAGATAGATGATGAGGTTCAGTGCTACAGGAATCTCCTGATATGTAAATACATAGGTAGCGTCGCCTGCGATGCTAGACAGATACTGAAGGGCCAAGCCAATCAGACCGATAGCCAAGGCGATGAGGGCGGTCTTCTTATAACCATATTTAATAAGCATCTTACCGGCAGGAATACCCATAAACAGATAAGCGGCGAAGTTCATCATGTTACCCCACGCCTTTGCAAATGGATATGTGAAGCCCCAGATGTTGCCGAAGGGCGCACCCATGTTTGTTACAAAAGAGATCATCGCGAAGATGAAGCACATCGTGATGATGGCAATTACTTTGCTGTTGTTGTTTGTTGAAGTCATTTTTTTGTTTTCGTTTATGATTACTATTCAGTTACTCCGAATTTATAGATGGTCTTCTGCTTATAGCGCTGACCGGGGTTCAATATCACTGATGGGAAGTAAGGACGGTTAGGACTGTCGGGGAAGTGCTGGCACTCGAAGCAGATGGCCGAACGACGACCGAAGGTTGCTCCGTGAATGCCTTTATAACCGTCTGCCCAGTTGTCGCTGTAAACCTGTACACCGGGTTCGGTGGTGTAAACTTCCATGGTACGTCCGCTCTTAGGCTCTGTCAGTCGTGCTGCAAAGCTCAGCTCGCCCTCTTCTTTCTTGTTCAGCACGAAGCAGTGGTCGTAGCCGGCACCGTGTTTAATCTGGATGTCGTCGGCATCGATGTCCTTGCCCACAGCCTTAGGTGTGCGGAAGTCGAATGGGGTGCCTGCCACCTTCAGAATCTCGCCTGTAGGAATGGATGTGTCGTCGATGGGCACGTAGAAGTCGGCGTTCAACTCCAGTATCTGTTCGTCGATAGTGGGTGTTGGGTCGGCTGTACCTGCCAGCGAGAAGAATCCGTGGTGTGTCAGGTTGATAATAGTCTTTTTATTGGTTGTGGCCAGATATTCCAGCACCAGCTCGTTTTGGTCGGTGAAGGTCACTTCTACGGTGATGTCCACCTCGCCGGTGAATCCCTCTTCACCATAGCTCGATACGCGGTGCAGAGCCAGTGCGCGGGGGCCCATCTGCTTGGCATCCCATACGCGAGCATGGAAACCGCGTGGACCGCCGTGAAGGGCGTTAGGACCGTTGTTGATGGCCAACTGATATTCCTTGCCGTTCAGCGTGAACTGTCCCTTGCAGATTCGGTTGCCGAATCGGCCGATAAGGGTAGAAAGGAAGGGTTCTGGGGAATTGATAACTGATTGAATATTGTCGTGACCCTGAATCACGTTAGCAACGTTGCCGTCTTTGTCTGGTACCATGATGGCACAAATGGCGCCACCGTAATTTGTGATGGCTACTTCGTATCCCTTGCGGTTACGGAGGATGTAAAGATCGGTCTTCTTACCGTTGACTGTGGCCTGAAAGTCCTCTCGTTTCAGACCACACAGATTCACGTTTTCTGTTGTGTTCGCCATAATCAAAAGTTTTTAGTTACTGTAACTTTGTTGCAAAGGAACAAAAAAAAGCCGATATGAGCAAACATATCGGCAAAAAAATGTTGTTAAAAACACCTAAATTCGAGATTTCAGGAAGTCGGCCACAACATATGTGCTACCGCCTATGAAGATAACATCTTCACTTGTAGCATTTTGTAGTGCAGCCTCGTAGGCCTTAGCCACCGTGGGGTAGCATTCGCCATTCAGTCCGAATTGTTCTCCAAATACCTTCAGCGAGGTCTCAGGAAAGGCCCTCTTTGTATTTGCTTTTGTATAATAATAGGTGGCATTCTTCGGCAGCATATTCATCACGGTGTAGATGTCTTTGTCGTCAACCATGCCAAACACGATGCGCAGCTGATGACAGGGCAGACTTTCCAGTTGCTTCGACAGGTATTCCCATGCGCCTGCATTGTGTCCCGTGTCGCACACCACCATAGGTTTCTTTCTGACCACTTGCCATCTGCCTTTCAGTCCGGTAATATTTGTGACGTTCATGAAGGCCTGGTTCATCTCCTTCACCCCCTTGCGCATGTTGTCTTCGATGTTGGATGGCGACAGGTAGCCGCTGTCCATCAGACTGTCTAACATCTTAATGATGGTGTTTGTGTTCTTGACCTGATAGCTGCCAGACAGTTCTCCGTCGAATTCCATGTCGCGGTTTGTTCTGTAGTGCATGATGCCTTCCGGCAGAGCCTTATACTCGACGATGGCGGGGTCGTCTTCTGCAAAGGTGATGGGGGCGTTGACCTCCTTGGCCAGTGCCTCGAAAACCACGCGGGTCTCAGGCGTGGCCTCGCCGATAATCACGGGGACGCCCGGCTTGATGATGCCACCCTTCTCCATAGCAATCTGCTCAACGGTAGAGCCCAGCAGTTTAGTGTGATCCAACGAGATGTTGGTGATGACGCTGAGTATTGGGGTGATGATGTTTGTGCAGTCCAGTCGGCCACCCAGTCCTACCTCCACGACAGCAATGTCAACGTTCATGTCGCTGAAGTACTTGAAAGCCATGGCTGTTGTAATTTCGAAGAAAGACGGGTGCAGGGGCTCAAAGAATCCTTTTTCGCTTTCTACAAAGTTGACCACATATTCCTTTGGAATAGGCGTGCCATTCACGCGGATACGCTCGCTGAAGTCCACCAAGTGGGGCGAGGTGTATAGTCCTACGCGGTAGCCGCAAATCTGCAGGAATGCAGCGATGGTATGTGATACCGATCCCTTGCCGTTGGTTCCCGCAATGTGTATGCTGCGGAACTTCTTGTGTGGATGACCGAAATGTTCGTCCAGAGCCTTTGTGGTCTCCAGTCCTTCTTTATAGCCTGTAGCTCCCTGACTTTCGTAGTTGGCGGTCTGGCTGAACAGGTATTCGGTTACTTCTTCGTAGGTCATAGGTTCCTATTAGTTGAAATAATTCTTGAACTTTTGGAAAATGCTGTCGCGCGTCTCTTTGTCGCCTTTGAAGTTGTCGCTCTCCTTGAAAGCCTCGATGGCCTTCTTCTCGTCGCGCGACAGGGTCTTAGGCACATACACGCTGATGTTCACCACCAGGTCGCCTCTGCCGGTGCCGTAGCCCTTCACAGCGGGTAGTCCTTTGCCTCTCAGTCGCATGGTCTTTCCGGGCTGTGTGCCTGGTTCTATCTTCACCTTCAGTACCTTGCCCTCGATGGTGGGTATCTCTACCTCGCCGCCCAGGGTGGCTGTGGGGAAGTCAAGCAGCAGGTTGTATATCAGATCGTTCTCGTCGCGTATAAACGTGTCGTGTGGTTCTTCTGCGATAAATACCTGAATGTCGCCCGGTATGCCGTTGTTCATACCGGCGTTACCCTTGCCCGAGATGTTGACCACCATGCCCTCGGCCACACCGGCGGGGATGTTCACCTCGACCACCTCTTCGCCTTTGGTCACGCCAGTGCCACCACAGTGCTTACATTTGTTTTTGATGACTTGTCCCTGACCGTGACAGGTGGGGCAGATGCCCTGGCTCTGCATCATGCCGAAGATGCTCTGTGTGGTGTGTGTCACCACGCCAGTGCCATGGCAGGTAGGACAGGTCTCCATACCGCTGCCACCCTCGGCTCCAGTGCCGTGACAATGCTCACAGGGCACATCCTTGCGCACCTTGAATTTCTTGGTGACGCCCTGGTTGATTTCCTCCAGCGTTAGTCTGACCTTCAGGCGAAGATCGCCGCCACGGTGCTTCTGTGGACGGGCTTTGCCGCCTCCGAAACCGCCGAAGCCATGCCCACCAAAGATGTCGCCAAACATCGAGAAGATATCGTCCATATTCATGGATGCGCCACCGCTGAAGCCACCGAAGCCGTCGCCAGGACCACCGTTCAGTCCGGCAAAGCCAAACTGGTCGTATTGCTGGCGCTTCTGTGCATCGTGCAGCACGTTGTAAGCCTCTGCGGCCTCTTTAAACTTCTCCTCGGCCTCTTTGTCGCCAGGGTTACGGTCTGGGTGATATTTGATGGCAATCTTTCTATATGCCTTTTTAATCTCTGCCTCTGAAGCCGTCTTTTCGACGCCCAGAACTTCGTAGTAGTCTCGTTTCTGTGCCATTGGTTTATTGTCCTACAGCTACCTTTGCGTAGCGGATTACTTCATCGTTCAGTTTATAACCGGTGGCCATGCAGTCGATGACCTTTCCTTTCTTGTCGTCGCCCATGCCAGGTACCAATGCTACAGCCTCGTGCAGGTTCGTGTCGAAGTCGGCATTCTCCGTTTCAATCTTGCTGACGCCCAGTGCCTCCAGTGTCTTCATCAGTTTCTGGTAGATGAGCTGCATGCCCTCGCGCAGCACCTCGATGTCGTCGGTCTTCTTGCCGTTCTCCATAGCGCGCTCCATGTCGTCGATGACGGGGAGCAGGGCAGTGATGGTCTTCTTGCCACCGTTCAGAATCAGTTCCTGACGCTCTTTGATGGTGCGCTTACGGAAGTTGTCGTATTCGGCCATGGTGCGCAGGTACTTGTCTTTCAGGTCGGCAATGATTTTCTCGTTTTCGTCTTGCTTCTCATTGTCTTCCGTGTCTTCGGCACCCTCGGTGTTCTCTGCACCCTCGGTGTTCTCTGCACCCTCAGCGTCCTTAACACGCTCGGTATTCTCTTGCTCGACTGCCACTTGGTCAGTCGTCTGTTCCTGTTCTTCGATGTTTATGTCTTTTTCTGTCATAATTGCGTATGTTTTACGTTTCAGTCATGTTTATGCAAAAAGCATGCCATGATTGTATTAAACGTACATCTTAGCTTTCTGCTCCTTGATGGCCTCGTCGTAGATATAGTCGTCGTACTGCATCAGTTTGTCGATGGTGCCCTTTGGTGTGAGCTCGATGATGCGGTCGGCCACGGTCTGGATGAACTCATGGTCGTGCGAAGCGAAAAGAATGTTGCCCTTGAAACCCACCAGGTTGTTGTTGAAGGCCTGGATAGACTCCAGGTCGAGGTGGTTGGTAGGTGTGTCCAGAATCAGACAGTTGGCGTTCTTCAGCTGCATACGTGCAATCATGCAGCGCATCTTCTCACCACCCGAGAGCACGTTCACGTGTTTCAGCACGTCTTCCTCCTTGAACAGCATGCGTCCCAGGAACGACTTCATCATCACCTCGTTGCCCTTGCCAAACTGGCTCAGCCAGTCCACCAGGTTCAGTTCCGACTGGAAGAACTCGGTGTTGTCCAGAGGCAGATAGGCTGTTGTGATGGTCACGCCCCACTTGTAGGTGCCGGCGTCAGCCTCGCGGTTACCGTTGATGATTTCGAACAGTGCCGTCATGGCTTTGGGGTTGTGGCTCAAGAACACGGTCTTCTGACCTTTCTCGATGGTGAAGCTGACATTGTCGAACAGTACTGATCCGTCGCTGTCCAAAGCCTTCAGTCCTTCTACCTCCAGAATCTGTGTACCAGGCTCGCGCTCCATCTGGAAGATGATGCCGGGGTACTTACGTGTTGAAGGTGTGATCTGCTCTACGTTCAGTTTCTCCAGCATCTTCTTACGAGAGGTGGTTTGCTTACTCTTGGCCACGTTGGCAGAGAATCGGCGTATAAACTCCTCGAGTTGCTTCTTCTTTTCTTCGGCCTTCATCTTCTGGTTCTGAGCCTGACGCAGAGCCAGCTGTGACGACTCGTACCAGAAAGAGTAGTTACCCGAGAACAGGGTCACCTTGCCGAAGTCGATATCCACGGTCTGTGTAGAGACGGCATCCAGGAAGTGACGGTCGTGGCTCACCACCATGACGCACTGCTCCAGTCCTGAGAGGTATTCCTCCAGCCACTGCACAGTGTCCAGGTCGAGGTCGTTGGTGGGCTCGTCGAGCAGCAGGTTGTCGGGGTGTCCGAACAGCGCCTTGGCCAGCATCACGCGCACCTTCTCGTTGTTCGAGATGTCAGACATCTGAGCATAGTGGATGTCCTCCTTGATGCCCAGGTTCTGCAGCAACTGGGCAGCCTCGCTCTCGGCCTCCCATCCGTTCATCTCGGCAAAAGCCATCTCCAGTTCGGCAGCCTTCACGCCGTCTTCCTCGGTCATCTCTTCCTTGGCATAGAGGGCTTCGCGCTCCTTCATGTTCTGCCACAGGGGCTGGTGACCCATCAGCACGGTGTTCATTACCGAGTATTCGTCGTATTTGAAGTGGTCCTGTTCCAGCACCGAGAGGCGCTCGCCAGGTCCCAGTTCGATGGTTCCTTTGTTGGGTTCCAGTTCGCCGCTGATGGCTCTCAGCAGCGTTGACTTACCGGCACCGTTGGCACCGATAACGCCGTAGATATTGTTGTTAGTAAACTTCAGGTTCACGTCCTTGTAGAGAACCTTTTTTCCAAATTGAATTGCCAAATTGGTGACTGTAATCATCTTCTCTTTACCTTATTAATTTTAATTTTGGCTGCAAAGTTACGAATTATTTTCCACTTTACCAAATTATTTTCCGCTCTACCGTGACAAAGTGAAAATAAATCGTATTTTATTTTGCTTTTCGCTTGGTTTCCACTAACTTTGCACCCCGTATGAGAATGAATACAGGAAATAATTCAGAGGGACAGTACGATCACTTTACCGTCAGCGAGGCTCAGCCGTTGCTCGAGTTCTTGTTGGCCAACGTGTCGCAGAGTCGTAGCAAGGTGAAAGCCACGCTCCAGGGACAGGGTATCAAGGTGAATGGCAAGACGGTCACTCAGTTCGACTATCAGCTGCAGCCCGGCATGAAGGTGGCTGTGAGCAAGACCAAGCGCAATCAGAAAGGCTTCAAGAGCCGCTATGTGAAGATTGTCTATGAGGACCGCTGGCTGGTGGTTGTAGAGAAGAATATCGGCATCCTGTCGATGGCTGCCGGCCATTCGTCGTTGAACGTTAAGAGCGTGCTCGACGACTATTTCAAGAAGACGCATCAGCGCTGCACGGCTCATGTGGTGCACCGCCTGGATCGTGACACCAGCGGTCTGATGGTCTATGCCAAGGATATACAGACCGAACAGATACTGGAGCACAACTGGCATCAGATTGTTTACGACCGCCGCTATGTGGCTGTGCTCAGTGGCGAGATGGAGCAGAACGAAGGCACCATCCAGAACTGGCTGAAAGACAACAAGGCATACATCACCTACTCATCGCCTGTGGATAATGGCGGCAAGCTGGCCATCACCCATTTCTTTGTGATGGACCGTACCACCGACCACTCGCTGGTGGAGTTCAAACTGGAGACCGGTCGTAAGAACCAGATTCGTGTGCATGCTGCCGATATGGGTCATCCCGTGTGTGGCGATCCGAAGTATGGCAATGGCGACGACCCCTTGCACCGTCTCTGTCTGCATGCGTGGCTGTTGTGCTTCACGCACCCCATCACGGGCGAACGTATGGAGTTCGAGACTCTCGTGCCCACGGCTTTCCGTCTATTGTTTAAGCATCATTAATTCTCTCTATGGATAGTTGGATGTACTACGCTGCCATATTGCTTTTTATCATGGTGGCGGTTCTGATTGTAAAGAAAGTGACCAGCTGCATGTTGAAGCTCTCTGTCTTCTTCGTGCTGCTGGTCGCTTTATGTGTTTTCTATTTCCTTACGCGTTAGTCTCTTCGCTAAAGTATTTCTCGAACGCCTTTTTCAGTAGTCTGGGGTTGGCAATGATGTTGCGCAGTTGGTTCAGGTTCTGCTCGTTTTGCGAACCGGGTATCCACAGGCGTATGTAGCCACGCACCGAGTATTTGCTGTCCATGTGTTTGGCAAAGCGCTGCCACTGCTGCTCCTTGTTCAGCTCGGGGTAGTTGGACAGTCCGAACTGCACCGTGCGGCGGAATACCACCTCGGGCGACAGGTCGCGATCGGCCTCGGCCACAATCTTGCCATACATGCTGCGCGGTGCCCGCGATGCTGAAGCACGGTGGTCTTCCACGGCCTCGCGCATGATGTTGATCTGGTCGGCCGAGAACCAGCGTTTCAGTCGGGCGTCGCTGGCCAGTATCTTTCCGCTGGTGATGTGGTGTATGGCGCGTGGGCCGGTCAGTCCCAGATCGTGGTAGGCGGCGATGACATACACCATGTTGATGTCGGCACCGGTAGAGCGTGCCAGTTCCAGCGAACGGCGTATGACGCGTGTCACGTGCTCCATGTTGTGTGCCTTGTCGAAAAGGGCATATTGTGGCAGTATCTGGGTCTCAACAAATTCCACCAGGTCGAGACTTGCAGTGTTCTTTAGCATAATATTTTGGGGTTTATGTTTGCAAATATACGAATAATTATCTACTTTTGCAAGCGTTTTGACAAAAAAGTGAAAAGATGAAAGTAAAGAAAGATTCTCTGAAGGCCTGGCTGCTGGCTGCCCGTCCGAAGACGTTGACAGGTGCAGCCGTGCCTGTGATGATTGGTCTCTCGCTAGCATGGAGTGATGCCCAGCAGTATGACGGCAGCGTGTTCAGCTGGACGGCAGCTGTGCTCTGTCTGTTGTTTGCCTTTATCATGCAGATAAATGCCAACTTTATCAACGACTACATAGACTACGCCAAGGGAACCGACGATCGCGAGACCCGTCTGGGGCCTGAACGTGCCTGTACGCAGGGGTGGGTGAGCATCAGTCGCATGCGTCATGCCATTGCCATGACCACTATTGTGGGCTGTCTTGTAGGACTGCCATTGGTGTTCTACGGAGGCCTGGAGATGATACTCGTAGGACTGCTCTGCGTGGTGTTCTGCTTTCTTTATACCACCCACCTGTCGTACCTCGGTCTGGGCGATGTGCTCGTGCTGGTGTTTTTCGGTCTGGTGCCTGTCAGCATCACCTATTATATCCAGCTTCATACCATTACTGCCGAGGTACTGGTAGATTCGGTAGCCTGTGGCTTGGTTATCGATGCCCTTCTTTTGGTCAACAACTTCCGCGATCGCGACACCGACCGCCAGGCTGGCAAGAACACGCTGGTGGTGCGCATCGGAGCCAAGGCAGCCCTGCGAGCTTATATGGGTGTAGGCGTGATAGCCTGTTTGTTGGGCATGCTTTATACAAACACCAATCACCCCTTAGCCTACGACCTCTCGTTCGTCTATCTGTTCCTGCACTATCTGGCCTATCTGAAGATGAAGGAGATATGGCAGGGACGTGAGCTCAATGCCGTGTTGGGTCTTACAGCGCGCAATATCTTTATCTATGGTCTCTTGTTAAGTATCGGCATTTTGTTGGGGTAGGGCGCTTTTGAGATGAAACGCGAGGTTTTCGAAAGTCAGAAGTCCTTTGCGGGACCTAAGAAACCCTCTATGCAGCGCCGCTGTGTGGGGCACGACTATACCGACCGAATGATGTATCTGGTGACGATGGTTGTTGAAGGCCGTCGTCCTCTTTTTGGTACGGTGGTTGGCAGCAGTCAGGCGCCTACCGATAGCGATGAAGGTCCGCGCATGGTGCTCTCGCCATTAGGTCAGCGGGTCTATGACGAATGCATGGCTACGCCCGTCCATCATCCCGAGATTGGTGTGGTGGCGTTGCAGATGATGCCCGACCACCTCCATGTGGTGCTCTTCGTGAAGAGCAAGATGGAGCAGCCGTTGGGCATGGCCCTGCGAGGCTTCAAGCAGAAATGCAACCAGCACTACCGCGAGCTCATTCTCGGCGTTCCGTCTGTTGCGTTGCCAACGCAACAAACAGGACTACAAACAGCCCGCCCAAAGAAAGACCGCCGCGGCGAGGACCGCCAACATGGGCTGCTTTTTAGTCGCGGCTACAACGATAAGCTGCTGCTGCGCGAAGGACAACTTCAGCGCTGGCTCGACTATCTCCGCGACAATCCCCGCCGTCTGCTGATGAAACGCGAGCGGCCAGACCTCTTTCGGGTGCAGCGTGGAGTGATGGTGGGCGGACAACAGTTCTCGGCCATCGGCAACCGCTTCCTGCTGCAGCGCCCTGTGCGCCTACAGGTGCAATGCTCGCGTCGCCTCACCGACGAGGAGATAGCTCAGAAGCAGACATGGTGGCTCGAACAGGCTCGTGCCGGTGCTGTCTTGGTGTCACCCTGCATCTCTAAAGGCGAGAAGACCGTGATGCGTGCTGCTTTCGAGGCTGGTCTGCCGCTGATAGTGCTTCAAGAGAACGGCTTCACCGACCTTGCTAAACCCGGTGGACGGCGCATGGACGCCTGTGCACGCGGTCAACTGCTGCTACTTGCACCATGGGCTCACCATAACGAGCGACTCACCATTCGCCGCGAACAGTGCATGGCTCTCAACGACATGGCAAGGGTGATCTGCGAGGTATAGCTTGTTTTTTTGTCAATTATACTATATGGACCTGGTTCTTTTTGTCAGAACCGGGCCTTTTTTTGTGCTATTTTGTCTGTCAGGTATGTTTTTTTACAGGACTGTGCCAGTTTGACGCGGTTTTTGCTTATTATGTGTTGTTTTCTAAATAATTAATCAACTTTAAAAACTTTACATGGACAGATACGCAATTTATACGTATGAAGTGAAAAGAGGGGCTGTCACAGAAGGTCATATCGGTGATGGAGCCCAAGTCGTGACACCGGGTATTGAGCATGCCTACGATAATTTCGAAAGAATCTTTGGCGACAGGAACAACGTATTGACGTTGTGGTATAAGAGCAATAAAGAGGAAACATCTTCTCCGTGCTACGTGAGGGCACATGAACAGGGAGTGGTTCTTTTGCGCATCGACAAACTGAAGAATGTGTATCTATATGAAGAAGAGTGGACAGGCCCTATTCCCGACATCAAAAAGAAAGGTTATCAGTCGCATCCCGATTGCCATATTATCATTGACAACCGTGAGGGCTATCGCCAGATAGCCATAGAGATAGAGCCTGCTGCCTGGCGTGATACACACAAGGTGCGTGATATCCTGCAGAAAGGACTGAACCGTGAACTCATGAAGTTTGGTCTCGAGATTACTATCAGTGCCAAGACCATGAAGAAAGACTACTGGGAGCTGACTAACCTAAAAAGGCATCGTGACCATGCAACACTGAAGAAGCTGACCATTGGTTTCGATACATCGAAGATGACGGACGAAGCCTCCAAGATTATTAATAGGGATGTACGCTTGCACAATCTCATGGCCATGATTGAAGATTTTGGTGGCAGTAAGGGCACTATTGACTTGCAGTCGCAGCCAAGTAAGGATAATTTGTTGAGAAAGAAATTGGTCGATATGCAAAACATCGTAGAGCTATGTGGCGAACGTACTTACTGGTTGGCCCTCAGGTTCTCGGATGGCGTGACGTATCGTTGTGGCGAAAATGTAAGGGCAGAGTTAGAAATGAAATACCCGACGGCAGTAGAAGACTTTGCCAAGGGGGAAAAATATCTGGATCTCTTTGGAGAGGAGCATCTTATTATAGGATGGTTGAATTTTGTTAAAGAGGAGACAGCGCAATATGACTGCACAGAATAGGTTGACCGATGAGGAATCGAAAAAAATAGCTGATTGCTTCAGTGACCATCCATTGATGATGGCCTGTCAGCGGGCTTTCCTTCGCTATCAGGACATGACGTACCCGTTGTCGTTTGCACCAGAAGAAATCTTTGTAGAATCTGCCACCGTCATCGATGAACTGTTACGGCACCCGAAGGATGAGCATCTTCAGGATTATATGGTTAAGTTGTGGCATGAGTTGAGAATCAAAATCGGTAGTTGGGAAAGGGGGTTAAAGGCTGAGATTCTTGATATGGCTGTAAGCTCTGTTTTCTTGACGGTCTCGTTTGCTATGAGTCGTCATTGGGCTACGTTCTACAGTTTTGATGTTTACCGATGGCTGATGAAAACCATGGCAGCGAAGATGGACGCAGAGTGCCAAGAGATAATGACGGTCTTCTATGATCTTCTCGGTGACTGTGAAGGAGTGGAACAATCGATAAACAATTGGAACAAGGAGGGCATCTGTCAAAGTATCGAGTCAGTATTGAGAGGAGATTCAATTTTCGTTTCTGCTGTGTCGATTCCTGGTATAAGTAAAGCAGTAATAGAGAAACTTCATTCGTTGATGGAAGGAAAGGAACAACCGAAAGATATTGCGATGCCTATAAGGGCTGCCATGGATGTTGGTGTTATTCGAAAGCCTACTCTTAAGGAGTTTCATAGTGAGTTTCGCGAAAAAAGGATTAAGGCACCGTCTTCGTATCATGATTACACAAACATCAGAAATCATCCATATGAAGGGGAAGAATATGTGCTTATGAAGCGAGAATTTGAAAAACTGAAGGGATAATAGCGCAAGAAATTGCTGTCTCTGTGGAAGCGGACTTTTCCGGACATCGGAAATGTCCGCTTCTATTATTTCAGTCTTAAAAGCTGTTTCGATAACTTTGCACCAGAATTCGACACCTGTGGCGCTAACGGAGCACGGGCCATGGGGACGGACAAGGTGAAAGTTCTTCTATACCGAAGTCCGTTAGTGTGAGAAGAGTAAACCTCATACAAAGAAATTATGGTATATTGTATGACAACTCCAAATTCTCAAATGCCTCACCGCGCATGGAATGCTGCAGAGGCACGGATGAGCTTCTTTAGGAAGCCGATTCGGAACAAGATTCCAGAGCCAAAGGCCGTATCGCTGTTTTGGATATATGAATATGTGCGCCATGGATGGATGCGCCCCGAAACGGAAGCGCTGCGCAAGATTGACAATCACGACGAGGCACGACTGTACAAGGGTGACCACTTCGACTATGTGACGCCCTCGGGCGTGTTTTCCTACTGCAACGACCAGTCGCTGGTGCAACACTCGGGACTGATGTGCATGGACCTCGACGCTCTGGGCGAACGACGCGAAGAGTTGTTTCATCAACTGGTGGACAATACCGATGTCGAGACGCTGCTGCTGTTTCGCTCGCCCTCAGGACAGGGACTGAAGTGGTTTGTACACATCGACCTGGCACGCTGCGACCATAAAACGTGGTTTCTGGCACTGCGTAGGTACCTCATGACAATCTATCACCTCACCGACAAACAGGTGGATGCCTCATGTGCCAATGTGTCACGCGCTTGTTTTCTGGGTCACGACCCCGAAGCTTATTTACGAACAGATTTAATTGAATATTTTTAGAATATGAAGAATGAATTTTCTTTTGATCCCCTGGCATGGGCAGGTGTCACGGGTACCAACACCGACAACGATGCTGCCCGTACAGTGGTTGTCAATCACGATGACAACATAACCCCAACCAACGAGGCTGACAAGGCAAAGGCGGTGGCGCAAATGCTGGTGGACCACGGTGCCAACATTGCCGACGGCTATGACGAGTGGTTGCGACTGGGCTTCGCGCTGGCCGACGGACTGGGGGCCGAGGGTGGCGAGTGGTTTCATGCACTCTCGGCACAGAGCAGTAAGTATAATGCTGAGGTGTGCGAACGCAAATGGCAGGAGTGTTTGAAGAAGCACGATGGTCGGACCACCATTGCCAGCTTCTTCCAAATGGCGCAGCAGGCGGGGGTAGATCTCAGTGCTGTGAGTCGTCAGTTTTCGTCAAGTTCGCCACTTCGCCACACTGATGCGACATCGGATAGTATGTTGAAGAAAGAGATGAATACTATTACAAAAGTTTCTGATTGTGAGATTAGTATGCAAAATGGAGTAGATGATATTTATGTGCCATTCAGCGTGGCGCGAGAGTCTGACGCAATGGCGAAACTGGCGGAAGTGCTGCCGTTCAAGCAGACCTTCAGTGATGGATTGGACATAGGGGCGTTGCCCTCGTTTCTGAGTGATCTGATGGACATGCAAGAGACGGCCGAGGATCGTGACAAGATGCTGCTCTGTACGCTCAACCTGGTGTCGGGCTTCACACCCAACGTCTATGGGGTCTATGACCGTCGCCGCGTGTATCCGCCCTTCTATGCCTTTGTGGTGGCACCCTCGGGTTCGGACAAGGGTGTGCTGCCGGCATGTCTGTCGGTCGTGTCGCCTGTGATTGGTCAGATTCGTGGGCAGAGCGAGGCGCTGCGACGCGAGTATCGACAGCGAAAGGCGGAGTACGAGGCCTGTAACAAGCACGAGCGGGCACAGATGCAGGAGCCGGAGGAACCGCCATACCGCTCGCCGCTAATCTCGGTCAACGCCTCGGCCACGGCTTTCTATCAGGATCTGGCCGCCAACGAGGGGTGGGGTGCAGTGTTCGAGACCGAGGCCGACACCATGGCCACGGCTATCAAGCAGGACTATGGCGACTATAGCAGTGGACTGCGTAAGGCTTTCCATCACGAGGCTATTGACTATAGCCGACGTAAGGACGACGAACATGTGTATATTTCCGAACCGCGTCTCTCGGCTTTTATCACCTGCACGCCGGGACAGTTGCCCACACTGCTCTCGCCGCAGAAGGTGGAGAACGGACTGGCCAACCGCTTCGTGTTCTATATGCTGAAGAAGGGGCGCGGCTGGCGCAACGTGTTTGAGGACTGTGAGGTGACGCTCTCTGACCGGATGAAAAGCTTTGGCACGAGGTTCAAGCATATCTACGACGAGCTGGTGTCGTTTACGGACCGTCCGCTGGTGTTCACGCTCAATGCCGAACAGAAAGAGGCGTTCAACAGTTATTTCCGTCCGCTCTACGACGAGCAGATAGGATTGTATGGCGACGACCTTGAGGCGTTCGTCAAACGACTGGGCCTGGTCACCTACCGCATTGCCATGGTGCTCACCGTGTTGCGTCATGAGGGACAGCTCACGGCGTTCTACGAGCGTCAGGAACCGCTGGTGTGTTCGGAGGTGGACTACCAAACGGCCATTGCCATCGCTTCGTGTCTGATTAACCATACGGCCTATGTCTATAGCCGACTGTTGCCCCATGACCGTACGCCTGTGGGCGTCAGTGGACGAACCATGGGCGTACAGGAGCAGCAGCTGCTGAACGCGCTGCCGGGTGAGTTCACCCATAAGTTGTATGTCGAGGTGGCATCGACGCTGGGTATCTCTGCTCGTACGGCCGAGCGCTATGTGGGGGGATTCATCGCCGAGTATGGCGTGGTGGCGCGTGTGTCGCAGGGTCACTATCGTAAACTGTAAGCAGGCGGGGGTGGGGTGCTTTTCCCGTAACCCTACCCCCGCTTTTCCGTAACCAAAGCGACGCTTTTCCGTAACCAAAACCTCGCTTTTTCAGTATTTAAAACTTGGGTTTGAAAAACTTAAAATATTTCTTTAGAAAAAGTTGTGTAAATATTTGGTTATTCGAGAATTATTTTGTATCTTTGTAGTGTCTTAAAGAACATGAGATGCGAGATAAATAATCTATTTTATTAACCATTAAAAACACATTTAAAAACTATGGCAAACAAGAGAATTGCTATGCAGTACGACGTGAAGCAGAACCTGGTCAAGAACTCAAAAATGTTTGGCAAATGGTATGCACAACCTGTGATCAACAACACCCTCAACCTGAAGGGCTTTGCCCAGCACATTGCCTCGCACAACGGCACCTACAAGACCTCAACCATCAAGGGCGTGATTGAAGAGATGGTGGAGTGTCTCGGCGAGATGGTGATGCAGGGCGTGGGCGTGAAGCTCGACGGACTGGGCACCTTCTATCCCACCTTCGAGGGCACCGGTTCCTTGACGCTCGAGAATTACGACGTCAACACCTTTGTGAGAGGCATCCACATTCGTTTCCTGCCTGAGAATGCCAAGGACGAAGAGCTGACCAGTCGTAAGTTTATGTCGAAGTGCGTGTTGAAGCGCCGCTTCCCAGTCAGCACCTCTACCACAGAGAATGAAGACTAAAAAAAGGGGCTCGTGAGAGTCCCTTTCTTATTTTCATAGCCTTGATGTGGCTTAGTAGCTGCGAGCAATAATGACACGCGCCTTAGAAGGCTTGCCGCTCACCATATCAACGCCAGGTGTCTGTTCTACGCCGAAAGGCACACAGCGAATGGTGGCCTGAGTCTCTTCCTTGATCTTAGCCTCGGTCTCGGCCGTGCCGTCCCAGTGGCAGAGGAAGAAACCGCCCTCCTTCACCTTCTCCTTGAACTCCTCGTAGTTGTCGCACTCGTAGATGCGGCTGTCGCGATAGGCCTTAGCCTTCTCGAAGATGTTCTTCTGGATATCTTCCAGCAGTTGCTCAACATACTGTGCGATGCCCTCGATAGGACGTGTCTCCTTTTCAAGTGTGTCGCGGCGCATCACCTCGATGGTGCCGTTCTCCAAATCGCGCGCACCCAGTACCAGGCGTACGGGCACACCCTTCAGCTCGTAGTCGGCGAACTTGAAGCCAGGACGCTTGTTGTCGGCATCGTCGAACTTCACGCTGATACCCTTCTGGCGCAGCTCGTCGATGATTGGCTGAACCTCCTTGTTGACAATCTCCATCTGCTCAGGCTTGTTGGCAATGGGGATGATAACCACCTGGATAGGAGCCAGGCGTGGAGGCAGAACCAGACCGTTGTCGTCAGAGTGGGTCATGATGAGCGCACCAATCAGACGGGTGCTGACACCCCATGAGGTAGCCCATACATACTCGGGCTTGTTCTCCTTATTTAAATAGGTCACGTCGAAAGCCTTGGCGAAGTTCTGACCCAGGAAGTGCGAGGTACCGCTCTGCAGAGCCTTACCATCCTGCATCATAGCCTCGATGGTGTAGGTGTCGAGTGCACCGGCAAAGCGCTCGGTCTCGCTCTTGACGCCCTGTACCACGGGCACAGCCATCCATTCTTCGGCAAACTTGGCATAGACGTGCAGCATCTTCTTAGCTTCCTCTTCGGCCTCCTCACGGGTGGCATGAGCCGTGTGGCCCTCTTGCCACAAGAACTCAGAGGTGCGCAGGAAAGGACGTGTACGCATCTCCCAGCGCATCACGTTACACCACTGGTTGCACATCAGTGGCAGGTCGCGCCAAGACTGAATCCAGTTCTTATAGGTGTTCCAGATGATGGTCTCGCTGGTAGGACGAATAATCAGTTCCTCTTCCAGTTTGGCAGCAGGGTCAACCACCACACCGCTCTTGTCCTCGGTGGCCTTCAGACGATAGTGGGTAACCACGGCACACTCCTTGGCAAAACCCTCTACGTGCTCGGCTTCGCGGCTGAGGAATGACTTGGGGATGAGCAATGGGAAATAGGCATTCTGTGCACCAGTCTCCTTGAACATGCGGTCCAGCTCATGCTGCATCTTCTCCCAGATGGCATAGCCATAAGGCTTGATGACCATACATCCACGCACAGCCGACTGCTCGGCCAGGTCGGCCTTTACCACAAGGTCGTTGTACCATTGGCTATAGTTGTCGGCACGTTTCGTTAATTCTTTTAAATCTTTTGCCATTTTTATTCGTTTTTTTAAAAATTTTGGTGCAAAGGTACAAAATAATTGAGAATAAGTTATTGCGAATTGGGATTTTTTTCTATCTTTGCACCGAAATCGTAAGCGTTTAACATTTTTATTAATAATAAATAATCTAAAGTTATGAAGAAAATGAAAGTTGTTATCCTGACTCTTTGTGCAGGAATTGTGATGGCAGGTTGTAACAATCTGGCCAAGGGTACAGCAATTGGTGCAGCCGGTGGTGCAGTGCTGGGTGCAGTAGTTGGTAAGATTGCTGGTAATACTGCTATAGGTGCTGCTGTAGGTACCGCTGTAGGTGCTGGTACTGGTGCCCTCATCGGCAAGCACATGGACAAAGTAAAGGCTCAGGCTGAGGCTGTGAAGAATGCACAGGTAGAGTCTGTAACAGACGCTAACGGTCTGCAGGCCGTGAAGCTGACCTTCGACTCTGGTATCCTGTTCGCTACTGGTAAGTATGCCCTGAACGCAAGCTCAAAGGCTGCCCTGAACCAGTGCGCTACACTGCTGAAGAACAACACAGACTGCGATATCGCCATTTATGGCCACACCGACAGCACTGGTTCTGACGCTGTCAACAACCCCCTGTCTGTAAACCGTGCAAAGGCCGTTCAGAGCTACCTGCTCGCACAGGGCGTTGCCGCTTCACAGATTCGCGTGGCTGACGGTCAGGGTTCTACCAACCCCGTTGCCGACAACTCAACAGCTGCTGGTCGTCAGCAGAACCGTCGTGTAGAGATTTATATGTACGCTTCTGAGGCCATGATCAAGGCTGCCGAGGCAGGAACACTGAAGTAATCTGAAGATTTGAAATTCTTAAGAAAAACATTGATAGGAGTCGTGGTGGCATTCTTTGCCTCCACGATTCTTGCTGTAATAGTATTCAGGTTTGTACCCGTGTACTACACACCGCTGATGGTTCTGAGGCTGACGCAGCAGGACCACCTGAGGCTGAAGCACCACTGGGTACCGCTAGAAGAGATGTCGCCCCACATGCCACAGGCCGTGATGGGCAGTGAGGATGCCAACTTCCTGAAGCACCACGGCTTCGACTTCAAGGCCATCGAGTATGCTGCCAAGCGCAACATGGAGCACCCCGAGAAAAACAAGCTGGGCGCATCGACCATCTCGCAGCAGACGGCCAAGAACGTCTTTCTGTGGCCCGGACGCTCGTGGCTGAGAAAAGGACTGGAAACCTATTTCACGGTGTTGATAGAGTTGTGCTGGTCGAAAGAGCGCATCATGGAGGTGTATCTGAACTCCATCGAGACCGGTGACGGTATCTATGGTGTAGAGGCTGTGGCCAGAGAGCACTTTGGATGCAGTGCCAAAGACCTCACCGTGAACCAGTGTGCGCTGATAGCAGCCACGCTGCCCAATCCCCGTAAGTACAGTTCGCAGAACCCCAGCAAGTACATGAAGAAGCGCCAGCGTGCCATCAGGCGTAATATGAAGTTCGTAGAGCCTTTCGGGCGAAAAAAGTGACGGAATGACTTGGCTGTTAGAAGAAATCTTCGTATCTTTGCCGTCAGATATATATGTAATTCTAACAACAACAACTAAAATATAGTAATTATGGAAAATAATGCTCAGCTTATTGCCCAGTGCGAGGCAGTTGCTAAGGAATGGTTGTCGCCCGCTTTCGACGAGGACACACGTAAGGAAGTACAGGCTATGCTCGATGCCGAGGATAAGTCTGCCTTGATAGATGCGTTCTACCAGAACCTGGAGTTCGGTACGGGCGGTCTGCGCGGCATCATGGGTGCTGGTACCAACCGTATGAACAAATATATCGTTGGCATGGCCACACAGGGCTTTGCCAACTACATCAATAAGGCCTTCCCCGGCAAGCAGAGTGCTGTGGTGGTGGGTCACGACTGTCGTAACAACGGACGCCTCTTCGCAGAGACTGTGGCCGACATCTTCTCGGCTAACGGCATCAAGGTGTACCTGTTCGAGAGCCTGCGTCCTACACCAGAAATCTCGTTCGCCATCCGCCAGCTGGGTTGTCAGGCAGGTGTCAACGTGACAGCCTCTCACAACCCTCGTGAGTACAACGGCTACAAGGCCTACTGGGACGACGGTGCTCAGGTGCTGGCTCCACACGATAAGGGCATCATCGACGAGGTGAACAAGGTGAAGATACAGGACGTGAAGTTCGAAGGCAATAAAGACCTCATTATCCCCATTGGCGGCGAGATGGACTGGGACTACATTCAGGCTGTGAAAGAGGCTATGGTGGATCAGGACGTCATCCTGCGTCAGAAAGACCTGAACATCGTTTATTCGCCCATGCACGGCACAGGTCGTGTGATTATCCCTATGGCACTGCGCTCATGGGGCTTCCAGAACATCCACGTGGTGCCCGAGCAGATGGTCATCGACGGCAACTTCCCCACGGTGGTTTCACCCAACCCCGAGAATGCCGAGGCTATGACCCTGGGTATGAAACTGGGTACCAAACTGAATGCCGACCTGGTCATCGCTTCTGACCCCGATGCCGACCGTCTGGCCATCGTTTGCCGCAATGCCAAGGGCGAGTGGGAGATACTGAATGGTAATCAGACGTGCATGATGTTCTGCTGGTATATCATTGCCAACAAGAAGAAGCTGGGTCAGCTGAAGGGCAACGAGTTCCTGGTGAAGACCATCGTTACTACCGAGGTGATTGCTGAGATTGCCAAGAAGAACGGCGTGGAGTATAAGGACTGCTACACAGGCTTTAAATGGATTGCCAACGAGATTCGCGTCAACGAGGGCAAGAAGAAGTATATCGGTGGCGGCGAGGAGTCGTTCGGCTTCCTGCCATTCGACAAGGTGCGCGATAAGGACTCTCCAGCATCTATCTGTCTGATCTGCGAGATCGCAGCATGGGCACGCGACAACGGCAAGACCCTCTACGACCTGCTGATGGACATTTATGCTGAATACGGATTCTCTCGTGAGGTGACCGTCAACGTGGTTCGTCCAGGTAAGACTGGTGCCGACGAGATTAAGCAGATGATGAGCGATTTCCGTGCTAATCCTCCCAAGGAGCTGGGCGGCAGCAAGGTTTGTCTGTGGAAAGACTATCAGTCGCTGGAAGCTAAGAAGGCCGACGGCAGCGTAGAGAAGCTCGACATGCCTGACACCTCTAACGTGCTGCAGTGGTTCTGCGAGGATGGTACTAAGGTGAGCGTGCGTCCTTCTGGTACAGAGCCTAAGATTAAGTTCTATTTGGAAATCAAGGATCCCAGCTTCAAGTGTGCCGGTTGCTACGAGCGTTGCACCAAGGCAGCCAACGAGAAGGCCGAGCGCATCAAGAAGGATTTGAACCTCTAAAAAACAGCAGTGTCAGCACCTTCTGCTGTCTGTTGCTGGATAAGAAAAGCCCCGGAAATCAAAGCGGTTTCTGGGGCTTTATTAGTTGTGTGTGCGCTCGTCTGTGTGGTAGGCATTGCCAGCCTCAAGCGCAGTTGACCGTGGTTGTATGTTACTGACGTTACATCGGAACAATACAAAGAAATGTACCAAAACAAAAAGGCCTCCCTTTCTTGCGAAAAAGAGGACCTCTTAGTAGTCGATAGGGGAATCGAACCCCTATGCCAAGATTGAGAATCTTGTATCCTAACCATTAGATGAATCGACCATGGTTATTACTAATTTTACGATGGTAGTCGATAGGGGAATCGAACCCCTATGCCAAGATTGAGAATCTTGTATCCTAACCATTAGATGAATCGACCAGACTCGGAGCGGAAGCTGGGGGATTCGAACCCCCGGTACGGGAACCCGTACGGCAGTTTAGCAAACTGCTGGTTTCAGCCACTCACCCAAACTTCCTCGGTTGTTCCCTTGCGGGTCTCCGAAAAGCATTCTCGCTCAAATGCGGGTGCAAAGGTAAGCATAATTTTCTGAATCTGCAAATTTTCTAGGCATAATTTTCAAAAAAAGTTTCGTTTCATGCCCTTTGTCGCCCTCCTTATGCGTGCGCGTTTATTTTTATTTTTTACTTTTTTACTGAATTGTGTTGTTGTTTGAGTTTTATTTGTTACTTTTGCACTCGCTAACGAAAAAGAACAATATTGTTATTACAAAAATATCTTTATGAATTTCACTTTGTTAATCACTGTCGTTTTGACAGCTATTACTCTGGTGGCAGGCGCCTATGTGGTGGCAAAGCTATTAGGACCACGATCCTATAATAAGGTGAAAGGAGAGCCGTTTGAATGCGGTATTCCTACGCGTGGCAGTAGCTGGATTCCCATCACCGTGGGCTACTATTTGTTTGCCATCTTATTCCTCATGTTCGATGTGGAAACTGTTTTCCTCTATCCATGGGCAGTTGTGGTGAAAGAGTTTGGTACGATGGCATTGCTGTCTATCGGCTTTTTCCTGTTGGTATTGGTATTAGGCCTGGCATACGCATGGCGGAAAGGAGCACTGGAATGGAAGTAAGAAAACCGAAGATCAAGGCTGTTCCCTATGACGAGTTCAAAGACAACGCGTCGCTGGAGAAGCTGGTTGATGAGCTCCATGAGGGTGGTGTCAACGTGGTGACAGGTACACTGGACCAGATGATCAACTGGGGTCGTTCTAACTCCCTGTGGTCGCTGACCTTTGCCACATCATGCTGTGGTATCGAGTTTATGGCTTGCGGTTGTTCGCGTTACGACTTCTCACGCTTTGGCTTCGAGGTGACGCGTAACTCTCCACGTCAGGCCGACCTGATCATGTGTGCTGGTACGATAACCCATAAGATGGCTCCTGCGCTGAAGCGTCTGTACGACGAGATGGCCGAGCCAAAGTATGTGGTGGCCGTAGGTGGCTGCGCTATCAGCGGCGGTCCCTTCAAAGGCAGTTATCACGTAGTGAAGGGCATTGAGGAAATCATTCCCGTGGATGTGTTTATCCCTGGCTGTCCTCCACGTCCGGAGGCTATCCTTTACGGTATGATGCAGTTGCAGCGTAAGGTGAAGGTGGAGAAGTTCTTTGGTGGTGCTAACCACAAGCAGAACAAGGACGAGCGTGAGTTGGGTGTATCTAACGAAGAGCTCGTGGCACGTCGCTTGGGCGACCACCGTCGCGAGACTATCGTGGTGACCGATGTACCCCAGGACTTTGTAGAAGAAATTAAAGAAAAGAAGGAGGAGCAGGCATGAAATTAGAGTTCTTATCATTCGACTTTGAGAAGTTCGCTAAGGAAATGCAGAACTTGAAAGACCAAAAGGGCTTTGACTTCCTGGTAACCATCGTTGGCGAAGACTTCGGTGAGGAAGGCCTGGGATGTGTCTATATTTTAGAAAATACGAACACGCATGAGCGCACGAGCGTGAAGACCATCGCTAAGGTGGTGGACGGCGAGAGCGTGATACCAACGGTGACAAACCTGTGGAAGGGTGCCGACCTGTTGGAGCGCGAGGTGTTTGACTTCCTGGGCGTTAAGTTCCTGGGCCACCCCGACATGCGTCGCCTCTTCTTGCGCAACGACTTTAAGGGATTCCCACTGCGTAAGGACTTCAAGGCTACAAACGAATATACGCTGGAGGACGATCAGGAGCCTGACTACGGACTGGAGTACAGTTTGGACAAGGACGGCAAACTGCACGTCAAAGAGAACCGCCTGTTTACCAACGACGACTATGTGGTGAACATCGGTCCTCAGCACCCCTCAACCCACGGCGTGCTGCGACTGCAGACCGTGTTGGAGGGTGAGACCGTGAAGCGCGTATATCCCCATCTTGGTTATATCCACCGCGGTATCGAGAAGATGTGGGAGTCTATGACCTATCCACAGACACTGGCCCTGACCGACCGTCTGAACTACCTCTGTGCCATGATGCAGCGCCACGCATTGGTGGGCGTCATCGAAGAGGCTATGGAGGTAGAGCTGACCGACCGTATCCACTATATCCGTACGATCATGGACGAGCTGCAGCGTCTGGACAGTCACCTGCTGTTCACCTCATGCTGTGCGCAGGACCTGGGTGCACTCACCGCCTTCCTCTATGGCATGCGCGACCGTGAGCACGTGTTGAACGTGATGGAGGAGACAACCGGTGGACGCCTGATTCAGAACTACTACCGCATCGGTGGTCTGCAGGACGATATCGATCCTAATTTCGTGAAGAACGTGAAGGACCTGATTAAGTATCTGCGCCCCATGATTCAGGAGTATATGGACGTGTTTGGCAATAACGTCATCACACACAATCGTCTGGAGAACGTAGGACCTATGTCGCTCAAGGATTGTATCAACTATGGTGTGACCGGACCTGCCGGACGCGCTTCTGGTTGGAAGAACGATGTGCGTAAGAATCATCCATACGACATGTATGGCAAGGTGGACTTCGAACAGTGCCTCGAGACCAGCAATGACTCTATGGGCCGTTATCTGGTTCATATCAAGGAGATGTATCAAAGTCTGAACATCATCGAACAGCTGATCTACAATATTCCTGAGGGCGACTTCTACGTCAAGCAGAAGCCTATCATCAAGGTGCCCGAAGGACAGTGGTACTTCTCGGTAGAGGGTGCTGCCGGTGAGTTTGGCGTGTACCTCGACTCGAAGGGTGACAAGAGCCCTTACCGCATGAAGATGCGTCCTATGGGACTCTCGCTCGTTGGAGCACTCGATCCGATGTTGCGCGGACAGAAGATTGCCGACCTGGTGACCACTGGCGCGGCCATCGACATTGTTATACCTGATATTGATAGATAGTATGGAACATATATTCGATTTTTCACAGGTGACCACCTGGTTCCACGACCTGCTGACGCTGACGTTGGGACTGGGCGACTTTTGGGCCATACTCATTGAGTGTGTGCTCGTGGGCGCAGCTGTGCTGGGTGCCTACTCGGTCATCGCTATGATTCTGATTTTCATGGAGCGTAAGGTCTGCGCCTACTTCCAGTGCCGTATTGGTCCGGTGCGCGTAGGTCCTTGGGGCTTGCTGCAGGTTGTTGCCGACGTACTGAAGATGCTCATCAAGGAAATCTTCTTCGTTGACAAGGCCGACAAGCTGCTCTACATCGTAGCTCCCTTCCTGGTAATCTTCGGTTCGGTAGGCGCCTTCTGCTTCCTGCCTTGGAACCGTGGTGCCCATATTCTGGACTTCAACGTGGGCGTCTTCCTGCTGACAGCCATCTCGTCTATTGGCGTGGTAGGCATCTTCTTGGCAGGTTGGGGTTCTAACAACAAGTACTCGGTGGTTTCTGCCATGCGTTCGGCCGTGCAGATGATCTCGTACGAGATGTCGCTCTGCCTGTGTCTGATAACCGCCGTCATCCTGACAGGCACCATGCAGGTGAGTGGCATCGTTGAGGCTCAGAGCGGTCCTTGGGGCTGGCTCATCATTCAGGGACATGTGCCTGCACTGATAGCCTTCGTGGTGTTCCTTATCGCCGGTAATGCAGAGGCCAACCGCGGTCCCTTCGATATGGCAGAGGCCGAGAGTGAGCTGACAGCCGGTCACCACACCGAATACAGCGGTATGGGCTTCGGCTTCTTCTATCTGGCAGAGTTCCTGAACCTGTTTATCATTGCAGGTATCGCTGCTACTGTGTTCCTGGGCGGATGGGCACCTATCCAGATTGGTGTAGAGGCCTTCGACGAGGTGATGCAGTACATCCCCGGTATCGTGTGGTTCATGGGTAAGGCCTTCCTGCTGGTATGGCTGCTGATGTGGATTAAGTGGACCTTCCCACGTCTGCGTATCGACCAGATACTGAAGCTGGAATGGAAGTATCTGATGCCTATGGCTCTCATCAACCTGGTGCTGATGACAGTCGTAGTGGCTTTAGGTCTTTATATTAAATAAGGTGTAGCAAAATGGAAAACAATAAATCATATTTCGGAGAACTGGGACACGGCATCAAGACGTTGGCCACCGGTATGAAGGTCACCATCGGTGAATACTTCAAGGACTACTGGACCAATAAGTCAACAGAGCAGTACCCAGAGAACCGTAAGACCACGCTCCATGTGGCAAAGCGCCATCGCGGCCGTCTGGTCTTTAAGCGCAATGAAGACGGTGCCTACAAATGCACGGCCTGCACACTGTGTGAGAAGGCTTGCCCTAATGGTACCATCAAGATAACGGCCCACATGGCTGAAGACCCTGAGACGGGCAAGAAGAAAAAGGTGCTGGACGACTATCAGTACGACCTGGGCGACTGTATGTTCTGTCAGTTGTGCACCAACGCCTGCAACTTCGACGCTATCGAGTTTACGAATGACTTCGAGAACGCTACGTTCGACAGAGGTGCATTGGTGCTCCACCTGGACAAGGAAGTGTATCAGGGCGGTTCGCTGCCCAACATACAGGATGGTGGTGCCGAATGGCAGGTTGGTAAGTTTAACACTAAAAAGAAGTAAAGAAGGACTATGGCAAATTTAGTAGTATTTTGCATTCTTGCTGTTGTCATCCTTGGTTCAGCATTGCTGTGCGTGATGACGAAGCGAATCATGCGAGCAGCAACATTCATGTTGTTTGTGCTCTTTGGCGTAGCAGGTCTTTACTTCCTGCTTGACTATACTTATCTTGGTGCAGCCCAGATAGCTGTCTATGCTGGTGGCGTAACCATGATATATGTGTTTGCTATTCAGTTGGTTAGTAAGAGAACGCTACAGGGACTTGTTGAGCGTGTAAAGTGCTCACGTATGCTGTGGGGCGGTCTTGTGTCGCTGGTCAGTCTGGTCACCGTTGTCATGGTGTTCTTGAAGAACAACTTCATTCTGTGGGGAGGCATGATGCCTGATACAGAGGTGCCTATGAAAGAGATAGGTCATGCACTGGTGGGTAGCGACAAGTATCAGTATGTACTGCCTTTTGAGTTCATCTCAGTGTTCTTGCTGGCATGTATCATCGGTGGTTTGGTTGTTTCACGTAAAAAGGAGGATTAAGCTATGGTACCTGTAGAATGTTATTTTGTGCTGAGTGCACTCTTGTTCTTTATTGGTGTTTTCGGCTTCGTCACCCGTCGCAACCTGATTGCCATGCTCATCTCTATTGAGCTGGTACTGAATGCCGTAGATATCAACTTTGCTGCATTCAACCGTCTGCTGTTCCCTGGCGAGTTCGAGGGCTTCTTTATGACCCTGTTCTCGATTGGTGTCAGTGCGGCTGAGAGTGCTGTGGCAATTGCAATTATTATCAATGTCTATCGTAACTTCAAGAGCGATAGCGTGGAAAGTATAACTAACATGAAAGGATAAAACGCTATGATCTACGAATTATCTTATTTGATTCTGCTTCTGCCGCTGCTGTCCTTCCTTGTGTTAGGACTGGCTGGCATGAAGATGCAGCACAAGACTGCCGGACTGATTGGCACTTGTTCGCTGTCGCTGGTTACACTCCTGTCTTACTGGACGGCCTTTGCTTACTTCACTGCCGACCGTGTAAATGGTATCTACCAGACTATCGTACCTTATAACTTCACCTGGTTGCCACTCGGTAATCTGCACTTTGATATGGGTATCCTTCTGGATCCTATCTCGGTGATGATGCTTGTGGTTATCTCTACGGTGTCGTTGATGGTTCACATCTATTCGTTTGGCTATATGCATGGCGAGAAAGGCTTTCAGCGCTACTACGCATTCCTGAGCCTGTTTACCATGTCAATGTTGGGACTTGTCCTGGCCACCAACATCTTCCAGATGTATATGTTCTGGGAGTTGGTGGGTGTCTCTTCTTATCTGCTCATCGGTTTCTACTATCCTTTGAAGCCTGCTATCGCAGCCAGTAAGAAGGCATTCATCGTGACCCGCTTTGCCGATATGTTCTTCCTCGTGGGTATCCTGACCTTTGGTTACTTCACTGATTCGTTCAGCTTCTCGTTTGCTGGCGATATCGTGATGGGGCAGGGCACAACACCCTTCATCGAGGGTAACATTGCAAAAGCGGTGGCTGCTGGTGGATTCATCATTCCTACAGCCCTGGTACTGATGTTCATCGGTGGTGCTGGTAAGAGTGCCATGTTCCCACTGCACATCTGGTTGCCAGACGCCATGGAAGGACCAACACCTGTATCGGCACTGATTCACGCCGCTACGATGGTTGTGGCTGGTGTATTCCAGATTGCACGTATGTTCCCCCTGTGGATTGAATATGCACCTCAGGCCATGAGTATCGTGGTATGGGTGGGTGTGATTACCGCTTTCTATGCAGCTGCTGTGGCTTGTGCCCAAAGCGACATTAAGCGTGTGCTGGCCTTCTCTACAATCTCTCAGATTGCCTTTATGATGGTGGCCCTGGGTGTATCACTGCCTGGTCATCATGGTGCGGTGCTCGACAACCATGCACAGCTGGGTTATATGGCTGGTATGTTCCACCTGTTCACCCACGCTATGTTCAAGGCTTGCCTGTTCTTGGGAGCCGGTTGCATTATCCATGCTGTTCATAGCAACGAGATGGCGCTGATGGGTGGTCTGCGTAAGTATATGCCTATCACCCACATCACATTTCTGATTTCTTGTCTGGCCATCGCTGGTATTCCATTCTTCTCAGGTTTCAGTTCGAAGGATGAAATCATCACTGCCTGTATGGAATACAGTCCTGTGGTGGGTTGGATTATGACAGGTATTGCAGCGATGACAGCATTCTATATGTTCCGTTTGTATTACGGCATCTTCTGGGGTACAGAGAACAAGGAGGCTCACGCGCACCATACGCCACACGAGGCTCCTCTCACGATGACACTTCCTCTGATTGTGCTCTGTGTGATAACCGTTGGCGTGGGCGTTTACACCACGATTGCCGGTTTTGCTGGCTGGGGCGGTTCGTTCGGCAGCTTCGTTTCTGCTGCAGGCACCGACTATACCATTCACTTCAACGTACAGATTGCAGCCACCTCTACAGTGATAGCCATCCTGAGCATTTGTCTGGCCACCTATATTTATAAAGGTGAGAGTCAGCCTATCGCTGACCGCCTGTATAAGGCGTTTCCCAAACTGCATCGTGCAGCCTATAAGCGCTTCTATCAGGACGAGATTTGGCAGTATGTGACACATCGTATCATTTTCCGTTGTATCTCTACCCCTATTGCCTGGTTCGACCGTCACGTGGTTGATGGCACGTTTAACTTCCTGGCCTGGAGCGCCAATGAAGGAGGCGAGAGCCTTCGCAGCTGGCAGAGCGGTGACGTACGTAAGTATGCAGTATGGTTCCTGACTGGCACCGTTGCATTAACATTAATCCTTTTATGCATCTAAAGCGATATGAATATACTTAGTTTATTTGTACTGATTCCAGCCCTGATGCTTTTGGGATTGTGGGTAGCCCGCAATGTCAATCAGGTGCGTGGTGTGATGGTGACCGGTTCATCACTTCTGCTGGTCCTGTCAATATGGCTTTGCTACTATTTCGTAAGCGAGCGTAGCGCAGGCAATGCCGACGAGATGCTGTTGGTGGCTTCGACACCTTGGTTCGAGCCTCTGAACATCGCCTATAGCGTCGGTGTGGACGGCATCTCTGTAGTGATGCTGCTCTTGTCGAGCATTATCGTATTTACCGGTACTTTTGCCTCATGGCAGCTGAAGCCCATGACCAAGGAATATTTCCTGTGGTTTACCCTCCTTTCTACTGGTGTGTATGGCTTCTTTATCTGCACCGACATGTTCACCATGTTCATGTTCTATGAGGTAGCCCTGATTCCTATGTACCTCTTGATTGGTGTATGGGGTAGCGGTCGTAAGGAATATTCGGCTATGAAGCTCACCTTGATGCTGATGGGTGGTTCTGCGCTGCTCATCCTTGGCATCCTGGGTATCTACTACTTCAGTGGTCATACCACAATGAATGTCAACGAGATTGCTGCTATGCACAATATCGATCCAGACATTCAGAATGTCTTCTTCCCATTCATCTTCATCGGTTTCGGTGTGCTGGGCGCTCTGTTCCCCTTCCACACATGGTCACCTGACGGTCATGCCTCTGCGCCTACCGCAGTATCCATGTTGCACGCAGGCGTACTGATGAAGTTAGGAGGCTATGGCTGTTTCCGTATCGCCATGTACCTGTTGCCTGATGCTGCGCAGGATTTGTCATGGATATTCCTGATTTTGACCACTATCTCTGTGGTTTACGGTGCCCTTTCAGCATGTGTTCAGACCGACCTGAAGTACATCAATGCCTATTCTTCAGTATCTCACTGTGGACTGGTGCTCTTTGCACTACTGATGATGTCGCAGACAGCTGTTACCGGTGCTATCCTGCAGATGCTCTCTCATGGTTTGATGACAGCCCTCTTCTTCGCACTGATTGGTATGATTTACGGTCGTACCCACACCCGTGACATTCGCGAGTTGGCCGGTTTGATGAAGATTATGCCTTTCCTGGCAGTAGGTTATGTGATTGCAGGTCTGGCCAACTTAGGTCTTCCTGGCTTCTCAGGTTTTATTGCAGAGATGACCATCTTCGTGGGCTCGTTCGGTGCACAGCCTTTGGCTGGCGACCCAGATACCTCGTTCCGCATGGTGGCTACCATCATTGCATGTATGTCTATTGTGGTGACAGCCGTTTATATCCTGCGTGTGGTAGGCAAGATTCTGTATGGTGAGGTTGAGAACAAGCACTACCTCGAACTGACAGACGCTACATGGGATGAGCGCTTTGCAGTGATTTGCCTGATTTTCTGCGTGGCAGGTCTGGGTGTATGTCCTTTCCTGTTCAGCGACATGATTTCGCCAGCAGCAGGCAACATTCTTCGTTCAATTGGTGTAATGTAATACTGTAGTAAAGATGAACTATTCACAATTCTTAAATATGATTCCTGAGGCCACCCTGATGTTGGCCTTGGTGCTGGTATTCTTTGCCGACTTTGCACTGTATAAGAGCGAGCGCAAGACGTTTGTACTTGGCGTGTTGACTGGTGCGTTGCTGTTGTGCCAGCTGGTACCGTGTTTCCTGGCAGAGCCCGCTACGGCTTTCGGTGGGATGTATGTGTCTTCTCCTATCGTCAATGTGATGAAGACCATCCTGACGCTGGGTACCTTTATCGTGGTTGTTATGTCGCAGAAGTGGATGGCCTCCAACACAAAACTCTCAGGTGAGTTCTATATGCTGGTGCTCTCTACGCTTTTGGGCATGTATATGATGATGTCTGCAGGCCATTTCCTGCTGTTCTTCCTTGGCTTGGAGATGGCTTCAGTGCCTATGGCATGTCTGGTGGCCTTCGACCGCTATAAGAAGAAATCAGCCGAGGCTGCAGCAAAGTATATCCTCACAGCTACATTCTCGAGTGGTGTGATGCTCTATGGCATCTCGTTCCTCTATGGCGCTGTGGGTACGTTGTATTTTGACGATATGGCTCAGGTCATCGAGTTGTCACCACTCACCATCATGGGTATGGTGTTCTTCTTCAGTGGACTTGGCTTCAAGATCTCTCTGGTTCCGTTCCACTTCTGGACGGCCGATACCTACGAGGGTGCTCCAACTCCCATCACCGGTTATCTGAGTGTTGTATCGAAGGGTGCTGCCACGCTGACGCTTGCCATCATCTTGATGCATGTCTTTGGTCGTTTGGTAGAGTACTGGGAGCCTCTGCTTTGGATTGTCATCATGCTGACCATCACAGTAGGTAACCTGTTTGCCATCCGACAGACCGAGCTGAAGCGCTTCATGGCCTTCTCGTCAATCTCTCAGGCTGGTTATATCATGTTGGCCGTGATTGGTAACTCTGCACAGAGTTTGACTGCCTTGACCTTCTATGTGTTGGTATATGTGGCAGCCAATATGGCTGTGTTCACTGTGATTAGTGCTGTAGAAGAGAGCAACGGCGGACGTACGGACATGGCTGCCTACAATGGATTATATACCACCAATCCCAAGTTGTCACTGCTCATGACCCTAGCTTTGTTCTCATTGGCAGGTATTCCACCCTTTGCAGGTATGTTCTCAAAGTTCTTTGTATTCATGGCAGCTGTCAGCGGTCATGAGAGTGCGCCCTTCTGGCCATACTTTGTGGTATTCATCGCCCTGATCAACACAGTAGTGTCACTCTACTACTACCTGTTGATTGTGAAGGCTATGTATATCACCAAGACCGATGCGCCTCTGCCAACCTTTAAGAATGGTGCAGCCATCAACTGGAGCCTCGCTATCTGTACGATTGGCATCCTGCTGTTTGGCGTTTGCTCATGTATCTATGAATGGATTGACAAGGCCGCAGTAGCTTTGTAATGATGAATTTACTAGATATTATATTACTTTCAATAGCGCTTGCGATGGACTGCTTCACGGTATCCATCGCAAGCGGCTTTATTCTTCGCGTCAAATCATGGCGCGTGATTCTGCAAATCAGTTTCCTCTTTGGCTTTTTTCAAGCCTTTATGCCACTTGTAGGCTGGCTCTCAATGGGTTATTTTACTCAATATGTCGAGAGTTTTGGCCATTGGCTCGCCTTCGGCCTGTTGGCCTTTCTTGGTGGAAAGATGATTTATGAATCGTTTTTGCCGGCCGAACATCGGACGTTTAATCCCTGCAAGCTTCGCACCCAGTTGCTGTTGGCTGTAGCCACCAGTATTGATGCTTTTGCTGTTGGTATCTCGCTGGCCGTAACGGGCTTTACCACTTTATTATCGCTGGTAGAGCCCTTGATATGGATAGGCTTAGGCTCGTTCCTCTTTGGCGTTGTTGGTCATCTGCTAGGCATTCGTTTTGGCAACCTAGCACGCCATAACATACGTCCCGAACTACTTGGTGGCATCATTCTTGTAGCCATAGGAGTAAAGGTGTTGTTGAGTTAATCTTCTCAAATATGGCTTTTATCTCACTAATTATTTGTAATTTTGCAGTCGATTAAGAAATAATTAAAGATGAAAGCAATTAAAGCAGCTTTGTTTGACCTTGATGGTGTGGTATTTGATACCGAGAAACAGTACACTGTTTTCTGGGGAAAGCAGTGCCAACAGTATCATCCCGAACATCCTGGATTGGAACACGAGATAAAAGGTCAGACGCTGGATCAGATATACGAACATTGGTGGAGTGGGGAACTGGAGAAAGAACGTGCTGTCATTACCCAGCGCCTCAATGATTTCGAGGCACAGATGGCCTTTGAATATGTGAAAGACTTCAAACGATTTGTGGCCGACCTTCGTGCTCATGACGTAAAGACAGCAGTGGTGACAAGTTCTAACCAACCCAAGATGCAGAGCGTTTTCCTGGCAAGAAAGGAGTTCAAAACACTTTTCGATGCTATTCTTACCAGCGAAGACTTTGACGAGAGCAAACCTTCGCCCGACTGCTACCTGAAGGGAGCTGCCCGTTTCGGCCTGACACCATCAGAGTGTGTGGTATTTGAAGATAGCTTTAACGGTTTGAAGTCTGGACGCGCGGCAGAAATGTTCGTGGTAGGACTCACTACAACAAATTCAGAAGAATCAATAAAACCGCTATCTGATGTTCAGATAGCCAACTATAAGGGACTGTCGTACGACAGCCTTGTTCAAATATTTAACGTTTAATTATTGTATAGAAAGATGGCAGGATACTTAGTATCAGATGAACGCAAGGTGACTACTCACCGCTTCATCGAGATGAAACAGAAAGGTGAAAAGATTTCGATGCTTACGTCGTATGACTTTACTACTGCTGGTATAGTAGATAAGGCCGGTATCGACGGCATCCTGATAGGCGATTCAGCTTCTAACGTGATGGTGGGCAACTCTACCACACTGCCTATGACCGTGGATCAGATGATTTACCATGCTCGTTCGGTGGTGAATGCTGTGAAGCGCGCCCTCGTGGTTTGCGACATGCCCTTTGGTAGCTATCAGACCGGAGTACACGATGGTGTTACCAATGCTATTCGTATCATGAAGGAGAGTGGCTGTGATGCAGTGAAGATGGAGGGAGGCGTGGAAATCCTCGACACTGTGAAGGCCATTCTTGATGCCGGTATTCCCGTGATGGCACATCTGGGACTGACTCCACAGAGCATCAATAAATTCGGCACTTATGCCGTGCGTGCCAAGGAAGAGCGTGAGGCAGCCAAGCTCATTTCCGATGCCAAGGCGTTGTCAGAGGCAGGTTGCTTCGGTGTAACACTTGAGAAGGTGCCCGCTGCTTTGGCTAAGCAGGTGACCGACGAGATCAGCGTTCCAACTATCGGTATTGGTGCCGGTAATGGTTGTGACGGTCAGGTTCTCGTTGTAGCCGATATGCTGGGCATGACTCAGGGCTTCTCACCCCGTTTCTTGCGTCGCTATGCTAATCTGAATGAGGTGATGACCGATGCAATTGGCCAGTATGTCTCGGACGTGAAGAGTGGTGACTTCCCCAACGAAAAGGAATCCTATTAAAAACAAACATATTATTAAAGACTAAAAAACTATCTAACGTTATGAAACAATTCAATGACAAAGACTTTGTGCTGGAGAACGAGGTAGCTCGTGATCTCTATCACAACCATGCTGCCAAGATGCCAATCATTGACTATCACTGTCATTTGATTCCCGAAATGGTGGCCAAGGATCATAAGTTTAAGAGCATCACCGAGTTGTGGCTTGGTGGTGACCACTATAAGTGGCGTGCTATGCGTACCAATGGCGTTGATGAACGCTATTGCACGGGTAAGGACACCACCGACTGGGAGAAGTTTGAGAAGTGGGCAGAGACCGTACCCTATACGTTCCGTAATCCCCTTTACCACTGGACACACCTGGAGTTGAAAACAGCCTTCGGCATCGAGAAATTGCTATCGCCTAAGACGGCTCGCGAGATTTTCGATGAGTGTAACGATAAACTTCAGAATGATCCTAATTTCACCGCTCGCGGACTGATGCGTCACTACAATGTGGAATGTGTGTGTACCACAGACGATCCTGTTGACGACCTTCATAACCACATCGAGTATGCTAAGGTTCGCACCGAGAAAGACCCCTTGATGATTCCTGCATGGCGTCCGGACAAGGCTATGAATATCGAAAAGCCCGAATTTGCCAAGTATGTAGAACAGTTGGGGCAGGTTGCCGATGTTCATATTGCCACCTTTGCTGACATGCTTGATGCCCTCCAGAAACGTCATGACTTCTTTGCCGCTCAGGGATGTAAGCTCAGCGATCACGGTATCGAAGAGTTCTATGATGAAGAGTACACCGACTCGCAGATTGAGACCATCTTCGCGAAAGCCCTGCGTGGACAGCAGTTGTCTGAGTATGAAGTACGACAGTTTAAGAATTGTTTCCTGACGCGCATGGCCGAGATGGATGCCGAGTCTGACTGGACACAGCAGTTCCACTATGGAGCTATTCGCGACAACAACACGAAGATGTATAATAGTCTTGGTCCTGACACCGGCTTCGATTCTATTGGCGAGTTCAATACCGCCCGTGCCATGTCTAAGTTCCTCAACAAACTGAATATGGAGGATAAGCTCACACGTACCATATTATATACGTTGAATCCTTGCGCCAATGAAGTCATTGCTACTATGCTTGGCAACTTCCAAGGCGGTGAGCCCGGTAAGATACAGTTCGGTTCAGGTTGGTGGTTCAACGACCAGATGGATGGTATGGTGCGCCAGATGAATGCCCTCTCCGTGTTGGGACTGCTGAGTCGCTTTGTGGGTATGCTCACAGACTCACGTTCGTTCCTCAGCTATCCCCGTCATGAGTACTTCCGTCGTATCTTGTGCAACCTGCTAGGCAACGATGTAGAGCGTGGCCTACTGCCCGATGACCGCGAGACGCTGGCTCGTATGGTAGAGGATATCTCTTACAACAATGCTCGTCGCTATTTCAAGTTCTATTAAGTAGCCGACAGATATTAAAGGTTTGCCGTAGCGAAACAGATGCTTTTGTTACGGCAAACCTATCCCCTAATAACGGCATTCTTTTGCATTTCTATAATAGGAATATACAAGACCCGTTAAAAAACATTAACGATTTTTGAAAATCGCTAATCTTCTATTTCCCAACTGCTAACTTTTTGCTACCTTTGCAGACGAAAATCATTATATAGAAAGTAACGTTATGTTAGCATATAAGAAAATTCTTCTCCTTGTCATGACAGCCATCTTTATTGTTGGTTGTGGTAGTCAGAAGGATGTTCCCTATTTTCAGAACTCACAGAAAGTAGATTTATCTCAGTCACAGTATCTATATGATGCGCGCATCATGCCGAAGGATCAGCTGAACATCACAGTCAGCGCAACCGATGATGAGGCAGTCGTTGCGTTCAACCTGACCGTTCCAACACCTTACACCGTGGGGCAGCGCAGTTCCTACTCACAGGCCATGATTCAGACCTATCTGGTGGACAACGATGGAAATATCAATTTTCCCATTGTAGGTAAGTTGCATGTAGGCGGCTTAACCAAGTCGCAGGCAGAGCACATGATTGAGGATAAGATAAAGGCCTATGTCAATGCATCGGTCAATCCTATTGTGACTGTGCGTATGACAGGCTATCAGATTTCAGTGCTTGGCGAGGTGGCTCGCCCTGGTACGTTCAATGTGTCTCGTGAGAAGATTACGATACTGGAGGCGTTGGCACAGGCTGGCGACTTGACCATCTATGGTCAGCGTAAGAACGTGCAACTGATACGTGAAGACTCTACAGGTCAGAAGTCTATCCATACCTTCGACCTGACCGATGCCAACATCATCAACTCACCGTACTTCTATCTTCAGCAGAACGATGTGGTGTACGTGACTCCTAATAAGGTGAAGGCGCAGAACTCAAGCGTTGGTAGTATGACCTCCCTTTGGTTCTCGGCAACGTCTATCCTTATCTCGTTGACTTCGTTGTTGTATAACATACTTAAGAAATAGTTAATGAGAGATTGAGATTTGCTTCTCAATCTCTTTTTAAATGACACAAACATAAAAGAGAAGAAAGAACATTATGTGTGGAATCGTAGGATATCTAGGAAAACGCGAGGCTTATCCAATACTGATTAAAGGATTGCGTCGCTTGGAGTATCGTGGTTACGACTCTGCTGGCGTAGCATTGGTTAGCGATAATGGTGACCTTAATGTATATAAGTCTAAAGGCAAGGTAGATAATCTTTGCGAATATTGTGCAGATAAGAATGTGGGTGGAACGGTTGGCATTGCACACACTCGTTGGGCAACGCATGGAGAACCATCATCGCGCAATGCGCATCCGCATTATTCCGAGAGTCACAACTTGGCTATTATCCATAATGGTATTATTGAGAACTATGCAGAACTGAAGGCAAAGCTGATTTCTAAGGGCGTCACCTTCGTTTCTGATACCGATACTGAGGTGCTGGTACAGCTGATTGAATATGTCAAAGAACACAAGAATCTGGATCTGCTCACTGCCGTTCAGGTGTCGCTCTATCAGGTTATCGGTGCTTATGCCATAGCCGTTCTTGACAAGAACAACCCCGACCAGATTATTGCAGCTCGCAAGCAAAGTCCACTGGTGGTAGGTATTGGCGAAGACGAGTTCTTTCTGGGATCAGATGCCAGTCCTATTGTGGAATACACCCAAAAGGTTGTCTATTTGGAGGATGGTAACATCGCAGTGATACGTCGTGGCGAAGAACTGCACGTGGTCAGCATTCTTGGCGAAGAACAAGAGCTGAACGTCAAGAAAGTAGACCTGGACCTCGGACAGATAGAAAAGGGAGGTTTCCCTCACTTTATGTTGAAGGAAATCTTTGAGCAACCCGATTGTCTGACAAACTGCATGCGTGGACGTATTAACGTGGAAGGTACTCATGTGACACTGTCGGCACTGATCGACTACAGACGTCAACTGCTTAGCGCCAAGCGCGTTGTTATCGTGGCCTGTGGCACCAGTTGGCATGCCGGTCTGATTGGAAAGCAAATCATCGAGAGCCTTTGTCGCATTCCAGTAGAAGTGGAATACGCCTCAGAGTTTAGATACCGCAATCCTGTGGTAGGCAAGGACGATGTCGTCATTGCCATCTCGCAGAGCGGTGAGACGGCCGATACCCTGGCAGCGGTACAGTTGGCTAAGGAAAAGGGCGCTTTTATCTACGGCGTCTGCAATGCCATTGGGTCATCGATACCGCGTGTCACCGACACAGGTACTTATATCCATGTAGGCCCCGAGATTGGTGTCGCTTCGACAAAAGCATTTACCGGTCAGGTTACTGTGCTCACCATGATGGCACTTGCCATGGGCGAGGCTAAAGGTACGATTGAGCGCAAGGAATATTTGGAGATTGTAAAAGGGCTGAACGAAATACCCGATAAGATTCGCGAGGTGCTGAAGACCAACAACAAAGTGGCCGATCTGGCTCGCACATTCACTTATGCCCATAATTTCCTTTATTTGGGACGTGGCTATTCCTATCCCGTAGCTCTTGAGGGCGCTTTGAAACTGAAAGAGATTTCCTACATCCATGCCGAGGGTTATCCTGCGGCAGAGATGAAACATGGACCTATTGCTCTGATAGACTCCGATATGCCTGTTGTCGTCATTGCCACTCACAATGCAATGTACGAGAAGGTATTGTCAAATATTCAGGAGATTAAGGCTCGCCAAGGCCGTGTGATAGCCCTCGTGTCTAGCGGTGATGACACCATTTCAAAGATTGCCGACGAGGTCATAGAACTTCCCGACGTTTTGGAATGTCTGGAACCGTTGGTGGCCACCGTGCCACTTCAGCTGTTGGCCTATCATGTTGCCGTTTGCAAAGGCAAGAATGTTGACCAACCGAGAAACTTGGCAAAATCAGTTACTGTTGAATAATTTTTATAAGGCGTGTCGTTTTTAATGACTCGCCTTTCTTTTGGAATATGAGGATGAAAGACGTTACACTGGTCCTAGACGACGGGACACAATTTAAAGGAAAGTCGTTCGGTTACGAATCGCCTGTTGCAGGTGAGGTAGTGTTCAACACAGCAATGATGGGCTACCCGGAGTCATTGACAGACCCCAGCTATGCTGGTCAGATGATGGTGCTTACATTTCCGCTAGTGGGCAACTATGGCGTGCCCCGTTTCAGCATGGAGGAGAGCGGTCTTGCCACCTTTATGGAGAGCGACCGCATCTATGCCACGGCACTTATTGTGAGTGACTATTCTGAGCAGTACTCACATTGGAATGCCTGCGAGTCGCTGGGCGACTGGCTGAAGCGCGAGAAGGTGCCTGGTGTTACTGGCATCGATACCCGTGCACTCACCAAAGTGCTGCGTGAACATGGTGTCATGATGGGACGTTTAGTCTTTGAAGGTATGCCCGATGTAGTTGAGAAGCAGGACTACGATACTGTTAACTGGGTGGAGCGTGTGTCTTGTAAAGACATTATCCGCTACAATGAAGGTGCTGGCAAGAAAGTCGTTCTGGTGGACTGCGGTGTGAAGCATAACATCATCCGATGCTTAGTAAATCGTGGCGTAGAAGTGGTCAGAGTGCCTTGGAATTACGACTATACCAACATGGAGTTTGATGGTCTCTTCCTGGCCAACGGTCCTGGCGACCCAGACATGTGTGTAGACGCCGTAAACGTTCTGAAGAAACAGATGTCGGAAAGTCGTAAGCCCATTTGTGGTATCTGTATGGGTAACCAGTTGTTAGCCAAAGCAGGCGGAGCCACCATCTATAAGTTGAAATACGGACATCGCTCACATAATCAGCCTGTGCGCGAGGTAGGCACCAATCGTTGTTATGTTACTTCACAGAACCACGGATATGCTGTTGATGCCAGCACGTTGGGTAACGACTGGCGCGAGCTTTTTGTGAACATGAACGATGGCAGCAACGAAGGAATCCGCCACATGACATATCCTTGGTTCTCGTCACAGTTCCACCCCGAGGCCTGCTCAGGTCCTGTTGATACCGAATTTATGTTTGATCGTTTTATTGAGACATTATGAAAGACAGCCAAATAAAGAAAGTTCTGCTGCTTGGTAGCGGCGCATTGAAAATCGGCGAAGCCGGAGAGTTCGACTATAGTGGTTCGCAGGCCTTGAAAGCACTCCGTGAAGAAGGCGTGAAGACCGTACTGATTAACCCCAATATTGCTACGGTACAGACATCTGAGGGCGTAGCAGACGAGGTTTACTTTCTTCCTGTTCAGCCCTACTTTGTAGAGCGTGTGATTGAGAAAGAACGTCCTGATGGCATTCTGTTGGCCTTTGGTGGACAGACCGCCTTAAACTGTGGTGTGGAACTCTACCAAAGTGGTGTTCTGGAAAAATATAATGTCAAGGTGCTTGGTACCCCCGTACAGGCTATCATGGATACCGAGGACCGTGAGCTCTTCGTTAAGAAGTTGGATGAGATAGGTGTGAAGACCATCAAGAGTGAAGCTTGCGAGACAATCGAACAAGCACGTCAAGCTGCCAAAACTTTGGGTTATCCCGTCATCCTTCGTGCTGCCTATGCTCTGGGTGGTCTCGGATCAGGCTTCTGCGACAACGAGGAGGAATTGGACAAACTGGCAGAAAAGGCCTTTGCCTTCTCTCCACAGGTGTTGGTAGAGAAATCGCTGAAAGGCTGGAAAGAGATAGAATATGAAGTAGTACGCGACCGTTATGACAACTGTATCACGGTGTGTAACATGGAGAACTTCGACCCTCTGGGTATTCACACAGGTGAATCTATCGTCATTGCTCCTTCTCAGACGCTTACCAACTCAGAGTATCACAAGCTGCGTGCGTTGGCCATCAAGATTATCCGTCATATCGGCATCGTAGGCGAGTGTAACGTGCAGTATGCTTTCGACCCCCAGTCTGAGGATTATCGTGTCATTGAGGTTAATGCACGTCTGAGCCGTTCTTCGGCACTGGCATCAAAGGCTACAGGATATCCTTTGGCCTTTGTGGCAGCCAAGTTGGGCATGGGTTATGGCTTGTTTGAGTTGAAGAACTCTGTAACTAAGACTACTTCTGCCTTCTTTGAGCCTGCGCTTGACTATGTAGTTTGCAAGATACCCCGTTGGGACCTGTCTAAGTTCCATGGCGTGGACAAAGAACTGGGTTCTTCTATGAAGTCAGTGGGCGAGGTGATGGCCATTGGCCGCAATTTTGAAGAGGCTATCCAGAAAGGCCTACGCATGATTGGTCAGGGCATGCATGGATTTGTAGAGAACAAGGAACTGAAGATCAACGATATCGATGCTGCACTGCGCGAGCCGACAGACAAACGTATCTTTGTCATCTCGAAGGCTATGCACCAGGCCCAGTACACCATCGACCGCATCCACGAGTTGACCAAGATAGACAAGTGGTTCCTTGAGAAGCTGAAGCATATCATCGACATCGACGAACAGCTGAAAGGTCAGAATATCAATACCATTGACGAGGAACTGCTTCGCAGTGCAAAGGTATATGGCTTCACAGACTTCCAGATAGCTCGAGCCATGGGCTTGGAACAGGAGTTCCCGAACATGCACAAGGCGCTGATGGTGGTTCGCAACCGTCGTAAGCAGCTAGGTATCATGCCAGTTGTCAAGCAGATCGATACGCTGGCAGCAGAGTATCCTGCACAGACTAACTATCTCTACGTGACCTATTCAGGCGTAACCAACGATATCCAATACGAGAACGACAGAAAGAGCATCATCGTTCTTGGTTCTGGTGCTTATCGTATTGGTTCTTCGGTAGAGTTCGACTGGTGTGGCGTTCAGGCGCTGAACACCATTCGCAAAGAAGGATGGCGCTCGGTAATGATCAACTACAACCCCGAGACCGTATCTACAGACTATGACATGTGCGACCGTCTTTACTTCGACGAACTAACTTTTGAGCGTGTCCTAGATATTATAGATATGGAGCAGCCCTATGGTGTCATTGTTTCAACCGGTGGTCAGATACCCAACAACCTTGCCGTATATCTGGATGAAGCAGGTGTGCGCATCCTTGGAACACAAGCACAAGACATTGATGGAGCCGAGGATCGCGCTAAGTTCTCGCAAATGCTGAATGAGCTGGGTGTTAACCAGCCCGAGTGGAGTGCGCTGACATCTATGGAAGACATCGACCGCTTTGTGGACAGGGTAGGGTTCCCCGTGTTGGTACGTCCTTCTTATGTGTTGAGTGGCGCTGCCATGAACGTATGTTCTAACCGCGATGAGCTGGAGCGTTTCTTGCAGTTGGCTGCTAATGTGTCTGAGGATCACCCCGTTGTGGTATCTAAGTTCATTGAGCACGCCAAGGAAATCGAGATGGATGCCGTGGCAAAAGATGGAGAGATTTTGGCCTATGCCATTAGCGAACACATCGAGTTCGCAGGTGTGCATAGCGGCGATGCTACCATCCAGTTCCCACCACAAAAACTTTATGTCGAGACGGTACGTCGTATCAAGCGCATCTCGCGTCAGATAGCTAAGGCATTGCATATCAATGGTCCGTTCAATATCCAGTATATGGCTCGCGAGAATGATATCTTGGTTATCGAGTGTAACCTGCGTGCTAGTCGTAGCTTCCCATTTGTGTCAAAGGTGTTGAAGATGAACTTCATTGAACTGGCCACCAAGGTAATGCTTGGCTTGCCAGTCGAAAAGCCTTCAAAGAATTTGTTCGATCTTGACTACGTCGGTATCAAGGCCAGTCAGTTCTCGTTCAACCGTCTGCAGAAGGCCGACCCCGTGCTCGGTGTTGATATGGCCTCTACTGGTGAGGTAGGATGTATTGGTGACAATACCAACTCGGCACTTCTGAAAGCCATGCTTTCTGTAGGTCATCGTATTCCCAAGAAGACAGTGCTTCTCTCTACCGGTGGTGCTAAGCAAAAGGCCGAGATGTTGGATGCAGCCAGAATGCTGGTCAACAACGGCTATGAAATCTATGCCACGGATGGTACGTCAAAGTATCTCTCGGATAATGATATTGCCAACACGTTGGTACACTGGCCTTCGGATAGTGCTCAGCCACAGGCGCTCGACCTGTTGCATGACCACAAGATAGATATGGTGGTAAATATCCCGAAGGATTTGACCAGTCATGAGCTGACCAATGGCTACAAGATTCGTCGTGCTGCTATCGATCTGAACGTGCCACTGATTACCAATGCTCGTCTTGCTGCTGCGTTCATCTCTGCTTTCTGCACAGTACCAGTAGATAAAATAGGTATCAAAGCATGGAGCGAATATAAGTAAAAAACTGTCAAATCATTACCAAAACACATAAAAATCTTACGAATTATTTGTTTATTCGATGGAATATTTATAATTTTGCACCCTCGAAAGAGAAAAAGAGTAAGATTTTAAGGTAAAAGGTATGAGCGACAGATTGTTTATATTTGATACAACACTCCGTGATGGAGAGCAAGTTCCTGGTTGTCAGTTGAATACAATTGAAAAAATCCAGGTAGCCAAGGCTCTTGAACAATTAGGAGTGGATGTAATCGAAGCAGGATTTCCTATTAGTTCGCCAGGTGACTTTAACTCAGTTATTGAGATTTCAAAAGCGGTCACCTGGCCTACTATTTGTGCATTGACCAGAGCGGTAAAGAAAGATATTGATGTAGCTGCCGATGCTCTGAAGTTTGCCAAACATAAGCGAATTCACACAGGTATCGGTACGAGCGATAGCCATATTAAATATAAATTCAACTCCACGCGCGAGGAAATAATAGAACGTGCAGTGGCTGCTGTGAAATATGCCAAGGGCTATGTGGAGGACGTAGAGTTCTATGCCGAGGATGCTGGTCGGACAGACAATGAGTATCTGGCTCGTGTTGTCGAAGCCGTTATAAAGGCAGGTGCCACTGTGGTCAATATCCCTGATACCACGGGCTATTGCCTTCCTGATGAGTTCGGTGCCAAGATTAAGTACCTGATGGAACATGTCGATGGCATTGACAAGGCGATTATCTCTACTCACTGTCATAATGATTTGGGCATGGCTACGGCCAATACCTTGAGTGGCGTGCTCAATGGTGCGCGCCAGGTAGAGGTCACTATCAACGGTATTGGCGAGCGTGCAGGCAATACCTCTTTGGAGGAAATAGCCATGATACTTAAGTGCCATAAGGGCATTAACATTGACACCAACATAAATACACAAAAAATATTCCCAACATCACGTTTGGTATCCAGTCTTATGAATATGCCTGTTCAACCCAACAAGGCTATCGTAGGACGCAATGCCTTTGCACACAGCAGCGGTATCCACCAGGACGGCGTTTTGAAGAACGTGCAGACCTACGAGATTATTGATCCGAAGGACGTAGGAATCGATGATAACAGCATCGTGCTTACTGCACGTTCTGGACGAGCAGCTTTGAAGCACCGACTCCATGTGAACGGTGTGGCACTCTCGGAAGAGAAGCTTGACAAGGTCTATGAGAAGTTCCTGCAGCTGGCCGACCAAAAGAAGGAGGTTACCGATGCTGACGTGCTGATGCTTGCTGGTGCAGACACGGCAGATCAGCATGCTGTCAAGCTCGACTTCTTGCAGGTCACTACCGGCAAGGGTGTAAAGAGTGTGGCGTCTATTGGTCTGGACATCAGTGGTCAGAAGTTTGAGGCAGCTTCGTCAGGTAATGGTCCTGTGGATGCTGCTATCAAGGCGCTGAAACGTATCGTGATGAAGCAGATGACACTGAAAGAGTTCACGATTCAGGCTATCTCTAAGGGGTCGGACGATGTCGGTAAGGTGCATATGCAAGTGGAGTACGAAGGACAGTTATACTATGGCTTTGGCGCCAATACCGATATCGTTACAGCTTCTGTCGAGGCATATATTGACTGTATCAACAAATTTAAAAGAAGCGAATGAATACGTTATTTGACAAGATATGGGATAGACATGTGGTTCAGATCGTAGAAGATGGACCAACCCAATTATATATAGACCGACTTTATTGTCACGAGGTGACCTCACCTCAGGCATTCGATGGATTGAGGAGTAGGGGGCTGAAGTGCTTTCGACCTGAGCGTATCTATTGTATGCCAGACCACAACACGCCCACTCACGATCAGGATAAGCCCATAGAGGATTCTGTGTCGCGGAAGCAGGTAGATACGCTGGCCCGTAATGCCAAGGAGTTTGGACTCACACACTATGGCATGATGTCTAAAGACAACGGCATTATACATGTGGTAGGACCCGAGAAGGGCCTTTCTTTGCCAGGAATGACTATCGTATGTGGAGATTCTCACACCTCAACACATGGAGCAATGGGAGCCGTTGCCTTTGGTATAGGCACTTCTGAGGTTGAGATGGTGATGGCTTCACAGTGCATTCTGCAGCAGAAGCCGAAGTCTATGCGTATCACCATCAATGGTCGTTTGGGCAAAGGCGTAACGCCGAAGGACGTCGCTCTTTATTTGATGTCTGAGATCAGCACAAGTGGAGCTACGGGCTACTTTGTAGAATATGCCGGATCTGTGGTCAAGGATATGACTATGGAGGGACGTCTCACCCTGTGCAACCTGTCTATTGAGATGGGTGCACGAGGTGGATTCATTGCTCCAGACGAGACGACGTTTAATTATATAAAAGGTAGGGAGTTCGCGCCCAAGGGCAAAGCCTGGGACGAGGCTGTGGCCTATTGGAAGACGTTGAAAAGCGACGATGATGCCGTCTACGACAAAGAACTTGTGTTTGATGCGGCTGATATTGAGCCACGCGTCACTTATGGCACAAACCCTGGTATGGGAATCGGTATTACCTCTTCAATCCCAACCGATGGCGAGGTGAATTTTCATAAGGCGTTGGACTATATGGGCTTCAAGCCTGGTGAGAAACTATTGGGCAAGAAGGTTGACTACGTGTTCCTTGGTGCCTGCACTAATGGACGTATTGAGGATTTTAGAGCATTTGCTTCTATTGTAAAAGGAAGGAAAAAGGCGGCTGATATTATTGCATGGTTGGTTCCTGGCTCGTGGCTGGTTGATAAGCAGATTCGTGAAGAGGGCCTTGATCAGGTTCTGGCAGAGGCTGGTTTTGAGATTCGCCAGCCAGGATGCTCGGCTTGTCTTGCCATGAATGACGACAAGGTGCCTGCAGGAAAGTACAGCCTTTCAACAAGTAATCGTAACTTTGAAGGTCGCCAAGGCCCAGGTGCAAGGACTATTCTTTGTTCACCATTGGTTGCAGCCGCAGCCGCAGTTACTGGAGTAATAACCGATCCACGTACATTATTATGAAGCAGATATTCAGCGTTATAACATCTACTTGTGTTCCACTTCCTCTTGAGAATGTGGATACCGATCAGATCATCCCAGCCAGATTCTTAAAGGCTACTGACAAAGCAGGATTTGGTGATAACCTTTTCCGTGACTGGCGTTATGATAAGGATGGAAATCCGAATAAGGACTTCGTATTGAACGACCCGACCTATGGTGGCTGTATTCTTGTAGCAGGAAAGAACTTCGGTTCGGGCTCCAGCAGAGAACATGCTGCGTGGGCTATTGCGGGATATGGATTCCGTGTTGTAATCAGCAGTTTCTTTGCAGATATACATAAGAACAACGAGCTGAACAACTTCGTTCTTCCCGTCGTTGTTTCTGAAGCTTTCCTGGCAGAGCTTTTCCAAAGCATCAAAGAGAATCCGAAGATGGAGGTTGAGGTTGATTTGCCCAACCAGTTGGTGACGAATAAGGCTACTGGCAAAAGCGAGCATTTTGAAATCAACGGCTATAAAAAACATTGCCTGATGAATGGATTGGACGATATTGACTATCTCTTGGAAAACAAAGGTAAGATAGAGACATGGGAAAAGCAGAACATGTAAAAGATATGGGCATCTTTCGTCCATATATCGAAATCATGGACTCAACACTTCGTGATGGAGAGCAGACCAGTGGTGTGTCTTTTCTTCCTCACGAGAAGTTGATGATAGCACGCATGCTGCTTCGTGATTTGAATGTGGATCGTATTGAAGTGGCATCGGCACGAGTCTCCGATGGCGAGAAAGAGGCTGTCAAGATGATATGTCGCTACGCCCGTCAGATAGAGCGCCTGGACAGTGTAGAGGTACTTGGTTTCGTGGATGGCAAGGTGTCTGTTGACTGGGTGAAAGATGCGGGTGCATGTGTGCTTAATCTTTTAGCCAAAGGTTCGCTAAAGCACTGTAGAGAACAACTGCAGAAGACGCCAGAAGAACATCTGAGCGATATTAAAGCTGTGTTGGATTATGCTGACCGTAATGGCATCGCGGTGAATCTATATCTTGAGGATTGGTCGAGTGGTATGAAAGACTCACCCGATTATGTCTATCAGATGATGGACGAGTTGGTGGACTATCCGATACGCCGATTTATGCTTCCAGATACTCTCGGTATTATGAATCCTCTGCAGGTAATAGAGTGTTTCAGAAAAATGCTGAAGCGCTATCCTGACACGCATTTTGATTTCCATGCTCATAACGACTATGATTTGGCGGTCAGCAACTCTCTCGCTGCTGTGTTGAGTGGCGCCCGTGGTTTGCATGTCACAGTGAATGGTCTTGGTGAACGTTGCGGTAATGCGCCTTTGTCTAGTGTTCAGGTCATTCTGAAAGACCAGTTTAATGCGAAGACTAGTATCAATGAGAGTAAACTGAACGACATCAGTCGCTTGGTTGAAAGTTATAGTGGTATTAGCATTGCACCCAATCAGCCGATTATCGGAGACAATGTGTTTACTCAGGTTGCAGGCGTCCATGCTGATGGCGATAATAAGGGTGGACTGTATCATAATGAGTTGATGCCCGAGCGATTTGGTAGAAAACGAGAGTACGCAATGGGGAAAACCAGTGGTAAGGCAAATATCACTCGCAACCTTAAAGAGTTGGGGTTGGAACTGACTGCAGAACAAACCCAGCGAGTGACCAAACGAATCACGGAACTAGGCGACAGAAAAGAAGTCGTGACACAAGATGATCTGCCATTCATTGTCAGTGATGTGCTGAAACACGATGTGGCTGAAGAACGTGTGAAGTTGGTCAGCTATCAGGTTTCCTTGGCTTATGGCTTGAAACCTTTGGCAAATGTTAAAGTAGAAATCAACGGTAATCAGTACGAGGGCCACTCTTCTGGCGATGGACAATATGATGCTTTTGTGAAAGCAATGCGTAAGATATACAAGGAGTATCTGGACCGCACTTTCCCTCTTCTCGAAAACTATGCGGTAACTATCCCTCCAGGAGGTCGTACTGATGCATTGGTACAAACAGTGATTACATGGCAGATGGGCGACGGAAAGCTGATACGCACACGTGGACTTGATGCGGACCAGACTGAGGCTGCCATCAAGGCTACGATTAAAATGCTGAATATAGTAGAGAGCAAACAATAACCTTTAAAATGGAATTTTTCTATGAAACTTAAGATAGCTATTCTTCCCGGTGATGGTATAGGACCAGAAATAATGAAGCAAGGTGTGGCTGTGCTTGATGCCATTGCAGAAAAGTATGGTCATGAGTTTAAATATCAAGAAGCACTTGTCGGAGCTTGTGCCATTGATGCTGTTGGTGATCCATATCCAGAAGAGACACACGAGGTTTGTATGCAGGCTGATGCCGTCCTTTTTGCAGCTGTGGGAGATTTGAAGTATGACAACAACCCTACTGCTAAAGTACGCCCAGAGACAGGTCTTCTTGCCATGCGCAAGAAATTGGGACTCTTTGCAAATGTTCGTCCTGTGGCGACTTTCGACTGCTTACTGCATAAGTCACCTCTGAAAGATGAACTCCTGAAGGGGGCAGACTTTGTGGTTCTGCGCGAGTTGACAGGTGGTATGTACTTTGGCGAGAAATACCAAGACAACGACAAGGCTTATGATACGGACGTATATACACGTCCGGAGATTGAACGTATTCTGAAGCTTGCTTTTGAAATGGCTCGTCAGCGCAGAAGGCATCTCACCGTTGTTGACAAGGCAAATGTGCTGGCCTCGAGTCGTTTGTGGCGCCAGATTGCAAAAGAGATGGAACCTCAATATCCTGATGTCAATACAGATTATATGTTTATAGACAATGCTTCTATGTGTGTTTTGACAGAGCCTCGTTTCTTTGACGTGATTGTCACAGAAAATACATTCGGTGATATCTTGACCGACGAGACTTCATGTATTACTGGATCTATGGGCTTGCAGCCTTCGTCTTCATTGGGTGAGCACACACCACTGTTTGAACCTGTTCATGGCTCATGGCCACAGGCTGCAGGTCAGAATCTTGCCAATCCTGTAGCACAGATTCTGTCAGCTGCCATGTTGTTGGAGCATTTCGGCTTGTCAAAAGAAGGAAGTCTGGTTCGTGAGGCAGTGAACGCTTCTCTCGATGCAAATGTCCGCACACCAGAGATTCAGGTGGAAGGCGCACCAAAGTATGGAACCAACGAAGTGGGGCAATGGATTGTAGATTATATCAAAAAAGCATAATTGCAGGTTCTTTGGCAATTGCCTTAGCATCTGTTCCTTTCGCCACCTTTGCTCAGACAGAGCAAGAGTGGCGAGATTCTCTTTCTGTCCTTAACGAGTTGATTCGTCAGTCGCCAAAGTCTGTCGATCTGAGATTACGCAAGGCTGCTATTAACATAGAACTGGGGCAATGGAACTATGCCACTGATGAGTATAGCCGGATTTTGGAGTTAGATGGAAAGAATCTTTCTGCGCTCTATTATCGCGCCTATGTGCATAATCATGAACGACGCTATGAATTGGCAAAACAGGATTATGAAGCGTGTCTAGCCATCGTGTCTCGCAATTTTGAGGCTCAGTTGGGCTTGGCAATTGTCAAGCGTAACATGGGAAATAAGGTTGAGGCAATGGATGGTTTTAACCAATTGATACAGATGTTCCCAGATTCTGCTATAGCCTATGCAGCAAGGGCTGGCTTTGAAGTGGAGCAGAAACAATATGAATTGGCTCTTTATGACTGGGATGAGGCCATCTCACGTCAACCAGATAATATTGATTATCTGATGTCGAAGGTTGACGTACTTCTTATTCTTAAAAGGCAAAAAGAAGCCAATGCCCTGATACGACGCATCAGGGCATTGGAACAGCATTAAGCTTTCAGTTCTTTCGCATTTCGTATCGTAATATCTCTTTGCGGGAAAGGTATTTCAATACCGTTCTCGTTAAGGGTATTATAGATACACTTAGTCATCTCACTGACCACAAAGGCTTTCTTGACAGCTTCTGCCCATACTATCAGTTTCATGTCAACACTGGAGTCTCCAAGTCCGACCATGGCTGTAGTTGCTTTTCTTGCAGGATCGGTGAATTCCAGATTAAGGTTGTTGGCAGCATCTTCTATCAGTTCTGATACTTTCTTTATGTCAGAACCGTAGGCAACACCAAATGGGATAACAGCTAACACGTAACCATGATTTCTTGTCATGTTCTTGTAGTTCTTCGCAAACAATTGGCTGTTCTGGAATGTGATAACCTCGCCAGAGATGGCCTCTATAATGGTAGAGGTGTAGCTGATAGACGTAACTTTACCCATCGTTCCATCTACTTCTATCAGGTCACCAACTTTGATTCTTCCTGCCATCAGCGAGGCACCATAGTAGATATTCTCAATGATATCCTTAGATGCAAAACCGATACCGGTAGACAGACCTCCCGAAATGGCAAGTAGCCATGTTACGCTGATGTTTAATATCGAGAGCGAAATCATCAGCCAAATACCCCATACAAATACTTGAATGACGTTTCGGCCCATTACCTCGCGACTTGCTGCTGTTGATGGGTCTTGGGTCTGGTAGTGAAGTCTCATAAACGAGAGAATGGTACTGGTTGCATATGAGAATACAAACCAAAGATTAACCACCATGCATAGTTTGAGAATACTGATTTTGAAGTTTTTTAGATCAATAAAGTTCCTTCTGAATAACTGCCAACACAAATCGCTGAGGTTAAAAATATCCGCAGCCCAATAAATAGAAAGCATCACAGAGATGACACCCATAATGGGTAGTACCACCTTATATATAAATTTATAGAACCATGTCTTGCTGATAGGTTTGTCTTCCAGTCCATGCTTGATACCGTAGATTTTCAAGTATTGGCTGACACATGTGATGGTTAATATACATGTCAGCTGCATGATCCACCATATTAGTATTTGTACTGCAAGTAGGGTGTAGCCCATCCATGCACACCCCAAGGAGCAGATAAAAATGCTAAGAGAGAGATAGGTGTAGAACATGTCTGAACGTGGTACGTTCTGGTTGTGTCGCTTAATAACCAACCATTGCCAGATGGTACAAAGTAATAGGATAGGGGGGAATACAATGTTAACTAGATTGTTGGGAATCAAGATGATTCTGAATGTGATAACAAGGAATCCTATAATAATCAATGGGGCATATATTGAGAAGGCACTTCTAATTTGAGCGCCATTAACTCGCAACAACAGTGAAATCAAAATAACGCCTAATAGCCAAGCATATTCAATCAGCAAACTACTAGCCATGATATAGAAATATTGATCAAGTGTTGCGTGAAGCAATCCCATGATTGCTGCAAACGTAACAGTCGTTGTTGCCATGATGATGCTGGTCTTCTTCTTTAGAAACTCTTGCGTGTGGAAACGTTTTGGCATGATGAATTTAAATACTGCCAGATTAAGAAGAACTGCAATGATGATGTAAAAGGCTATGACAACAAATAAACGCAAGATAACAGCGCCTCCCCAGTCGGATTTAGAATCCTCATTCTGGTATTTGCTCGTTACAACTTCTTTTGTTTCAGTGATTTTGCTGCCAATGTTCTTCAGTACAATGAAGTAGCTGTCGCCTCCATTCTTGAATATGCTGGTCTGAATATCGTTATAACGTTTGTTGGCATAATCGTTCAGGTAACCAAGGCGTTTTTCGGTCATTTCATAGAAGGTAATATAGTCTGCAACTTGGTTTCTGTTTTCTATCATGGTATTTTTGATGTTGGTCGCCAGTGTTAAGCAAACAGTACGATCTGTTTTCGCTTTTTGGCTGAGGAACCCAACATGCATTGTCTTAAGACTTGTAATCAAACTGTCATATTTGGCAACTTCAGCTTCTGAGTTCTTAAGAAATGATTCAAAGGGTAATTGTTGACGCTGAAACTCTAAATACTGTTCTGTAGCTTCATGACAAGCGTAGGTTAAATCAAAAACAAAACCTTGATGCTGAGAGTACAACATGAGCGCGTTTTGATTGCTACGCTTCATCGTTTCTTGAAGCTCGGTGACGATATCGCGTGTCTGCTGCTTGCGATTATTAGCTTGATTACTTAACTCTCGTTGATAGTTTGTCAATTCTACACGTAGTACACTTAAAGTCTGCTCCAGGTCTTTCTCTTTGAGAACAGCATGGGAACTTGATAGTATTGCAGTAATAGCAATAATGGTCGCAAGTATTCTTTTCATTTTGTTTTTATTTGGTTCTGGTTGCAAAGATAATCATTTTTTTTAAGATGTAATAGTAATGATGGATAATTTTAATCTGGGCAAATTTTGAGTCCCTATATATAATAAATAAGGTGTGTTGTAAAGAATTAAAAATAGAATCAATTTTTTCTTCAAAAAACTAAGAAAATTAGTGGAAAAGTTTTGGTGGTTCCGAAAAAAGCCGTACCTTTGCATCCGCTTACGAGGAACACCTCCTCACAAGCAAAACAAGAAAGAGTTCTTTGAAAGATTTACATAGACAGAGAAGTAGTACAAGAAGCGAGTACTAATCCTTATGGAGAGGTACTTGGGTAACAGTAAACGAACCGTCAATACTATATTAATATAGGTTGATAGACTTGATACTTTTTGGATAGTCATTCTGAATCAGATAATGATTAAATATACAAGGCTCCTAGGAACGAGCGCAATGAAAGCTTGCT
>JAILHK010000033.1 GCA_024695815.1 Prevotella sp.
ATCTGGAAGATCTGACTTCAGTTATTACATAGCGCTTCATCTGAATAATATAGTAAAAGCTGGCGGCTATGTTGGTATCGTATTGTCAAATTCATTCTTGGGAACTGAAGCGGGAAGTATTTTCATAGATGCTCTTAAAGAGTACTTTGATGACATTAAGATTCACATCAGCGGCAGCGGCAAATGGTTCTCCAATGCAGACATTGTTACTGCTTTGGTTGTGATGAGAAAGAAAGACGTTAATCCCGAGGAGAATACCAATATTTCTTTCTTCATATGGAAACGGAATTTGGAGAACATATCCGGTAACAGAGATTATCAAGATGCAATCGTCAACTCATCGTTACTTGACGAAGAACAAAATGGTGAAGTTATAACCAGAGTCAACTATAGTGCACAAGAACTGGAATCTCTACGGAGGCTGAACGTATCATATAATTCTCTTTTCAGCAATCTTAAATGGTTGCTGGAGATAGAGGACTATTTAGTCCCCATTACCAGATACATGAAAGTTTTTAGAGGTAGCCGAAGAGGATGGGATCCTTTGTTCTTCCCGTCTGCAGACGCAAACATTGAACCACAGTTTTTGAAGGATGTGCTGATGAATGCTAGAGATACTGATAGTTATGTGGGCATTCCAACGACTGGTAGAAAAGCATTCTGTTGTAATCTTGAAATAGATGAACTTGAAGAACAAGGGCATCTTGGCGCATTGGCATGGATAGAGCGTTTTGCGAATGAAACTAACGGGACAAACAGACCTTTACCAGAAGTCTTGGCACGGGCAGGGATGCAGTGGTATGAGTTGACTACAGATGAAGAAGCTGAGATTTTCACTATGATGAATCCTGATGACCGAATGTTCTATGCAAAATTCAATGAACCCACATTTATCAACCAAAGATTGATTGGCCTAAAGCGGAAACGAGCGACAGACGATCTTAACTTATTACACGCCTTACTGAACTCCATACTGTCTCTATTCTATATTGAAGCTGTTGGCTTTGGTAGAGGCTTAGGTGTACTCGACATTAATAAAGATTCTATCTCGAAATGCTATATGCTCAATCCTGCTTTACTGAACCAGGAGCAAAAGACTGACATTGTGGAGAAGTTTGAAATCCTGATGTCAAGAGGCATCGTAGATATCAATCAAGATATGGAAGACCCGGTTCGACGTGAATTTGATATGGCGGTTTTGAATGCTTTTGGTATTGGTAGATATTTTGACAATATCATCACTAGTTTAAAAGCTATGAGAAAAATCAGAAAGGCAGTCAGACAACATACAGTAGAACTGAGACCACTCAGGGGATTAGAAAGGCAAGAGCCTCTGAATGAAATTGTTCTTGAACGTGCTGCTGAAAGTGACACCCTGAACTGAAAGGATCAACCAAAACTTGGAGGGTTTGATGCCCTCCAAGAACTATCTACTCAATCAGAGAATTATTGAGATAACTTGAGTTATAAAACTCAATATCGCGATGCCTAAGCTCCACTTATCACCTCTTGTCATCTTGTTAGATTGAGGCTTCTAGTTTATAACCTCAATCTAACAGTCTTTGAATGTGCAGTTGTTGATGCTGCAATTGTTGAAAACAATATTATTCATAACGTGTTAGTATTAAAATTATGTAGGTATATTATGGTCGTGCCTACTTCCAGACCAGTATGAGCTTGCAAAAGATGTGCAAAGATACGAATTCTAACCCAAATGATTATTAGCAAGCCTTTTTATTAGTGATTTCAACTAATTTCTAATAGATAATGTGTCTCTTTGCGCAAAATAAGACTATTATAGCATGACATAATTATGAGTGAAGTTAGTAATCATATTGAGGAGTTGTACAATCAACTGGCCGATGGAGAAAGTATGCCTATTAGTGAAGAAGCTGTTAATAAAGCCATTCGGCTTATTGACAACTTTAAATTAGAAGATAGTGCCTCACTATTTCTTATTGTATCAGCTCTAATCTTATTAAACGCTGCTAAAAAAAAATAACCTAAAATCTGCCTTGTACTATGGCTATATAAAGAGTAACGAGAAAGAGGGACCGGAAAGGAAAACACATAAGTATTGTTCTTACTCTGCCAATGGTCAAATGTCATAATAGGAACAATTGGGAGAAATTAATAATGGTTCTTGCCGTTGGAGACGTGTGTGAAAGCGTCTTTTGCAAGCCTTGCGGCATCGAAAGTGTGGCGAATTATTTGGATATATTGTCTGAATCTCATATCTTTGCAAATAGAGACATCTATTATTAACTTTTTAAGCTATGTTATTATGAAAAATTTGTTCTATTCTTTGCTTGCATCGTTGATGCTGACTTCATGTATGACACCATTCTATCAGGTATATACAGTGAAATCGGAAAACTTAACGCAGAAAGAAAACACCTTAGCCTTTGAGAACGAAGATTGCGAGGTGCTCTATAATCTGTGGATAGATAAAGGCTCGATGAGCTTCGTGTTCAAGAATAAAACCGACAAAGATATTTTTATAGACATGACGCAGACTTTCTTTATTAAAGATGGTGAGGCGCACGATTATTATTTGAATAGGACATTCTCAAATCAGTCTTTCTCATCTGTCAATGTGGGATATAACTACTCGGTTTCTAATGCTTATGCTGTAGCGGGGAAATGGTGGCCCAATCAGTATACTTCGGTGGCATCTTCTCTCTTTGGCATGGGAATCAGCGCAGATAAAAAGAAGGGGTTTTCATCTGGTGTAGTAACCAAGGAACCAGAGATTATCTGCATACCAGCTCATAGTTTTAAGTATGTCGAGGGATATAGAATATGCGAGAATCTTGCAAAAACCTGTGACAACAAGGTTAACTATCCGTCTAAAACTGCCATGGTTGCTGATTATAGCAAGTCAACGTCTCCAATGATATTTAAGAATCGTATAGCTTATTCTTTTGAGAAAGGACCTGCTCCCTTGACATTTATTGAAAACTCCTTTTGGCTGGAGTCTGTGAAGAATTATTCGGAGAATGCAGCCACAGAATTAGTGAAGGATGAGACGAAATGTGCTAATGACTTTGTATCCAAGAAGCGTGTGTTCAAGATTGGTGGTCCTAATAAGTTCTATATCGTCTATCGTAGATAGGGCGTCTTTGATATCATAGTGAGAAACTTCCTTTTCTGACTATACCGGTGATATTCCTTCCTGAGTCAGAAACCTCAGAAAGAAAACAACTATGGCCCTTCGGTATAGAAATACCGAGGGGTTACCATTCTAGGCTTATTCTCTTTTCTGTTTTCGCAAGCCTTGCGAGGATTTTTGTATATAGAATTTGTTTTATACCTTTGTTGCCGAAATGAATGTGATGGCGCGTGAACAGCAGACGGCAGAAGAGATGGCTCTGGAGGTGAAACAACTGACGGAGCTACTGGTGGCGGCAGGTAGAAAGGACCTGCTGCTGCGAGCTATTGGCGTGCCACTGGTAGAGGAGTTGCGCATCGAGGCTGCTCGGGGACGACTGTCAAGGCTGCTCATCACGGCCGACTACCGCTTTATACTGACGGACTATAATAATATAGAGGTGGAATTGCAGCCGGTGCACAAGGCGGTGTATCTGTTGTTTCTGCGCCATCCCGAAGGAATTGAGTTTAAGCATCTGAGAGATTATAGGCAGGAGCTGATGGAGCTGTATGCTAAGACGGCGCGTTGGATGGACCGCGAGAAGATAGGGGAGAGCGTGGATAAACTGGTGGACCCACTGGATAATGCCATCAACGAGAAGTGTTCGAGAATCAAAAAGGTGTTCTTGAACTTGATGGACGAGTATCGCGCCAGCTACTATATCATCAGTGGACACACGCAGAAGCATATTGGCGGACGCGTGTGGTACGAACGGCTGAAACTGATAACGCTGCCAAGGGAATTAATCATCGTAGAAGGGAAATAGGATATGGACGAGAACGAGATACTGAAACAGTTCATGCAGAACGTGGAAGACAAGATGCAGGGCATCATCAAGGTGGTAGGCGTTGGTGGTGGCGGTTGTAACGCGGTGAACAACATGTATAAGGAGGGCGTGGAAGGTGTGACCTATGCTGTGTGCAACACCGACAGCCAGTCGTTGTCGCGCTCGCCGGTACCCGTGAAACTGCAGTTGGGCGAAGGCCTAGGTGCGGGCGGTAATCCTGAAAAGGGACGCTTCGAAGCTGAGAGCGTGAAGGAAGGCATCAAGAAACTGTTTGCCGACAGCACCAAGATGGTGTTTGTGACGGCCGGTATGGGTGGCGGCACCGGTACGGGAGCAGCACCCGTGGTGGCTGGCATAGCCAAAGAGATGGGACTGCTGACGGTGGGCGTGGTGACCATCCCGTTCTACTTCGAGAAGAAACGAAAGATTATCAAGGCGCTGAAGGGCGTGGATGCGCTGCGCAAGAACGTAGATGCACTGCTGATAGTGAATAACGAGCGACTCTGCGACGTATACTCCGACTCGGATATCTCGGTGAAAGAGGCATTCTATAGGGCAGACAACATACTGATGGACGCGGTGAAGGGCATATCGGAACTCATCGTGATGCCCAGTGATGGAGGTATCAAGAGTGACTTCCGCGATGTGGAGACGACCATGCGCGATGGCGGTGGCGCCATCATGGCGATGGGACGCGCCAGCGGCGAACACCGTGTGGAGAAGGCTATTTTGAATGCTCTGGACTCACCACTGCTCTATGGAAACGACATCGGCAAGGCGAAGCGTATTCTGTTTAACATCTACTCGAGTGATGAACATCCTATCTTTGTGCGCGAACTGCAGGAGATCGATGACTTCTTCGACCAGCTGGACCCCAACATCGATGTGATATGGGGCACCGCTACCGACGAGTCGCTGGGCGAGGATGCCAAGGTGACCATCCTGGCCACGGGCATGGAAGACCGGCTGGAAAAAGAGGTGAGGACCGACGTGCATCGCGATGAGGATGACTACTATGAGGACCTGATACAGGGACTGTATCGTCCACCGGTGAAGACACCGACCATGGGCGACATGATCACTCAGGAGCCTACGTTTGATGTAAAGGTGGCCGAGGAGCCAGAGCCAGCTGTGGTCGTTCAAGAGGACACCACAGCTGCAAAAGAAGAAGAGAAAGAAGTCACGGTGATAGACAGGTGGAAAAAGTGGTTGGGAAACCTGATGAACACCGTGACGGAATAGTCTGAATTGATGGATAGTGATTTACGCTTCACCCTCTCGGAATAGATGGGTGAAGTGTTTGTTGTATAGCTCAGAGAGTCCCTGACGGTTGTCGATGGCTTCGCCTACCACGAGCATGGTGGTGAGCGTGAGATGGTTGTCGTGGACAAGGCGCGCCAGGTCTTTCAGCTTACCGCGATAGATGCGTTGGTCGGGCCACGTGAGGTGATAGCAGGCAGCAACAGGGGTGTCCTCTGGATATTCCTGCAGCAGCTGGCGCTGCACATCATCGACAATGGCGGCAGAGAGGAAGATGCACATGGTGCTCTGGCTGCGAGCCAAGAGGTGCAGCTGTTCCTTCTCGGGCATTGGCGTGCGACCTTCGCCACGGGTGAGGATGATGGTCTGACAGCGCTCGGGGATGGTAAACTGACTCTGCAACTCGGCAGCGGCAGCAAGGAACGACGAAATGCCTGGGGTGATGTGGTATGCCATGCCCTCGCGGTCGAAGAAGGCCATCTGTTCCTGTATGGCACCAAAGATGCAGGGGTCGCCAGTATGCAGGCGCACAATGAAGTGGCCCTGGTCGTAGTGTTCCTTCATCAGGGCACACTGCTCATCCAGATTCATGTCGGCCGACGAGCGCACCACGGCACCAGGCTTATGGCACTCGGTCAATGCCTTGGGCACCAGCGAACCGGCATAGAGAATCAGGTCGGCACGCTCCAGCATCTTCCTGCCTCGCACACTTATTAAATCGGGATCGCCAGGGCCGGCACCAACGATCTCGATGAAGCCTCCTCGGGAGCCTCCCCCAACCCCTCCGAAGGAGGGGAGACCTGACGAACATCCATCAAGCCCCTGTGGCACTCCCCTCCTTCGGAGGGGTTGGGGGAGGCCCAGTGCTGCTGTCCAGTTCTTTCCTTTTATCTTAGGCACAACGAGGGTGCCATGGCCTGAGCCGAGGATGGCGGCTGCCTCGCAGACGCTGGGCGTGCCTACGTGTTTCTGGACGGTGGAGCTTGGTGTGGGAACGTCGATCTGTGACAGCTCGTCGGCGCTGAAGAACACCACTTCTTTTCCCTCTTCACGCAGCAACTGCACGAAGGGCTCGTCTTGCTTTACGTCGATGGTGCAATAGCGGTGGGCACAGGGCAGGAAGCCTTGCTGGGCAAGGGCCTCGTGCATCTCCCCCAGGATGGCTTGGTAGTCTGCCGGATGATGCGCCAGGCCGAAGCCGATGGTGCCAATCATGGGCACGAAGTGGAGCTCAAGCATTCCATCGGGCGCATGGCGTATGAAGGGCGAAACGATAATCAGCAGCTGATACCTCTGTGGGTCGGCCTCGCTGATGTCGTGGATGATGGTGACATGGTCGGGTTTGGTTGCTTCCAGATAGTCGGTGCCTTCGTCGCGGGCTTCCAGCAACAGGGCTGTTGGCTTGCGGTTGACAAAGGCAAAGATGCAGTCGTTCATGTCTTCAATCTCGCTGGCTACGGGCCAGTTGAAACGTCTTTGGAATGTGTCGAGCGCCCACAGTCCGGCACAGTCGCTCTGAGTGGTGATGACCTCGTGGGCGCTGAGCAGGGCCGACAACTCGCGCGTCAGGTCGTTGGCGCCCCCGATATGTCCAGAGAGAACCGAAATGACATTCTGTCCCAATGAGTCGATGCAGACCACGGCTGGGTCTGTGTGCTTGTCGGCAACAAGCGGAGCAATGGTGCGCACGCAGATGCCCATGGCACCGATAAAGATGAAGGCGTCGTAGCTCTTCCAGCAGGTAGAGACTGTGTCGCGACTCACGGTGTGGGCCGATGGAAAATGTTGTTGCAAGGTGTCAGCGATGGCACAGCCTGCCTCGCTTATTGGTATGATGGCAATTCTGTTCATTTTACTAAAAGCTGTTCTAAGAGTTCTTGGCAGTGTCCAGGCATGATGATATGGTGATTGCCGATTGGATCTGCGAGGAAATAACTATTGGTGAGATTCTTGTCCGTAAGACGTATCACCTGTTGGGTGCGACAAAGATCGGGCTTTGACTCATTACGAATCAAGTGGCCTTCAGCGATGAAGTGGCGTGAGAGATCGCCCGAGACCTTGAAGATGGTGACGGGGCCTTCTTTCATATAGCCACGTATGCCCGTGCCGATGCCCGACTCATAATGGGTGTCGAGCTCATAGCGCTCTACCATGTCAAGTGGTATGGTGCAATGAGCAAAGAGCAGCTCGCCCGTCTCCGGGTCGATGCGCGAAGGGTTGGCCTGAAAGCCAGACAGCCCCAACAACGAACGGACAATCATCATTGAGAGCATGGCAGGAACATCACCCTCGCAACCAGCCACATACCCTTCACTGTTCAGTTTGGCTAAAGCCATGCACCCTGTATCTTTTACGGTGGTGAGAAGATCGAAACACCGAAGGGTAAAGCCCCGCAGTTGATATCTGTTGATGAGCACCTTCAGTGCCTGGTATATTTGTTTTGACTCGCCAATCTCGTCAAGCAGTTCCTGCATGGGGATGTCTATCAGTTCTATTCCCAGCCTCTCTCTCACCTTCGCTTTGTCGGCATGGCTGGAGATAAGCCAGTCGGAAGGTGCACCAATGATGCCCAGCCGCGTGCCCAAAAGAGACTTCCTGGCTTCTTCAACCTTTGATAAAAGCTGGATGCGGTGCGACATATAATCGCTGTTGCCATGTATAATCTCGCCACCGATATTGTGCTGTCGCAGGAATGACAGAATCTCCATCGAGGCGGCCAGTGAGTTGCTCTTTCCCGATGTCAGCAGATAGAACGGACGGCGACTCTTGTTCTGCAGTTCAGGCAGTAAACGGCGGAAGATTCCTTCGGTGCCACCTGTGCGGACATATATCAGGTTGAGCGCATGACTGCCATAGTCGCTATAGTCGGTGCCTTTCAGCAGATAGTCTATTCCCAGACTCTCCAGAAAAGCTGTTGTCATGGTGGTCACGGCATGCTCGTCGTGCAGTTCGGACGTCAGTGTGTAGATGGCGATGTCCTGTCTCATAGTATATGTGGTTTAGAGGCTGTTAGTATGTCTATAGGATTATAGTCGTTGAGATGAATGTGGAGCGGTTCTCCCTGCTGAAGTCCAAAGTCCCGGCAGGCCTCGTCCCAAAGCGCACGACTATTGGTAGGTACCTTTGGTGAGGTGACGCTATTGAATACGATGATACCATCGTCGGTCAACACGGTCAGCACCTTTTCCATGATTGCTTTCAGATGTCCACCATGCCCGCCAATGAAGATGGCGTCGGGGGAGGTGAGAGGTGAGAGGTGAGAACTGAGAGGTGAGAGGTCGTATGCCATGAAGTCGCCGATGTGCAGGTGGATGCCTGGGGCGCCAAAACGGCGGGCGTTCTCCTGGATGATGGCCTCGCACTCAGAACGAATCTCGAAGGCGTGGATCTCGAGGTGGGGAAACAGGCGGCGAGCCTCGATGCTGACACTACCGGTGCAGGCACCGATGTCCCACAGGGTGTGGCGATGCCCCAGGTCGAGCGCCTGAAGGGTCAGCAAACGGATGGGCATCTTGGTAATCATCTTCTCGCGACCGTCGAGCAGTGCAAATGCGCTGTCGGGGAGACCCATGCCCAGGAGACCCACCCCCAGCCCCTCCCTGCGAGGGAGGGGAGTTGTTAGGATTAGGCAGTTGGGTGTGGAGAAATCCTTCTTTGCGGCTTCCTCGAGGGAGCATGTGCTGACAGTTTCTAATTGAGGGTTGCCAAGATGCTCGCCGATATTCATAATATAATTATTGTAGCCATACTCCAACATGCGCTTCGCAATGGCGGCAGGGGTGTGCTCGCGGTCGGTGAGGATGCCAATCTTCTCGGCCCGTTCGATCAGTGCACGGTCGAACTGTGGCCAGGGTCGTCCTGTTAGCGAGACGATGCGCATGTCGTGATAGGGCAGTAGCAGGCGGTGGGCCAACAGCTGAAGCGAGTTGAATGCGGGATAGACCACCACCTCGGCGTCGGGCATCTTGCGGCGAATGGTGTTGGCAAAGCCGAAGAACAAGGGGTCGCCGCTGGCGAAGATAATAACTTGTTCTGATGTGGCTCGGTACTGTTCAAAGACGTTGTCCAAGGGTACGGTAATGTCTATCCACTGAGCATCTTCTGGCAGTAATGACGCTACAATCTCGTGATGGCGACGGCCTCCAGAGAAGATGCTGCCATGACGAACGACATCCAGCACCTCTGGCGGAAACCAGGGGGCTGGATGGTCGGTGATACCTATGACGATAAATCTTTGCTTCATACAGACGGGTGGTTATTGTGTCATCTTCATCACGTCGTCGAGGGTGAAATGCCCCGAGAAGACGAGCAGCGTGAGCTCTTGGCCATCCTCGACCTGCATGAGAACCGCTGACTGCGACTTGTTTATGTGGTGGAAGATGTTGACCTTGCTGTCGTCTTCGTTGACTTGCATCAGCAACTCGTAGTTGTCTTTGTCCAAGATGCTCTTGACCTCGCCTTTCAGCTTTTTCTGTATGGCGGCATTCTCGCAAGTGATGATTTGAATACCGGTCAACTTGCCGGACAGCGTCTTGATATCGACACCGGGGATGGATGGAGCTGCATTCTTGCCGGCCAACCCCAGCATGTACTTCGAGATATAGACGTAGGTGACGTTCTTGGCATCGGCATATTTTTCGAAAGCCTTGACTTGGGCGTTGGCACTGAGGCTGCATAGGGCAACCATCGTGCACAGGAAGAATCTTATGATAGACTGTTTCATATTATTTCAAGTTGTTTAATTGTTCGTTTAATGTTCGTTCTGTCTTGTCGCTCAGAGCTTTTGCCTTCTCCAGATGACCCATGCCGCGGTTCAGGTTGATAGCCAGCAGTGTGAGCGCACGCTGGGCCTCCTGTTGTGCCTTGACGGGATCCTGGTAGGTGTCTTGTTCGGCCAGATTCTGATACTCGTCTTGACTCAGCAGGTGATATCCCACACCAAAGACGAGGGCCATGCAAGCGGCAACGGCTGTGATGCGCCACATACTGGGGTACAGCTTGCGCTGATTGGCGTGCTGCCGAGCATGCTGTTGTTGCAGTTCCTGTTGCTCCCATTCGTCGATCTTGGCAGAGAGACGTTCTGAGAGTCCTTCAGGAATGGGTATCTGTTCGAGTTGTTTTAAATTCAGCTGGTCCATGTCTTAGTGATACTTTGAAATTGATGTTTCAGTTTTTTCTTGGCTCGCATCACGATGATGCGGATATGACCTTGCGAGAGTCCGGTGTCGCGTTCTATCTCTTCGTAGGAGCGTGCTTCCACCTCGTGCATCTGAATGATCTGCGCCTCTCTGGTGGGCAGTTGCCGGATGAGTCCTTCTAGCTGGTTTATTGCATCGCGGGCGTCAACCTGGTGGTCCAGGCTCAGCTGGTCGGGCGGTCCGTCTTCGCACTTCAGTTCTGTCGAGGTGTCCAGTCGGTGCTGGCGGCGCTGGTCGATGAACAGGTTACGCATCATGGTGACGAGGTAGGCCTCGGTCACCGCCTCGGCAGGCAGTTCATTGCGTTTCTGCCACAACTTCAAGTAGAGGTCCTGAAGCAGGTCTTCGGCATCCTGCGCCTGTCTGGTCAGGTGGTAAGCCACTCGGTAGAGTAACCGATGGTGTGGCAAGAACCGCTGTTTGAACTCCTTTGCGTCCATGACGGGCTATTCGGCTTTATCTTCGTCTTGTTCCATCAGTTTGGCAAGGTCCAGCTTGCCCTTGATGATAACCAGTGACACCTCTTTTTTCTCTTCGGCCAGGATGACAAAGATGTTGTTCCTGCCACTGGTGTTCTGACAGATTTTTACGAGCTCGCCATCTTCATTGGCACTGACCAGCACCTCCCAATCTTTTCCAGTGGTGAGAGCTTGTGCATCCGATGCCAGTTGCTCGCCAGCTTTTTCCTCTTCGCTGGTAAACACATCGACAGAGCTGATGTTTTTCAGAATGTCGCCCGACTTGTCGCCGATGTTTATGTTGTTGCCAATATGAAGTCCCTCATTATTGTGTGATGCCAGCTTGATCATGAACTTGGGGATGTGGATATGCGTCACGCCGTCGATTTTTGACAGACTCTTGAAACTCTTGGCCTGAGCGTTGACGGTGATGCAGGCCAATACCAGTGCTACGCAGACAGCCAGTGCCTTAACATTTCTCCATGATACATACTTGATAAATGAGTGTTTCATTGTTGTTTGGATGTTTTAATGATTGACTTTTGTTTTCTGTTCTCCAAGAGCGTCATCGATGAACCCTTCTATTAGTACATACGGAAAAAATGTAGCGTCTGTTACAGAGACTGGCGTTTTTTTTCTAAATATCTCGGCCTGGGGACAAAAATTCGGCATCGTCGAAGGTTAAGATGGCATTGCAAAGAGTGGCAGCCAGATTGCTTCCGCCCTTGCGTCCTTCGACAATCAGTTTGGGGATGTGGCGTAACGTCTTGACGGCATGCTTGCTCTCGCACACATGTACAAAACCCACGGGGGCGGCGATGATACCGGCTGGGTGTAGCTTACCCTTGTGCACAAGGTCGCAAATCTCGAAGAGTGCCGTGGGGGCATTGCCTACCACATAGAGTGCGTCGGGATATTGCTCGGCAGCCTGTTGCATGCTGGCCTGACTGCGGGTGATGCCTTTCTCTTCGGCCATCTGTTTGGTTTTGGCATCGTTGATGTAGCAATGCACCTGGATGCCCAGACGGTCGAGGGCGCCCTTGCGGATGCCGCTGGCAGCCATGGTGACATCGGTGACGATGTGCTTCAGGGTGCCGTCCTTTACCTTATTATATATAAGTTCGGTGGCACGCTCATCCATCCACAGACAGTCTTCCATCGAGAAATCAACGGTGGTATGTATGGCATGTAGCAAAGGCCACAGGCGCCAGCGGGGCACGTCGGGGTGCTGCATCTCGGAAAGAATGGTGCGGAAAGACTGTTGCATGATGGACTTTCCAACACTTTCGGAAGAAGACGACTCCTGACGGTAGTAGCCACGTGGTGTGATAAACTTGCCATCAGCAATGTACGACTGGGAGTTGCCTATCAGTACAACGGTGAACATGTCCACCTCCTCGGGGTCGAAAGCACCCAGGGTGGTGAGTTTGACCAGCTGGTCGTCGCGCCCTGCCTGACGTACATAGCCTACGGGGGTGTCGGCACTGCGCTCCTGCAAGAAGAGCTCTTGCAGACGGTAGAGCTGCCAGTAGCGTCCGTGCGACTTGGGGTTATAGACAGCCGTGACGAAGTCGCCAACGGCAGCAGCACGGATGCGGCGCTCAATGAGTGACCATGGCGTCATGAGATCGCTCAGCGAGATGATGCACATGTCGTGACCAATAGGAGCACCCAGCAGCGAGGCAGCCTTCTGAAAGGCGGAAATACCTGGCAATACTGTCACCTCGACATCGGCGGCAGCCTGTTCCTGCTGCATCTCGTAGATGAGCGGCGCCATGCCATAGATGCCGGCATCGCCACTGGAAATGACCACCACGGTCTTCTCTTGCAATGCCAACTGAAACGCCATCTCGGCACGTTCACGCTCCTTCTTCATGCCAGTATCTACACACTCGCATCTTTCTTTCAAGTATGGCTCAACAAACTGGAAGTAGTATTTATAGCCAACCACCGCATCGGCCTGACTGACGGCATGCAGTACGGCAGGTGTCATATCCTCTGGACTTCCAGGGCCTAAGCCCGCTATGATTATTTTCTTCATATTGCTTGCAAAGATACAAAAAATGATTAACTTTGCAAGCAAAAAGCATAAAAGAATCATTTTTACAGGACAATGAGCAGAATAGTTCTGATTACGGGTGGACAGCGCTCGGGGAAAAGCGAACAGGCAGAGGCTCTCGCACTGAGTCTGAGTACGCATCCTGTGTATATGGCAACGGCCCATGTGTGGGACGAGGAGTTCCGTCAGCGGGTTGAAAAGCATCAACAAAGGCGCGGGCCGCAGTGGACCAATATCGAGGAGGAACGCTGGCTGAGCAGACACGACGTGACAGGACGCGTGGTGTTGGTGGACTGCATCACGTTGTGGCTTACCAACTTTCTGGCAGACGACAAGACCACGGAACAGACCTTACGCGAGGTAAAAGACGAGTTTGACCGTCTGACGGCGCAGGATGCTACCTTTATCTTTGTGACCAACGAGATTGGCAGTGGCGGCGTGAGCGAGAATGCCCTGCAACGACACTTTACCGACCTGCAGGGCTGGATGAACCAGTATGTGGCCAGCAAGGCCGACAAAGTGATACTGATGGTGAGCGGCATTGCCGTCAAAATCAAATAGACCATGGAACTAAAAGACGCAATACAACAAAAAATAGATAACCTGAACAAACCGAAGGGGTCGTTGGGACGACTGGAGGAACTGGCCATGCAGGTGTGCCTGATACAACAGACGCTGACACCAGCGCTGAAGCATCCCTGTCACCTGCTGTTGGGTGGCGACCACGGCATAGAGCGAGAGGGCGTCAGCGTGTCGCCCCGTGAGGTGACGTGGCAACAGATGATTAACTTCACCCATGGCGGCGGGGGCTGCAACATGTTCTGCCGACAACATGGGTTCGACCTGCGCATCGTGGATGTGGGGGTGGATTATGACCTGTCGGGTGTGGCGGGCATCGTGAATCGCAAGATTGCACGTGGCACGCAGAACTTCCTGCATGAACCTGCCATGACGGAGGCACAGTACAACGAGGCTCTGAACGTGGGTGCCCAACTGGTGGACGACTGTGTGGCAGAGGGGTGCAACGTGATTTGTATCGGTGAGATGGGTATTGGCAATACATCGCCCAGCAGCATCTGGATGCACCTCTATGGCAACATTGCCCTGGAAGACTGCATCGGCGCGGGCTCGGGACTGAACAGCGCGGGCGTGCAGCACAAGTACAAGGTGCTGCGACAGGCCGTAGATAACTATCTGGCGCTGCCTGCACCGCAGCCATCGCCACTGCGCTACTTCGGCGGTTTCGAGATGATAACAGCCATTGGTGCCATGTTGCGAGCTGCCGAACAACACTTGGTGATACTGATAGACGGGTTTATCATGACGGCCTGCGCCCTGGGTGCCGTGCAACTGAATGCCGAGGTGAAGAAGAACATGATATTCACCCACTGTGGCGACGAGAGCGGACACCGCCGGATGCTGGACCTGTTGGGCGCCCGCCCGCTACTGAACCTGGGACTGCGGCTGGGCGAGGGAACCGGTGCGCTGTGTGCCTACCCGCTGATAGACTCGGCGGTGAGGATGATGAACGAGATGAACAATTTTGACGATGCTAAGATAACTAAATACTTCTGATATGATATCGAGTTTGCACACGCCCTGGTACGACCGTCCTTGGGCTGCACTGATCTTCTTTACACGTCTGCCGCTGTGGCGCATCTATCAGCCCCGCAAGGAGAGTTACCAGTCGGTGGTGGAGTGGTGGCCCCTAGCAGGATGGATCACTGGCAGCGTGACGGCAGCGGTGCTTTACTTTGGCAGTCTGCTGATGCCTTTCATGACGACTGTCATCGTGGCTATCATCGTCAGACTGCTGCTGACGGGGGCACTGCATGAAGACGGACTGGCTGACTTCTGCGATGGGTTTGGTGGTGGCGGTAGTGACCGACAGCGCATACTGAGCATCATGAAAGACTCGCACATAGGTACCTATGGTGTGCTCGGACTGGTGGGCTATGAGTTGCTGCTATTTTCCTCGTGGTTCATGTTGGGCCCTGAGTGGGCTGCGCTGACGGTGCTGGCTGCCGATCCGTTTGCCAAGATGGTGACAAGTCAGCTGGTGATGATGCTGCCCTATGCCCGACGTGAGGAGGAGGCAAAGATAAAGTTGGTGTATCGGCCTATAAGTACGTGGGCAGGCGTAGGACTGGCCCTGCAGGGACTGGTGCCCATGGTGCTCTACCTTTTATATACGCGTATAGCCTGGGAATGGGTGCTGTTTGTGCCAGCGCTGGTGATGTATTTCCTCTACCTGTTGATCAGGCGTAAGCTTAAGGGCTATACGGGCGATTGTTGTGGAGCGGTGTGTCTGCTGGTGGAACTGAGCATCTACGTGGTGGTTAGCATCGTAGCCATATAGCGCAAGGCTACCAATACGACCATGATAACCTCTGCCGTTCTGTTGACCAGGACGGCTTTTTTCATGTCTTGAGTGGTCAGCTCGCGTTCGTTTTGGCCAATAAACGGTTTGTAGAACAGTTCACCGAAGTAGTAGTGCGGTCCGCCAAACCGGCAGTCGAGGATGCTGGCCAGTGCTGCCTCGGGATATCCGCTGTTGGGCGAGGCATGCTGACGTCCGTACTTCCATACAAATGATAGTCGCTTCAGGAAACCTCCTCTTGTGGACGTAAAGAGGGGGACGCAAACCATCAGGACGGCAGTCAGTCGGGCGGGGATGTAGTTGGCAATGTCGTCGATATGAGCTGCCCAGCAGCCGAAGTCCTTATAGCGGTCGGTCTTGTAGCCAATCATCGAGTCGAGCGTGTTCACCATCTTATAGGCCAACATGCCGGGCGTGCCCAGCAGGGCAAACCAGAAGAGGGGGGCAATGACACCGTCAGAGAGATTCTCTGCCAGCGTTTCGAGGGCAGCTGTGCGCACCTCCTGGGCCGACAGCTGGGAGGTGTCGCGACCCACGATGCGTGCTACCTGCGTTCTGCCTTCGTCCAGCGAACGGTCGAGGGCTAAAAAGACCTCGCGTACCTCGCGAATCAGCGTGGTGCCAGCCAGACAGTAGAAGATGATGACGGCATCGAAGACAACTCCTATGTTGAAGGGAAGGAAAAAGAGATAGTGGCGGATGAGATATGCGACAATAAAAACTGATATGATAAGGCCAATGGTCATGAGTGCACCCTTCATTTGGCGATGAGGCCCCTTGTTTAGTCTGTGCTCGAAGAAGGCGATGGCCTTGCCAAACCACACAATGGGGTGGGGCAAACGAGCAGGGTCGCCAAAGAGAAGGTCCATGACCCATCCAATGAGTAGTGAGAGAACCTTAATCATTCGCTTAAGATTTGATAGATACGTGCCATGTCCACGTGTTGGCGTACGTGGTCGGCCAACTTGTTGTATTGTTCCTCTTTGAAATCGGCAAGACTCTGTGTAGGCGTGGCGGTCGTCGTCAGGCCCTTGAGGAGGTACTCAACGACGGGGGCATTGTCTAGGAAGCCGTGGATGTAGGTGCCGATGCAGTGATCTGATTGCAGAACGGTCTTGTTGGTAGAGCTGACGCCCTGATGAATCTCGTAGCCCTGACAGGTCTGACCGTTGAACTGGAAAGATATTTGTTGGGTCTTCTTCTCGGAGGTCATCGTGGTGTGGATAGGCAGAAGTCCTAATCCCGGCAGAGAGGCAATGTTGCCCCCCTCGATGCCGTCGGGGTCGTTGATGGTCTGTCCCAACATCTGGTAGCCACCGCAGATGCCTACCACCGTCTTACCATTGCGATGGGCGCGCAGAATGGCCTGCGCACAACCGTTGCGGCGCAGTTCCATCAAGTCATCGAGTGTGGCTTTAGTGCCGGGTAGAATGATAATGTCGGCCCGGGCAATATCAGCGGTGTTGTTGGTGTAGAAGAGGTTCACCCGCGGGTCGCGCTCCAGGGTGTCGAAGTCGGTGAAGTTGCTGATGTGGCGCAGCAGCACCACAGCGATGTTCACCTTTCCCGCAGCTATCTCGCGGCGTTTCATCTCCAGACTGACGCTGTCTTCCTCGTCGATAAAGATGTCGCGATAGTAGGGCACCACACCCAGCACGGGGATGCCACAGATGTCTTCCAGCATCTGGCGTCCATGGTCGAACAGGCGCATGTCGCCACGAAACTTATTGATGATGATGCCCTTGATGCGCTGGCGGTCTTCGGGTTCTTGCAGCATGATGCTGCCATAGACCGAGGCAAAGACGCCACCGCGGTCGATGTCGGCCACGAGAATCACGTCGGCATGGGCATGGCGAGCCATCGACATGTTGACCAGGTCGCGGTCTTTCAGATTGATTTCGGCAATGCTGCCAGCTCCCTCCATCACGATGGGATTATAGCGCGCTGCCAAACGGTCGAAGGCTTCGCATACAGCTCGGCGGTAGTCGAACCCAGTGCCCGTGCGCCAGTAGTCGTAGGCATCCTTGTTGCCAACGGGGCGCCCGTTGAGCACCACCTGCGAGGTGTGGTCGGAACTGGGCTTCAGCAGCAGGGGGTTCATGTCCGTATGACAAGCGATGCCTGCGGCCTCGGCCTGTACGGCCTGAGCACGTCCTATCTCCAGTCCCTCAGGCGTGGCGTAAGAGTTGAGTGCCATGTTTTGAGCTTTGAAGGGAGCCGGTTGGTAGCCGTCTTGCTTGAAGATGCGACAGAAGGCAGCTGCAATGATGCTTTTGCCAACATCACTGCCTGTGCCTGCAAACATGATGGGGTGTAACCCTTTACCCCCTAAGTTAGGGGGCAGGGGGTCTGAAGAGGCAGTTTCTTTGTGATTGTTCAGACCCCTATCGTCCCCTAACTTAGGGGACATGTAGAGGTGGGTATAACTGGCTAATACGTTTTTCTGTCTGAATATTGGCGTCGGCACGGGTTCGCCTTTGGCATTATAGACCTGCGTGATGCTTTCAGGCGTCGCTGCAAACTGGGTGTAGTGGAACTCGTGACCACGATATTCCTTACCGTCCAGCATAAAACTGCGATAGCCAAGCGACAACTTGCGGTCTGCCTTGCGAGCCGAAATGCAGTGGGGCAGAACGCCGCACATGGGATATTCGCCCTCGTCGGTGAGTATCTTTTCACACAGATACATCATGCCACCACATTCGGCAATGATGTGTCCGCCCCGCAAGGCATAGTTGCGGATGGCCTCTCGGCAGGCTTCGTTCTGCACCAGTGCCTCGAGATGCTTCTCGGGATAGCCTCCGGGCAGGTAAAGGAGGTCTATATCGGTGAGGTCTGGCGTGTCGGTCTCGGGATCGAAAAACTGTGGTTGAGCAAAACTGTCGATGACCTCAGTATAGAGGAAAGAAAACGACTCCTTGTTGCGTGCTATCAGCACCTTTTCGGGGCGTGTAGGTTTTGTTACGGCGGACTGGCACTTTGCCGTAACTAAAGTGGCACTTTGCCGTAACGAAACTGCAGGTTTGCCGTAACTAAACTTACCCTCTTCCGAAACAAGCGTTTTCCAGTCCACATGGCTTTCTATCAGTGCGAGCAGTTCGTCGCTGCAGGTATCTTCTGAGAAGTCGAGCCCCAGATAGCGTGAGCCCGTCTCCAAAGCCTGACTCTTGGGCAGATAGCCCAGACAGGTGATGCCAACGTCCTGACACACCTGCTGCAACATGGCGTAGTGGCGCTCGGAGCCCACCTTGTTGAAGATGACACCGCTGATACGTACCCGTGGGTCGAACTGCAGGAAGCCCTTCAGCAATGGCGCCATGGAGTAGGCAGCGCTCTTGGCATCGACCACCAGTATGACGGGGATGTTGAGCGTGCGAGCGATCTCTGCCGACGACCCCATGTCGCGGTCGTAGCCATCGAAGAGGCCCATCATCCCTTCCACCACGCAGATGTCGGCCTGATTGCCATAGCGGCAGAAGAGTTCTGCGACATGCTCTGTCGTAGCCATAAACGTGTCGAGGTTCACGCTGGGACAGCCGCATACCGCCTCGTGAAACTTCGTGTCGATATAGTCGGGGCCACATTTGAACGGCTGCACCCGGTAGCCCTTCTTGGTGAAAAGGGCCATCAGGCCGCGGGCTATGGTGGTCTTCCCGCTGCCGCTAGTGGGGGCTGCTATGAGAAAAGCGGACTTCATACGGCGACAAAGATAGTTATTTATTCTGAATTGGCGAAGCCGAGAGGATGCAAAGTGAGAAATAAGGCATCTGTCGGGCCATGATTTCTTCAGAATGGGTGGTGTGGAAAGCATTTGGCATGCCAATATTCTCGAAATAATGGCATGTGATATGTGTATCTTGTCGCAACAGGCTCTTCACTGCCTGCTGACACTGCGACAGTTTCATGATGACTACCACATTTCCGGTTGCCAAGAGCTGACGGAGTGTGGCGGTATCGGCATCGCCAGGCAGAACGACAAGCCGTTCGTGCTGACTCACTAACGAGAGTCCTGCCTCGGCGGCAGCGGCGATAAACGAAGGGATGCCTGCCAACTGAACAGAGGGGATGCCTTGGCTCTGCAGGCGGTCCATCACGTAGTGGATGGAGGCGTAGATGCTGACATCACCCTCGACGGCAACGACGACTCGTTGGCCTTCATCGTAACGTTTGACACACTCGTCGCAGAGCGTGTCGTAAACAATAGAAACCGCCTGACGGTCCTTGAGCATAGGTAGCTCGAAGACCCTCAGGCGGTTTTTGTCGCACCATTCGTCGATGATGGCGGTGGCGCGTGATTTCAACTGTTCGTCATTTCCTGTTGTGCCAGGCACCATGATAACGTCGGCCTCTCTCAAGGTCTTTACCGCTTTCAAGGTCAGCAACTCAGGGTCGCCAGGTCCCAGCGATAGGAAGGTGACGGAATAGTGTGTCATATGGGTAGCTCTTTTATTTCTCGAAGTAGCGAATCTGGTCGAAGTAGATACCAGACGACAGCTGGGCACCCTTAGTCACACTGCCAGTAGCCACATCGTAGATGTAGATGCGGTTCTCAGTATCGTTGCTGATGCCAAAATATGCCTTATTCTCCTTGGCGTTGTAAACAGAACGCTGAGAGAAACTGCCGGCACTGTAGGGCAAATCTTCACCGTTGTACTGCAAACGAGTAGCTGTCTTGGCGTTCAGGTCAACAACAGAGTAATAGTAAGCCATGTCCTGGATGCCAGTGCCCACGGTGTTGTCGCCTGAGTAAACCAGCGCCTTGTTGCCGCCCAGATACTGGATGGTTAGAATCTTGCCTTTGGTATCGGGGAAAGCATTGTAGCCGGCTTCGAAGTCGTACTCACCCTTCTTGATGCGCAGCAGGCAACCATAGTACTTCTTTGATACAGAGTTGAAAGCCGTCAGGTAAAGGTTGTCGTCTTTGTCGAAGAAGATGAAGTCCTGCAGCAGTTCGCCATAGGCAGAACCTTGCATCTGGGCAGCTTCTTTATTGATAATCTCCTGCTCTACCTCCATGCTCTCAGGGTTGATCACAGCAATACGGAAGAAGGGCTCGTTGGTGCTCTTGTTGCTGCCGCTGGTCACACCTTTGTTGTTGTAGAAATAGAACAGTTTGTTGTCGCTCTTACGATAGGCCAACAAACCACTGGTAGAAAGCACGTTGTAACCCTCTGCCACCTGAATACCGGTAACGGTGCCCTCTTTGATGATGCTCATGTCGGTGGTGTTCAACTTGGTCCAAATAACCTTGGTGTGGCTGTCGTCGGTTGACATGATGAGCAGCGTGTTCTTGTCGAGCCATGCGTGGGTGTAGTTGCGAGGAGCATAGGTGTTCTGGTCGAACTTCTGTTCCTGAACGGCAGTTATCTGATTGTCTTTCAGCTGCAGCTTAGAGAAGCGGTCTTTTGAGGAAGGTATCTGGTACATGAACTCGTCGTCGTAGATGCTCTCGATGGTGTAATCGGTAATCTCCACGCCCTTGCCTTCGAATGAAATCAGTGTGTCGGGGTTGCTCAGGGTGGCAGTGCTCAGCGTGATGTGGGTCTCGGTTTTGCTCATACCGCCGTGCTTGCCGACTGTACAGGTCAGGTCGTAGTGAGCGGTGCTCTCTTCCTTGGTTTGTTCATTACTTGTTTCGTCGTCTTCGCAAGCGGTGAAAGAGGCAGTCATCAGTAGTACTGCCATCAGTGAATGAATGAAACTTAGCTTTTTCATTGTCTTATATTTCTGATTAATTAAGTTGAAAATATTTATTGTAATAATAGCCTGAATTTGGCAAACAGGGTGCGTCCTGGTTTCTGCAACTTATAGTTGTCGTAAACGGTGGCGTTGAAGATGTTCTCGCAATCCAACGAGATGCTGTAGCGCTTGTTGTGCCAGGTATAGGTGGCATTGGCTCCCACGATGTCCTTCTCGGGGATACGTGCCTTGGTACTCTTGCTGCCATAGGCTTCCCAAGAGAGAAAGAACCAGTGTACCCACTGATGGTCGGCGCAGAGTGATAGGTGGTCATTTTTTTGAAAGACATCTTTTAGCGTGTAGCGCACCTCTGCCGATGAAAACAACCATGGGCGGTTCGGCACCCGGTTGTTGAATGTGGCATTCTGTTGTCCGTTGTCCAGATAGCGCAGACGGTTGCGTGCATCCTGCCAGCTGATATTTCCTATCAGTTGTAACCTGCTGTCCCAGTCGTAGCGTATTTCTCCCTCCAGACCTTTGATATGTACGGCAGGTTCGTTGCTGTATTGCATCATTCCTTCTTTCTCGGCTATCTGTGGCTGAATGTAGTTGTCCACATAGCGTAGGAAACCGTTTGCCTCATAGAACAATGTGTGTTGTCCGCTGCGTAGGGTGCCGAATAGTCCTATGTTCAGGTTGTCGCTACTCTCGGGCTTCAAAGCCATGTTGGCATAAATGGTGGTACCATTGCCGAGCAGTTCTCGAGCCAGGGGCAGACGAGTGCTGTGCTCATAGCTGGCTTTGATGGTTAACAACTTGAGAATCTGGAGCCGGGTACCGATGCCACCGCCAAAATGGTTCTTGGTGTTGCTGCCTTTCACATCGCGTGAGTTGGTGAGGAAAGCCAAGTCGGTTTGTTCCACTGACAGGTGGTTGATGTAGTCTTTGAGAAAGAATGTGTTATACATTCTGCCTTGCCACAGTGACTGGTTGTATGCCAAGCCAATGATATGTTTGGCCAATACATCGTTAGCCGGTGTAAACTCCTTATCCACTTCGTCCCGTCGATGATTGCCAATGCGATTCATGGCGTAGGTGAAATCAAACATGTGGTGGTCGGAAAGATGATAGTTCAATTCGGCACGAACCACCGTTGTAGGACGTTTGATATGTCGTAACTGGAAATTCCTGCCGTTAATCTCGTTGCGTCCACTATAGATATAATCGCCATTCCAGTCATATTGGCGATGGGCAGTGTCCGTTGCTATAGAATGGTCCCAGGTATGTGAAAAGGAAAGGTTGGCGCTAAGGTTTTCCGTCAGGAAGTGGCGCTTCTGGTAGCGGGCACCAATGCTCCAGGCCGTAGTATTGCGCTCAGCCATACCGATGACGCGTGTCTGTACCTGTCCGGTCTGCAGTTCCTTGTTGGTCTGCAGGTAGCTGGTGCCGATAAAGAATTCGTCTGTCCACCATTTGTCTTTGACCCCCACTTCCATCTGACCTATGAAAGAAAGGTAGTCATCGTGAAAGCGCTTGCGGTTTTGAGGAAGGTATTTTCGCACAGCCTCGTCCCACAGTTCCACACTTTTCATTGTGTAGTCGTTTTTGGAATAGTCGAAGCCAAGGGTAGGGCGGATGGTCAGTCCATTCTTGAAGATATATTGTGCGTTGAAGTCGGCCTTATGGGTGTGGAAAGAACCTACGCCATACGACACATCCATGTAGTTGCTCTTTCGCTGATTAGTTACAATGTTGATGGCACCACCCAGCGCATCACTATTCAACCAGACAGGCACCACACCTTTATAGATTTCTATGTGGTCAATTGTGCTGATGGGCAGATTGGCAAGTGTGGCACCAGAGCCTTTTACGTCGAGGGGAATGCCATCGATAAAGTAGCGCACGGCATTGCCAGACATGCCGTTGATGCTCAGGTCGAAGTCGGAACCCAGCCCGCCTTCCTCACGAATCTTAACTCCAGCCGTTCGATCGATAATGTTGTTCAGATTGTTGATGCTGCCAGCAAAAGAGCGAATGTCAACGGCATTCACTGTCATCGCACCTTCGCGCAGTTGTTGTATCTTGCTCTTGCCGGTGATGGTCACATCGGATAGTGTCACAGAATCGCGCATGTGGCTCTTCCGTGACTTCTGTGCTGAGGCTGTCATTATACCGCCAATCCACAGCATGATGGGCATCATCGCAAGGATAATGTGGGTAGTTGTTTTCATTGTTAACTGTTGGGCCTTGTCCCGAGGCATCCACGTCGTATCTGTTTTGTTTGTAGAGCAGACACTGTCTGCTCCCTTCTTTGGCAGGTTTCCTGACTCTCTCCCTCAAAAAAGTCTGCCTTCCCGAAGTAGCTTCAGTGGCTTTCTGTTGACTTTTCCATAATGAAGATTACAGTAGCGGGCACTGTTCAGGTCTTGCACCTGATTCCCTCTCTTCCCCAGTGAAACACGGAGGAATCACCAAATCGGCAGCAAAGGTACAACATTTTTTTGACTAAAGTTGTTGTTTGTTCAAAAAAAAGTGTAACTTTGCACCCGCAATGTTGTAAAAAAACACTGCCCACAGAGGTGCGCTTAGCCGCGCTTAATTGGGAATAGGGGTGAAAATCTCCAACTGTCCCGCAGCTGTGAACTCCATTATGGCTCTTAAGCTGAACGCCATTGTCCATTTGGGCGAGAAGGCGCTTGAGAGTGGAGGAAAGTCAGAAGACCAGCCTCTTGTAGGAAATTGACGATATGCTTTCGATGTAAGGGCATATGGTACTAGCTATGACAAGACGTAGAATTGTGTACAACCATAAATGTGCATGTGTGTATTATTATATAAGTAATAAGTCAGGAGAACGTCCTGTCGTGAGATAGTACGTTCTCTTTTATCTTTAAAAAGAGATTCATGAAACGCATCGCAATAGTGGCAGGATTGCTGTTAAGCATCTTGCCAGCCATACAAGCCCAGAAAGTGCTGCAGGGCGACAGCCTGCAAGAGGTGGTGGTGACGGGTACAGGTACTCGGCATCTGCTGCGCACAGCGCCTGTTCAGACCGAGGTGATTATGAGTCGTGACCTGCAACAGTTTGCAGGGCGTAGCATTGAAGAGGTCCTGAGCAGTCTGTCGGCCAGCTTTGCCTTCAACGAAGACGATATGGGTTCCCATCTGCAGCTGAACGGGCTGGGCAACAACTATGTGCTGATATTGGTAGATGGGAAACGGCTGCATGGCGACAATGGCGGACAGAACGACCTGGGGCTCATTGATCCGGCACGCATCGAGCGCATCGAGATTGTGAAAGGCGCAGCATCGGCTCTCTATGGCAGCGATGCTATTGCTGGCGTCATCAACATTATTACATGCAAGCAGGAAAGCAACATACAAATAGACCATGAAACACGCGGCGGAAGCTATGGCGACCTGCGTCAGCACAATGGCGTAGGCATAGCTTTCGGACGCTTTAGAAGCTACACAAACTTCCACTTCCGTCACAGTGATGGTTGGCAGAATACCGGGGTGGAAGACCCTACCCAGATAGGTGGCAGAGTTGTGACGGATTCACGCAATAAGACAGTCAACAGAAACGAGCTTTGGCAGGTGGCCGAACGCCTGTCGTATCATCCAAGGAAAGACATGGAAGTCTATGCCGAGGGTATGATGTATCATAAGCGCATCTATCGTCCCAATGGCAAGTATTCCTTTGCCGATGTGCATGGCTACGACCTGTCCTATGATGATGCTGCCGTCTCGTCGGGCTGGTCCTGGCAGATGAAAAACGGCATTCAGCTTAGTGCCGATGTCAGTTGGAACCGCCATGCTTACTTCTACGACTACACGTCAGAGAATGGATGGGTGGTAGAAAGTGATAACCCCGCAATACCTTTTATCTATTATAAGGGAGACCGCGCACTGCAGGCAGACCAGCGTCGCTTTCTCTCCCACCTGAAAGGAGTCTTCCGCTTGTCGGAGCATCATCGCCTGAGCACAGGCTATGATTATCGCTTTGACTGGCTGAAGGCTCCTTTACGTATTAATAAGGATCGTGTGTCAGACTGGACACAGGCCATCTATGCGCAGGACGAATGGAACCCCGTGACAAATCTAAACGTCACGATGGGACTCCGTCTGGACCACAACCAGCAGTTCGGACTGCACCTCACACCTAAGATAAGCACCATGTGGAGCGTGGGCGACGTGGTGTTGCGAGCCTCGTGGGCACAAGGTTTCAAGTCGCCCACACCCAAGGAGTTGCACTATCGCTATGTGCGCGACATGGGTGGCGTGCGCCTGTTCTTGGGTAATACTGATCTGAAACCTCAAACCAGCAACTACTTCTCGCTCAGCACGGAGTATCACATCCGCCAGCTCACCGTCAGTCTGACGGGCTATTACAATAAGGTTGACCATATGATCAACCTGGTCACCATCCCCAAGCAGCAGGCGCCTGCCGACCTTCTGATACAGTATGCGCCGGCTTTTGTCCGGCAGTATAAAAACCTGGAGGATGCCTATACCACAGGTCTTGACTTCAACGTGAAGTGGAATGTCACCAAAGAGATTCAGGTGGGTGGCGGCTATAGCCTGTTGCAGGCTCGTGGTAGCGTGTATGACGAGAATACCGAGCAGTTGCGACGTATGACTATCGACGGAACGGCTCATCATAAGGGCAACGTCTTTCTGACCTGGAACCATCGTTTCACGCCGTCGTACCGCCTCGGCGTAGGACTCTATGGTCGTGCTTCTTCCACGCGATATTACGAGAACTACGGCAATGGCAAGGGTTACCAGCTGTGGCGCCTGTCTACCAATCATGACCTCTTCCACATGAAGACCACCACCTGTAGGGTAGAGGCAGGCATCGACAACCTGTTCAACTATGTGGACCGCACGCCCCACCTGCGCCATCTTGGGACCACCACGCCCGGCACCACAATCTATGCATCGCTAATCCTACGATATAATCACGGCAAAAAGATAAACTATAATAAACATTACTCAACATTAAAATCAAACAACAATGAAGAAGATTAAGTTCTTACTGATGGCTTTTCTGGCCATGACAATGAGTGCGGGCTTTGTAGCTTGCGATGATGAAGACAACCAGCAGAACAACTTTACGAAGTATCTGTCTAGTGTAGAGTCACAGGTGAAGGCCAAGAAGTCAAAGAGCAATAATAAGAAGGCACTGCTTCTAGTGGCTTTCGGTTCTACTTGGGAAAATGCCCACCAGACTTTCAAGGGCATCGTGAGCGATTACGAGAGCGATCAGGCCTTCAAAGACTACGACGTTTATTTCTCTTTCACATCGGCTATCTGTATTAATAAGAGCCGTGAGGGAGAGCACTACGAGAGTCAGGACTTCTATGCACCCAACTTCTGGCTGGAGGCTATTGGTCGTCAGCAGTACGAAGAGGTGCGCGTTCAGTCACTCCACGTCATCCCTGGCGAGGAGTTCCTGCGCCTGCGCGATAACTATATCAAGGACTTTAAGAACAATGTCTATGGCGACCTTGACGATCAGTATCTTGAAGAGGGCGTCAAGGTGTTTGTCGGTGGTCCACTGATGGCCGAACAGGAAGATGTTGACGCAGTGGCTCAGGCTCTGAACAGCAACTTCAGCCAGTATGTGAAGGATGGCAACGCGATGGCATTCTTGGGCCATGGTAACCCTGAGGGTTATAACTACGGCAATGGTAACGTGCGCTATGAGCAGTTGGAGACCGCTCTTCAGGCTATCAATCCAAACTATTACGTGGCTACGGTTGATATGGAGGGAAATCTGCTTGACGACCTCTACGAGCGTATGAAGGACAAAGTGAATCCTGGTACCACCATCACGCTCCACGCCTTGATGTGCATTGCCGGCGACCATGCCCACAACGATATGTCTGGTATCGAGAACGAGGGCGACAGCTGGCGTGAGTTCTTTGCAGAAAAAGGCTACAACTGCAAGTACGACGGCAACGATGCTAATACGGCTAACACTTGTATCCTGAAAGGTCTTGGCGACTATGCCAACATCCGTGCTATCTGGAAGAAGCACACTAAGGAAGCCGTAGAGATGTTTGCCGAAGAGGAATAACATCATGACTAAAAGTTTTTTTTTAACGATGGCGGCACTCCTTTTGGGGAGTGCTGCTTTTTCGCAAGTTCATCAAATGACTCGTCGCGATACCTTTCGCATCGCTCATAGCTACGATCTTAACCCTGTGGTTGTGACGGGTTCTGGGCATCATCAGCGCTTGAAGTCAACATCAACGCCTGTGCATGTGCTCTCTAAGCGGGAGATTCAAGAGCAAGGCATCACTACGATTGAAGATGCCTTGGTTCGCATGATGCCGCAAGTGTCAATGGCGCCTAACTCAATGGGCAACTTCCTCGAGCTCAACGGACTGGGAAATAAGTACATTCTCATACTCATTAACGGGCAGAAACTTGGTGATGCTTCTGCCAGTGTTGATTTGCAGCGTATTGATATGGCCCGCGTGAAACGCATTGAGATTCTCGATGGGGCAGCATCATCGCTTTACGGATCTGATGCCATTGGTGGCGTCATCAATATCATCACCGACCAACCTGCTAAAACAGAGGCACTACCTGTTGGCATTACGAGTGCTTCGCGCGTCAGTGGCGAGGGAAAAATGACTGAGAGCGTGACTCTCGATGTCTATAAGAATGGTTTTGGCTCCTATACATCGTTCACACACGATAGGGCTGATAGCTACCAGACTTACACAGAGAAATATCAAAAAGGTAGTACCACACTGACGGAACCAACTATTGCACCTCTCTTCACGGGCTATCGGTCAAACCTTGTCAGTCAGAAGTTTACCTATTCCCCGTCCCGTCAGTTGGCCATGAATGCTGGATTCGAGTATAATCATAAGATAACGGATCGACCCAATACCCGTGCAGATATTACTGGTGGAACGGACTATGAGATGCGCTACAAGGGATTGCGCTGGAATATGGGTGGTATCTATAAGTTTGATGCGAACAACTCTATCCAAGCTGATGTTACCGTCGATCGCTTTCGTTATGGAAAAGAGTATGATATGCCAACAAATACTTGCGAGGTGGGCGACTATGTGCAGTCAAAGAAACAGCGAACGATAGAGAACCAGCTGAAGGCTATCCTCAGCTTGGTACCCCAAGGCACAACAATCGTGGGATCTGACTGGCGCCTGGATAAACTGATTGCTACCTCTGGAAGTATCAATGAGGAATCGTATATCTTGGCATACTATGCGCAACACGAACAACGCTTCTTGGACCATTTTACTGCTACTGTTGGTGCGCGCTATGATTATCATAAGAGTTTTGGCAATCATTTCACACCTAAGTTGTCGCTCATGGGCTCGTTTGGTAATGTCAACTTGCGAGCAACCTACTCGGCAGGTTTCCGCGCGCCTGGTCTTGATGAAATCTATTATCATTACTATTCAGTGAACCGCGGCAAACCTCAAATCACCTTTGGCAATAAAGAACTGTCGCCCGAGAAAAGCAACTACCTGTCATTGAATGCGGAATATCGCACTCGCAATCTGGCTGTCAGTCTCACGGGCTTTTGGAATAGTATCCGGGATATGGTGGTTCGAAGGGATATTGATGTGACACCAACTACCCTTACGATGCTTCAGGCAGAGTTTCCTGAGATGACAGCAACAGAGGCTGCTGCACTAACTCGTTATTCCATCTATCAAAACAGCGATCGTGGTGATGTTAAGGGACTGCAGATGAATGTGTCTGCCAATGTTTTAGAGGGGCTGAACCTATCGGTCAACTATGCATGCACTTATGCGCGCTCAAAGAGTGGATCTGATTGGACGATACTTGATCGTAGCATACGTAATGCCGCCACAATGGCAGTCGGCTATCATCACACTTGGAGACACTATACGTTGAACGTCAACCTGAACGGTCGTCTGCAGTCTAAGACCTATTATTCAGCCTATGATAATGCTCCTGGATATGGTTTGTGGAATTTGCAGACCACCCATTCTTTTATGATCGGCAAACACCTGCTTGTAGAGCCAAGTCTGGGTGTTGATAATATCCTTGATAAGGTAGATGCGCGTATTGATGCTACGAACCGAAAATATGCACTCTTCTCTCCAGGACGGCGAGTGGTAGCAGGATTGCTACTGAAGTTTTAAGACATAAAGAAAGCGTGTTGCCCGTATGAGCAACACGCTTTCACGTTATATAATAAAACTTTAGTTCTCTTTAAATGCTGTAGGTGTAGCTTTTAGATATCAAAGCATTAGCCTCGTTCCAATTGCTAACTACACTAGCAATAACCTTCTTAATAAAATTCTTCATAATTGTTATCCTTTCTTTACTTTAATTCTCATCCGACCCTTTGTCGGAGTTACATCTTTTTCACTTTATAATCCTAACCGAGTGCAAAGGTAGAATGTTTTTTGCAAATTACCAAGCAATTACGGCGTTATGACCAGAAAAACCGCATTATGGTGACCTATGTCAAGAGCATAATTTTCATGCTGTTTGTTTGGAACGTACGTATATTTTGCTTATCTTTGCCACAAGAATGAAACAGATTTATACAAAGACCGGCGATAACGGACAGACCTCGCTGCGGGGTGGTGAGCGTGTGGAGAAGGACGATCTGCGCATCGAGACGAATGGACAGATTGATCATTTGAATGCGCTGCTTGGCGTGGCTCGGGCCGATGTCGATTCACCACTTATCCGCCAGATACAGCAAGAGCTGATGGTGGTGATGAGTCATGTGGCCACACCCGCAGGCTCGGAAAATCCCAAACCACTCCATGTGGCTTCGCTGACGGCTCAGATGGAGCAAGAGATTGACACACTGACAGCCAGTCGCACCTTGGGATTTGTAGTGCCTGGCGACAAACCGGAGACTGCCATGCTTCATGTGGCACGCACCCAGTGCCGCACGGTGGAACGTCGCCTGTGGACACTACACAGGACCTATCCGGTGGATGCTGATATCCTGCAATTCTTCAATCGCTTGTCTGACTATTTATTCGCCCTATCACTATGATTCAAGGTCACGGAGATGATGCTTTCCGCTACAAAGATATTCGAATGAACTTCAGTTCGAACATCTATGCACATGCCGACTTAAGCGACTTGCAAACCTTCTTGTCAGAGCATATTAGCGTTATCTCGCAGTATCCCGAGCCAGACGCCTCTTCGTTGGCCGAGGTCATTGCTCAAAAATATCATGTTCCCGTTGATACAGTGTTGGTCACCAACGGTGCTGTAGAGGCAATCTATCTGGTAGCACAGATGCTGGCTGGCGCGGGCATCCATCAGTATAAGGTCAGTCAGCCCACGTTTAGTGAGTATGAGGATGCTTGCCGCATGTTTGGCATGGAGAAGGGGGAACATGGTGCTTGCTGGATCTGTAATCCCAACAACCCCACTGGTGCGGTGACCCGCCATCTGCCTTTAGATAAATATCAAGTGGTGGTGGTTGACCAGTCGTATGAAGATCTGACGGCAGCCCAGTTGATGTCGCCTGCCGAGGCGGTGGCAGCCGAGCACGTCATTCAGATACATTCGCTGACCAAGACCTTTGCTGTGCCCGGCCTGCGTGTAGGCTATATCGTCGCTTCCAAGCCGCTCGTCAGTCGGCTGCAGAGGTGGCAGCGCCCCTGGTCGGTAAACGCCTTGGCCGTTGAGGCTGGCAAATGGCTCTTGCACCACGACGTCTGTGTGGTGCCCGATATGACCGCCTACCTGACAGAGACCCAGCGCCTGAATCGTGCGCTGAACCAATTGCCCATGATACAGGCACTGCCCACCGAGACCAACTTCATGCTGGCGCGTATCGAGAGTGCCACAGCGGCAGAGCTGAAGGAATACCTTGCCCAAGAGCATCGCATGTTGATTCGCGATGCATCCAATTTCCCAGGATTAAATGAACATTATTTCCGTGTCTCGGCACAGAGACCCGATGAGAATGATGCCTTGATAGCGGCCATAGCCTCATTTCGTCAGTAGGTCGCAGGCATACTCTATGAGCGTGTCGCGTCCCTTGGCTACATCTTCGTCGGTCAGCTGTACCAGGTGGTCGGGCTCTATGCCAAACTCGCACGACTGCTGATTGGCATCGTACATCGGTACGGCAGAGAAACGCACGTTCCAACCGTTCGGCAGACTGCTGCTGAAGGGCATGCCGGCACCGCCGCCTGTATGATCGCCCACAATGATGGCTTGTGGCATCTGTTTCATATACATCACAAACTCGTTGGCAGCGCTATACACATGTCGGTTGGTCAGAATGATTACAGGCTTCTGCCAACGGATATTTCCTGAAGGTTCGATATAGCGCGCCTCCATCTTCGAGAAATCATGGTGTCCTGGACCAGTCTTATGTTGGTAGTAGCCCACCAGTGTCTTCTCGTTGCAGAACCGAGCTGCTAGTTTCTCGGCATTGGTCAGATTGCCGCCGCCGTTGTTGCGTATGTCGATAATCAGTCCGCGACAAAGCATACATTCCATCATCACCTCGTCCAGGTTGCCATCGCCCATAGCATCCTGAAAACTCTCATAGCGTATATAGCCAATGTTTCGGTCCAGCAGACGATAGTCCAGTCCGGAAGCAATCTTATAGTCCGTGCCCATGTAGCGGCGAATCAGCGAGTCGTTGTAGTTGGCAGGGTAGTTCTCGTACCACGCCCAGTAGCGTCCGTAGTCAAAGGCCGTCGTGATGTTCACATGTCCGTCGCGCAGTTCGCTGAGCATCGCAGTCAGCACCTCGAAGAGCTGTTTGCTGGTCATGTTGTCGTCAATGCGGGCAGCGTACTTCACCTTCACGGCATCCCAGTCCAGCCCATACGCCTGTTGTTTGTAGTCCAGGAAACAGTAGTGCTCGTCTATGATTTTCCACAGCGCCTCGAAGTTGCCTTGTGGCGAATTGTCAAACTGCTCTTCATCGACGCATGCGGCAAAGAATGGCAGCAGACAAAGCAGGTATATCAGTCTTCTCATAGCTTCTTGTCGTTAAAAGTCCTTGATGATGCCCAGCATGATACGGTGCGACAGCACATGCTGTTTCAGGTTGTTCACCTGCAGTTGCTGGTAGTCGCCCAGATAGCTCAGTGACAGCATGGTGGTGCGATAGATAGGGTAGGCCACCGTGAAGTGCTGACGGAAGTAGGGGGCAGAGACAAATGTGGTGGGCACGATATTGTGGTCGTAGTTGCCCAACGAAAAAATCTCGTAGTACGACTGGCCATAGTTAGGACTGAACGCCACGCCCACCAGTGGCAGGTTCAGTTCGTAGCGCAGCAGCATATGGTGCTTCCACAGTGGAAAGGTGTAGCTGGCTATGCCCGTAGGCATCAGCTGCAGTGCGGCCCGTGCCTGTGCCGGATTGTTGGCGTTGGTGGTGTTGTAGATAAAGCCCAGTCCCGCGTTCACCATACCACCAGCTTGCAGGTGCAGGTTGCCGTTGAGCATTTGCCATCGGTACAGACGTCCCCAAAGAAAGTTAAAGGCGCCCTCCACCTCGCTCTTGTCGCCCGACCGATCCTTCGCTGTTGACAGGTTCAGCTGACTGTGCATCAGTGTGCTCCAATTTGACGACGGTTTTTTCCTTTCAGAAGAAACCAGGATGCTAAGACCATTACCTTTGAACTTCTCCTGTGTGAGGTACGTGTCTAGTATGTTGGTGGTGCCATAGCCCACCTGCTGATAGCGTGTAACGTAAACTGGTTCCTGTCCATTGGCTGTGTAGCCAATAGACAGGAACCAGCAAAGGGTTATCAGCCATTTTATCTTGTTATTCATCATCGAAAAGTCTTAGTTGACCAGTCATCTCGTCAATCACCTGCTGTTGGCTCTTGCCTTCATCAGGATCTAAGTCTTCCTCCCCAGCGTTGTCTGTAGCTTCCGGTTCTTCAGATGCCTCTGGCTCTTCGGGGAATCTCGTGGGCTCCAGCTCAACGATGCTCTCTATCTGATAGGTGCTCAGTCGTTTACCCTTAGCCTTGAAACCTTTCACAGAGATAAACTGCTCGGCGTCAATCTCTTCCGAGCCGCGGAACTCGTCGGCACCGCCATAGGTCACCTTGATGAGCGGATAGACCTGATCGGTGAGCAGAATCAGTTTCGAAGCGGCATTCTCGCCCAGGTAGTTCTGTTTACGCTTGGTAGCATCCATCAGGAAGCGCTTCACGTAGGGATAGCCCTGGTTGTCGGCATCGAAGAGTACGGCTGTCCATACCTTCTCGGGTATGAACTTCTCTATGCGCAGGATGTTCTCCTCGTAGTGGTTGTTTGCGTCGAAGTTAGTCAGGTAGAAGTCGCCGTTGGTCAAAACCACCAGTATCTGGTCGTCGTCGAAGAACTCGCCAAGCAGTCGTCCGTGCTCGTCGTAGTTCAGACGGTTCACGTCGGGGTCGAACCACACCTTGCGTCCGCCCAGTGTCGAGTGACCCTGCGACTTCAGCGTGATACGGTGCACGGGCTTCTTCGTCAGCAGGTTGCCCTTCGAGGCGCGACCCTTGATCAGCACTTCGGCAAACGAGCGTTCCAGGAAGATGCTCATGCGTGAGTTCTTAGCCTGTACAGAGGCATCGAGTGTCACCTTGATTACCTCAGCCTCGCCGTTGGGGTTGGCCGTGAAATACATAATCTTAGAACCAGCGGTGCCCTGTGTCAGGTCGTACTCGCGGTCGCGGGTGATACCCGTGATGTTGAAACGCTTGATGTAGCAAGGACCGTTGCGTCCGTCGCGATACACCACATTATAGATGGTGCGCTTATCGTTCTTCTTGAACACATCTATCCACAGCACGTTTTTGCCCACGAAGAGCTTCTCGGCCACGCGCACAACCTTATATTTACCATCCTTGTAGAACAGGATGATGTCGTCGATGTCCGAGCAGTTGCACACAAACTCGTCTTTCTTCAGTCCTGTGCCGATGAAGCCTTCACTGCGGTTGATGTAGAGCTTCTGGTTGGCTTCAGCCACCTTCGAGGCCTCGATGGTGTCGAAGTTGCGAATCTCGGTGAGTCGTGCGTGATCCTTGCCATACTTGTCTTTCAGGAACTGGAACCAGGCAGCAGTCACCTCGGTGAGGTTAGCCAGGTCACGGTCTATCTCGTCGATCTCGGCTTTGATGCGAGCCATCAGCTCGTCGGCCTTCTCCTTGTTGAACTTCAGGATGCGCTGCATCTTGATTTCCAACAGTCGCAGAATGTCGTCCTTGGTCACCTCACGCACCATCTGAGGATAGAACGGCGTCAGACGGTTGTCGATATGCTCGCAAACCTTATCCACATTGGGCGCTTCCTCGAACTTCTTATCCTTATAGATGCGCTCCTCGATGAAGATCTTCTCCAGTGAGCAGAAGTGCAGTTGCTCCAACAACTCACCTTTGCGAATCTCCAGTTCCTGACGAATCAAGTCCTTGGTGCGCTCAGCACTATGTATCAGCACGTCGCTCACGGTCAGGAACTGTGGTTTCTCGTCTTTGATCACACAACAGTTGGGCGAAATATTAATCTCGCAGTCGGTGAAGGCATAGAGGGCATCGATGGTCTTGTCGCTCGAAACGCCAGGCGCCAGGTGTACCTGTATCTCTACCTGTGCCGAGGTCAGGTCGGTCACGTTGCGTGCCTTGATTTTACCTTTCTCAATGGCTTTTGTGATGCTCTCGATGAGCGTCGATACCGTTTTAGAGAAAGGCAGCTCGCGAATGACCAGCGTCTTCTGGTCTAGCTTCTCAATCTTGGCGCGCACCTTCACTACGCCGCCACGCTGACCGTCGTTGTATTTCGATACGTCGATGCTGCCGCCTGTCTGGAAGTCGGGGTAGAGGTGGAACTCCTCGCCGTGCAGATAGCTGATGGCAGCGTCGCATATCTCGCAGAAGTTATGGGGTAGAATCTTGGACGACAGACCTACGGCAATGCCTTCGGCACCTTGTGAAAGAAGTAGGGGAAACTTCACGGGCAGTGTGATAGGTTCCTTGTTACGACCGTCGTACGACAATTGCCATTCGGTGGTCTTGGGGTTGAAGACGGTGTCTAGAGCGAATTTAGACAAGCGGGCCTCGATGTAACGGGGAGCAGCGGCGCGGTCGCCGGTCAGAATGTTACCCCAGTTACCCTGTGTGTCCACCAACAAGTCCTTCTGTCCCAGCTGCACCAGCGCATCGCCGATAGAGGCATCGCCGTGGGGGTGATACTGCATGGTCTGACCGACAATGTTGGCTACCTTGTTCATCTTGCCGTCGTCCACGCACTTCATGGCGTGCAATATACGACGCTGAACGGGCTTGAGTCCGTCTTCGATAGCGGGCACAGCTCGTTCCAAAATGACATACGAAGCATAGTCCAGGAACCAGTCCTGGTACATGCCGGTCAGGTGATATTTGACGTTATCCGTATGGTCGCTCATCAATCAGCAAAGCGGTTGATCAGGATAAAGGTAAGAATACCTACAAACTCCAGCACCATGGAACCAAGCAGCAACATGTTGGAAGGATGAACCTCATACGCACCGAGGCAAGCAACACCGAGC
>JAILHK010000019.1 GCA_024695815.1 Prevotella sp.
TGCCAGCACAATAAGGAATATAACTATTCCGAGAAATAATGTATTCATCTTTAATTAAAAGGTCGTTATGATAATCCGATGAAAATAAATGTGAGAAACAACATTAGGATGACAAATCTCACCCAATTAAAGATTCTCTGAATTCTTTTTGCTTTTTCTTTATCCATAAATGATTTAGCCAACCGTTAGTGATTGACATTGCAAAGGTAAACTGAGCTTATTACAAAAACATTTCATTCGTGTGATAGATAGGTTACATCGACGTTTGTAACAGGATTGTAACATGAGCGTAACAACAGCGTAATAAGATTGTAATAACTTTGCAGCAAAATTATAAAAAATGGAATTTATTATCAACATTTTCTCGCTTGTGGGCTCGCTAGCATTGTTCCTCTTCGGAATGAAGACAATGTCGGAGGGCCTTGAAAAGTTTGCTGGCGATCGTCTGCGCAGCATATTGGCTGCTATGACGAAGAATCGTGTGATGGGCGTGCTGACAGGTATCCTGATAACAGCTCTCATCCAGTCATCGAGTGCTACTACCGTAATGGTGGTGAGCTTTGTGAATGCCGGCTTGATGACGCTGGTGCAGAGTATCGGCGTGATTATGGGTGCCAACATCGGTACTACGGTTACAGCCTGGATTATTTCGGCTGTAGGTTTCAAGGTGAACATCGCAGCTTTTGCCATCCCTCTGCTGGCCATCGGTATGCCTTTGATATTCAGCGGAAAGGGTAATCGCAAGAGCATTGGTGAATTTATCTTCGGTTTCTCGTTCCTCTTTATGGGACTCTCGTTTCTGCAAGAGGCTGCCACAGCGATGAATATTGGCGATATGGTGGCTGGTATGCTGGCCCACGTGCCACAAGACTCGTTCTTCACGATTATCCTCTTTGTCATCGTTGGTGCATTGGTGACGATGGTTGTGCAGGCTTCGGCTGCCACGATGGCTATCACCCTGATGCTCTTTGGCATGCATATTCCCGGTTTCGGGTTTGAACAAGCAGCCGCGCTGGCTATGGGACAGAATATAGGTACCACTATCACGGCGTTTATGGCTTCACTGACAGCCAACACACAAGCTCGTCGTGCCGCCCTAGCCCACATGTTCTTCAACGTGTTTGGTGTGGTAGCGTTCCTCATTGTGTTCTATCCCGCCTGTGATGCCGTTAGCTGGGTGGTAGAGAACTGTATGGGTGGTGGCAACGATCTCTTCAAACTCTCAGCCTTTCACACCGCCTTCAACATCATCAACACGCTGTTGCTCATTGGTTTTGTAAAGCAAATAGAGATGTTTGTGTGCCGTGTGCTGCCTATGAAGGCACAGGACGAAGACTATCGCTTGCGCTTCATCAGTGGCGGTCTGCTTTCTACAGCCGAGCTCAGCATCATGGAGGCTCAGAAAGAGATTCGTAGTTTTGCTGAGCGCTGCCAGCGTATGGCGGGTTTCGTGCCCACGCTTCTTGAAACGAAAGACGAGATGGAATTTAATAAGCTCTTTGCTCGTATCGAGAAATACGAGAACATCACCGACTCGATGGAGATGGAGATTGCCAGCTATCTGAATAAGGTGAGCGAAGGCCGCTTGTCGGATGCCTCGAAAGCTCAGATACAGAAGATGCTTCGCCAAATCTCGGAGTTAGAGTCTATCGGCGACTCGGTTTATAACCTCGGTCGTACTCTGAATCGTCATCGTATGCATTGCCAGGAGGAGTTTACTGCCGATCAGATGCAGCACATGATGACGATGATGCAACTGGTCGATTCGGCTCTAAACGAGATGCTTAAACGCATAGACCACCCCACCACAAAAAATGGTATAAAAGTTTCGCTTAACATCGAACACGAGATCAACAATTACCGAACACAGCTAAAGAACCAAAATCTGCATGATGTGAATGCTGGTCTTTACGATTATCAGCTCGGTGTGTTCTACGTCGATTTCATCTCTGAGTGCGAGAAACTTGGTGACTACGTGATGAACGTCGTGCAGGCCGGCAAGGGCCTAAACAACGACTTTGGTGACGGTCCTATCAACGGACAAGGGTAATCCGTAGTCGGTTATCATTCTGAATGATTAGAAACGTGCAAGTGTAAACCTGATGGTGAGTCCACCGCCAGGAGTAGCAAGTGCAGTTGCTTGTCCACCATGGGCAGCAACTGCATTTTTTACGATGGCAAGTCCCAGACCTGTGCCACCCAATTTGCGCGAGCGTCCCTTATCCACGCGGTAGAAACGCTCAAACAGGTGCTCACGATGCTGCGCCTCCACGCCTTGGCCATTGTCGCTTACATTAAATTCGTAGAAGTGGCGACCTTCATTTTCCGCCTCAGTACAAGTAATCTTCAGGAACGATGCACCTGTGGCATATGCAATTGCATTGTCTATCAGGTTGCGGAATATGCTGTATATCAGACTCTGATCGCCCAGCACTTCTATATGCTGAGGCAGTTGGAGTGATGGAGCGATGCCCTTTTCCTGAAGTTGCAGGGCCGTATCATCCAGCACACTCTGTATGATTTGCAACACATCCACAGGGCGATAATTCTGTCGTGCCTCAGAGCGGTTGTCGTCTATCTCATCCAGTTTGGTGAGCGCACTCATGTCTAGCAGTAGTTTGTTCATGCGTTCACTTTGGGCATAACAGCGTTCCAGGAAGTGTTTCTTCTTATCTTCAGGCATATCGCGATTATCCAAGATGCTCTCCAAGTAGCCATGTATGCTGGCGGCAGGTGTCTTCAACTCATGAGCGGCATTCTGAGTAAGTTGTCGCTTGATACGCACTTTCTCTTCTTCAGAATGACGTAGTTTCCAATACAACATGATGATCGTGTGACTGATATCACCCAATTCGTCATCTGGCAGCCGACGTTCCAGTTCGTGGTCAAGTTTTTCACCTTCCTCGGCCTTCACGGCAAATTCACGCAGGTAACCAATGTGTCGGCTGATACGGTGAGTGATATAGTAGAGAACGATGCCTAACAACAGGGTGAGAACGCCTGAATAATAAATAAAGGTATTGTCTGCCTGCAACGAACGCGTCACCTCTGCTGAATATGGTACGGCAGCACGCACAATCACATCACCAAAACGAGTGGCTGAATAGAAGTAGGTCTCATGAGTGGACTGTGACATTCGCTTGATATCATAACCACTACCCTCTTGCAAGGCCTGCTGGATCTCCGTTCTCTGCAGATGGTTTCCCAATGCTTCCACATCAGTATCATAGCTATCAAAGATGACCCGTCCTGCCTTGTCTATCACAGACACTCGCAGTCCCTCCATCTGATGATGCACGACATAATCGCGAAAACGTCGGCTACAGCTCATACTATCCTTACCGACTGTCTGCACCATCTCATAGTTGTACATCTGCAGTCGTGAATGAAGGATATCAATCTTATACTCCTTTTCACGCTTATACTGATATACGCTGAAACATGTAGCAAAGAGCAGGAACACGCCGCCGATGCTCAGCAGCAGATTACGCTGAAAGGATTTACTTTTCGAAGCAGTAGCCATAGCCCACACGTGTTTTTATCTGTTTACCATAATGGCCTATCTTTTTACGTAATCTGGTGATGTTCACGTCCACCGTACGATCTCCCACCAGCACATCATTTGGCCAACAATACTTTAATAAGTCTTCCCTAGAAAACACCGTGTTGGGATGCTGGAGAAAAAAAGATAATAATTCAAATTCCAGTTTGGTGAATTCCAGTTCCTTTCCGTCGCATACAACACTCTTGGCATTCAGATCAACCATAATTCCTTCGTAGGCAATATGATTATCTACAGCAGTCGGAACATTTTGCTGCGATTGAGTACGTCTGAGTACAGCTTTAACCCTGGCCTTCACTTCCTTCATACCCAATGGTTTAGCAATATAGTCGTCAGCACCGATATTTAGTCCTTTTACCAAATTATCCTCACTATCGAGTGCCGTAATGAAGATAATGGGAATCTGTGCTGTAGCTGGATTGTTCTTGAGTCTGCGTGCCATCTGGAACCCAGACATTTCTCCCATCATAACATCCAGCAGAATAAGCGTAAAATCTTGTAGAGGAAGTTCTAGTGCCTCCTCTGCTGAATAGGCAGTAACTACCTCATAACCTTCGTTCTCGAGGTTATATTGCAGTATCTCACAGATATCCTGCTCATCATCCACAACAAGTATCTTCATGATTCTTCTGTATTTCTAGGCACAAAGTTACAGATTATTTCCGAGATAAAATAGGATTTGTATTACAATATTATTAAATCTCAACAATACAGCTACTTTCATAAATATTTGAATTATCTTTCGAGCCTATCATGGTGTAAATCTCTCCATTCTTCACGATGAAGATTTTGTTGTGGCGTCTTCGCCTAATGCCAATTATTACATAAATACACTTAAATCTGCCTAAAAAGTTATTGCAGAATGCTGTATTATCTGTATCTTTGCAAAAACAATAATTAGAAGACTATAAATTGTCCACACAGATCATCAACAGTTGGCGAGACCAACTATTTCGAATGTCCATGTCCCAAGCAATGTGTTCGGCACGGAAAATGCTGCGCATGTGTTGCTCATCATCGCAAACATGGCAAGTTGCCCTATTGCTTGAGAATACCAGAAAATCAATCATAAAACGGACAGCAAAAGTTTGAATAAAGAAATAAACTGTCAATGAAAAAGATCTTATTCCTGCACGGATTCTTTGCCAGCGGTCAATGCGTGCCCGCTGTGGCGCTGAGAGAGGCATTCGAAGGACGTGCAGAGGTGCTCACTCCCGATTTGCCAATACATCCACAGATGGCACTGGAGGAAATCCGAGACATCTGTGACAGGAAACATCCCGACCTGCTGGTGGGTAATAGCTGCGGCTCTTTCTATGCCCAGATGCTGGCTCCCATCGTTGACATCCCTGCCCTACTTGGCAACCCACATTTCCAGATGACAGCATTTCTGAAGGAACGCATCGGAGAGCATGAATACAAGTCACCACGCAAGGACGGCAACCAGCAGTTTGTCATCGATGAAGCGTTGATACAGGAGTTTTCTGAATTGGAAAATGTTCAGTTCAGCTATTGCAATCCCTATTATAAGGACAAAGTATGGGGCTTATTTGGAGAGCAAGACACGCTGGCTCACTTCGAACCGATGTTTCTGGAGCATTACAACCACTCATTCCATTTCCCAGGTGCTCACACCCCAACAGCCGAGGAAGTACGCACCTGGTATGTTCCATTGATTGAGAAGATGCTGATAAAATGCCAATTAAATACCATCATTCAAACAGATAATTGATAATGAATACAAGAAAAAATATAGCTGCTGAGAAAAAGAGGTGTGGAAGTCATAACTGCGCCCAGGCAATTCTTCACACATACGCTGATATAGCAGGTATTGATGAGGATACCGCCATGAACATTGCCAACTCCTTCGGCGCAGGAATGGGCAATATGGAAGGTACTTGTGGAGGACTTGTTGGGGCTGGAATGGTCCTTGGTATGGTCAACAAGGACAAAGCCAAGTCCATGAAGCAGATGCGAGAGATTATGACCAAATTTCAGGAGAGAAACGGAGCTACCCAATGCAAGCTGCTGAAAGGTGTAGGCACCAAGGTGGTGCTCAGAGAGTGCCCTTACTGCGTAGCCGATGCAGCTATTGTAACCACTGTTCTGTATCGTGCCACCTTGGCTCCGATAGCAGAGTTGAGAAAGTTTACCGCATCATTGCTCACGCCAACCACTAAGTCGAACGCAGCAAGCACAACAAGGAATACAACGATTCCCAGAAACAACATATCCATCTTCTATTTACAACAGTACGATGAAAACTAATGTGACTAACAACAGAAGGATGACAATTCGCACCCAGTGTACGATTCGCTGAATTCTTTTTGCGTTTTCTTTATTCATACATCATTTTGACAACCGATAGTGGTTGACACTACAAAAGTAGAGCAAGCATATTACAAAAGCATTTCGTTTTTATGATAAAGAGGTTACACCCACGCAATTTAACAGAAATGTAACATGAATGCAAACACAAAAGACGAGTCAACTAAAATCGTTAAACTACACACCTAAATCGTTAAACTACAAACCCAAAGTTGGTACCAACAGGAGGTAGTCTGACTACCACGGCTTGGTAGCCTGACTACCGACGCCTGGTAGTGTGACTACCGACGCTTGGTAGCCTCAGTACCAACGCTTGGTACGACCAGTACCAAAATGTGGTACCGATTTTGGTACTGATATTTAACGTTTTGTAACAGTACAGGTCACGGAATCACCACTGTATAGGTCACGGAATCACCACTATATAGGTCACGGAATCACCGCCCTTGTTCTGTGTTGGTATTGGAAGACAAACGATATGCCTTGGGCGTCATACCCGTGAGCCGGCGGAAGAACTTGGCAAAGAAAGCAGGGTTGGCAAAATGGTATTCCTCGGCTATCTGGGCGGCACTCTTATCGGAGTGACGCAAGGCTATCTGGATGCGAGTGATCAAGGCACGATCTATCCACTCCTTGGCAGTGGTGCCACTGGTTTGGCGCACCACAGTGCTCAGATAGCGCTGGGTGAGGCACAAACGGTCGGCATAGTAAGCCAACTGGTGATGCTCATTACAGTGCTGGTTGACCAACTGGAGGAAACGGTCAAAAATCGATTGTTCGCGCGAGCAGGTGGCCAAGCGCTGATCGACCTGCCGGCGGTACAGTTGGTTGTAATGGTGCATGAGGGCGGCAACGAGAGCAGTAGCCGTAGGACGGTGATAACCAGCTTGACGGACCAGATGCCAAAGACTCTCGAGAATCTGACGGGCTGTGATCATGTCGGCCTCAGAGACCGGCAGTTGAAAGTCGCGCATCTCACCAATGAAAGCCGAAGGCATCTGATCTTGCCCAAAGGGCATGGGGAACTGAGAAAAGAGCGCCACACCAAATATTTCAAGGTCAGAAGAATAACGAATGGGGTTGATGATGCTGCCGGGACCAAGATAAACGAAGGTGCCAGCACTTAGATAGCGATCTTGCAGGTTAAAGTTCACGTAGCCCTCACCCCGGGTAATGATACCAAAACGGTGGTCATTAATAATAAAAGGTGGTTTCTGCTGAATAATAAGACGGAACAAACGTGAGTCGCCATGAATGAATACCAAATCATTGCTAAAATAGATGTGTTCACGGATCTCATTAAGATGCGAGGCAACAATCTCCCTGATCTGCCACACATCCATCAGTTTCGGTGCTTTGTTCATCGTTATTAATTTCCTTTTTATTATTAATTCTGCAGCAAAGATAATTATTATTATTGAATTTTGCCACCATTAAGGCATAAATCGTACAAAAAGAACATTTTTGCATGCCGACAGATAACGACTGACACTGCAAAAGGCCGTATCTTTGCAACAGAATATTGAAAAAGAAAATAGATATGAGAAAATTGATGTTGAGCCTAGTGATGCTTCCAATAGCAACTATGGCACAGACGTTGGAAGAGTGCCAGCTGGCCGCGGAGCAAAACTATCCGCTGATTAAGCAGTATGACCTCATCGCAAAAACAACACAGCTGACGGTGGCAAACATTCAGAAGGGATGGTTGCCCCAGGTGTCAGCATCGGCACAGGCCACATATCAGAGTGATGTGATGTCGTGGCCCGACCAGATGAAGAGCCTCTTTGGGCGTATGGATGTCGAGATAAAAGGTCTGAAGAAAGATCAATATCGTGTGGGCATCGATGTGAGCCAGACAATCTTTGACGGTGGCGCTATCAGCAGTCAAAAGATGATAGCCCGTGAACAAGGAAAGGTGCAAGAAGCCCAAAACGAGGTTAACATGTATCAGGTTCGCAAACGCGTGAACGAAATGTATTTTGCATTGTTGATGCTCGACGAGCAGATGACGTTGAACCACGACTTGCAGGAACTGCTGACAGGCAACGAACGGAAACTGGAAGCGATGGCAAAAGGCGGAACAGCCTCGGAGAGCGACTGGCAAAGCGTGAAAGCCGAGCGACTGGAAATAGCGCAACAGACCACCAGTTTAGTGTCACAGAAACGAATGCTGACAAGGATGCTGAGCACGTTTTGCGGAATCGAGGTAAAAAGTGTGCAAAAACCTGTTGTAGGGTCTAAAGACACGGGACTGACAACAGGCATTCGTAGGCCAGAGCTACGGGCATTGGATGCACAGATAGGACTGCTGAATGCTCAGGAGAAAGCACTTAGCTCGGCCCTCATGCCGAAAATCGGCGTGTTCGCTCAGGGCTATTATGGCTACCCAGGCTTGAATATGTTCGAGGATATGATGTCGCACGATTGGAGCCTGAACGGCCTCGTCGGGGCCCGACTCACATGGAACATCGGGGCGCTCTACACGCATAAGAACGACAAGACGAAGTTGCAGGTGCAGCGCGAGCTGACGGAATCAAACCGCGAGTTGTTCCTTTTCAACAATCGCCTGGAACAGATTCAGCAAAACGAGGACATCACCCGCTACCAAAAGCTGATAGCTGACGACGAGGAAATCATTGCCTTGCGCGTTGCCGTTCGTAAGGCAGCAGAGTCGAAACTCTCACACGGCATCATCGACGTAAACGATCTGCTACGCGAAATCAACCAGGAAAATGCGGCGCGCGTACAGCAGTCGATACACGAGATAGAAATGCTGAAACAAATCTACGACAATCAATTCACGACAAACAATTAATAACAATGAAACAAAGCATGATACTTGCAAGCGTAGCACTGATGATAGCGGCTTGCGGAAACAACGAGAAAATATATGATGCCACTGGCACGTTTGAGGCAACAGAAACCACCATATTCGCCGAACAGAGCGGAACCCTGTTGACCTTTGATGTCAATGAAGGCGAAGCCATGGCTATGGGACAAGAAATCGGACTGATAGACACCACGCAAACCTGGCTGAAGATTCAGCAGATAGATGCAACAAAGGAAGTTTACCAGAGTCAGAAGCCTGATATGGAACGCCAGATAGCGACCACACGCCAGCAGCTGACCAAAGCCCAGCAAGACGAGCAGCGATACCACGAACTGGTGGCCGACGGTGCAGCACCATCAAAGATGTACGACGATGCAGCTAATCAGGTGAAGGTGCTGCAGCGACAGCTGGATGCCCAGATATCATCGCTCTCTACCAACACGCGTGCCCTTGACAAACAGACTGCTGCTGCCCAGGTGCAGATAGACCAGTTGCGCGATATGTTGCGCAAGTGCCACATCGTGACACCAACCAAGGGCACCGTCCTTGAGAAATATGCGGAACGGGGAGAGTTCGTGGCTGTGGGCAAGCCATTGTTCAAGATAGCCGATACAGAGGATATGTATCTGCGGGCTTACGTCACCTCAGCCCAGTTGCAAAACATTAAATTGGGACAGCAAGTAAAGGTGTTTGCCGACTATGGCGACGAGCAGCGAAAGGCATACAACGGCACCATCACATGGATTTCCTCGCGCTCAGAGTTTACACCCAAGACTATTCTCACCGATGATGAACGAGCCGACCTGGTGTATGCCGTGAAAGTGGCTATAAAGAACGACGGCTATGTGAAGATTGGCATGTACGTAGAAGTAAAATTTAGCGATTAGAGTGTGCTATGGATGCCATTATTGTGAATCACGTTTCCAAGTCGTACGGACGGGTGAAAGCACTCGACGATGTGTCGTTCGCTGTCAACAAAGGTGAGGTATTTGGCCTCATCGGTCCTGATGGTGCCGGCAAGACGTCGATGTTCCGCATTCTCTGCTCGCTGTTGCAGCCTGATACGGGAACAGCCAGCATTGAAGGTTTCGACGTGGTGAAACAGATGCGCGACGTGCGCTGCCGTGTGGGTTATATGCCCGGCAAGTTCTCTCTCTATCAGGATCTGACCATTGAAGAGAACCTACAGTTTTTCGCCACACTCTTTGGTACCACCGTCGATGAGGGCTACGACAGCATCAAAGCCATTTACTCGCAGATAGAACGATTCAAGGACAGAAAAGCCGGGGCGCTTTCGGGCGGCATGAAGCAGAAGCTGGCATTGAGCTGTGCCCTTGTACACAGTCCGAATGTGCTGATACTCGACGAGCCCACCACAGGTGTTGACCCAGTAAGCCGCAAGGAGCTATGGGAGATGCTCTTGATGCTCAAGGAGCGCAGCATCACCATCGTGGCATCAACCCCCTATCTCGACGAGGTGCGCTGCTGTGAGCGTGTGGCTTTTCTCGACCACGGCAAGGTTAGAGGCATCGACACGCCCGAGGTAATCCTCGACCGCTTTAAAGACATCTTTAATCCACCTGGCATTGATAAAAGTGAACCGTCAAACGTGAAAAGTGGAAAGACAGAGAACGTCATCGAGGTGAACCACCTGGTAAAGGCCTTTGGCACGTTCCATGCCGTCGACGACATCAGTTTCAGTGTGAAACGAGGCGAGATATTCGGTTTCCTAGGTGCCAATGGCGCTGGTAAGACCACCGCCATGCACATGCTGACAGGACTGAACCAACCCACCAGCGGCACCGGGACTGTGGTGGGCTACGACATCCGCACGCAGCATGAAGAGATCAAAAAGCATATCGGTTATATGTCGCAGAAATTCTCGCTCTACGAGGACCTGACGGTGGCAGAGAACATCCGTCTCTTTGCAGGCATCTACGATATGAATGACGAGGAAATCAGACACAAAACCGACGAGCTGCTGGAACGTCTGCAGTTCGCTGAACACAAGAACGATCTGGTAGGCTCGCTGCCACTGGGGTGGAAGCAGAAGCTCGCCTTCTCGGTGTCAATCTTCCACAATCCAGGGGTGGTATTCCTCGACGAACCTACCGGTGGGGTCGATCCTGCCACGCGTCGCCAGTTCTGGGAACTCATCTACGATGCAGCAGCACGCGGCATCACGGTCTTTGTGACTACGCACTATATGGACGAGGCAGAGTATTGTGACCGCATCTCTATCATGGTCGATGGCAAAATCAGCGCCCTCGGCACGCCAGACGAGTTGAAACAGCGCTTCAACCAGCCCGACATGAACCACGTGTTCACCTATCTGGCACGACAGGCAACCCGCAGCAGCGATTAATATCGGAAGAATATGAAACAGTTTATATCACTTGTCATCAAAGAAGCCCGCCATATCCTGCGCGACAAGCGCACGATGCTCATCCTGTTTGGTATGCCCGTGGTGATGATGTTGCTCTTCGGCTTTGCCATCACCACGGATGTAAAAAACGTGCGCACCATCGTGGTCACCTCGCAGATGGACCACCTGACGCAAGCTGCCGTAGAAAGACTGGCACAGTCGGAGTACTTCGTCATCACCCAAACGGTTAGTAGCCCACAAGAGGCAGAACATCTTATCCGCAGTCAGAAGGCTGATATGAGCCTCACCCCCAGCCCCTCTCCGATTGGCGAGGGGAGTAGTAACCTTCAGTGGCAAATCATGGTTGACGGTAGCGACCCCAATATGGCTCAGCAATGGACCACATACGCCCAAAGCATA
>JAILHK010000021.1 GCA_024695815.1 Prevotella sp.
GCACCATCGGTCTGTTTTGCCACTTTCCCGGTTTCAATGGTGATGGTACGTCCATCAGCCAATTGAAGGGTTTTTGTAATTACGTTCATCTTATTTTATACATCTTTAATAAAAAAATACGTGCAAATTTACACTTTTTCAGTTGAATAAAAGAATAATTATCAAAGTTTTACTATTTTTTAATGATTGGAGACTGGAAAAAGATGCGCTTTCTTTTGTTTTGCGCTCGACTTTTCGTACTTTGCGACAAAAAGTCGCGAAGTTACTGCGTCTCGGAAGAAAAAACAAACAAGTTTGCTTTGTTCTTCTCTCGACTTTTCGTAACTTTGGCTTCGCCGAACTTACTTGGCACTCGGAAATGAAAAGAAAAAACAAGTTTTTCCTTTTGCATTTCTCTCGTTTTTTCGTAACTTTGCACGCAAAACAGAAAACTATCAAACATGAAAAAGATTGCATATATCCTACTGACTGCAGCTGCAATGGCTGCTTGCAACAACAAAGGTACATTCACAATTGAAGGACATATTGACGGCGCACAGGACTCGATGCTCTATCTGCACCACATGGGCGTCACAAAGGCGGAGGTGATCGACTCGGTGAAACTGGACGAGAGCGGCGACTTCTGCTTCGAACAGACGGCACCACAGGCGCCCGACTTCTACGTACTACGCATCGACAACCAGATTGTGAATCTGAGCATCGACTCTACTGAGACGGTCAACGTGAAGGCGTCGTACCCGGGCATGGCTGCCAACTACGAGGTAGAGGGCTCTACGAACTGTCAGAAGATCAAGGAACTGGCACTGAAACAGCAGGCACTGCAGGAGCACGTGGCTGCACTGGACCGCAACACGTCGCTGGGCCGTGAGCGTGCGCTGGACTCGCTGGAGCACCTGATCAATGCCTACAAGGAGGACGTGAAACTGAACTATATCTATCAGGCGCCCAACGAGGCGTTTGCCTACTTTGCCCTGTTCCAGACCGTAGGACCATGGAATATATTTGACAAGAACAACCCACAGGACTTGAAGGTATTTGGCGCCGTGGCCACCAGCTGGGAGACATTCTATCCAGAGAGCGACCGCACAAAGAACCTGCGCAGCATGACGCTGAAGGGCATGAACGACAACCGTCAGGCTGCAGCCCGCCAGCAGCGCGCACTAAACAGCGACATGGTGGTTGAATCGGGTGTCATCGATTTAAGTTTACCTGACAAAAATGGTAAGTTACGCACACTGACAGAACAGAAGGGTAAGGTGGTATTGCTGGACTTCCACTCGTATGGTGCAAAGGATTCGGCACCCCGTATCCTGGCCCTGCGCGACCTCTACAACAAGTATCACGCACAAGGACTGGAGATCTACCAGGTCTCTTTCAACGACGACAAGCATTTCTGGCGTCAGGCCGTAGAGGCATTGCCATGGGTCTGCGTCTATGACAGCGAAGGCAGCTCCATCGTTCGCTACAACGTGCAGCAGCTTCCCGAGTACTTCCTCATAGACCGTCAGAACCAGCTGCAGAAGCGCTCGATCCAGATAAAGGACATTGATGCAGAGGTTAAAAACTTGCTGTAAGCCAGTTTTTAAAGATGAGAAATGAAAGATGAAAGATATGATTAGATTCGTCCGCTTGACTCAGTGCAGAAAGTAATCATATCTTTCATTTCTCATCTCTCATCTAAAAAAGTCTAATCATATCTTTCATTTTTCATCTCTCATCTACCCAAAACATGCATCCCCTCGACAAATTCGCCTGCTGCCCCGCTTGCGGCAGCAAGGACTTTACAGAGCATAATGAGAAAAGCAAGCAGTGCGGAAGCTGCGGCTTTGTGTACTACGCGAACCCGTCGGCAGCCACTGCGGCCTTTATTCTGAACAGCAAAGGAGAACTGCTGGTGGTGAGACGCGGCAAAGAGCCAGCCAAAGGGACGTTGGACCTGCCCGGCGGCTTCGTGGACATGGACGAGAATGCTGAAGAGGGCATGCTGCGAGAGATTGAAGAGGAAACAGGACTGAAGCTGAACGAGCCGAAATACCTGTTCAGCATCCCAAACCTCTACGAGTATTCGGGCATGACCATCCACACGCTGGATATGTTCTTCCGACTGGACATCGCCGACGACTGTATGGCAACAGCGGCCGACGACGCCGCAGAAGCCATGTGGATGCCCCTAAACATGGTCGATGAGACACAGTTTGGCCTTCAAAGTATCAGCCAAGCCGTGAAACGTTTTCTTGATGCCAATCGTTAAGAAAACAAAAAATCTCCTATATATATAAGGTGGTAGAAAACTTTTTGCTTACTTTTGCACCCCAAAAGTAAACAAAATTGGATTTATGCAAAAGAACTTAGTCATAGTAGAGTCACCTGCCAAGGCAAAAACCATTGAGAAATTCCTGGGCGACGACTACAAGGTCATGTCGAGCTACGGACATATCCGCGACCTGAAAAAGCGCGAGTTGAGCATCAATGACAAGACCATGGAACCCGAATACGAGATTCCCGAAGAGAAACAGAAACTGGTAAACGAGTTGCGCTCGCAGGCCAAGAAAGCAAGTCAGGTGTGGCTGGCATCCGATGAGGACCGCGAGGGAGAAGCCATCTCTTGGCACCTGTGTGAGGTGCTGGGACTGGACGAGGAGAAAACCAAACGTATCGTGTTCCACGAGATTACCAAACCGGCTATCGTGGAGGCCATCGAGAACCCACGCACACTGGATATGAACCTGGTGAACGCTCAGCAGGCACGCCGTGTGTTGGACCGTCTGGTGGGCTTCAAGCTGTCGCCCGTGCTGTGGCGCAAGGTGAAGCCAGCCCTCTCGGCAGGTCGCGTACAGAGCGTCGCCGTGAGACTCATTGTAGAGCGCGAGCGCGAGATTCAGGCCTTCAAGACTGAGACATACTACAGTGTGAATGCCACCTTTGGCATCACCAACAAAGACGGCTCACAATCAGAAGTAAGAGCCACACTGGGACAGCGCTTCAAGACCGAACAGGAGGTAGAACAGTTCATGGAGATGTGCAAGAACGCCACCTTCACTGTCACCTCGGTACAGAAGAAGCCTATGAAGCGCACACCGGCACCCCCATTCACCACCTCTACACTGCAACAGGAGGCTGCACGCAAGCTGGGCTTCACCGTCAGCCAGACCATGATGGTGGCACAACACCTATATGAAAGCGGACGCATCACGTACATGCGTACGGACTCGGTAAACCTGTCGGCTCTCTGTATCAACGCCTCGAAAGAGGAGATCATTCGTCTGTATGGCGAGGACTACAGCAAGGTGCGCCAGTATCACACCAGCTCGAAGGGTGCACAGGAGGCGCACGAGGCCATTCGTCCTACCTACATGGAGAACACCACCATCGAGGGTACTTCGCAGGAGAAGCGTCTGTATGACCTGATATGGAAGCGCACTGCTGCCTGTCAGATGGCCGACGCACAGATAGAGAAAACCACTGTAGAGATTGCCATCAACAATGGTGAAACGGTCAACGAGACGCTGACCTTCATCGCACAGGGCGAGGTGGTGAAGTTCGACGGTTTCCTGAAGGTTTACCGTGAGTCGATAGACGACGAGGACGAGAACAAGGATGAGTTTGCACATGTGCTGCCCCCACTGAAGAAAGGCGACGAGCTGGCTCGACGCGAGGTGCAGGCCATGGAACGCAACACGCTGGGACCACAGCGCTATACGGAAGCATCACTGGTACACAAACTGGAGGAACTTGGCATCGGACGTCCTTCTACCTACGCACCAACCATCTCGACCATTCAGCAGCGTGAATACGTGATGAAGGGCGACAAGAAGGGCGAAGAGCACCAGTTTGCCGTCATCACCCTGAAGGGTAAAGTGATGAGCCAGAAGAACCGCACGGAGACCATCGGTTCGGACAAAGGAAAGCTGTTGCCTACCGACATCGGTATTGTGGTCAACGACTTCCTGATGGAGCACTTCCCCGCTATCATGGACTATAACTTCACCGCTAAGGTGGAGCAGGACTTCGATAAGATTGCAGAAGGCCGACAGGAGTGGAACAAGATGATCAAGACGTTCTACAAGAGTTTTGAGCCTACAGTAGAGGAAACCCTGAACGCACGTTCTGAGCATAAGGCCGGCGAACGTGAACTGGGTAAGGACCCCAAGTCTGGCAAGCCTGTCTTTGTGAAGATTGGTCGCTTCGGACCGGTCATTCAGATTGGTAGCGCCGACGACAAAGAGAAGCCTCAGTTTGCACACCTGCCCAAGGAGTTCAGCATGGAAACAGTGACGCTGAAGGATGCTTTGGAGCTGTTCCGTCTGCCCCGTATGCTGGGCACCTACGAAGACGAGCCCGTGACCATCGGCACCGGACGCTATGGCAACTACATCCTGCACAAGAAGATGTACACCACACTGCCAAAGACCATGGATCCGCTGACCATCGGCATCGGCGATGCCGTGAAGCTGATTGAGGAGAAGCGTAAGCTGGAGACACAGAAGCACCTGAAGACGTTTAGCGAGGATCCGAAGCTGGAGGTGCTGAACGGACGCTACGGCCCCTATCTGGCATACGACGGCAAGAACTACCGTCTGCCAAAGAACTTGCACGAGCGTGCCAAGGAGCTGAACTACGACGAATGTATGGCCATCATCAATAAGGCATGAAACGTATCATCCTGATAGGCTACATGGGCGCCGGCAAGACCACCATCGGCAAGGCGCTCTCAAAGGAACTGAACATGCCCTTCTATGACTTGGACTGGTACATAGAGAGTCGTCACCGGAAAACAGTATCACAGTTGTTTCAGGAGGTGGGCGAAGAGGGCTTCAGAAAGATTGAGCACTGTCTGCTGCACGAGGTGGCAGAGTTCGAAAACGTCATCATCAGCTGCGGTGGCGGAACGCCCTGCTTCTTTGACAACATAGACTATATGAACCAACAGGGAGAGGTGGTCTATCTGAAAGCATCGCCCGAGGTGCTGTACAAGCACCTGCTGATGGCAAAGGTGGAACGCCCACTGCTGAAGGACAAGACCCCTGAGGAGCTTATCACCTTCATCCGCGAACAGCTGGAGAAGCGTGAACCGTTCTACACCAAAGCGAAACACACGCTCGACGTGAGCCTGATGGATAATTACGAAAAGATAAAAATCACGATAGATAAACTGAAAGACTTGCTTGAACAATGAAGAAATGGACCTTGGACGACGCCCGTGAGCTATATAACATCAACGGCTGGGGCACAAGCTATTTTGGTATCAACGACAAGGGTAATGTCTTTGTGACACCCTGTAAGGATGATGTAAAGATTGACATCCGCGAGGTGATGGACGAACTGTCGCTGCGCGATGTCACACCACCTGTGCTGTTGCGCTTTCCAGATATCCTGGACAACCGTATCGAGAAGACATGGAGTTGCTTCAAGAAGGCCGCGAAAGAATATGACTACAAGGCCGAGAACTACGTGGTTTACCCCATCAAGGTTAACCAGATGCAGCCGGTGGTAGAGGAAATCATTTCGCACGGCCGCAAGTTCAACCTGGGACTGGAGGCTGGCTCTAAACCCGAACTGCATGCCGTCATCGCCATGCAGTGCCAGAGCGACTCTATCATCGTGTGCAACGGCTATAAGGACCAGAGCTATATCGAACTGGCACTGCTGGCACAGAAGATGGGTAAGCGCATCTTTATCGTGGTGGAGAAACTGAACGAGCTGGACATCATTGCACGCATCGCCAAGAAACTGGATGTGAGACCAAACATCGGTATCCGCATCAAACTGGCTTCTAGCGGTAGCGGCAAATGGGAAGAGAGCGGCGGCGACGCCTCGAAGTTCGGACTGACCAGCGCAGAACTGCTGGAGGCACTCGACATGCTCGACAAGAAAGGCATGCGCGACTGCTTGAGACTGATACACTTCCACATTGGCTCGCAGATTACTAAGATACGACGCATACAGACGGCTCTACGCGAGGCTTCACAGTTCTATATCCAACTGCACAAGATGGGTTACAACGTGGACTTCGTGGACTGTGGTGGCGGACTGGGCGTGGACTACGACGGTACGCGTTCGCCATCGAGCGAGAGCTCGGTGAACTACTCTATCCAGGAGTATGTGAACGACTGTATCTACACCTTCGTAGAAGCGGCCAACAAGAACGATCTACCCCACCCCAACATCATCACGGAGAGCGGACGCTCGCTGGCTGCTCACCACTCTGTCTTGGTCATCGACGTGCTGGAGACGGCCTCACTGCCTGAGATGGACGAGGAGTTTGAACCCGACGAGAACTCACACCAGCTGGTAAAGGACTTGTACGAGATTTGGGACAACCTGTCGCCTCGCAACGTGCTGGAGGACTGGCACGACGCTGAGCAGATACGCGAAGAGGTGCTGAACCTGTTCTCACACGGCATCGTGGACCTGAAGACGCGTGCCGAGATTGAGGCTATGTACTGGAGCGTCTGTCATGAGATCAACGCCCTGGCAAAGAATATGAAGCACGTGCCTGAAGAGCTGATGAACATCGACAAGCTGTTGGCTGACAAGTATTTCTGCAACTTCTCTCTGTTCCAGAGTCTCAGCGACTCATGGGCCATCGACCAGTTGTTCCCCATCATGCCTATCCAGCGATTGGACGAGCGTCCCACTCGCAACGCCACGATTCAGGATATCACCTGCGACAGCGATGGTAAGGTGGCAAACTTCGTGACCAACCGCCATAACTCTCACTCGCTGCCTGTGCACGCCTTGAAGAAGAACGAGACTTACTACCTTGGTGTGTTCCTGGTAGGAGCCTATCAGGAGATTCTCGGCGACATGCACAACCTGTTCGGCGACACCAATGCGGTGCATGTATCGGTGAAGGACGGTCGTTATCACATCGACCAGATCATCGATGGTGAGACGGTAGAAGAGGTGCTGGAATACGTGCAATACAACCCGAAGAAGCTGGTGCGCCAACTGGAAATCTGGGTAACAAAGAGTGTGAAGGAAGGCAAGATCTCGCTGGAAGAGGGTAAGGAGTTCCTCAGCACCTATCGCTCTGGACTCTACGGATATACTTATCTGGAGTAAGAGAGACAGTCAAGGAGTCACATCATACGAAATAAGAAATGGAAGTTAAATAGGGAGTTTGTTCCCATTTAACTTCCATTTTTTGTATTCTACTGTCTGTTGCCTAACCCTACGAAACACCTTTTTGCATTTCCTTTGCCCACAGCTATTCCACGTTTACCGTGAAATGTATCGTGGCTGTATAGGGATTACCTTTGGCATCGGTGAACGTGAGTGCAAGGGCTGCCTGGTAGGTTGAGCCCACGCTGATACGACTGCGATAGCCATTGACGGTGACTTTTCCTTTGGCATAGTTGAGCGTCAACAGGTAGTTGGTGCTGGCAACGGTGCCCTTCACCACGTTGGCATTGGCATCAAAGCCCCAGAAATACTGCGAAGACAGCAAACGGTCGTCGCTCTCGTCGCCATTGGCATTCAGCGCACGAAGTCGCAGGTTAGTGGGTTCGTTGGCGCCAGGCGTGAGCTGCCCCACGAGCTCTGTAGAGAGACCAAGAGCATCGTAGATCTGTTCCATGGGAAGACTGACCACAGCAGATACGTTCGTGCCTGTAGCACCGGTCTTTTTCAGCGTCACCACCTCGTTGAGCGTGATATCGCTACGCTGGTAATCTTCGGGATAATAAAACTCACCTGGCAGATTGGTACCAACAAAGCGTACCTGATAGGGCCACTGCTCGTCGTTAGACAGTGAGGCTGCGGTATGCACATCATTACCAAAATCGTCGGTTCCCATCTCCCACGCATGGCGGAAATGCTCGGTTGGAGCACCGCAGACCACAAACCAGAGGTTGGTGGCCTCTGCAGGAACGGTCATTTCAGCCGTTCCCTCTGCATCGGCAAACATATCGCCATAGACACGGGTGCCGTCACTCTGCAGCGCCACAAAGCCATAGCGCCAGCCGGCTTTATCGACCTGATAGGCACGATAGCCCTTGGCACCGGCAATACCTTTGAACGAAGCCTTAACCACGGCGCCGGCAGCTGGAACACGCAGACGGATGACGTTGAAGCCATAGTTCTGCGGACACTGGACTGAGTCAACCTGCCACCAACCATCACCAGCATTGTTAAGAGCTGTCTCAAAGCGGTCGGTATAGCGGCGACCAGTGGTACGAAGGGCCTCAATATCCCATGTAATAGCATGCGTGGCGTAATTATACATATCGCGACAGAAATCATCCTGTGAGGCGTTGTTCATTCGCTGATAGGTTTCGACAGGGTCTTCAGGATAGGTAGATTCCTTCCACAAACGACCAATGAAGTCGGCACCATGCAGTTCGCACCAGTAATCCTGTACGAAGAAGTTAAAATAGCGCCACTCCTCGTGCAGAAGGTTGAGGTGGGCATACTTCCAGGGATTGGCCCAGGTGGTGGTGAACTGCTGCTCGGGATAGACTTTAAAGGCTTGCCACTGAGCACAACTCTCCCACCAGGCGCAACCACCAGAGCCGTTGGGTCCGAAGCCATAGCGCCAGCCGTGTTGCGTTCCTTCATCGCAACCCACGATATACTGAAAGGTGTGACCAATCTCGTGGGCCGTGGTGATAGCGGTGTTGGCAGCGGCGGGATTGACATCGAGCGTTCCTACGCGGTTGTCAACACCCGATCCTGTGGCACGCCACACATCGGTGTAGTGCACCAGCATGATAATCTTATTACTGTCTAAAGTCTTGGAGTTGCCCAACTGCGAGAAACCGAGTTGCTGGGTATAGACAGCAAAGGCTTTCTCGGCCCTGGCCAACAAGTCGTCGGGATTAAACATGTAGGGGGCTGGTGCCTGGGTAGGATCGCTACCGAACTGGGGTTCCCAGAATACCACGAAGTGGTCCGACTGCTTTGAGCGAAGCCAGCAGTACTGGCTCTTCTCGTCGTCGAAATCATTGTTGCGAAGGTAGTTGGGACGATAGACGCCAATGCCGGGGTCTTCTACGTAGAAGGTGTCGGCAGTGGTGTAGAGGTAGTTCTGACGAGTACCCTCTTTATCAACCATGGCATAGCGAAGGTTCTGGAATTCCAGGGCATCGCCCTCGTTAAGCACAAACTTCTGCTTGTTCTGTACGAAAGCACCACTTCGTTTGACGCCATAGATTGTGTGCTGAGCCTGTGCGGACAGTGTAGAAAGAAGGCAGAGGAAAGCCAAGCATAGTATCTTTATATTATTCATGAGCACTTTTTTCATTATCGTTTCATAAACTTGACTTTCTTTTTGCCTGTCTGAAGAATATAGGTACCAGCAGGTAAGGATTGGATACAGACAGCGGTGCTGCCACCCAAGGTCTGAACAAGATGGCGACCATGTTGCGTCACCTCCTTACCGTCAAGACCAAAAATACGCAGAGGACCCGTACTTCCTATCACATAAAGCACCCCGCCCCGCTGAACAATGTCAGCCTGCTGGGCAGAAAAAGATTTAATCTCAGAGACCTCTTCGTCGGTCTCTGAGATATAAAATTTTTCGATTTGAGTGAAAGCATATTGCGCCGCCTCCACCTGAAGGCCGTCATGCGTCATCTTCAGCGTCACACTTGACTCATTGGTGGCCAGCGGATAGAAGACCTTGACACCTTCTGTCAGTTGCAGAACCAATCCACGGCCCTGTGCCACGCCAAAGAAGCATGAAACCAATAGTGCGATGAAAGCTATTCTCTTCATTGTGTTTAGCGTACGATCACCTTTGTTGACTTGTTGCCCTGGCGTACGATGTAGAGGCCACGTGTCAAACCATTGATGCTGTTGGCTATGCGAACACCGTTCAGGTTGTAAACACCAGAAGCAGCATACTGCGAAGCATTCACACTGCGAATGCCGTTAACCACCTCTGGTTCGATAGCGAGGATGGCATCGGTATCCAACTCAAGAACATTGTCGGGCTCTGCCACGCCAGTGGCATAAACAGCCTGCACAGTTACCTTGAAGGGCAGTGTTACCACAGCACCATTCCAGATGGTAATATTGGTGGCAGGAATCACATACTCCTTGATTGTTCCATCCTCAACGTCAACATAATAGTTGTCGTTGTAGTAGATACGATAACCAATGGGCTTAGCATCCTCATCTATAGACCACTTAACGGGGATATAATAGGTGGTGGTACGCTTCTCTTGTTCCTGTTCATCAACGGTAACCACAGTCTTTGCAGTGATGTCGCCATTCAGCGCTACGTCGTAAACACCAATCTTAGAGTTGTCAACGACGCTCACTTCAGGAACCACCACAGCATTTCCTTTGTTGGATACATAGAAGGTATAGGTTCCATCCTGCAGCACATCTGTGGTGTAAGAGTTGCCTTCCACCTCCGCATATTCGCCGTTGAAGACCACAGCATCGGCATTGCCTATCCATGACAGAGTAACGGTATTGCCCTGATTGACAGTAGCCTGCACACTCTGAGGTGCATAGTAAGCATCAATGTCTGCATAAGTGAAGGCAGTCTCTACGGCGCCATCGTCACCAGCACTTGCTGTCGTCTTTGCCAGTTGACCGTTCTCGTAGGTGTAGGTGACTGTTTCTGTGACGACACCTGCAGAATTTGAGGTCTCTTTCTTCACCAGCACGCCGTCACTATATGTATAGGCTGTGGTGCTCATAACGATACCTGCAATGGGATGTTTAATCTCACTCTTCAACAGGTTGTGGTCATCATCATAGGTATTCTGCTGAGGAATTTCCAGACCATTGGCAGAAAGAGTACCACTGGGATTTCCGTATTCATCATATTTAACAGTGCTCAGCACACGCTCGCCAGCCTTCTCCTCACGTGACACAAGCTGTCCTTCCGTATAGTTATACACGTAGGTACGACCAGCGTTGTAGTTGTCAAACACATTGTATTCCTCGCTAATCAGCTGATTCAAGTCATTGTAAGAATAGGTGGTCTCTGAAACGCCTTCAACCAACTTGTAAATCACGCGACCCTGTCCGTCATAAAAATGACGAGTAATCACTACCGAAGCATCAACTGACGACACTGCAGTTTCCGTCACAACCTTTTTCTGAGCATACAACGATGCTGTCGTGGCAACAAGGGCCACCAATACTAGTAAAATCTTCTTCATACACTTTCTTTTTTTTTAATAATACAATCTATTTAGTTTTCACGCGTGATTCTATCTTACTCTTTTTTCTGTTGATTGGGCATCTTACCGTCGAAGGCATTGATAATCATCTGAAGCAGTTCGTCGGTAGGACGAGACAGACGCATGTTGCCCACCTGACGCTGTGCCAGGCGCTTACCTGCCTTGATGTCGTCGATGCGCTGCTGAAGGATGGCCTTGTAGGTAGCTTTCATCTTTGCATCTGCAGTAGGTGCAGAGAACGGACGTGCCCAGCGTGCCAGTTGCATATCGCCGGCATCAAGCGTAGGATCGGCCAGATAGGCCTGGATATACTTCAGGTACTCCTGCCAGTTTTTCTGCTTTTCGGCCAACTGAATCTGCGTGCCATAGAGATACTGGTTACCACCCTGCACATTCAGTTCTTTCAGCAAGGCAGCGAAACGATCGTAAGCCTCCTTGTTCAGAAAGACAGAATCTTCAGTCTCCACAAGCAAGTCGCGCTGATAGTTTGCAAAGACCGAAGCAATCTTGGCATCCACATTGTTGCGTCCGATGAAAGCAGCCAGCTCGTCGGGGTTCTTCACCGTATAGACAAACGACTTGGCAAAGGGGTTCTGAATATTACGCATGAAGATGGCACGCAACGTGCTATCGGCAGCAAAGGTAGCTTCCTTGCCGTCCAGGATAGCCTCAGCCACCTCGCCAGCCTCCTGCAATTTATAGGTAGCCGACAGCGAACCCAGGTATTCGAACAGGAACTTTGTATCACGTTCGCCCGCCTTCCAGCGTGCCTGCAGGTCGGCAGAGGCATTATCCTTGCTCTTCTCTTCCACCTTCTTCAGGAACTCCTCGGCAGAGCTACCACCCATAAAGCGGCCAATCTCTTGTGCATCGGCATTGAAGATAACGAAAGTAGGAAAGGCCGTAATCTGCAGTTTCTTGGCAAGAGGAGCACCATAGGGGCTCTCCATATCGATTTTAACACTCACAAACTTTGGGTTCATCGCAGCACCGACCTTTTCCTGTGGGAACACCGTGCGTGCCATCATCTTACAAGGGCCGCACCACGATGTGAACGCATCAAGAAAGATCAGTTTGTTTTCTGCCTTAGCCTTCACCGAAGCCTGTTCCAGTGTTGTACCTTCGGGTTCGAAAGCGAGTCCCTGAGCCATGGCAACACCTGCCGTCAGGAACATCATCATAATCAGTGTTAGTTTTTTCATTGTTCTATATCCTTTCTATTGTTTAATTATTGCATTGTGAATTTCCACGCCATATCTTTCACCCGGCCGGGCACCATATATTCGTAATGGTGGTCGGTGTCAAGTATTCCACTGGCGGGGTTTATCAGGTATTGATACACATGCCCCTCCTGAGTCTTCTCGTTCCAAGTAGCTATATGTACCATATTGTCTGCCTGTGGCACAAGACCAAGTCCATAGATGGTGCCATGATAGTATTTCATGATACGTACGCAGGTCACCACCTCATCGTCAGAGGGTGCTCTCCAAGCCTCAGTAGCAGGCAGACCGCTATCGTAGGCCAGGTTATAGACCGATGGTCCGGCACCATAGTACACGAAACTACCGACATGACTGGCAGCAAACGTCGTGGCTGAGGCAATCAGAGGACAAATGTCTGTCAGCGGATAGAGCGCTAAACCAATCACCGAATCAGTTGGTGCCGACGACGAGAAGTTGGCCACGGCCAGGTAGCGCTGCTGACCTTTGCCCATCAACAGATAATCAAAAGGACGCAGTCCGTTGCCCTGACTTGAACCTCTACCCCAGTCGGCCAAGAGTAATTCCATGCCAGTGTTGTTGATATCGAAGGCAGCCTGCTTCATATCCTGAGGGCCAAAGTATTCCAGACGAGCCCCGTTATAGGCCGAATAGCGGAAACGATGGTTGGTCTGGTCATAAACCACGACACCATAGTTCAGCGTGTTAGGAATCTCAGCATTCCAAGGAGCCAGCTGGCCTATCTCATCGCCGAACTTAGCCACGCTGAAACGCGTGGTGCGCCCCTCTGCAGCACTGAACACGTAAGTATTGGTATAGACCTGATTATCATTAATCAACACCTCAGAACTCTGACCCGACATCACGCCCGAGCCATGTTCGCCATACCAGATGGGTGCCTCGGTGGCTGGTGCCTCGTGGAAAAAGTCCTTGAACTGCAGTGCTTTCTCTATGGCATTCTCGCTGACGCCCACCAACGTACGGTCGGTACAGAGGCCAACGTAGTTATTGCCGGCAGCCATTGACACGGCGATGTCAAGACAGCGCACGGGTTTTCCCTCCAACAGTTCACCGTTGGTTGTCTCGTAGAGGTTCGTATAGATTCTATCATAAACCACATTTTTCTTTGTCCAGGGGTTATGTATCAGTGCCAAATCTGACGTTCCGGGATGGTCGGTACGTTCGTAGAACACCATCCAGCCGCCATCCAGCACTTCGCTGACCGAGACGGGCACGCGGAAAAACTGGCATACTCCCGTCTGCCGGTGCTTAGCCACAAGCTGCACCAGGTAACTGCCTGCCGTGCGACTGATAACCGTATCCAGCACCCGACTATCACCAATGGTGTCTATCACACTGTTAGCGCCAGAGCCACTCACACTGCTGAAGATGGTCCATTGGTAGTCCAAGGGCACCTTCTGATTATCGTCCACCAGCTCACCATTGAAATAAATCTTCGGAGCCAGTCGCAAATGGTCAAAGCGCATCAGCGAGTAGGCCGACTGAATACCTGTTTCCACCGTATCGATGGTGACCACGTCGAGCTCACGATAATCGTAGTTGCCTTTATCCTCATAACAGCCCACGAGCGACAACGAGGCAGCCATCACACTGAGAACTATAGAAAAATACTTCTTCATCATTCTGAAAGTCAATTAAAACGTTACAGGAAGTCCAAACTCATCGGTCAGCGGTTCATCATGCTGTGCATTATAGTCAACCAATGCGCGCTGCATCACTTGTACCAGATAGATAGCATACGAATTAGAAACCACGTTTGTTTCCTCGTTGTACGATGTCTGAGCATTATAGTTCACTTGGAAATCCTTCAGTCCCAGATGTTCTATCATGAACTGATACTTCACCCTGCTGTAAGCGCCGAAATAGTAGCTCAGCGGCATCTGAGGATAGTTGGCGGCATCCCAGTTGGCAGGTTTTGCCAGGTAGTTTTTCAACACCACGGCAAACTGCTGGTGCCCCTCGGTGCCCAAGGCAAACTCATCGTTGGGCACCACACGGAAATAGATGATGCCATCCGTCGTTGTAAACAGGTCGGCGTCAGCCAGCTTTCGGGTGTTAAAGTGCACCTGATAAGTACCACTGACAGCACCTGCCGGGATGACGTAGTCTTCCAAGCGCACGGTATTGATCATCAGAGCCGAGTCGCCACCAAAAGCTTCCAAGCGGAACGTACGGTCGTGGTCTGCCGGCATGCCGCTCAGCTGTGCATAGAACGTCACGTCGCCCTCCTCGTAAACATACGAATAGTTGTGTACTGCCGACTCATAGACAGCTCCGGCCTGGGTTCCCACCCATATATTCAATGCCGTGTAGCGGGTGTTGAAGGTTGCCACCTCTTCTTTCTCACACCCCACGAGTGCAAGGCACATGCATGCCAATAATACCAGTTTCTTCATTTTCAGCTTCATCGTTTCATCCATCATTATCGGTTGGGTTCTCGTTCCGCCACCTCCGTCTCGGTCAGTGGCAATGGGAAGGTATAGACTTTCTCTGCTATCGCATCTACGGCAGAGTAGAGAATCGTCGGACGGTTCAATCGCTTATAGAGGAAGAACAGTTGTCCCTCGCCCAACAACTCGCGACGATAGGCATACAGCAACTCCTGGTAGTAGTCGGCCGGGAGCTTGTTGAGTGCCGTCAGGTTACGGGCCTTGCGCAACTGGTTCAGCACCTTGCGGGCCGTCTCTGTGTCGCCCTGGCGATAAGCCACCTCACTCTTGATAAGGTACATCTCGCCCACACGCATCAGCGGCATCTTACAACGATAGTAGTTGTTGTTACCGCTGGGCTCGTCATATTTCCTCAGATAGCGGTTGGCAGCATGTGTGGCGGTGCCGTTCTTGAATAGGAAAGTATATCGGTAGTCTTGTGTTGCGTTGTTGAAGTAGTCAAGCAGTCGCTCGCGTGTCACCGCAAAGCTGTAGGGCGAGTCGTCCGAGAAATAGTTGTCGGCCACATCACTGGTCATCGTCAGGTTGTTGAGTGCAAACAGCAACTCGTCGGCCAGACAACGGTCGGCACCCGTCTGCATGCTGTTCACCTTGGCCCATGGGAACTTCTCTGAGCCAATCACCACGTCGGCTGCCTTCAGCGCCTCGTCATAGTCGCCACGCCACATATAGACACGCGCCTGTAGGGCCTTGACAGCATAGTAGTTAAGGTGTAACTGACGGTTCAGCAGATAACCATTGTCTGTCACCTCGGTGATCTCACGTCCTGTCACGATGGGGTCGCTGGCCTCCAGCAACTGCTCAGCTGCCGACAGGTCGCTCAGAATCGAGTCGGTGACGGCTCGCACCGTCAGCTGTGGGAACACGCGGTAGGTCAGCGCCTTGCAGTAAGGAATAGACTTCTGTTCAGGGTTCACCTCGAAGCTCACGCCGAAACAGCGCAACAGGTCGAAGTGCAAGAAGGCACGCAATGCCAGGGCCTCGCCCTTGATCACGCCATAGTTGTCCGCCGAGAAAAGGCGTTTGTCGCCATCGATATGCGCCAACATGTTGTTGGCATTGGCAATGCCGCTGTAGTTTGTGTTCCAGATACCACGCAGATAGCCTGTTGGCACCGCAGCATCATAGTCGTAGGCAGCCGCATCGTCATATTGTGAAGAGTAGTAGAAGTCCCACTCCTGTCCCAGCACACCGATAAAGCCATAGGTCAGCTCCTTGCTATAGGTATTTGTCGACACCATCGACGAATAGACACCTGCCAGTGCTTCCTTATAACCTCTCTCGGTCTCGAACAGCTCTGTATCCTCTACCTGCGAACGAGGCTGCACGTCGAGCCAGTCGTTGCAAGCACTAACAACGGGCATCAGCATAGCGCCCATCATGAAAATCAGCAAGTCTTTCTGTATCTTTTTCATCTTCTTTCCTTCCTTATTTAAAATGTTGCTGTCAGCGAGAACGAGAATGTGCGTGCATAGGGATAGCCCAGACCGCGCTCGGCCTTGACCGACGACAGGTGGAACACGTCGTTCACATAGCATGTCAGTCGTAGACGTTCCAGCTTGGCGCGATGCAGCCACGACCAGTACTTGAAGTCGTAGTAGGCCGAGATGGTCGTCAGGTCGAGCATATTGTTGCGCTGAACAAAACGAGTAGAGGCATAGGTCGTCGTAGGAGTGCTCGAGATATGCTTATAGAGGGCCACATCGCCTGGTGCACTCCATGTATCGCTGAACACACGCTTATCTACGTTGTTGGCCACATTCACATTCTCCACGCGGTCCACCAGCGTCTGATTGTAGTAATCGCCACCCAGCTGATAAGTGAACAGCAGACTACCGCCAATGCCGCGATACTCACCATTCACGCCAAATGTGCCATGTACCTTCGGGTTACTATCGCCAGCCACGATATAGTCGTCGGTGGTGTAGTCGTAGGTCGAAGTGCCGTCTTTCTTCTGGAACAGCTCACGACCTGTTGCCGGATCGATGCCCAACGAGCGCACAGCCCAGATAGCTGTCATGGACTGTCCCTCCTCATAGCGAATGATGGGCGAGCTTGTCTTCTCCGCATCCTGTTCGCGGTTGAACGAGCGTAGGGCATCGCTGATCTTTGTCACCTTATTAATATTATGAGCCACACTTCCCGTCACACTCAGGAACGACTGCTCCTTCTGGTAGAGACGCCAGTTGGCCGTGGCCTCAACACCCCTGTTCACCACGTTGCCCAGGTTCTCCATATAAGAGCTGAAGCCCGTAGAGGTAGGTATAGACATGGCGATGAGTGCATCGCGCGTCTTGCTGTTGTAATAGTCGAAGCGCAGGTTCAACTTGTTGGCAATGCCCAGGTCCAGACCCATGGTGAAGTCGCCCGTCTGCTGCCATTTCAGGTTCTCATTGGGCATCGCCATCAGGTAGGCACCCGAGATATTATCGTAAACGATAGCGTCGTAGAACTTATAAGTAGCTTTCGACTGGTAGGGTGAGAAGTTCTGATTACCCGTCAGACCGTAGGTAATGCGGAGCTTGCAGAGCGTCAGCCACTTAACGTCGGCCACGAACTGCTCTTTGTGCAGGTTCCATCCCGTGCCCAGGCTCCAGAAGGTGCCCCAGCGGTTGTTGCGGCCAAACACCGAAGAACCGTTCAGGCGCAGACTGGCATCCAGCAGATAGCGCTCGTCGTAAGAATAGTTCACGGCACCTGTCAAACCCAGCGAACGTGTGGTGTTCTCTGCTCCTGATGGCACGCCACCCTCGGCATACTGCTTGGCAAACGTGATATGATCCACGTGGTTATTCAGGAAGCCCCAGGCTGTCATACCCTCCGACGACGACTGTGACGACTGCAGTGAGTAGGCGGCGTTGCTCAACAACATATGCTTGCCCCAACGGTGGGTGTAGTGCCCCGTCACATCCACAGAGATGCTGTTGCTCTCGCCATTGGTGATGGCATAGCTGCCACGCTGGAAATAGCGGTCGCCCGTCCATGTGGTGAAGCGGGTATGGTCGCCTGGGTAGAAGTCTTCACGCTTATTGTTCTGGTGTGTATATCCCAAACGGGCGGTGAAGCGCAGGTCGTCGTTAGGACGATATTCCAGATAGAAGTTCTCCGATACTTCGGTGTAGTCCGAGAAGTTCTTAGTACCTATCGAAGCATTATACAGCGGGTTATAAAACGTCTGTGTACTACCGTTAGCACCGGGCGAGGTATAGCTGCCCAGCACCTTCAGCAGGTTGCCATTGTCGTCGTAAGGCCGGAAGTAAGGGTTCACGCTGACATAGTCTGAGAAACTGCCGTAAGGACTATCGTCGGCACGGTTGCCCGTCACCGTCAACGAGTTGCGGAACATCCACTGCTGATGGCGATACGACAGGTTGACATTGCCCGACACGGTGCGTCGGCCCGACTTCTTCATCACACCTTCTATATTATTATACATCACGCTGGCCGAGTAGCGCATCTCTTGCGTGCCGCCCTCCAGATAGGCCGTGTGTTTCTGACCAACACCCGTGCGCAATGGCTGCGACAACCAGTAGGTGTTGATACCTCTGGCCACGTTTGCCACCAACTCGTTGTACTGTTCGTCCAGCTGCGACTGGAAGTAAGGCGAAGAGGCCGTATAGCGCCCCGCCTTCTTCTCCACCTCCAGCTTCTCGGCTGCATTACACAGGTTATAGCTTGTCAGGTCTGGTGCCTCAATACTCAGGTCGCCCGTATAGGTGATGCGCAGCTTGCCGGCCTCGGGCTGTACGGTTTCCACAACCACCACGCCATTGCTGGCCTTAGAACCATAGATGGCCTTGGCTGCACCGTCTTTCAGAATGGTCACCGACTTAATGCGATTGATGTCGAGGTCAAAGATTTGTTGCTGCGTGGCCTCGAAGCCATCGAGAATGAACAGCGGCGCATTCGGGTTTCCGCTATAGTCGCCCTGCAGTCCGCCAAACGAGGCATTACCACGCAATGTAATGTCGCTCATGAAGTTAGGGTTCGAACCATTGATGCTGTTCATATCTACCACGAAGGCAGGATCGAGCGCCTGGACGGCCTTCAGCACATTGGCACTGGTCACCTGTTTCAGTTCATCGCGGGTGAAAGACGAGGCCGAACCCGTAAACGTCGATGACTTATGGTCGAACAGACCCGTCACCACGACCTCACTGAGCCGGTTGTCCTCGTGAAGCACAATTTGCAGATTGGTCAAAGGACGCTTGCCGTCATACCTCTTGGTCTGCGTCACCATGCCCACATACGAGTAGTCCACCGTGATGGCTGTTCCCTTGGGCACGTTCACTGTGAAACGACCTTTTTCGTCGGCCACCGCACCACCTTTTATCTCGCGCACATACACGTTGGCACCTTGCAGCGGTTCGCCCTGATCGTCGATGATTACACCCTTCAAGACCACATTTCCAACTGCATCTACCGCCTGTACGGTGGGCTTCACCGTCTGCATGGGAATAGAGGTTGGCTTATTTTCTTGAGCAGAAACATTTCCTCCGAGGATTCCAATAAATACTATTAATAAAAAAGATTTGAAATGTAGATCCTTGAACATCATAAGTCATCTTACGTTTTTGTCGGGTGCAAAGATAATAATTTTTTAGTGTATAAATTACAATTTGATAGTTTTTTTTAAAAAATACCAAACTTTTGGTACTAAAATTAAATTTGGAGTATCGAATTATTTTTTGTACTTTTGCACAAAATTACGAAAAAAGTGTAGTTATAATAGTTATGAAACAACAGATTACAATCGTAAAAGTGGGCGGTGCCGTGGTCGAAGACGAGGCGCAACTGTCGCAGCTTTTACATGATTTCACAGCCATTCAAGGACCCAAGATTCTGGTGCATGGTGGTGGTCGCAAGGCCACAAAGATAGCCGAACGACTGGGCATCGAGACAAAGATGGTGGACGGTCGTCGCATCACTGATGCCGACATGCTGGAGGTGGTGACGATGGTGTATGGCGGACTGGTCAACAAGAACATCGTGGCACGTCTGCAGGCACTGGGTGCCGACGCCTTGGGCCTGACTGGTGCCGACGGCAATATCCTCCTCTCGGCCAAGCGTCCTTTGAAGAATGGCATTGACTATGGCTTTGTGGGCGATGTCAAAGAGGCCAATGGTCACAAAATAGCTCATTTCATCGAGGCAGGTCTCATCCCCGTGATTGCCCCGCTGACCCACGACGGCCAGGGCCACATGCTCAACACCAATGCCGACACGATGGCCTCAGAAACTGCCAAGGCCATGGCTGCCGCAGGCTTCAGCGTGACCCTGATCTTTGCTTTCGAGAAACCCGGCGTGCTCCGTAATCCCGACGACGACCAGTCGGTCATCAGCAACATCACCCATGCCGACTTCGAGACCTATAAGGCCGATGGCACCATCAGCGGTGGCATGCTGCCAAAAATAGAAAACGCACTCTCGGCCATCGATGCTGGCGTAGAGCGCGTTATCATTACCAAAGCCACGGCCATCGATGGCCTACATGGCACGGTTATTTCTTTTTAGGTTTGCGGCGAGCCCACCCTTCTTCACTGAAGTCGGGCTCTTCGCCTTTGAAATCCACACGAGGGGTGTTCTGCATCAGCGAGCGCCAATCGTCTTTTTTATACTGGCGCTGAGGGCGCTGAACGCTTTGAGTCTCCTGACCTCCGCGCGAGCTGCGGCGTCCGTGCTCGCTCTGACGAGTCTGTGCGCCGGCCTTGTCGTCTTCGGCATTGCAGCGCACGGTGCGCCCTTTATAGCGAATGCCCGTGAGCTGGGTCATCACCTTGCGGGCGTCCTTCTCGGGCACCTCAAAGTAAGAGATGGTGTCCAGCAGGTCGATATGTCCCACGGCCTGACGACCGCCCACATAGCGGTTCAGCGTCTGCATCAGCACACCGGGGAAGAAGCCATCCTTCTTTCCCAGGTTGATAAAGAGGCGTTTGAATCCCTTCTCGGGCTTGTTGTTGCGCTTTTCACGGTCGCTTTGCGGGCGACGCTCTTTTTCTTTAGTAGGCACCTCTATCTCGGGTGCGTCGGCATAGTAAGCCAGGAACTTCCCAAACTCCAGCGACACGATTTTCTTGATGAGCTCTTCCTTGTCGATAAACTCAAAGTAACGACTGATGTCCTGCATAAAAGGTGCGATTTCATCGTCGTTTACGTCGGTCTTCACAATCTGGTCCATCACCTTGTAGAGCTGCTTCTTGCAAATCTCCTCGGCCGATGGAATCGGTGTTTCCACAAAGCTCTTGCCTATCACCTTCTCAATATTGCGAATCTTAAACTTCTCTTTTGAGTGAACGATAGAGATACTGGTACCCTTCTTGCCCGCACGACCCGTACGACCCGAGCGGTGTGTGTAGTTCTCTATATCGTCTGGCAATCCGAAGTTGATGACATGCGTCAGGTCGTCCACGTCGAGTCCGCGTGCTGCCACATCGGTGGCCACCAGCAACTGTGTCAGATGCTGACGGAACTTCTGCATCGTCAGGTCGCGCTGCTGCTGAGACAGGTCGCCATGCAGCGACTCGGCATTATAGCCGTCGCGTATCAGCTTGTCGGCCACCTCCTGCGTCTCAAGCTTCGTTCGACAGAAGATAATGGCAAAAATCTTCGGATAGTAATCTACAATACGTTTCAGTGCCAGATACTTATCTTTAGCCTGCACCATATAATAGATATGGTTGACGCTCTCTGCACCCTCGTTGCGCGAGCCCACCACAATCTCCTGATGGTCCTTCAGGTAGCGCTTGGCCACGCGCTCCACATCGCGACTCATCGTGGCCGAGAACATCAGCGTGTTATGATCTTCGGGCAGCGCCTCGAAAATCTCTTCGATACTGTCTGTGAAACCCATGTTCAACATCTCGTCGGCTTCGTCGAGCACAATGTTGCGCACGTTCTCCAGATGCACATATCCACGATTTTTCAAATCAATCAGACGGCCTGGCGTAGCCACAATAATCTGTGCACCCTTTTTCAGCGCACGAATCTGCTGTTCGATGGCAGCACCACCATACACAGCCTCCACATGTACGCCATCCATGTATTTAGAAAAGTCGCGCAGATCGTCGGCAATCTGCAAGCAGAGCTCACGTGTAGGGCTCAGCACCAGTGCCTGCGTGTCGCGACAGCTCAGGTCTATTCTCATCAACAGGGGGATACCAAACGAGGCTGTTTTGCCCGTTCCCGTCTGTGCCAGAGCGATGGTGTCTTGCCTACTTTCCAACAGCGTAGGTATCACTGCCTCTTGCACAGGCATGGGCTGCACAAACCCCATTTCTTCGATGGCTCGGCGTATCTCTACGCTCACACCTAATTCTTCAAATGTCTTCATATAATAATATTTGTCTGCGCAAAGTTACGCATTAATTTTCAATAATCTGTTCTTAATTCTTATTTTTCGATTCTCGATATTCAATTTATTTACTATCTTTGCAGTCATGAAACTATGTATCTTTTGTTCTGCTAACCAGCAGATAGACCCCGACTTCTTCGTCATGACCGAGGAGTTGGGTAGATGGGCCGCAGAAAACGGCCATTCCATCGTGTTTGGAGGCCACGACGCCGGACTGATGCACTGTGTGAGCAAAGCAGCTAAGGAGGCCGGTGGACAAGTCATTGGCGTGGTGCCGCGACGCATAGAGGAGATGGGACGCCTCAGTCCATACCTCGATGTGCACATTCCCACCGAGAACCTGACCGACCGCAAGGACCTGATGATGCTGCAGAGCGACGCCTTTATTGTGCTGCCCGGTGGCATCGGCACACTCGACGAGCTGTTTACCACTGCGGCAGCAGCCACGCTGCAATACCACCAGAAACCACTAATCCTGTGGAACATGAAAGGATTCTGGGATTCGATCATTGCCTGTCTCGATGATTTAAGCGAGAAAGGGGTGATTCGCGGCGACTGGCACCAGCTTATCAAAGTTGCATCGACACTGGATGACGTAAAGAGCCTACTCGACTAACAGGGCGGCCATGGTGCTGCCAAAGTTTTCATCAACCGAGTTGTTGACGCTCTGGCAAACGTTGGCCGAGAACTTCATGGCGTAGCTGATGACGCTGTCCCACTGTTGTTCCGTGAGTCCGCTCTCGATGTTTTCGCGCGTGATGTGGTTCTTAATCATACCAAACACAAAGCCTGCATTGAAGTTGTCGCCTGCACCAATCGTGCTCACCACCTTGTTGTTGTGGTCCACGGCATACTGCTTGGCAAAATTATCGTCGGCACGCAGTTCCACCGGACCGTCGCCACTGGTATAGATGAACTTCTTCGTGTAGAAGGCTATCTGCGAACGATAAATCACGTCGGGGTCTGTCTTGCGAAACATTACCTCGAAGTCTTCGCTTGAGCCACGCACAATGTCGGCCATCTCCAGGTTCTCCAGGATATTAGGCGTCAGCTTTATCACCTCGTTCTTATGCGACGAGCGGAAGTTCACATCATAATAGAGTATGGCGCCTCGGTTGCGGGCATACTCCAGGAAGGCTTGCACCTGCGGACGTATCACAGCGTTAACGGCAAAGTAGGAACCAAACACTACGATATCGTCTTTCTGGATGTCGGGATAGGAGAACTCCAGTCGGTCGTTGACATGATCTTTATAGAAGATATAGTCTGCATCGTTCTTCTCGTTGAGGAAGGCAAGCGATACAGGCGATTTGGAATCGGGATAGACATAGACGCACGAGGCATCAACACCATTTTTCACGATGAAATCGATAATATTTCGTCCCACGTGGTCGTTGCCGGTCTCGCTGACCAGCGAGGCCTTAACACCTGAACGCCCCAGCGATATCAAACAATTGAATGTAGAACCACCAGGCACAGCCCCAATCGGCTGGTCGTTTTTAAAGATGATATCGAGCACCGTCTCGCCTATTCCAATAACCTTTTGCATTTATCATATCATTTATAGTCGTTTGCAAAGGTAAGCAATAATTATCATCTCAAAGAAACAATTTCGAAAAAAATAAAAAACGGCCGTTTCTCTGGACAACATAACAAGGGCTTCACTTTGCTGTATGCGTTTTTTTTCATACCTTTGCACCACAAATGACGAAATACAACACTTTTACACTCGACAACGGGATGCGCGTCATCCACCTGCCGTCCAACTCGCAGGTGGTGTACTGCGGCATTGCCGTCAAGGCGGGTACACGCCACGAACAGCCCGGCGAAGAGGGACTGGCACATTTCTGCGAACACTTGTCGTTCAAGGGCACCCAAAAGATGTCGGCCGTCCAGATTATCAATGCCATCGAAGGACTGGGAGGCGAGATGAATGCCTTCACCAACAAGGAGGACACGGTGTTCTACTGTGCCATTCAGGCCAAGCATGCCAAGAAGGCCATCGGGGTGCTCTGCGACATCGTGTTCGACAGCACCTACCCGCAGGCTGAGGTGGAGAAGGAACGCGAGGTGGTGTGCGACGAGATTGACAGCTATGAGGATACACCTGCCGAACTAATCTACGACGAGTTCGAGAACATCTTGTTCGAGGGGCATCCGTTGGGCCACAACATACTGGGCACCAGCGAACAGGTGCGCCAATACACCAGCGAGGACGCCCGCCGCTTTACGAGTCGCTATTACCGACCGGAAAACTGCGTGTTCTTCCTGAGTGGCGACATCGACAAAAAGACCATCGCAGCCAGCCTCAACAAGTCGATTAAGGAAAAAGACAGACAGGTCGTTCAATCGGCGCAAGAGGTCGTCGTGATGCCCAAGGAGAATACAGAAGAGAGGTGCCTCACGCGGCATCGCGGCACGCACCAGGCGCACGTGATGCTGGGCACACGGGCTTTTGCCGGCAGCGACCCACGGCGCTGGGCGCTCTATCTGCTGAACAACATACTGGGCGGACCGGGCCTCAACTCGCGCCTGAACATTGCGCTGCGCGAGCGCAACGGACTGGTATATAGCGTCGACAGTTCGATGGTGAGCTATAGCGACACAGGCATGTGGTCGGTCTATTTCGGTTGCGACCCTGCCGACGTGAAGCGCTGTTTGCAACTGGTTCGGCGCGAACTCGACAAACTGATGCAGAAACCGCTGTCGGCCACACAACTGGCCGCCGCCAAACGTCAGCTGCAGGGTCAGCTGGCCATTGCCAGCGACAGTCGCGAACAGTTTGCACTCGATTTTGCCAAGAACTACCTGCACACGGGCAAGGAACGCGACCTCTCTGACATCATGCGCCATATCGACACGCTCAGCAGCGACGATCTTCAGCAAGTGGCACAGCTACTCTTTGCCGAAGACCGCATCACCACACTGATTTACAAATAGAATAGTGCCACTTTAGTCCTGCCATAGCAACGCTTTAGCACGGCTAAAGTGGCACTATTCGTTGGCAAAAGTTAAGCTTTTGATTCCATTCTAGACTCTAGAAACATCAATTCTAGACTCTACAACCATTCTTTCTAGACTTTAGAAATGCCACTTCTAGACTCTAGAAATGGCTATTCTAGACTCTAGACCAGCAACAAAAGTGGCACTATTTAAAAACAATCGTTAAACTTTGACATTATTATAGGCTAAGTCTTGGTCGTTAAGAGAATTCGTTTTACTTTTGCATACCGTTTCAGACTAAATAGTAAAAGACCTATAGTAAGTAATTTGTATTCAACCTAAAATAATGATGAGTAAAGACAAGAAAACCGTACTGACGCTCGACGCCGGAGGTACTAACTTCGTATTTTCGGCTATTTGCGACAATGAAGAGATTGTAGAACCCGTACGCCTGAAGGCTGTGACCAACGACACCGAGGGCTGTCTGGCCACACTGGTTCAGGGATTCACAACGGTGAAGGAACAACTGACCGAGGAACCCGTGGCCATCAGCTTCGCTTTTCCCGGACCTGCCGACTATGAGCATGGCGTGATTGGCGACTTGCCCAACTTCCCTTCGTTCCGCGGAGGTGTGCCCCTGGGACCGTATCTGGAAAACGTGTTCGGTATTCCCGTGTTTATCAATAACGATGGCAACTTGTTTGCCTATGGCGAAGCACTGGCCGGTGCGCTGCCTCGTGTCAACAAGGCTCTGGAGGAGGCTGGCGGCAAGCGTCGCTACAAGAACATGGTAGGCGTGACACTGGGCACAGGTTTTGGCTGTGGCGTGGTCATCGACCAGGTATTGCTGACGGGCGATAATGGCTGTGGCGGCGACACATGGTGCACGCGCAACGGCATGTATCCTTTTGTCATCGCCGAAGAGAGTGTCAGCATCCGCGCCGTACGCCGCGTCTATGCAGAGATGGCGCACGAGGATGCCAGCGAACTGACGCCTAAGGACATCTGCGACATTGCCGATGGCAAGCGCCCGGGCAATGTGAAGGCGGCAAAAGAGAGCTTCCGCCAACTGGGACAGGTGACTGCGGCTGCACTGGTCAACGTGCTGAACATCGTTGACGGCATCGTGGTTATAGGTGGCGGCGTGGCCGGTGCTGCTCATCACATCCTGCCGGGCATGATGGAGGAATTTGCACGTCCTGTGGGCACTTTCTCCGGACATCTGATGCCTACGCTGCAGTCTGAGGTGTACAACTTCGAAGACCCCGAGCAGCGTGCGGCCTTCCTGGAAGACAAGGATACGTTTGTCAAGGTGCCACACACCAACAAAGAGGTGCTCTACTGCAGTCAGCGCAAGGTGGCCATCATGGTGTCTGAACTGGGGGCCAGCAAGGCCATCAACCTAGGTGCCTACAACTTTGCCCTGAAGAAAATCGAGGGCTAAGCTGCCGACTGGTTATAAAGAACATAACTATATGTTATCAAGGAAGTTAAACAGGGTTTTTCGTCTGTTTAACTTCTTTTTTTTCCAAAAAAGGCAGTCATTTTGGAAAAAAATAAGAAAAAAAGTAGCGCGTTATATATTTTTTATACCTTTGCAAAAAAACAACATAACATTCTATTAACTATGGCTACCCTTATAATACTACAACTCCTCATTGTCATGAGCATGATTTTTATCGGTGCCAAAGTGGGCGGTATCGGCTTGGGAATCTATGGCATGGTGGGCGTGTTCGTTCTGGTGTTTGTATTCGGACTGGAACCAGGAGCCATCCCCATTGACGTGATGCTCATCATCGTGAGCGTCATCACGGCCTCAGCGTCTCTACAGGCAGCTGGCGGACTGGACTACATGGTGGAACAGGCTGCTCGGTTTTTAAGAAAGCACCCTAGCCACATCACGTTCTATGCGCCACTCACCACATGATGGGCAGCACATTCTTTGAGGGCAACCAAAAAGCCATCCTTGGCAGCATCGAGGGTGTGTTTACCACCTACCCCCTACTCTTCGCCATACCGTTGTTCCTGTTCAGCATCATGCTGTTCTCGCAGGCTGCCACAGCCAAGACGTTCTATCCCGTAGGTCTGGCCATGGGCATACCGCCATTGACACTGCTGGTGTTGTTCCCAGCCGTCAACGGCTACTTCTTCCTGCCTAACTACCCCACCGAGGTGGCTGCCATCGGCTTCGACCGCACTGGCACCACGCGCATCGGTCGCTACGTGGTGAACCATTCCTTCCAGTTGGCTGGTTTCATCACTACCTTTGTCTCGATAGCCGTCGGCTACCTTATCGTTGCATTATTCTATTAACTACCCTACTTATATTATGTCAGGCGACCTCGAAAGTGATTACGTAAGGGTAAATTCCGGAGTAAAATGTCATACTCTACCCAAGCATGATGGTTAAAGATGCTCAAAGATACTCTATTCTCTGCCATATTATCATGTTCCATCAAGAAATGTTTACGCATTGTTTACGCAGACATAAAAAAAAGGAGCTACGCGATTTGCGTAACTCCTTGATTTTCAGTGTGGACCAGCCAGGGCTTGAACCTGGGACCTCCAGATTATGAGACCAATATAATGATATTCTGTGATAGCCTATAATTTGTAACTATACTGATAGTCAACGAGTTGTGATTTTGTGATTTTCACTGAAACTCGCAAAATACCCCTAACTGAAATAGTTTGTTTACGCATTGTTTACGCAGAAACACCCAGACTTTTTAGCCAAAAATCAGAGAGATAGCTCTATTTTTGTTTACAACCCCCTGTTTTGTTTACGCATTGTTTACGCAAATAGTCCTAATAGTCTATATGTATAAGGGGCGTCTATCATTCATGCTTCAATTCCACAAATGGCCGAATAAAATTGCTACAAATCACCGAAAAAGCAGAAAAACTATAGTTGAAAGCATATAAAAATGTTAAATATCACACTTTTTATATTAGAAAGCATG
>JAILHK010000028.1 GCA_024695815.1 Prevotella sp.
GAGAAGAAAATGCTAAAAAAACGCATAATTGAAAATTAAAAGAGTTGATTGTTTCCTAATGGCTAACTGAAATATAGCTCGGATAAAAACTCTTTGTAATGTCATTACAAAATGGAGCCTAAATGTAGTTAAATACGTTAATTTTTCATCTTTTCTAATCTCTATAGAATCCACGTCACCACTTTTCTACCGTCTAAGATGTAAATAGCTGATAGAAAAAGACTTGCAAATACTGTTATTGAGATGGGGTAATTGGGGCTTGTTGGTGGTTGAAGCTTTATTGTTTATTCTCACTCCCTAGTCGCCAGCCGAAAGGTATTCTTCGAGGATGTGGTGCTCGATGGAGTCGGCAGACATGCCGGAGAAGTCGGCGACGACCTTGCCCTTGTGAATGTAGGTGATCTCGTCGCAGATGTCAGAGATGGCAGAGATGATATGCGAGGATAGGATGACGCACTTTCCCTTGGTCTTCAACTCTTTTAGCCACTGACGGAGAACGATGGTACCGGCAAGGTCTATGCCGTTGAATGGCTCGTCCATGATGACGACGTCGTTGTCTTGAAGCATGAGCACCAGCAGCATCAGTCGCTTTTTCATGCCTAAGGAGTATCGGCTGGCGTATTTGTCGAGGGGCAGGGCGAATTTCTCGTTTAGCTTGTTGATGGCCTCTCGACTGACGGTCTTTCCTTTTGCACGCAGACAGAACTCGATGTGCTCCATACCGGTGACGTATGAGTAGAAGAATGGCGTGTCGTTCATGTAGCCTACCTGGCAGTTCTCGCCGATGACGACGGTGCCATCGTATGATTCGATGCCGGCAATACATCTGAACAGAGTGCTTTTGCCTGCTCCGTTCTCGCCCATGATTCCATATACCTTGCCTTCGCAGAAGGAATGGCTAAAGTCGTCAACTATGGTTGACTTGCCATATTTCTTTGTCAAGTTGTTAACTTCTATCATCATTTGAATTTCTTTATTACTGAATAGGCATAATAAGCCAGGACTACCGATGTGACGATGGAGAACGGCATGACGAGTGGCACGATCAGTGAGGCGAAGAATATGGCATTTAGGACCATAAATGCAAACGCTGATATGATGTCATTGCCGCCGTTGGCTCTGCCGCTCAACAGGCATAGCATCTCCACTTGAAACAACAGTAGGATGGCGCCAAGATAGTAGAATGCTCCTAAACTGAAATCGACCAATAGTAGGCATACTATAAACGGTAGGAAGATGATGCACGCGTTACTCAGGGCGAAAAGTAGTTTCAGCCAGAGAAACCTCAAGGCACTCTTGTAGTGAAACAGATACTCCACATGCCACTCGCGCATCAACAGCATGCTCATGACTGTAGCCGCAATCAGACTGACTGCCACTACCAGATTCCGATTCCCGATGTATGCACCAATCGCTCCGCCAGCCATGAGCAATAAGAATAGAGGTAGGGACAGGCGTCCGGCCCGATGGTACTCGTAGCTGCCGGAGGTCAGGCAAGGGAATGTGGGAAAACGCAAAGAGAAGCCTCCGCTCGGTATCGCGTACACCATCGGCAGAGGTAGCAGTAGGATTGCTGTGGCCCAAAGCTCGCCGCGGAAGAGGAAGAAACATAGAAAGGGGATTGATAGCAGCGCGTATTCTATGGTAAACAATAGCTGCGTCTGCTTCACGCCGAAAAGGGCATAGAGGAATGCAGCATCGCCACGCACGAAATGAAGCCCAGGCAACAAGAGGGCATAAAGTGTCAAGCTGTAGTAGATGGGGGAGTCGATGAGTCCTGAAATCATGTATGCAGACAGGAACAGAAGAAGTAGTATGGCTGGGATGGCCACGAATCCCAGTTCCTTGATCATTCGCCAAAGGCGTTTCACTCTCAGTGTGAAATATAGTTTTAGTATATCGTTCATGTTATATCTTCTTGATTCCAATTTGAGCCGAATAAAAACTAGACGGCCAGCATCTAGACTCTGGAATGCGCCTTCCCAGACTCTGGCTGCTTTGCAATACTTACCTAATTGCGATGCAATACCATAACTATTAGACGCTGAAACAGCAGCTTTTGCTACACAAAACGGCTACTTTTATTGGGTCAATGCTTAAAGATCAACTTTCAATGGTTTAGTGTTTGCTTGTTTATTTCAATATTGCTACAAACAAAAAATCCTCAACCGAAGTTGAGGATTTTGCGCTTCAGGATGGGCTTGAACCAACGACCCCCTGATTAACAGTCAGGTGCTCTAACCAACTGAGCTACTGAAGCAGTGTTTGCTTGTTTGCGGGTGCAAAGGTAATACGTTTTTTTAAATTACGCAAACTTTTTTGAGAAAAAATTGCGAGAAAAGCGATTTTTTTGCAAAAAGTTACTGGTTTTCGCCCGTTTTTGGTGGCAAAGGTGTAAATTTGCAGTCGAAAAAGAAATAATAAAGAGTATGATAACGAAGCTGATGAAACGCTTATTGCTGAGCATAGTTGTGCTCTGCTGTCAGCAAACGATAGGTTTGGCGCAAGCAAACCATAACCTTGAGGTGGGCAAAAGCATGGATATCTTTAATGCCCTGTACAGCAATCTGGACTTGTTCTATGTGGACACACTGAACCCCCAGCAGACGATGACGGCTGCCATTGACGGCATGCTGCGCTCGCTGGACCCCTATACCGAATACTATCCTGAGACCGAGACCAAGAACCTGCAGATGATGCTGACAGGTAAGTATGCGGGTATTGGTGCTATGATAAAGTATCATCTGGGCTTGAAGCGCGTGGTAATAGACGAGCCCTACGAGGGAATGCCTGCTGCTGAGGCCGGCGTGAAGAAGGGTGATATCATTTTGGCGATAGACGACTCGGTGATGACCGACAAACAGGTGAGCTACGTCAGTTCGCATCTGCGTGGCGATGCCGGTACGAGCTTTATATTAAAGGTGAAGCGTCCTTCGACGGGAAAGGTGATGAAATTTAAGATTACGCGCAAAAACATCAAACTGCCCGAGTTGCCCTACTACGGCATGCTGGCCGACCAGGACAAGAAGATAGGTTATATCAACCTGAACCAGTTTACGGAGGGGTGTGCCAAGGGCGTGCGCCGTGCCTTCGTGGAACTGAAGAAACAGGGCGCCGAGGCGCTGGTGTTCGACCTGCGTAGCAATGGTGGCGGCAGCGAGATGGAGGCCGTGGACATTGTCAACTTGTGGGTGCCGCAGGAACAGACCGTGGTAGAGAACCGCGGAAAGGTGCGCCAGGCCAACCGAACCTATAAGACCCGCTTGGAACCTGTGGACACGGTGATGCCTCTGGTGGTGCTGGTGAATGGCGAGACGGCTTCGGCATCGGAGATTACGAGTGGCGCACTGCAGGACTTAGACAGGGCAATCATTATAGGTACGCGTACGTACGGTAAAGGATTGGTGCAGGTGCCGATGGATCTGCCCTATAATACGAATGTGAAGATTACCACATCGAAATACTTTATCCCCTCGGGTCGCTGCATTCAGGCCATCAACTACAAGCGTGGTGAGGGAGGTGGCTACAAGGAGCGTATTGCCGACTCGCTGACGCATGTGTTTTATACCCGCAATGGTCGTGAGGTGCGCGACGGGGGTGGCATCAAGCCCGACGTAGAGGTGAAGAACGATACGATGCCCAACATCGTGTACTATCTGTCGATAGGCGGTCTGGATTCTACTGAGGTGATGTTCGACTATGTGGTGGACTATATCGCTAAGCATCAGCAGATTGCTGCACCACAAGAGTTCCATCTTACGGAGCAAGACTGGCAGGAGTTCAAAGCGCGCGTGGTAAACAGCGGCTTTACCTACGACGCGATGAGCAAGAAACAGTTTGACGAGCTGGTCAAGACCGCAAAGTTTGAGGGCTACTACGAAGAGGCAAAGGATGCCTTTGATGTGCTGGAGAAGAAACTGCAGCACGACGTGGCCAGTCAGCTGGAGAAGAATCGCGCCACCATTCAGCAGATGATAGAGCTGGACATTATCTCGGCCTTCTACTATCAGAAGGGTAGCATCGAGGCCGGACTGGCCTACGACAAACAGTTGAAAGAGGCTGTTCGCATCCTGAAGTCGGAGGATGAAATGAAGAAGATTCTTGAACCTCAGAAGAAGTGAAACTATAAGTTTTTTAAGCAGTTAGCGTAAAAAACATAGTAAATATTTGTTTAGTTCGGGAAAAAGTATTATCTTTGCACCCGTTCAGTGGAATGAGAGACTCGAAAGGGTCTCTCATTTCTTTATAAATTGACGTTAAATGATAACGAAAGAGACAGTAAAGACATTAGTGGAAGAGTGGCTGACGGAGAAAGGCGACTACTTCCTGGTAGACATCCAGATGGATGGCGATCGTATAGCTATTGAGATTGACCATGCAGACGGTGTCTGGATTGAAGATTGTGCAGAACTGAGCCGTTTTCTGCAGGACAAGCTGGGCGAAGAGCTGGGCGAGTACGAGATGGAAGTTGGCTCGGCTGGTATCGGCCAGCCTTTCAAGGTGGAGCAACAGTACCTGAACCACGTAGGTGACGAGGTAGAGGTGCTGACCGCCGAAGGCAAGAAGCTGACGGGTGTGCTGAAGGCCGTTGAGGGTCGTCTGTTCACGCTGACGGTGCTCGAAAAACAAGTACCTGAGGGCAAAAAGCGCCCTGTGAAAGTGGAAGTTGACAAGCAGTTCTCAATGGACGAGGTGAAGTCAACAAAATATGTGTTAGCATTCAAATAAAAACAAAAGAATAATGGCAGTTAAGAAAGAAGAGAAGGGTCCCAGCATGTTTGAGACCTTCCAGGAATTTAAAGAGACCAAGAACATAGATCGCACCACACTGGTGAGCGTACTTGAGGAGAGTTTCCGTAACGTACTGGCAAAGATGTTCGGTTCTGACGAGAACTTCGACGTAATTGTGAACCCTGACAAGGGCGACTTCGAGATTCACCGCCACCGTATCGTTGTGGAAGACGGCGAGGTGAAGGATGAGAACAAGGAGATTGCGCTGTCTGAGGCACTGAAGATTGAGCCCGACTATGAGGTAGGCGAGGAAGTGAGCGAAGAGGTGGACTTCACCAAGTTCGGTCGTCGCGCCATCCTGAACCTGCGTCAGACGCTGGCTTCAAAGATTCTGGAGCTTGACCACGATGCCCTCTACCAGAAGTACAAGGACAAGGTGGGCACCATCGTTAGTGGCGAGGTTTATCAGATCTGGAAGCGCGAAGTGCTGCTGATGGACGACGAGGGTAACGAGCTTCACCTGCTGAAGGCCGAGCAGATTCCTGCTGATACCTACCGTAAGGGTGAGACCGTACGTGCCGTTGTGAAAGAGGTGAACAACGACAACAACAACCCACGTATCATGCTCAGCCGTACCAGTCCTGAGTTCCTGAAGCGCCTGCTGGAAGCAGAGGTTCCTGAGATTGCCGACGGACTGATTGCTATCCGCAAGGTGGCTCGCATGCCGGGAGAGCGTGCCAAGGTGGCCGTAGAGAGTTTCGACGATCGTATTGATCCAGTAGGAGCTTGCGTAGGTGTGAAGGGTAGTCGTGTGCATGGCATCGTTCGCGAGCTCTGCAACGAGAATATCGACGTGATCAACTACACCAGCAACGTACAGCTGTTTATACAGCGCGCACTGGCACCTGCCAAGGTTACCAGCATCAACCTGGACGAGGAGAACAGCAAGGCCGAGGTTTACCTGCAGCCCGAGGAGGTTTCACTCGCTATCGGTAAGGGTGGTATGAACATCAAGCTGGCTTCTATGCTCACCGAGCACACTATCGACGTATTCCGTGTGGTTAACGAGGGCGAGAGCGACGAGGATATCTACCTCGACGAGTTCAGCGACGAGATCGACCAGTGGGTGATCGATGCCATCAAGGCACTGGGTTACGACACTGCCAAAGAGGTACTTAGCGCTCCTCGTGAGTTGCTCATTGAGAAGGCCGACCTCGAGGAAGAGACCGTTGATCAGATGCTCGATGTACTTCGCTCGGAGTTCGAATAATACGAGCACGGCGACTATTTAACAATATAAAAGAAAAAAGAAATCAAGTGATTGTGACAAACGAAAGCTGATCTTTCACTTTTTCACTATTCACTTTTACCATTAGATTATGGGAGTTAGATTAAATAAAGTTTTAACAGAACTGAACATAGGACTTCAGACGGCAGTTGATTTCCTAAAGAATAAAAAGAGTCTGGGCGAGATTCGCGACGATGCTACTTTCAACACCAAGATTTCAGACGAACAGTATGAAGCCCTGGTGCAAGAGTTTAGCAGCGATAAAGCCGTGAAGACGCAGGCCGACATGCTCTTCCCCAAGAAAAAGGAGAAGAAGTCAGAGAAGGCTGAGAAACCTGCAAGGGAACAGGCCGAGGAGCATGCTGAGCATCGCCAGCAGTTCAAGCCACTGGGCAAGATTGACCTAGACAGCTTGAACAAGCCGAAGCCTGCACCTGCTGCAAAGCCAGTGAGCGAACCCGAACCAAAGGCTGCTGCCGAGAGCCTGGTAGAGGAGAAGCCCGTTAAGGAGGAAACTCCTGCTCCCGTCAAGGAGGAGGTAAAGCCTGAACCCGTCGTAGAGAAGAAGCCCGAACCCGTCAAGGTCGAAGAAAAGACTGTAGAGGTGAAGCCGGCTGAGGAAAAGACGGTGGAAGTAAAGGCTGAGAAAGAGCCTGAGACAACAAAGGATTCTAGTATCTTCACCCTGAAGAGCGAGGCTAAGCTGGCTCCAAAGGTGAACGTGCTGGGTAAGATAGACTTGTCGACACTGAACCAGAGCACTCGTCCAAAGAAGAAGACTAAGGAAGAGAAGCGCAAGCAGCGCGAAGAGAAGTCTGTCCAAATGCACGGCGGCAACGCCCAGCAGAACGGCGAGAAGCGCAAGCGCGAGCGTATTCGTACGGGTAAGGTAGATATCGAGGAGGCTGCTAAGCAACAGCAGAACCAGCAGAACAACGGCAAGAAAAAGAACAAGGGCGGCAACCAGAACTTCTCGGACAACGGCCAGCAGGGCGGTAAGAACAAGAAGAACAAGAACCGCATGGCCAACAAGCCTCTGGAGGCTAACGAAGAGGATGTGGCACGCCAGGTAAAGGAAACACTGGCCCGACTGACATCGAAGACCACCATGAACAAGAAAGGCGCTAAGTACCGTAAGGAGAAGCGCGACGCGGTGGCCGAACGTATGCAGGAGGAGATGGAATCGCAGGCAGCAGAGAGCAAGGTGCTGAAGCTGACTGAGTTCGTGACCGTCTCTGAGCTGGCTACGATGATGGATGTGCCCGTGGTTAAGGTCATCGGTACCTGCATGTCTGTAGGTATCATGGTAAGTATCAACCAGCGTCTGAATGCCGAGACCATCAACCTGGTGGCCGAGGAGTTCGGATTCACCACAGAATATGTTAGTGCTGAGGTACAGGAGGCTATCACAGAAGAGCAGGACGACGAAAACGACCTGATCTCTCGTGCGCCCATCGTTACGGTGATGGGACACGTTGACCACGGTAAGACTTCGCTGCTCGACCATATCCGCAATACCAACGTGATTGCCGGTGAGGCCGGTGGTATCACACAGCATATTGGTGCCTACAATGTGAAGTTGAAGGACGGACGTCAGATTACGTTCCTTGATACGCCGGGTCACGAGGCCTTCACCGCCATGCGTGCCCGTGGTGCTCAGGTAACGGATATCGCCATCATCATTGTGGCTGCCGATGACTCGGTGATGCCTACCACCAAGGAGGCTATCGCCCATGCTCAGGCTGCCAACGTGCCTATGGTGTTCGCCATCAACAAGATTGATAAGCCCGGTGCTAACCCCGATAAGATTCGCGAGGACCTGGCCAACATGAACCTGCTCGTAGAGGAGTGGGGCGGTAAGTACCAGTGTCAGGAGATCAGTGCCAAGAAGGGTATCGGTGTCGATGAGCTGCTGGAGAAGGTATTGCTCGAGGCTGAGATGCTCGACCTGAAGGCTAATCCTAACCGTAAGGCTACAGGTTCTATCATCGAGAGCTCACTTGACAAGGGTCGTGGCTATGTTTCTACGGTGCTGGTATCCAACGGTACGCTGAAGGTGGGCGACGTCGTTATCGCAGGTACTGCCTGGGGTAAGGTGAAGGCCATGTTCAACGAGCGTAACCAGCGCATCAGTCAGGCCGGTCCTGCCGAGCCTGCCATCATCCTGGGTCTTAACGGCGCACCTACTGCCGGTGACTCTTTCCACGTGATGGACAGCGAACAGGAGGCTCGTGACATCGCCAACAAGCGTACTCAGCTGCAGCGCGAACAGTCGTTGCGCACCACCAAGACCGTGGGTCTGGACGAGATCTCACACCGTATTGCTTTGGGTGAGTTCCACGAGCTTAATATTATCGTTAAGGGTGACACCGACGGTTCTATCGAGGCATTGTCTGACTCGTTCATCAAGCTTTCTACAGAGAAGGTACAGGTGAACGTGATCAACAAGGCAGTGGGTCAGATTTCAGAGAACGACGTCATGCTGGCATCTGCATCAGACGCCATCATCGTGGGCTTCCAGGTGCGTCCTTCGAGCGAGGCACGCCGACTGGCCGAGCGCGAGGGCGTGGAGATCAACACCTATTCAATCATCTACGATGCTATTGACGAGGTGAAGTCAACCATGCAGGGTATGCTTGACAAGGTGAAGAAGGAAGTGATCAGCGGTATGATCGAGGTGAAGCAGGTATTCAAGATTTCGAAGGTTGGTACTGTTGCCGGTGGCTTGGTTGTCGAAGGTAAGGTACACAACAAGGATAAGGCCCGCGTCATCCGCGATGGTATCGTTATCCATACAGCCAATATCGATGCGCTGAAGCGCTATAAGGACGACGCCAAAGAGGTGGCCACCGGACTGGAGTGTGGTATCTCGCTCGTCAACTTCAACGATATCCAGGCTGGTGATATGATTGAGACCTTCACTGAGATTGAGGTGGAGCAGAAACTGTAAAACCAGAAACACGATACTAAAATCCCGAATGGTTCCGTCTGTTCGGGATTTTAATCGCTTTTTTAGTATCTGATTGATTGCAATGAAGAAGAGTTGTCTTTTTGTCTTGACATTAGTATGGCTGACCCTGACGTGCGCTTGTTCGCAGCAGAAGGGTGGCAATGGCGATTCTGCAGATGCCGACAGCGCTGTTGTGGCTACCGAGCACTTTGACTATGTGGACTCTGCCGACTATGCTTTCCTCACCATCAACATCGAGTTGCCGAAGGCTGCCGACGAGGTGACGGAAAAGATGCGTAGCTATCTGCTCCGTCTTGTGGGCGACCGCCTCAGCTATGCGGTTTCTTACGAGGGCAGGAGCGCCTATCCGCTATATCATGGAGACAGCGATGATGCTGCCACGCAACTGAAGTACTACTTCAAAGAGACCATGCTGCTGCTCGATACGCTCTCTGCCAACGATGTCATCGAACGTAAGGGTTATCTAGAAGCGGACTCTACACTCACACCCGAGCAGAAATCAGAGGCGCTGAACGACTTGCCCAACTGGGGCTATGAGTACAAACTGCTGAAGACGGCCGACACGCTGAACTACGTTGTCTTCCTGTCGCAAGACTATACCTACACCGGTGGTGCGCACGGAGGCATGGGCGGCGATGGCTATATCACCTTCGACAAGACAGATGGACATGTCGTCAGACAGTTTGTGGACACCACCCGTGTGGTGGCCATGCAGCCGCTGTTGATTGAAGGACTGAAGCAGTACTATAACGAGGCTGCCGAACAAGCGATGACAACCGATGAGCTGTTTGAGCGCCTGCAACTGCCTTTTGACGGTCCTCAGCGTCAGATACCCCTGCCCATGTGGCAACCTTGTCCTACCAGCGAGGGACTGTTGTTCTGTTATGGTCAGTACGAGATTGCCTGCTACGCCGATGGCATGCCTTCGTTCGTGGTACCTTACAACAAGATTAAGCCGTTCCTCACAGACGATGCCCTTCGTCTGTTGGACGACTATTTGAAATAAATGACAGGGAAAGAAGCAAAGATTTCGCACTTTTATTGTAATTTTGCAAGCGAAAGGAATTTGTGATGGAAGAAAAGAATCAATTTGTACGTCAGGTAGCCGAACAGAAGTATGAGTTCGGTTTTACCACCGATGTACATACAGAAATTATTCCTGTGGGACTGAACGAGGACATCGTACGCCTCATCTCGCAGAAAAAAGGAGAACCTGAGTGGATGCTGGAGTTCCGCCTGAAGGCCTTCCGCTATTGGCAGGAGCAACAGGAACCCAAGTGGGGACATGTACACGTGCCCCAGATCGACTATCAGGCCATCTCGTATTATGCCGATCCGATGGCTAAGAAACCCAAGGGCGATGGCAAGATAGACCCGGAGTTGGAGAAAACCTTCGACAAGCTGGGCATACCCTTGGAAGAACGTCTTGCTCTTTCTGGCAATACGGCTGTTGATGCTATTATGGACTCGGTCAGCGTTAAGACTACCTTCAAAGAGAAACTTCGCGAGAAGGGTGTCATCTTCTGTTCTATCGGCGAGGCTATCAAGGAGCATGGCGACCTGGTTCGCCAGTATTTGGGCAGTGTGGTTCCCTACAAGGATAACTTCTTTGCTGCGCTCAACTCGGCCGTGTTCAGCGATGGCTCGTTTGTTTATATCCCCAAAGGTGTGCGTTGTCCCATGGAGCTCAGCTCTTACTTCCGTATCAACGCCCGCAACACCGGACAGTTTGAACGTACGCTGATTATTGCCGACGACGACAGCTACGTCAGCTATCTCGAAGGCTGTACTGCTCCGATGCGCGACGAGAACCAGCTGCATGCTGCAATCGTTGAAATTATTGTGATGAACCGTGCTGAGGTGAAATACTCTACGGTACAGAACTGGTATCCAGGCGATGAGAATGGTAAGGGCGGTGTGCTCAACCTGGTGACCAAGCGCGGCGACCTGCGCGGCGTTGACTCTAAGTTGTCGTGGACACAGGTGGAGACTGGTTCGGCCATTACATGGAAGTATCCTTCGTGCATCCTTCGTGGTGACAACAGTGTGGCCGAGTTCTACAGTGTCGCTGTGACCAACAACTACCAGGAGGCCGACACCGGTACCAAGATGATACATATTGGCAAGAACACGAAGTCAACTATAATTTCAAAAGGTATCTCCGCTGGTCATTCACAGAACTCCTACCGCGGACTGGTGCGTGCTGCCGCTACGGCCGATAATGCCCGCAACTATTCCAGCTGCGACTCTCTGTTGCTGGGCTCAGACTGTGGCGCTCATACCTTCCCTTATATGGATGTGCACAATGATAGTGCCATCTTTGAACACGAAGCCACCACTTCTAAGATTTCCGAGGACCAGTTGCTCTACTGCAACCAGCGTGGCATTCCAACCGAACAGGCTGTAGGTCTGATTGTCAACGGCTATGCCAAGGAAGTCATTCAAAAACTTCCCATGGAGTTTGCCGTCGAGGCTCAGAAACTGCTCAGCGTTTCGCTCGAAGGAACAGTGGGATAAATTCTTTTTAATTTTGCGACTGCGGGCTGTCTAACGGCAGCGTCATGATAAATCGTGCTCCACCAGTATAGCTGGTGTCGAGCACGATGTCGCCTTCCAGACGGCGACAAAGACTGCGTGCCACGGTCAGACCAATGCCGGTACCTTCGTAGTAGTCGTCCAATTGTACAAACTCTTCGAAGATCACTTCGGCTTTATCGGCAGGTATGCCAATACCTGTATCCTCTACGATGAGACGGAGTTCGTTGCCGTCTATTTCTGTCTTCAACGTGATTTTCCCTTCCTTAGTAAACTTCTCGGCATTGTCGATGAGCAATGTCAGCGCTCGTCTTGCAGCTTGCTCGTTGGTGGTAATCATCAGGTTGTCGGTGCCTTCGCCCAGTTCCAGGTCAATGGGAATCTTGTATTTCTCGGTGGTAGTGAAACTATCCATGGCTAGTGCAACCACCTGAATGGCCGGAATATTGTCGTTGCGGTTCAGCACCGTTTTACTATTAGCATCGCTCAGTTCCAGCATCTTGTTCACCAATCCCGTGATGCGATTGGTATTCTCGATGATTTTCTGATTGACATCTTTTCGTGTCTCCTCGTCAAGTTCCATGCCAGGTGTTGTGATGACCTGCGTGAAACCCGAAAGGATGTTCAGAGGCGTACGTATCTCATGCGATATCTGCTGGATGAACGACGTCTTCATGCGCGATGCCTCCTTGGTTCTCTCGTTGGCTTCCTCCAGTTGCAAGTAGGCTTTCTTCAGTCGTTTGGACGACTGCATGCGTAGGTAGTGAATCAAAAAGAAACCTATGTTGAAGACTACAAACACCACCACCAGGTTCCAGAAGCGATGACGCTCCATCTGTGCCTTCTGTTCTGCCAGTTCCGTCTCCTTCTGTTGTGTGTTGTAGAGCGTAGCTAGCTCTGCCGCATCATCGCGCTGCATTCGCACGATGGCCGAGTCAAGTTCCTGATAAATCTTGCTTCCAACGGCCAGTGCCGAGTCTGTCTTGCCAGCATTGATGTTGGCTTGGTATTTTGGTATTAGGAAGTTGTGAAGGTATTCCAACGACAACGTTCTTTCGTAGCGTTGGTTCAGTTCGTCAAGACGTTCGAAACAACGTGTAGCCTCTTGCCATCGCTGAGCCGTCATCAGATAGCTGATGGCCTCATACTGTCCTTCGGCAGTCTTGGCATAGTTGGTTTTCAAGGCTCTGTTGTAGGCAGCTTTGGCTTCAGCTTTGTGTCCTAGTCCTTGTAGTGCACTGGCGCGGTAAAAGTTGAGTCGGCCCAGTTGCTTGTCAAGGAACACCTTGTCGGGTGAAGGCAGCTGCATGTATTGTTTCAGTAGTTCAGCGAAGTGCTCGGTCCAGTCGCGTGCTTCCAGGTAGTCTCTGACCGCCAGGTTCTGTTCGGTCATGTTGATGACGCCAACGATGGCACTGGTAAAGTTGCTGATGCTTGGATCTTTCCTGATAATGTCGAGGTATTTGGTATAGGCGTCTTCAAAATCATCGGCAGCATCCTTTGGGTTACCCAGCTGTAGCTGACAACTGCCCACCGCCACCTGCATAAAGGCAAAGTCTGTGCTATTGTCTTTCTTGGCTTCTTTCAGTCGCTGCATGGCCGGCACGATGTCTTTCATGATGGCATCGTGGTCGCCTTTCACCAGTAGCAGACCCGACAAGCGGTTGGCGCACTTGGCATAGTAGTCCATGTCCTCTTCGGTATTGATGCTAATCTCAAATGCCTTGCGCCATTGTTTCTCGGCCAGTCGCACCTTCTTCTGTCTGGAATAGGCGTAGCCGCGCCAGTAATACAACTTCATGGGCGTCATCTCGTGATTCGTCTCAAACTGGTCTGCCAACAACAGTACGGAGTCGTAGTTATGTCTCAGGTAGGCCTCGTTCATCAGCGAGTCGGCCTTTTCGTTGTATGTCTGTTCTGTCTGGGTGTCATTGCATGCCGTCAGCAGTGTCAATACGGCTGCAAAGGTGGTCAGTAGATAGATGGAGTATCTAGTTATTCGTAGTAGATTCATAGTTTAATCGTCTTTATGTTTGCAAAGATACAATAAAAAGGTTAGACGAGCATAAAACAATGCTAATAATTTTTCTTATTTTTCATTTTTTCTTTTGTAGTGTGCCTACTTAATTGTAACTTTGCAGGCAAAAAGAAATAAGAAGATGTTAGAAGTAAAGAATCTGCATGCCAAGATTGGCGAGAAGGAGATATTGAAAGGCATCGACCTGGTAATCAAGGATGGCGAGACCCATGCTATCATGGGTCCTAATGGCTCTGGAAAAAGCACATTGAGTGCTGTTCTGGTGGGTAATCCCCTCTACGAGGTGACCGATGGCGAAGCCTTCTTCAATGGTAAGAACCTGCTGGAGATGAAGCCTGAAGACAGAGCCCACGAAGGCCTGTTCCTCTCGTTTCAGTATCCTGTCGAGATTCCCGGCGTTTCGATGACCAACTTCATGAAGGCTGCCATCAACGAGAAGCGCAAATATCACGGCCAGGAGCCCCTGAATGCTGCCGAGTTCCTGAAACTTCAGCGCGAGAAACGCAAAATCGTAGAGCTTGACTCTAAGCTGGCCAACCGTTCGGTCAACGAGGGTTTCAGTGGTGGTGAGAAGAAGCGCAACGAGATTTTCCAGATGGCCATGCTCGAGCCAAAGCTCTCTATCCTCGACGAGACAGACTCTGGTCTTGACGTTGATGCCATGCGTATCGTGGCCGAGGGCGTCAACAAATTGCAGACGCCCGAGACATCGTGCATCGTGATTACGCACTACGACCGTCTGCTCGAGATGATTCGTCCGCAGTTTGTGCATGTGCTCTACAAAGGTCGCATCGTCAAGACCGGTGGCCCCGAGCTTGCTCAACAGATTCAGGAGCACGGCTACGACTGGATTAAGGAGGAGATTGGAGAGGAATAGTGCGCTGCGCACAAGTATGAAGAGTTAAAAACTAAGAGTTAAGATTTTAGAATGCGTAGCGAACAGCAATACATAGATTTATATAAAGAGGCGCGCGAGGTGATTTTCTCGCATGCCCCAGAGCCCATGAACGCTGTGCGCGATGAGGCCTTCCGCGACTTTGAATCTGCTGGATTCCCCAGCAAGAAGGTAGAGCGCTATAAATATACCGATGTACAGAAGCTCTTTGAGCCTGACTACGGTGTGAACCTGAGTCGTCTGCAGATACCAGTGGATCCCTATGAGGCCTTCCGCTGCGATGTTCCCAACCTCAGCACCAGCCTCTACTTCGTGGTCAACGACATGTTCTACCACGACGACAAGCCCAAGGCGCATCTGCCCGAGGGTGTCATCATTGGTTCCATGTGCGACTATCCCGAGGTGGTGGCTCAGTATTATGCCAAGTTGGCCAAGACTTCTGGCGACGCCATCACAGCGCTCAACACGATGCTGGCGCAAGATGGCCTGTTGGTCTATGTGCCCAAGAACGTGAAGGTGGACCGCACTATACAGGTCATCAACATCCTAAAGGCCACACCCCAGAACGCTCAGCGTCAGGTGCCCGACCTGATGGTCAACCGCCGTGTGCTGATTGTGCTCGAAGAGGGTGCCGAGGTCAAGATGCTGTTCTGTGATCATGCGGCAGACGACCGACACTTCCTGGCCACACAGGTCATCGAGGCATGTGTCGGCGAGAATGCATCGCTCGACCTCTACTGTATGGAGGAGACCCATCACAAGAATGTGCGTCTGAGCAATGTCTATATCTTGCAGCAGGCCAACAGTCGTTTTAACCACAATGTCATCACCCTGCACAATGGTATCACGCGCAACCGTCTCGACCTGACTTTCAATGGCGAGGGTGCCGAGTGCCAATGCTATGGTTGCGTGATTGCCGATAAGCAGCAGCATGTGGACAACAACACGCTGATTGTTCACCGCGTACCGCACTGTACCTCTAACGAACTTTATAAATACGTACTCGACGACAAGGCTGTTGGTGCCTTTGCCGGTAGGGTGCTGGTGGAGCATGGTGCCCAGAAAACCTCTTCGCAGATGACCAACCAGAACCTGACAGCTACCAAGGAGGCACGCATGTATACTCAGCCCATGCTCGAAATCTATGCCGACGATGTGAAGTGTGCTCACGGTTCGACCGTTGGTCAGCTCAACGATGCCGCTCTTTTCTACATGCGTCAGCGCGGCATCTCGTTGCAGGAAGCCAAGCTGCTGTTGCAGAATGCCTTCATCAACGAGGTCATCGACAAGATGCAACTGGAACCTCTCCGCGATCGTCTCCACTACCTGGTTGAGAAGCGCTTCCGCGGTGAGCTGAACAAGTGCGACGGCTGTAAGCTCTGTCATTAAGCGTCGTACTCCCTTTGATATTTCAGAAAACCGATAGCTTTCCCGTAATGAAAGTCCCACTTTCGTTACGGGAAAGTAGTTTGTTTGCCGGTAGGAAAGTGGCACTTTCGTTACGTCAAACCATCGCTTTTATCAGATTAAAGTGCCACTTTTGCTTCGCAATAGTTATGCTTCTGAATCCTTTCCAGCCCCTGGAAATTCCCAATCCAGCCCTTAGAGACGCCCATTCTAGCCCCTGAAAATGATGAGTCCAGGGGCTAAAAACAAGTTTTCCAGGGGCTGGAATCAACACCATTGTTTTACTGTTGTCGTTTCATCGTGTCCGTTTGATGGTTTAATACTTCCGCTCCAGGATGATGAAAGTGGCTGTATGAAGTTGTAGGAGGACTGCTCGGGATGTGGGGGAAAAGAAAAAAGGTCATCTGCTGATGACCTTTTTCCCATTTGTTATGTATATGCCCGACTGCGGCTTGGCTGTTTCTCTGCCGTTCAGATCGAAATACTTGTCGCTGTGCATCAAGTTTGTTGCCGTCCCCTTCTGCGTGTCTTTGATTGCCGAAGGCACAGGCGTGTCGCCCAATCTGAACAGCTTCACGCCGTGACTGGGCACCTTGGTCTTCAGCGTGCCGCTGACGGTGCCCACGTCATTCTTTGCCCAAATGTCGTAAAGCGGGATGTCTTCGTCGGCCGAATATCCAAACTGTGTCAGGTCAACATCATAGCTGTCGTTCTTTGTGACATAGAAGAAAAACTCCATGGTAGTCCCCGTGGTCGATGTGTTGTCTGTGTCGCAGCTGGAATCATAGCCGCATAGTGCCCTGAAGGTTTTGAACTGATGCCCCTCTGGCAGGTTGTAAACTAAGGTACACTGACCGTTGAGCCCCAGTCCTGTCTCATAGTTCACGCCATCAACGCGCAGTGTGTTTCCTTCCACATTTTTGTTGACGTGCAAAGAGCCCCACTCCGAGCTATACGAATTATGGCTTAATGTGGTCAATGAAGTCTCGTTTCCATTGGCATCAATCAAGACGGGATTAATCAGATCGGCGCGGTCGTAGGCAAAGCCATCGCCATAGTTGCTCACAAAGATTTTCAGTTGCTCGGCATCTGTAATGTCGGCTTCAAGCACTTTCGACTTGGTGCCAGTGCGTGAGATAAGACCAGAGCGCGCGGCATAATCCTCTTGTTCGTCGGTCAAAGGGTTTTGGTCGAACACCATAAACCTCACGGAAGTTGTGGCGCCCGTCTGTCCGATGCCAGAGTCATCGGCTGCAGCCATTGCTTTAAAACGAACCACATCCATGTTGTCGGGTATCGTGAAGAAAATAGCCGCATTGGCATCTGTCGAGAAACCGCGATCATAGGTCGTGCCCATCACTTTCATCTTTCCGCCATGATCCACGTTTTTGTTTTCATACACGCGGTTAAAGTACGATTTGGTGTATTGACGCGTCTTGTAGGTGCCGGTCAGTTCAACCTCGGTCCCGTCTCGCAGCACCAGCGTGGGGTTGATCCAGTCACCGTGGTCGTAGTTAAAGTTGTCGCCGCCGTCGTCAACAACCAGAACAAGGGTCTTGGCTCCTTGGGGCCATTCGATATCCACGTTAACAGCATGACCGTCGGTCGTGTAGGCCACAGTCTCCGACTTGTAGAGCGCCTTGTTGCCTACGATCCACCGGTTGTTGTCGCGTTGGAAGAGAGCCAGCCAGCGGTTGCCTGTCACTGGGTCTTCAGACGTCCAAACCACACGTCCGTTGTCCTCGTCGTTGTCCACCTGATGCGCATTGATGCCATATTTATGCATGCGGTGATACTCCTCGTTGTTCAGCAGCGACAGTGTGAAGGCATCGTTCTTGGTCATCTCGCCACCGAAGAATAATGGCGAGTGGCAGATGCCCCATAGTGTCATCATGGTCATCTGTTCGTTCTGTGTCAGCAGCGTCCACCGTCCTTTATCGGCATTCGTAAATCCTTGGTCGCCAATGGTCATGGCAATTTGTCCCAATGGCAGCATGTCGCAGTCGGCATAATTGCCAGGTCGGGCATACTGACTCCACTCGTTGGCTTCGTTGAAGACGGCATCCACAGCGCTCCAGTTGTCCCACAAATCGTCCATCATGCGCCACATGTTGGCATTCTGCAGACACTCTTCGGCATACTGATATTGAGTCTTTCCGGGTGATAGCGACAGAACTATGGGACGCCCTGTCTGATCTATAGCCTTGCGTATCATGTGAATCTCGTCCGTGTAGAACGGCCTACTCAGGTCGTCAATCTTCAGGAAGTCCACACCCCATTCGGCATACAGATCCATGATAGAGTTATAGTACAGCTGACCAGCCTCGTTGTTTCTCACCAGCAGGTTGTCCTTTAGCCAGGTGCAGGGCGACGTTGTGCCATTGTAAACCTGCGACCAGGCTGTCTGCTCGCTTCCCTTCAGCTTGTAGCTGCTGCCTACCACCGATTTGGGAACGCCGCGCATGATGTGGATTCCGAATTTCAATCCCATCTTGTGAATCTTGTCGGCCAGCGCCTTAAAACCTTCGTTTTTGCCATTGACCATGCACGAAGGGAAGCGAGTAGGTGAGGGTAGGTATCGGCCGTATTCATCGATTACGTAGCCCTGGTCGCCGCGCTGGTTGTAGTTGCCACCGCCCAGTGACGGATGTTGGCAGTACCAACGTATGTCCACCACGACATACTCCCATCCGTGGCGCACCAGGTCGTTGTCAACCAGGTACTGTGCATTTTGCAGAACCTCTTTTTCTGTAACCGATGAGTAGTAGCAGTCCCATGAGTTCCAACCCATAGGGGGTGTCATTGCCCAAGTGCGAAAAGTTGCCATTTCTTCTTGCGCTGTCAAAGTGTTCAGCATAAGAAATAAGGACATGATTGTTAATGTTAGTTTTTTCATTATTTAAATAGTTTGTAGTTTTCGTTGCAAAAGTACTAAATTGTTTGCAAATTGCGCATTGTTTTCGCCTTTTATTTGTATTTTTGCATGCAAAATTAAATAAGGATGTACGATATAGATAAGATACGTGAAGACTTCCCTATATTGCAAAGGGAAGTATATGGAAAGCCTCTGGTCTATCTGGATAATGCGGCTACCACGCAGAAGCCCCTTTGTGTGCTCGATGCCATGCGCGACGAGTACCTGAACGTGAATGCCAACGTGCATCGCGGCGTGCACTACCTTTCGCAGCAGGCCACCGACCTGCACGAAGCTGCCCGCGAGACGGTGCGCCGCTTTATCAACGCCGGCAAGACCGAAGAGATTATCTTCACCCGCGGCACCACCGAGGCTATCAACCTGGTGGCTTCATCATTTTGCGAGTCGCGGATGCAGGCTGGCGATGAGGTGCTGGTCACCGAGATGGAGCACCACTCTAACATCGTGTCGTGGCAGCTGCAGGCCATGAAGCGCGGCATCGTGGTAAAGCACATCCCCATCACCGACGATGGCCTCCTTTGTCTGGATCAGTTGGAATCGCTCATCACCGAGAAGACCAAGATTGTCAGCGTGGCGCATGTCAGCAATGTGCTGGGCACGGTAACCCCCGTTGAGCAAATCATCAGCGTGGCGCATGCTCATGGCATTCCCGTGTTGGTGGATGGTGCCCAGAGTGCTCCCCACATGGCGATAGATGTACAGAAGATGGACTGCGACTTCTTTGCCTTTAGTGGTCATAAAATGTATGGTCCTACGGGCATTGGCGTGCTCTATGGCAAAGAAGCGTGGCTCGAGAAGTTGCCTCCCTATCAGGGCGGTGGCGAGATGATCGACAAGGTGACGTGGGCAAAGACCACCTTCGAGCGCCTGCCGTTCAAGTTTGAGGCCGGTACCCCCGACTATGTGGCTACTCATGGTTTGGCCAAGGCTATTGAGTATATTGATTCCGTAGGTTTCGATGCCATACAGCAGCACGAGCACGAGCTTACGCGCTATTGCATGGAACAGCTACAGACCGTCGATGGCATGAAGATTTATGGTCCGAAAGATGCATCTGTCAAGGATGCTGTGGTCAGCTTCAATGTTGGCGACATCCACCATCTGGACATGGGAACACTGCTTGATCGTCTGGGCATTGCAGTCCGCACCGGTCACCACTGCGCCCAGCCTCTGATGGATCGCCTTGGCATCAGCGGCACCGTTCGCGCTTCGTTTGCCCTGTATAATACAAAAAAAGAGGTGGACACCCTCGTCGAAGGCATCCACCGTGTATCTAAAATGTTCTAACTTCTACCTAACCTCCTTTATCTGGAGGATAGTGCTGGCCTCCCCAGTTCGGGGAGGCCTTTTTATTTCTATGCAGATGGGGTGCTATGCTAGTTTCTCGCGACACTTCAGGACAGCAGCCACAAACCATGCCAGGCATACAGCCTTGATGACCATGGAACAATCGGGGAATACTGTAGCCAGGAAGGCCACCTGCGCATTGAGCAGGTGCAGCGTCTGGTTGGTGTTGATTTTGCGACCCAGCACGCTGCCGTAGTAATGCGCCAGCTTCTCTATTGGCTGCATGATGGCAGCGCTGAGGTTCATCACTGTGTTCATTTTCTCTTCACGGATTAATAGTTCTGTATTCATAATGCTAAGCTTTTTGTTTTCTTTTCTGGGTGCAAAATAAAGGAGTAAGAGTGCAATATAAGTTCACAAATGAAACTTTTTGTGTTAAAAATGCAGGTTTTTAATTATTTTTAGTATTTTTGTAGCCTAAAACGAAGAAAACGATGTTGCTTAACCATTACTACGAAGGATTGGTAGAGGCTGGTTGTGATGAGGCTGGCCGTGGTTGTCTGGCTGGCAGCGTTTATGCTGCTGCAGTTATCTTGCCGCCCGACTACCAGAATGAACTGTTGAACGACTCTAAGCAACTCACCGAGAAACGGCGTTACGAGTTGCGCAAGCAGATTGAGCGCGATGCTGTGGCATGGGCCGTGGGCATCGTGACGCCCGAGGAGATAGACCGTATTAATATATTGAATGCCTCTATCCTGGCCATGCACCGTGCCCTCGATCAATTAAAGGTGCGCCCACAGGCCGTCATTGTGGATGGCAACCGCTTTAAGCCCTATAAAGATACAGTCAGTGGCGAGTCGCTGCCCCATACCACCATTGTGAAGGGCGACGGCAAGTATCTGGCCATTGCGGCGGCCTCTATCCTGGCCAAGACTTACCGCGATGACTATATGAATCAGTTGGCCGAGGCGTATCCGCAGTACGACTGGAAGTCGAACAAGGGCTATCCCACCAAGAAACACCGCGAGGCCATTCGCCAATATGGTACCACGCCCTATCATCGCATGAGCTACAACCTGTTGGGCGACGGGCAGCTGAGCATCCCGTTTGACGAGTAAGCATCCCGACCGATGCCTGCAGACCACCGTTCTATTCATGACTAGCAACCGAGATAATGAGACACGATAAACTGGAAAGAGAGCTGCGACTGCTACTGTTGCTCATCGAGAACCATCACTATACGGTGGCGGATATCTGCAATAAGATAGATATTTCGCGCCGCAATCTGTATTATTATTTAGAGTCGTTCAAGTTTATGGGCTTCCACGTAGAGAACAACAAGCCCTACTACCGCATACGTAAAGACTCTCCATGGTTCAAGAAGTTCGACGCTGCCGTTCATTTCACCGAAGATGAGGCCATCATGATGCGCCATATCCTGGACAAGACCGGCGACGACAGTCAGCAGATGCAGCGCCTGAAGCAGAAGCTGGACAAACTCTACGATCTGGACATCCTCGACAATGTGGAGCTCCGTGAACAGGTAGGGCGCAACGTGTCGTCTATCTATGATGCCATCAAACAGAAGCGCACCGTGGTGCTTGAAGGCTATTCTTCGGCCAACAGCAACACGCTTAGCAATCGTCTGGTGGAGCCGTTCCTCTTTCTGAACGGCAATCAGGAGGTTCGCTGCTTCGAGATATCATCAAAGATGAACAAGACGTTCAAACTGTCGCGTGTGCAAGACGTGAAGATACTGGATCTCTTCTGGCAATACGAGAAGTATCACCGTGAGATGTTGACCGACATCTTTATGTTCAGTAGCGAGAGTCAGCAGCTGGTCAAACTGCGACTGGGCCGACTTTCGGCCAGTCTGCTGCGCGAGGAATACCCACAGAGCGAGCGCTATATTGAGCCCGACGGCAATGACCACTGGCTGGTGGAGCTACCCGTCAGCTCGTTTAAGGGCATCGGTCGTTTCGTGCTGGGACTCATGGAAGACATCGACGTGCTGGAGAACGACGATTTCAAGGACTATCTACGACAGAAAATACAAACTATGAAACAACGACTATGAACAAATTGAAAACAAATCTTATTCTTTTGGCGTTGACCTGTTGCGTTACAGTGATGGCACAGCAAGTCAACGACTCGAACACGCCGCTGCACCTCATGGCGCCTGCTTATAAGTGTGGCTATGGCGTGCCCGATGCCAAGGCGGTGAAACAAACCATGGACCGCGTGCTGCACTATCTGCAGCGGTCCACCCCAGCAGTGCTTGAGGACAGCAAGACACACCGCGTGGTCAGCGACTTCAAGGCCATCAACGAACATACGCAGCTGCGCAGGGGTGACTTCCGACTGACTAGCTACGAGTGGGGCGTCACCTACTCGGCCATGATGGCTGCCTATCAGACCACGGGCGATGTGGCCTATCGTGACTATGTTTACGAGCGCTATCGTCTTCTGGCTGCTGCCGCCCCCTATTTCACACGACTCAGCAAGCAGGGTAAGAAGATTGACCCCGTGATGCGCAAGGTTGTTGACCCGCAAGCGCTCGACGATGCAGGCGCTGTCTGTTCGTCGATGATCAAGGCCAGTGTGGCCGACAAGTCGCTGCAGTTGGGAGCCCTCATCAATAACTATAGCGCTTATATATTAAATAAGGAGTACCGACTGGCCGATGGTACCTTTGCCCGTCTGCGCCCTCAGCACAACACATTGTGGCTAGACGACATGTTTATGGGTATCCCCACCGTGGCCCACATGGGACTTTATACAGGCAATACAAAGTACTTCGATCAGGCAGCCACGCAGGTGCAGCAATTCGCTCAGCGTATGTTTGTGCCCGAGAAACAGTTGTTCCGCCATGGATGGGTGGAGGGTATGAACCCGCATCCTGCCTATCACTGGGGGCGTGCCAACGGCTGGGCCATTCTCACCCTCTGTGAGGTTCTCGATGTGCTGCCCCAGCAGCATCCGCAGCGTCAGGCCATCGTCCAGCTGTTGCAGCAACATGCCGAGGGATTGGCCCGACTGCAGGGTATTGATGGCTACTGGCACCAGTTGCTAGACCGTCCTGAAACCTATGAGGAAACGTCATGCACCGCCATCTTTACCTATTGCATGGCTCACGCCATCAACAAGGGATGGCTCGATGCCAAGGCCTACGGACCTGTTGTTATGCTCGGTTGGCATGCTGTAGAAAAAGCCGTCAACGATCGTGGTCAGGTGACTGGCGTCTGCGTGGGCACCGGCATGGGATTTGATGCCGCCTTCTACGCCTATCGTCCTGTTCATGTGATGGCCGCCCACGGCTATGGTCCCGTCGTCTGGGCAGGTGCCGAAATACTGAGTCTGCTCAAGGCCCAGCATCCCAAGATGAACGATAGTGCGGTACATTTCTACGATCAAGAGATAAACACCAATGAACCAATCTTCAGCGTCGATGGAAAAACGGATTTTTAGTCTTCTGCTATCTGTAGTCTGTGCGCTGATGGTTCATGCACAGTCGGGACTGGATGCTCGTTCGTTCAGGAAATACTGGACGGTGGAATCCGAGGCTCCCGGCTATCGCTTGTCGTTCTCGGGCGACACCTGTGAGGTGGTAGCGCCCAAGGGACTGACGCTATGGCGCAAACAAGCCGTGAAGCAAGGCATGGCGGTGGACTACGATGTGCTGGTCACCGACGACCGCCTGAGCGATATGAACCTCTTCTGGATGGCCAGTGACCCGGCTGCTGCATCAGTCTTTAAGCGCATGAACCAGCGCCAGGGTGTGTTCAAGAACTGCTATCAGCTGCAGATGTATTACTTGGGCTATGGTGGCAACTACAATTCTACCACGCGTTTCCGCCGTTATATGGGCGGTGGCGAGGTGCCACCTGTGTGGAAGGAATATACCGATGCCGCCCACCTGTTGCGCTCGGGCCATTGGTATCATTGGCGTGTGGAGAGCACCCGCGAGGGTCGCACCCGCATCTTTGTCGATGGCGAACTGCTGGTAGACTATTTAGACCCGACGCCGCTGACCAGTGGCTGGTTTGGTTTCCGCACCACGCTCTCGCGCATCCGTATCACGAACTTCCGCATGGAGCAACTGCCAGTGCAGTCTGAGGTACCTCTGCATTGGATTGGTGCTACCCCTGCCACGCCCCAGCCGTCAACCTTTGGTGTGCCTTTTGCTCAGGGCGAACTGAAGAAGGTGACCGATGCCCGTCAGTTTGCGACGGCTGACTGTTGGCCTTTGGCCTACTGGCCCGATGGGTCTGTCAAGTGGATGGGCGTGTCTGGTGTCTTCCCAGCTCAGAAAGAGGGCACACTTACGGTGAAGGACCTGGGGCGCCAGTTGTATATCGCCAACCAGCACCTGCAGGTATTTATTCCTAAGCAAGGCGACAACTTCCTCGATAGTATGCTGGTGGATGGACTGAAGGTTGGCAGCGGTGCTACCTTGGTGGCCACCACCACAACGGGTCGTTACACGGCCAAGGTCGAGCATGCTACGATAGAACGACAAGGAAAGGCCTCTGCCGTGGTGAAAGTGACCGGGCGTCACGGAGGAAAAGATGGTCGCTGCTGGCTACCTTTCACCCTGCGTCTCTACTTCTGGCAAGGCACCGACCAAGTGAAGCTTGTTCACTCTTTTATATATGATGGTGAGCAGTCGCGCGACTTCATCACCTCGTTAGGTGTCCGCTTTGGCGTGCCCTTGCGTACCGAGGCCTACAACCGTCATATAGCCTTCGCCGTGGATGGCGACTCGCTGTGGCACGAACCTGTACAACCGCTCGACGGTCGCCGCACACTATCGAGAGATACCAACTGGCAGGCGCTGCAGATGCAGCAAGAGCGCATTCCTGCACCAGAAACCTTCGACGGGCAGGGACAGACGCTGCTCAGCGAGTGGGCACAGTGGGACGGCTTCCGTCTGTCGCAGCTCACCGACAATGCCTGGTCTATCCGTAAGCGAGCCACCGACCGTAGTCCGTGGATAGGTACGCTGACGGGCTGTCGTGCCACAGGACAAGCGTTCGTGGGCGACACCGAAGGTGGTATCAGTCTGCGCCTGACCGACTTCTGGCAGAGTTATCCTTCCGCCATCCAGGTGGACCGTGCCCGCAGTAATGAGGCCCAACTCACCATGTACCTGTGGTCGCCCGAGGCAGAAGCGATGAACCTGTGCCACTACGACACCATTGCTCACGGCCTGTTGTCTAGCTACGAAGATGTGCAGGAAGGCATGAGCACGCCCTATGGCATTGGTCGTACCAGTGAACTGTGGTTGCAGCCCTACACCGGGAAACCTCAATATGATACTCAGATGGGCAACTATCAACTATTGCCTACCCCCGAATACCTACATAGCAAACGTGCCTTCGGCATTTGGTCACTGCCCACCAAACATCAGGAGGTGGAACAGCGTCTGGACAACTACATCCGTATCTTCCAGCGCGAGACAGAGCGCTGCAAGTGGTATGGCTTCTGGAACTATGGCGACGTGATGCATGCCTACGATGAGGAACGTCATGAGTGGCGCTACGATGTGGGTGGCTTTGCCTGGGACAATACAGAGTTGGCGTCGCCCATGTGGCTGTGGTACAGTTTCTTGCGAAGCGGACGTGCTGACATCTGGCGCATGGCTATAGCTATGACCCGCCACAATAGCGAAGTGGATACCTATCATATCGGCCCCTTTGCTCCGTTGGGCAGCAGACATAATGTGAGTCACTGGGGTTGTGGTGCTAAGGAGGCACGCATCTCTCAGTCGGCCTTCTTGCGCTTTTTCTACTACCTCACTGCCGATGAGCGTACGGGCGATCTGATGCATGCACAGACCGACTGCGACACGCTGCTCTATCATCTAGACCCCATGCGTCTGGCCGAACCTCGTTCGCTCTATCCCTGTCAGGCACCGGCCCGACTGCGTATCGGTCCCGACTGGCTGGCTTATGCCGGCAACTGGATGACAGAGTGGGAACGTACGGGCAACCGCCGTTATGCCGACAAGATCAAGACCGGCCTACAGTCTATGGCTGCGCTGAAGCATGGACTCTTCACAGGCAATAAGGCGTTGGGCTATGACCCTGCTACAGGTCGAATCACCTACGAAGGATCAGACAGTCTGCTTAACACCAACCACCTGTGTACCATCATGGGAGGCTTTGAACTGATGAACGAGCTGATGCCGATGCTGCCCTCACCTCAGTTCGAGAGCGTTTGGCTTGACCACGCCCGTCGTTACCGTGAGATGGCTCTGAAGGTCAGTGGCAACAAGTTCCCGGTGCGCCGTCTCGATGCCTATGCGGCATGGAAAGACCGCGATGTGGAGCGCCGTGCACACGTGTGGCAGTCGCTGTTGGCACCCGCCAAGGGCATCTCTACCAACGATGCCGCATTGTGGTCGCTCGATGCTATCTATATGTTGGAAGTATTTTAACTCTTTATATTCATAAACAACAATGAAAAAGAACATGATGATTTGGGCAGCTGCCGCCATGATGATGGCCAGCTGCGGTTCGATTGCACTGAACCAAGATGCAACATCGACAGTAACTAACAATGCCACAACGGCTGCTACCAACGTGCTGGGCAGCGTGATGCAGGCTGCAACCAACGGACAGGCTCTGAGCAATATGTTCCAGAGCGTGCTGGGCCTCGACAAGATGACCGAGAAGAGCATCGTTGGCACTTGGAAGTACAGCTCTCCTGGTTGTGCCTTCACTTCTCAGAAGCTGTTGGCTCAGGCTGGTGGCGAGATTGCTGCCCAGCAGATCAAGGAGAAGATGCTGCCCACCTTTACAAAACTGGGTGTCAAGTCTTCGAACACCACCATCACTTTCAACGAGGACAAGACCTTCGCAGCGCAGATTGCCGGCAAGAAACTGAGCGGAACCTACACCTTCGAGCCCTCTACAGGCAAGGTGGTGCTGTCAACACTGCTGCTCAATGTGACCTGCTATGCTAAGAAGAATGCCGATGGTATCGGTCTGCTCTTCGAGTCAACCAAGCTGCTCACACTCTTCCAGACCATGTCTGCACTGAGTGGCAACAAGACCATGAACACCATCAGCGACCTGTCTAAGAACTACGACGGTCTGCGCATGGGCTTCGACTTCAAGTAATTGAAGCAATCACTCCACGATAGTGCCGCCTTTGGCCCGTTAAAGTGTCGCTTTGACCGGCTGAAGGTGGCACTATTGTATGCTAGAAGTGCCACTTTGACAATGCAATACGGCAGCTATTGTTGCGGTATAAGATGCGAATTGCATCAATTAACTGTAGAAAAAGCGATTTCGTTGCCATAGAAGTTTTGCTATGTGGCGCAAAATGATTAATTTTGCACCCTTGAACATATTGATACTTAATTAAATAATATAAACGCAAAGGAAATTATTATGGCAAAGAAAGCGCTATTGATGATTCTCGATGGATGGGGAATCGGTAAGCATGGTAAGGGCGATGTGATCTTCAACACACCAACACCTTACCTCGATTTGTTGACTGCCACTTCGGCTCACTCACAGCTCATGGCTTCGGGCGAAGATGTTGGTCTGCCCGACGGACAGATGGGTAACTCTGAGGTTGGTCACCTGAACATCGGTGCTGGACGCATCGTTTATCAGGACCTGGTAAAGATTAACCGTGCCTGCAAGGATGGTTCTATCGTTGAGAACCCCCAGGTGAAGGCTGCTTATACCTATGCTAAGGAGAACGGTAAGAAGTTACACTTGATGGGCCTCTGCTCTGACGGTGGTGTGCACTCAAGCCTTGATCACCTCTTCAAGCTCATCGAGGTGGGTAAGCACTATGGACTGAAGAACCAGACCTTCGTACATTGCTTCATGGATGGTCGTGACACCGACCCCAAGAGCGGTAAGGGCTTTATTGAGCAAGTAACTAAGGTGTGTGCCGACAACGACGCTGCCATCGCCAGCATCATTGGTCGTTTCTACGCCATGGACCGCGACAAGCGCTGGGAGCGCGTGAAGGAGGGTTATGACCTCATCGTGAATGGCACAGGTAAGCAGGCTACCGATATGGTGAAGGCCGTAGAGGAGAGCTATGCCGACGGCGTAACCGACGAGTTTATCAAGCCTATCCACAACAGCGCCGTGAACGGATGCATCGAAGAGGGCGACGTAGTGATCTTCATCAACTTCCGTAACGACCGTGCTAAGGAGCTCACCGTGGTACTGACTCAGCAGGATATGCCTGAGCAGGGCATGAAGACCATCCCCGGACTGCAGTACTACTGCATGACGCCATACGATGCAAGCTTCACTGGCGTGAACATCCTCTTCCCCAAGGAGAACGTAGAGAACACCCTGGGCGAATACCTGTCACAGCAGGGTAAGAAGCAGCTGCACACCGCCGAGACCGAGAAGTATGCACACGTAACATTCTTCTTCAACGGTGGTCGTGAGCAACCCTACGAGGGTGAGGACCGCATCTTGGTGCCCAGTCCAAAGGTAGCTACCTACGACCTGAAGCCAGAGATGAGTGCCTTCGAGGTGAAAGACAAGCTGGTGGCTGCTATCAACGAGGCTAAGTACGACTTCATCGTGGTGAACTTCGCCAACGGTGATATGGTTGGTCACACGGGTGTTTACAATGCCATCGCAAAGGCCGTATGGGCTGTTGACAACTGCGTGAAGGATGTCATCGAGGCTGCTAAGGCCAACGACTACGAGGCTATCATCATTGCCGACCACGGAAATGCCGACAACGCTATCAATCCCGACGGAACACCTAACACGGCTCACTCGCTGAACCCTGTTCCTTTCATATATGTGACCAACAACAACTCGGCCACGGTGAAGGACGGTCGTCTGGCCGACGTGGCTCCCTCTATCCTGCACATCATGGGACTGGAGAAGCCCGCCGACATGACTGGCGAGAACCTGATTCAGGATTAATCGTACATACCGACATAAAAAGAAAACGTGAGTCCTTTGATGGGGCTCACGTTTTTGTTTGGTATCAGTCGTATCATTAGTTTTCGATGGGACTGTCTCCTTCTTTTTGCTCCGTCTCTTCACCAGCAGCAAGCGGTTGTTGTGGGGTGGGCGATGAGAGCGACTTACTTGCCAACAGCACTGCCACATAGCCAGTAATAGCGATGATGGCTGCCCAGATGATCACGTAGAGGGCAATGGTCACTGCCAGGCCGCCTATGAAATAGACCGCCAGTGTGAAACCGAAGTTGAGCCAGTCCTTGCCTCCTTTAATGGTGGCATAGACGGCAATGCCCACTTGCACCAGTTGAGGGATGAGAAACACGGTGACGGCCCAGTAGGGATGGCCCAGTGAGTACAGCCAGAAGGCTATCAGCACGCTGATGGGTAGTCCGATGAGTCCCCATAGCCAGGAGCATTGGCGCTGCGCATGTTCGTTGGCCAGCTCAAGCGTACTCTTGAACAGTTTCACCTGATAGAAGAAGATGGTGATGATCAGTGCCCCGTTGATAATGGTCCACAGCCAGCCCACCTCGCTGGGTCTGACAAACCAGATACGCCTTTCGGCAAACAGAAACTGCGTCAGTTCTAAGATGCTGAGCACGATGAAGAGTCCTACCTGGGTATACATCGTGTTCCTGTTGCCGCTTTCTCGGTCTTTGCGGTTCACGTAGCCCGCAGCAATGAGCAGGAGACCAACGAGGTAGATGCCCCAAACGGGCCATTCCCAGTCATGATGGAAGAAGAAGGAGTCTAGGTAGTTGGTAATACTGTCAAGGATGTTCATATCATTTGCGTTTAAGTTTGATGTTCAGTGTGCTGTTAGGTTGCAGCTTATCGTCGATGCAAATATACTACTTTTTGTTGAACAGACCATGATTATTGAGAAAAAGTTTGTAACTTTGTGGGCGAAACAGACATGATAAGAACGATGAACGTACAGATAGAGGAAACGTGGAAACAGCACCTGCAAGGTGAGTTTGAAAAGCCCTACTTCGGACAGTTGACCGACGGTGTGAGACGTGAGTATGCGGCAGGTGCCTGCTATCCTCCAGGAAAGTTGATCTTCAATGCTTTCAACCTGTGTCCGTTCGACCAGGTGAAGGTGGTCATCATCGGACAAGACCCGTATCATGAGCCAGGACAGGCCCATGGACTGAGTTTCTCGGTGCAAGATGGCGTGGAGTTTCCGCCATCGTTGCAGAACATCTTCAAGGAGATTCACGACGACCTGGGCACGCCGATGCCTGCGTCGGGCGACCTGAGTCGCTGGGCACAACAGGGCGTGCTGCTGCTCAATGCCACACTGACGGTGCGTGCACATCAGGCCAATAGTCATGCTTCGCTGGGCTGGCAGCACTTCACCGATGCCGCTATCAAGGCCCTGGCCTCGTCGCGCGAACATATAGTATATATGCTGTGGGGTGGCTTTGCCCGTTCTAAAGCTGCGATGATCGACCGCACTCGCAACCTGGTGCTGGAGTCTGTTCACCCCTCGCCACTGTCGGCCAACCGTGGAGGCTGGTTCGGACAGCATCAGTTCTCGCGTTGCAACCAGTATCTCATCCAAACCGGACAGCAACCCATCAACTGGTAAACATAGTTTATTAATTCTTCATTCTTCATTCTTCATTCTTCATTCATCATTCATCATTCTTCATTTATGAACATTCCTCCCATACTCCAAATAGGCGATGTCCTGATTTCTTCCGATATCATCACCGAGAAATTCTGTTGCGACTACGAGACCTGCAAGGGCATCTGCTGTGTAGAAGGCGATGCCGGCGCCCCTGTGACCATCGACGAAGTGATGGAAATAGAGAACAGCACCGATGTGGTGTGGGACGACCTGTCGGCTTCGGCTCAAAGCGTGATTGACCAGCAGGGCGTGGCCTATACCGACCAAGAGGGCGACCTGGTGACCAGCATCGTCGGTGGAAAGGACTGTGTCTTTACCTGTTACGATGGCGACAACTGTCTCTGTGCACTTGAGAAGGCCTACCGCAAAGGACTGACGGGCTACTGTAAACCCATCAGCTGTGCCTTGTATCCCATTCGTGAGAAGACCTTCTCAGACGGAACGGTGGCACTGAACTATCATCGTTGGAGTATCTGTGAGTGTGGACGCAAAAAAGGGAAGGCACTGAACCTTCCCGTGTATCAGTTTCTGAAAGAACCGCTGGCTCGCCGCTTTGGCGAAGCGTGGTATCAGGAACTCTGTGATGTGGCCGAGATGCTTCTTTCTTCTGACAACCAGAAGGAATAATCATCAGCTCTTCCTGTAGTCGCTAGGACTCATACCCGTGTGCTCCTTGAAGTATTTTCCCATGAATGACTGATTGGGAAAGTTAAAGTCGAGGGTAATCTCCTTGATGCTCTTGGTGCTGTTTTTCAGTGCCAGTCGCAGTTCCAGTGTCACATAGTTGTCTATCCACGTGTTTGGTGTGCGTCCGCTGACGTTCCTCACCGACTGGCTGAGGTACTTAGGCGTGATGTTCATCTGTTGCGCATACCAGCTGACGCGACGCTGCTGACGACAGTTATCCTCTACCAATCTAATGAAGCGGGTGAAGATGATGTCGCTGCGCGTCTGGTGGTCTTCCTTGATAGACTGGGCACGATAGATGATGTTGCTCAGGTCGTAGAACATGGCCAGGATGAGCGTGCGCATCAACTCCTTATGGAAGTGGTTGTGTGTCTCGCTGATTTTCTTGTTCAGAATCTTAAAGTCATCATGGAACATCTGCTGTTCCTGTTCCGACAACGACATGACGGGGTGATAGCGGGAATATAAGAAGAGGGCAGAGATGTCGCTCACCTCGCGGATCACCTCGTAGAAAAACTTCATGCTGAGCACCATGCCAACACATTCAAAGTCGTCCGACGAGGTGATGTGATCCACCACATGGCGGTCGGAGACAATGATGATATCACCTTGAGTGATGATTTTCTCTTCGGTGTCTAGCATATAACGCGCACTGCCTTGTTGGCAGAGGCCAATCACGATGAAGTTCAGACGGCGTGGCTCTGTCATCTGTGGCAGATGGCTGACGTCCGACAACAAGATAAGGTCGTCGTCCTGTGAGGCGCTCGTGCCCCATTGCTTAATCTTTTCAAAGTCTGATAATACAATCTTCTTATCCATTCAGTTTCTTTATTTGCTTTTGTTTCAATCGGAAAGTCTTACTCTTTCCGTTATATCTCACAGTGATAATGCCGCCCTTGTCGGCCTTGATGGTGGCCGAGGTGACCTTGCCATGGCGCCATGTCATGGCTATCTCGTAGCTGCCGCGGGCACGCAGTCCTTCCACTTTACCTTCCGACCAAGCCGCTGGCAGGGCGGGTAATAGCTCGATGGTGGTTCGAGGTTCCGCCTCAAACTGTATGTTGCTCTGCACCAACATCTCGCAAACACCAGCTGTGCCACCGAAGTTACCATCAATCTGGAAGGGCGGATGAGCGTCGAACAGGTTAGGATAGGTGCCACCTCCCTGACCTTTGCGGCGCGGTCCGGCAGGAACATATTCCAACAGCTTCTGATAGATGTGGAACGCCTGTTCGCCATTGTGCAGACGAGCCCACAGGTTGATGCGCCAGCCGGTGCTCCAGCCCGTAGTCTTCTCGCCCTTTTGGATAAGCGTTTGTTCGCAGGCCTTCAGCAGCTCCTCCTGTCTTCCGTCATATCCCGTGTGTGCAACATCGGAAAAAGAGCCGATATGATGCCCCGGGTACAGTCCGATGAGGTGACTCTGGTGACGGTGGTGCGGATCGTAGTCGCGCCAGTCGTGGTACCACTCGTTGAGATCGCCATCCTTTCCGATGGTGTAGGGGTGCAGTCGAGGCAGCGCCTGTTTCAGCGCTGTGACGTCGTCGCCACACAGTCGGCCGGCAGCGATGGTGTTGATGAACAACTCACGGATGATGGCCATGTCGGCCGTGCCGCCATAGCAAGTCATACCATGATAGCCCTGATCGGTGACATATTCGTTTTCGGGCGAGGTGCTGGGTGCTGTGAAAAGCTCCTTCGGGTTGTTGGGATTCTCTACAAGCCAGTCCAGACAGAAGTCGGCAGCACCCTTCATCAGCGGATAGGCGATGGTCTTCAGGTACTGCAGGTCTTGTGTAAAGAGGTATTTCTCCCACAGTGTTTCCACCAGCCAGGCACCGCCCAGTGGCCAGTTGGCCCATTCCGGTTTCTCGTTCTTCTCGCCCACGGGGTTTGCCATGGCCCAGAGGTCGCTGTTATGACCAGCCGACCACCCGTGTTCTATGCCGTAATAATTCTTGGATGTGTAACGACCATTCTCGGCCAGGGCCTGCACAAAGCCGTCGATAGGCAGCGCCATCTCTTGCAGGTTGGCTGCAAAGACGGGCCAGTAGTTCTCCTCCAGGTTGATATTGATGGTGTAGTTGCCGCGCCAAGGAGCCTGAAGATGTGGGTTCCACAGTCCCTGCAGGTTGGCAGGAACGGCCGGCGTGCGCGAACTGCTGATGAGCAGATAGCGTCCATACTGGAAATAGAGCGCCTCCAGATAACGGTCGTCGGCATCGTTGCCTTGGTGATAGCTTTTCAACAGCATGTCGGTAGGCTTGGTGCTGACGTCAGTCTGCTTGCCAAGTGTCAGGCTGGTACGACAGAAGAGCGCCCTGTAGTCGGTCAGATGTCGCTGCTTCACCTCGTCGAAGGTCACGTTGTGTGTATGCCAAAGTCGGTCTAAGGCGTTGTTGATATATGGCGCCCCATCCTTGACAGGATGCTTGTCGAAACCATTAAAGCTCGTCTCATTCACCAGATAGATGATTGCTTCGCTGACACCAGTCAGTTGCAGGGTGCTGTCGGTTGCTTCTACGCTGCCGTCACGGTGGTTCACCTGCAGCATTGTACAGAAATGGATAGACTCTTTCTCATCGCCCGTGGCATGACCTGTCAGGGTGAGTTGATTACCCTTCGCCTTCACGCGGTGATTGAGTAGCGAGGTGAGCTGCACCTCGGCATTGATCTGTCGGGGTTGCGAGGCCGTCAGTCGGATGGCAATCAGCTGATCGGGTGCCGATGCCAAATACTCACGTTTGAACGTGACTCCACCTTTATAATATGTAGTATAGGCGATGGCAGAGTCCAGACTGAGCGACCGTCGATAGTCTGTTACGTCAGCATTCGAACCATAATCCACGATATGCATGGTGGCCAGCGGCATGTAGTAGCTTGAGTTATGGCCCTGAACATGCAACTGCAGGGAGTCCGCCTTACGGTAATCCTCGTTGAACAGCGCCTTCCGGATGTCGGGAATCCATTTCGAAGCACCCGCATCTTCCTGTCGGTCGATAGGTTTTCCGCTCCAGAGGGTGATGTCGTTCAACTGGACGACATCGTCGTTTGCGTCGCCATAGACCAGTGCTCCCAGGCGTCCGTTGCCCAGAGGCAGCGCCTCTTCGAAGTAGGTGGCAGGCTGTTGATACCACAAATGCATCGTTTGCTGACAATGACCCGTGGTCGTTGCCAGCAAACCGATGATGGTAAGAAGTCCTTTCATATATTAGTATAAGTATATCTTATAATTCTTGATGCTGCCAGGAGCCCCCTGTTCTGCACGAGGCAAATACTCCAGAGCGCTGACGGTCTGCGTGCTGCCCAGGTCGATGACCAGCAGATGAGGCATGGCTGCCCCCTTCTCCGTCTGCCAGTAGGTTGATTCCTGCAGGTCGAACACCTTGTCGCCCAAGTGGTTGCCGTTCTCCTCCTCGCTGTTGGCATACTTGGTCTTCCACGGTTCACGCGACAGACGCTTGCCGTCCTGTCCTTGCAGGTAGAGCTCAGCAATAGCCACGCGGTCACCGTCTTTCTGTGTTGAGAGACATTCGATGGCTAGGTAGCGCCCCTTGACGGTCTTGCCAAACTGGATGGTCTGCCAACCATTGCCAGCCTTGAAGGCGCCTGTTGCGGCAGGTGTCGCAGAATTAAGGTCAGGCTTGTCGCCTATGTTGTTGTGCTTGTTGCTCTTCTCTAGTTGCAGCTTGTTGAGCTCAGGCTCTGCCTGTCCCCAGACCACAGCCTCTTTCGGACCGACAACGTCGAGGACGATAATCTCGTTCTTACCCTTCTTCAGCCAGCAACCGGGCACGTAGAGTGTCTGTTGCGGACCGATGCTCCAGATGCGGCCCATGGCATGACCATTCACATAGACCTGTCCCTTGCCCCATGTTTCAAAGTTCAGGAACGTGTCGCCCACCTTCTTCAGTGTGAAGTAGCCGCGGTGGTAGCCGGGTTTCATGATGTCGCCAAGTTTCTTCGAGCCCTCATAGCCCTGTGTAAAGGCGAGTGCAGGGATGTGGCCTTTGGCCTCGCCAGATGCAATTTTGGCGCTGACACTCTTCACCATGTCAAGTGCCTTGACAGCAGTTTCATAGTCATCGGGAATGGCAACGTTCATCCATTGCTTTGGAGTCAGCACCATCTCCACATTTTCAGTTTCAGTGCTCAGGGTGACGTTGCCGACAATACCCTTAAAGTCCTTGATGGCACGACCGAAGTTGATGCGGCCCATACCTTCGACGATGATAATCAGTTCGGCACCTTTCTTCACGGCAGGTATAGTGAGCGACTTTTCGTTCTTCACGCGGTCAATCTTACCAATATATTTTTTGTCAATAAACACCTGCGCGAAGTCGTGGAACTCGCCGGTGAGCACACTCTGCGATGTTATCTCGGGCAGGCGGGTTGAGTACATCATCGTGCCCCAGCCCATGTCCATCTCCTCGAAGGTTTTGGGCGTGCCATTGACGGGCTTGGTCATGGTGGCTATGAAGGGCGCGAACTCCGTCAGCTCGAACTTAGGCACGGTGATGATGGGCATCGGAGCCTTAGGCACATTGGGCATCTTCTTGCCGTCGTTGTACTTCTCCATCATCTTGCGCAGCTCCCAGAACTTCGGCGTAGCAAGGCCGTACTCATTGATAGGCGCATCGTAGTCGTAAGAGGTGACATCGGGTGCAAAACCGGGAGAGTTTGCACCTGCCCAGTGACCAAACGAAGTACCTCCGTGAGTCATATAGAGTGAGAAGCTGATACCTTTCGAGAGCATTTCGTCCATACCTTCTACCATATCCTTGGCAGGACGTGTCTCGTGGCGGGCGCCCCACTTGTCGAACCAACCGCTCCAGAACTCAGAGCACATCTTAGGTGCATTAGGACGCAACTCACCCAGGCGGCGGAACTGCTGGTCGATGTTGGCACCAGTACCGAAGTTCATGGTCCATGTCAGGTCGTCAAGACCGTTCTTCTCGAAGTTGGAACTCCAGTCGCACTGAAACAGTGAGAGCTCCTTGCCATAGATGCCACGCAGACAGTCGCGTATCTCCGAGACGTAAGGCTTGTCTTCACCGTAAGAACCATATTCATTCTCCACCTGAATCATGATGATAGGGCCACCCTTCTGGATGGTCAGCGGAGCCAGTTGCTCGCCCACCTTCTCCTCGAAGATTTTGACGCGTTCCATAAAGTACGGGTCACGCTCGCGCAGACGAATGTCTTTCTTCTTCAGCAGCCACCAAGGCAGACCGCCCATCTCCCATTCTGCACATACGTAGGGACCGGGACGCACGATGACGTACATACCATTCTTCTGTGCCAGCCGACAGAACTCAGCCACGTCGTTGTTGCCAGTAAAGTCAAACTGTCCCTCCTTCTGTTCGTGGATGTTCCAGAAGATATAGATACACACGGCATTCATGCCGAGTGCTTTACACATCTTGATGCGGTGTTCCCAGTAGGGACGGGGAATGCGAGGGTAGTGTACCTCGGCAGCTTTCACCACAAAAGGTTTTCCATTGAGCAGGAAAGTCTTGTTGCCAGTAGTAAACGAACCAGCTTTCCCGGCGGCTTGTAGAGCTGTTGGCGCAATAATCAGCATGGCAGCCACAGCAAGTTTCTGCAGTAGTTGTTTCATTGTTTATTCTTTTAGTTGTTATTGTTCATGTAGTTAGGTGTGCAAAAGTACTAAAAATCTTTCTGTTTTTGGTACTTTTAGAACAATTATTTTTATGATTCTTTGATTATTCCATTCCTTTTTCATACTTTTGCACATGTTATGGACGAGAAAAGATATATAGATGAGGCTGTAGAGTTGCTGAAACAACTGATAGCCATACCGCGTGTCAGTCGCGATGAGACCGCTGCTGCCAACCACCTTGAGGCCGTGATGAAAGGGTGGGGACTGCAGGTAAACCGTTCGTGCAACAACCTCTGGGTGGTGGCCGACGATTATGACGAGACACGTCCTACGGTGCTGCTCAATGCACATATCGACACGGTGAAACCCGTGGCCACATGGACGCGCAATCCGCACCAGCCAGTTGTAGAAGATGGTTGTCTGTATGGCATCGGTTCAAACGACTGTGGCGGCGGACTGGTCACGTTGTTACAGGTGTTCCGTGTCTTGTCGCAGCGCACCCGCAGCTACAACCTGGTCTATCTGGCTTCTGCCGAAGAGGAAGTCAGTGGAAAGAGTGGCGTAGAGCATGCGCTGCCCTTGTTGCCCCAGATTGATGTTGCCATTGTCGGCGAACCCTCGGGCATGCAGCCTGCCATTGCTGAAAAAGGATTGATGGTGGTTGACGGCTATGCCCACGGTGTGAGCGGTCATGCAGCCCGCAACGAAGGCGTGAATGCCATCTACGAAGCCCTCGACGACCTGTGCTGGCTGCGCGACTATAAGTTTACGAAAGAGAGTCCGCTGCTGGGCAATACCAAGATGACGGTGACACAGGTGGAAAGCGGTACGCAGCACAATGTGGTGCCCGACCTCCTGCACTTTGTTATAGACATACGTACCAACGAATACTATCAGAACGAGTACCTCTTTGCCTTCCTTGAGAAGCACATGAAGCGCTGCGAGCTCAAGGCACGCTCGTTCCGCCTGCATTCGTCGCACATCAGCGAGACACATCCGCTCATACAGCGCTGCGTGGCCATGGGCCTGCAACCTTTCGGTTCGCCCACGCTCTCAGATCAGGCCCTGATGCCCTTCCCCTCGTTCAAGCTGGGACCAGGCCAGTCGGCCCGCTCACATTCAGCCAACGAATACATCCGTATCGACGAGATAGAGCAGGCGTTCAGTACCTATCTGCAACTGCTCGACATCACACTAAATAAGGCCGACTGACGTTTTTCTTTCGTCAATCGGCCTTTTTCGTTTATACGTTCGGCCTGATGGCCGGCTTGTTTATCTTCTTAACCACAGCATCGGGTTCAGCAGCTCGGTCCAGTTGCGCAGTTGGAACTGCATCATATTGGTGGATCCCAGCTTTCCTAATGCCTGGTTGGTTTTCACCTTCTGACCAGCCGCCACGCTGACGCTGGCCATACCGCTATAAACAGAGATGTACTTGCCGTGGCGCACCATCACGATGTAGCCCTTGCCCGTGGCATACACTTTGGTCACCTCACCATCGAACACACAGCGAGCTGACGCGCCGGGCTGACCTTTCAGGTGCAGACCCTTACTGCTCAGGTGTACATGGCTCATGCCATCAACCACGTTAGAACCGAAGCCGCGCACCACCTGGTAGGGTCCCGTGATAGGCATAGGCAACTTACCCTTGTTGCTGGCAAAGCTGCCACTGAGCTTGGCATCGGCATCAGCAACCATCATCTTGGGTTCTGGTGTGGTCTTTCGTGCCTCAACAATCTCTTTCTCGACTGTCTTACGTTCCTCTTCAGCCCTCTTGGCACGTTCGTGAGCCGCCTTCTTCTCAGCTTCGTTTCTGGCTATGCGCGCCTCTTCGCGTGCTTTTGCCTCGCGAGCCTTTGCCTCGGCAATGCGTCGTTTGCGTGCCTCCTCCTCAGCTTTCTTCTTGCGCGCCAGTTCCTCCTGACGACGTTTCTGGGCTTCGATACGTGCTTTCTCGCGTGCTATCTCCTCCTGAATCAGTCGTTCAATGCGTGCCTCCAGCTCAGCCTCCTCCTTCTGTTGCTTGGCAATGATGCTTGCCACGGTCTTCTGTTCCTTCTGCAGCGAGGCCACCATCTTCTTCTGTTCGGTTTTCTGTTTCTCCAGTGTCTGCTTCTCACGCTCACCGCGGTTCAGCAGTGTGGTCTTCTCGCTTTTCGAGTTTCTCAGCTCCTCCTGCTTGTTTTCAATCTGAGTTTTTTTCTGTTTCACCGCCTCGCCCTGAGCTTTTTGGTATGTGGCATACTCTTTCATGAAGCGCATGCGGCGATACATCTGGTTTACGTTGCGGGCGCTGAACACAAACATCATCTTGTTCTGCACCTTACGGTTGCGGTACATATAGCGCATCGATTTGGCATAGCGCTCCTGTCTGTCCACCAGTTCATGGTGCAGGATGACCAGTTGCGAGTCCAGCAGGTTGATATGTGTGCTTAGGTTGGAGATGTCAGAGTTGATGCTGTCTATGGTGCGACGTTTCTCGCTAATCTCGTTGTTCAGCACCAGCACGTCCTGCATGCGCTTCTTCACATTGCGCTCCAGTTCCGCCTGACGTTTTTTCTGTGCTGCGATATTCTGTGAAATTTTCTTTCGTCTGTCTTGTAGCTGTTCCTTTTCGCTCTTCTTGACGGTCGTCTTCTTTGTGGTTGTCTTCTTCTTCTTGGCAGTTGTATTCTTCCTTTTAGCCTGTGTCTGCGTGGTGGCAGGTTTACGGCGTGTCTGTGTCTTTCGCTGTTGAGCAGAAGACATGCCGAAGCACATGAGTACCATGAGCAGGAAACAGATTTTCTTCATATCGCAGTTATCCTTATTATAATGTATCTAGATTATAGAGCCATGATGCGGCGCAGTATCTCCTCGGCATCCACCTCGCGGTATTTATTGCTGATGGTGGTGCGTGTCTCCCAGTCGCTGTTGGTTTCCAGGTTGTTGAACTTCATGCTCATTTTCACCTGTTTGCTGGGCGATGTCAGCGTGATCTTCATGTCGCTGGGGAAGTGTGTCTGTGCCAGAGGCTTGAATCCCAGGTACTCCCACGTCAGCTGCGTGTTGCCTTTATAGCTGTCGCGATACATGATGTTGGCAATCTTAATCTCACCATTGTTGGGGTTAGCCAACCAGCTGTAGCTCATCCTGTCTTTTTCCAGCGAGATGATAGCATCCTCGTTGTTCAGCATGGTCTGGAAGCCCGTCATCTTCTTCTGTGTAAGGCTCTTTTCTCCGGGCTTGAACAGCTCGTTGTAGAACAGTGCCTGCAGCGTATAGTAGTTCATGCCGCTGTTGCGCAGGAAGTCGATGTAGTTATAGGGTGCGCGCATATACATCTTGTTGATGCGGTCCATAATCAGCACGTAGTCCTTGGTGAACTCAATACGTCCTGCCTCTACGAATCCGAAGGCCATCAGCTGCAAGCGTATCACGTCGTCACGTTTGATGCGCAGGTTGCCCGTCAGCGACACCTGTTGCGGACCAATCTCAATAGAGAACTTCACTTTTGAACTGACAAACTGTGGGGCTTGCGAGTTCTCTGCTACCCTCGTCAATATCTCGGCCTGAGCAAGGCTCTCGGTGACCTGAGGTGTATCCTTAGTGACCACTTGCTTCTTCGAATGACAGGCGGTCAACAGCAGCGGTGCAGCCAGGATGACCACTTTTACGTAGTTGGTTAGTTTCATTGTTTGATGTATTTTTTGCGTTTTATTTTTCTGATGAGAATCTTGTTCTTGGGGTCCAGTTCCAGCGCCTCCTTCCACATCTTGAGCGCTCCCTCCGTGTCGCCATTCATGATGTAGATGTCGCCGGCATGTTCTTTCGGCACCCCACCAATCAGGGTGTCGTTCTGCAGGGCCTGGTCTATGTAGATGCGTGCCTCGGCATAGCGTTGCTGCATGAACAGTATCCAGGCGTAGGTGTCCAGATAGGTGGCGTTTTTCGGCTCGGCCTTGATGGTCTTATAGCTCATCTGTTCCGCCTCGTCCAGTCGGCTGCCCTTCAGACTCAGGTAGTAGGCATAGTTGTTCAGACAGCCAATATTGTCGGGTTTCCACTGCAGACAAGAGTCGTAGGCAGCGAAAGCCTCCCGTTCTCGCATTTTCTGGAAGAAGATGTCGCCCATGACGGCATAGAAGTCAGACACGATCTCCGTCGAGCTCTCTTCGTTGATCACGCTGATGCCGTTCTGGAAAGCTTCCAGTGCATGGTCGGTGTCGCCTTTGTTGAAGTAGGCAATGCCCTGGTAGTAGTAGAAAGCCATCTCCTCAGGGTTGTACTGGCGGGCCGCCTGACACAGGCTGATGATGCGGTCTTTATCCTCGTCCTCCCACGCATACTGCACCAGGTGCAGACGGGCTGAAGCACGGTCGGGAGCCAGTGTGAGCACCTGTTCCAATGCCTTCGTGATAGCATCGCGCGGCATTTGCTTCAGATCCATATACGCCGCTTTCATCTCGGCGATGTCGGCATCCGGCTGCGGCACGTCGAGCATCGAGTCGAAGAGTGCCAGTATCTGTGTGCTGTCGCCGCCGCTCTGTTCATTTTCGCTGATCAGTTGGCGCAACTGCATCACTTTGTCTTCCGTATTGGCTTTAGGGTTCAGCAGGATGCAGCGTGTCAGCGAGTCCACCGCCTCGGCATCCTCCATGCTGATGAAGTAGTTGCGCAGTGTCTGCTGAGCCTTGACATGGTCAGGTTCCTCCTTTAGAATCCTCATCAGCACGTCGTGAGCCAGCTCGTTGTCGCCGTTGGCCAACAGCGTGTTGGCGTAGATGGTGCGGTAGTTCAGGTCGTTGGGGTATTGGTCAGACAAAGCCTTGATTTCCTCCAGCGCCTTTTCGTGCTCGCTCATCTGGAAGTACAGGCCGCTCTTAGCCAGCGAGATACGTTCCGACTTGCCGTCGATAGCCTCCATGCGGTCTAGCACATCGATGGCCTTTTCGAAGTTCTTCTCTTTCAGATACAGCTGGTAGAGCATCTCCAGGAAGTCCTGTCGGCTCTTGTCCGTGGCATACATCCGCTCCAGCACATCGATGGCATCAGTGTATTTCTGTTTCGAGATGTAGGCATGTGCCAGCGTCTCCATGTAAGTCTTGTTGGCAGGTTCTAGCTCGGTGGCATGCTTAAAGTGCTCGATAGCCTTGTCTTGCTGTCTGATTTCAGCATAGTATTGTGCCAGGAAATAGTAGGCCTCCGAAGCCTGCGCGTTCAGTTCCAGGCAGCGTTGCAACAGGTCGAAGGCCGCATCATGGTGGCCTTTCTGTCGTTGCAACATCGCTTCGTGGAAGCAGATGTCATACTGACGCAGCGAGTCGGTCTGGGCCGTTGTGCCCAGACAGCAAACCAAGGCTGCCAGTATGCATAGTGTCTTTTTCATTTCACGCCAGTATGTCCATATCCACCTTCGCCACGCTCAGTCTTGTCGAGCACCTCAACCTCGATGAACTCGGCTGTTTCGTGACGTGCAATCACCATTTGGGCAATGCGCTCGCCGTCGTTAATGACGAATGGCTCGGCCGACAGGTTGATGAGCAGCACGCCCACCTCGCCGCGATAGTCGGCATCGATGGTGCCAGGCGAGTTCAATACCGTGATGCCCTTCTTCAGAGCTAGTCCGCTGCGGGGTCTTACCTGTGCCTCATAGCCTGCGGGCAATGCGATGTGCAGACCTGTAGGAATCAGCTTGCGCTCCATGGGCTTCAGCTCGATGGGTGCATCGATATTTGCACGTAGGTCCATGCCGGCGCTCAATGCGGTGGCATAGGCTGGAAGTTGTTGGTGTCCTTTATTTACGACTTGAATCTTCATACGCGTGATGTATGTGTGTTATATAAGGTGCAAAATTAGTAAAAACAATTGAATCAGCCATAAATTTTCTGCTAAATTGTGTTTTTATGCTGAAAATGTTGTACTTTTGTAGCCATGAAGATGAATTGGGAAAAACTGATTTCTAATTGTCGGCTCGGACAAGAGCATCGTCATCTGGAGCGTCATGACGACCGCACAGAGTTTAAACGCGACTACGATCGCCTGATTTTTTCGGCACCGTTCCGCCGGTTGCAGAACAAGACCCAGGTGTTTCCGCTGCCTGGTAGTATCTTTGTACACAACCGACTGACGCACTCACTCGAGGTGGCCAGCGTCGGTATGTCGCTGGGCAACGATGTAGCAGCTGCCCTGTCGGCACGTGGGGAAAAGGGCCCTTTCATCGGTGAAATTGGTCAAATTGTGGCCACAGCCTGTTTGGCGCACGACCTCGGCAACCCGCCTTTCGGTCATTCTGGCGAGAAGGCCATCCAGACCTTCTTCACCGAGGGCAAGGGTGCCTATCTGCAAGAGAAAGTGTCGCCCGAGTTCTGGTCGGACATTACCCGCTTTGATGGTAATGCCAACGCCTTCCGTCTGCTCACGCATAGCTTCAAAGGTCGCCGTAAGGGTGGCTTTGCCATGACCTACAGCACGCTGGCTTCTATCGTAAAGTATCCCTATCCGTCGTATGCTGCCAAGAAGAATAAGTTCGGTTTCTTCACGCCCGAGCACCACGACTATGTCACCGTGGCACAGATGTTGGGCATCCCTCGTCTGACCACAGCCGACGGCACCGAACGCTGGGCCCGCTATCCGCTGGTCTATCTGGTTGAGGCTGCCGATGATATCTGCTATGAGATTATGGATCTGGAGGATGCCTATAAGCTGAAGATTCTGAACCTGGCCGAGGCTCGAGATCTGATGCTGTCATTCTTCGATGAAATGGGCAAAAAACACATCATGCAGCGCATTGACGAGGAGTTGCTCTACGACCCCAACGAACAGATACAGTACTTGCGCGCCTGCGTTATCGGACTGCTGGAGCATGAGTGCTATCGGGTGTTTATGGACCACGAAGACGAGATTCTGGAGGGTACCTTCCAGGGATCGCTCATCAATCATATCTCAGAGGTGCCGCGCCAAGCCTATATCCATTGTGCCGAAGTGTCGAAGAGTCGCATCTATCGCAGTAAGCCCGTGCTCGATGTAGAGTTGTCGGGTTATCGTATCATGGCAACGCTGATGGAACTTATGGTAGAGGCTATTGAGCATCCCGACCGTTACTATTCGCAGCAATTGATTGGTCGTGTGTCGAGCCAGTACGAGATTGAACACGAAGACCTGGAGGTTCGTCTGATGGCAGTCATCGATTACATCAGTGGCATGACCGATGTCTATGCCCTCGATGTCTATCAGAAAATCTGCGGCATTTCCTTGCCCATCATCTAAGTCGTCAAAACAATAGGTTTCACCTCGTTATTGCGGTTGAATAGCGGGCTGAAACCTTTCCTTTTAAATGGCAATAGTGCCACTTTTGATTTCATTCTAGAGTCTAGAAAGGACGTTTTTAGACTCTAGAATGGCCCATTCTAAAGTCTAAAAGTGACAGTTCTAAAGTCTAGAAATGACGTTTCTAGAGTCTAGGACCAACACTATTGTTACCATTCTAGCCCCTAGAATGCCCACTTTTAGCCCCTGGAACGGTCACTCCTAGGGGCTAGAACGACCACTTCCAGGGGCTAGAACCACCCCGTCTAGGGGCTAGATTGGAATCAAAACTTAAACTATTGCAAGTCAAAAGCTGTGCTCTTGTCTATCAAAAGCGGCAGTATTGGCCTTCAAAAGCGGCAGTATGGTCTTATGAAAGTCGTGGAATTGGGGTGATGGGGTGTTGGGGTAGGGGTACAATTTAGGCCAAAACGGAAAGCGTTTTGGCCTAAATCTGTTTTAGTTCTTTTCTTTGTAGATCACTTTGTTGGCACCACTTGTGATTTTCAATGCCTCGGGGTGCTCCTTGATAAACGAGTCGATGTGGCGCACGCGCTTCTCTTCGAGTATTTCGTCCATGGCAATCAGGATGCCAGTCTCCTCCACATCGCCGAAGCCATAGTTGATAGCTGTGCCGAACAGTTTCATGGTGGGCGAGAGACTCATATAGGCATTGACCAATGGTGGTATGTTATAGCCCAACTTACGAATCTCGCGGTTCAGTATCTTATAGTCTTCTTTGAATGAATTTTCGCAGAACAGACGTTTCATGTCCTCCTCGTTAGCCTCGATTTTCAGCGGTTTCATCGGGATAACCAGCTTCTCTTTGTCGTCGAAGTGCTTCTTCAGGAAGTATAGAATCATGTCGCGTCCCTCGCGAATGTACGAGGGGTACATGGTCATCTTGCCGAAAAAATACTTCACGTTTGGCATAATCACCGTCAGTGCGCCCAGACCATCCCACAGGTTGTCGAGTGCAAACAAGCTCTTGGCACCCATCTTCGAACTCTGATAGGGTAGACTCACAAACGAACGGCCCAGCTCTATGGTGTAAGGCATGTACTCCTTCAGAAACTTTTCAGAGAAGTGGAACATGTGGCTGGTGGCCAGATGGGGCTGACCATTACTGTCTATATCCCATTTGTTGCCCTCCAGATAGCGGTAGCCGCCAATGATTTCCTCGGCCTCCGGGTTCCAGACGATGAGCTGCTTGTAGCAGTTCTCGCAGGTGTCGAACTCGTCGATGTCCACCTCCTTGCCAGTGCCACCTCCTGCTTCGCGAAAAGCAATCTCGCGCAGACGCCCAATTTCGCGCATCACATTGGGCGCGTTATGAGCCGTGACAACGTAGATCAGGTTGTTGCTCTTGTTAGTCATGCGCAACTGTCGCTCAGGAGTGAGTTCGCTCTTGAGCACTTCGGCGGGTACTGGATCAATAATCGGCTGTTCCATGATTTCGTTTGCTTGTATCTTTAAGGTGCTAATTCGTAAACTTGTTTTTGAACTGTTTTAGCCCACTCCGTAGGTGTCTTGTCGTTGGTGAACGACTCCCATGGTATAGGTTTTCCAAATGTGATGGTAAAAGTGTTGCCCGTGTTCTTGAACATCTCGTCGGCCAGGAAAAGCATGGCGATGTTTACCTTCTTGACGTAGCGGTCGCTGATGTTCGAGAGTCGGTAGAAGAAGTTGCTGTTGTGACCCTCGAAATAGATGGGTACCACGTCGCGATGCGTCTCGATGCTCTTGGCGATGAACGTCTTCTTCCACTGCAGATCGCAGATTTTGCCATTGCGCTTGCGCGAGCAGAGCCCTGCGGGGAACATCAGGATGTGTGTGTCGGCCTTGAAACCCGCCTCGATCATGGCGGGGAAGTTGCGCGACTGCTTGCCGGTTAGGTTGATGGGAATGCACAAAGGTGCTAGTCCCGGCAGGTTCATCAGCAAGTCGTTGACCAGATAGCGGAAGTTATCGTCGTAGTGCTCGCCGATGACAGAGCCGATGGCAATGCCGTCGATACCCCCTAATGGGTGGTTGCTTACGAACGTATAGCGCTTGGGGTCGTCCTTGGCAGGCAGGTTCTCCAGTCCTCTCACCTCAATCTTCACATTCAGAAAGTTGATGGCCGCCTTTAGCCACGGCGTGCCTTTCAGGTCGCGGGCGCTCCAGAGGAACTCGTTGATTTGGTCTTCATGGACAATGTGCTTTAGCCACCAAACGAGTGGGCTAGGCACCCAACGAGCTTTGCTGCCCATTTTGCCTTTCAGTACCTTGTCTATATCAATGGTCTTCTCCATTTGCTTCTTCATATAACGGAATGCAAAAGTACGCAAAAACTTTCATTTTCAGCACATTTTTGCCTTAAAATGTGCAATTTTACATAAATTAAGATAATTTAGTGACATCGCCCAAAAACGCCCGAGTGTGTAATGCGATGTCTTAAAAAAAGAAAAAATGAAATTTTTTAGTTGTTTGATAAAAATTTGTGGGGAAATGTGGGGGATTGTGGTGGAAATTGATTACTTTTGCATCCGAGAGTCTATAATTATTGTTCGCATGCGATTTTTAGGTAACATAGAAGCCAAGACCGACGCAAAAGGGCGCGTGTTTCTGCCAGCTTCCTTCCGTAAGGTGCTGCAGGCAGCTGGCGAGGAAGTGCTGGTGATGCGCAAGGATGTGCATCAGAAGTGCTTGGTGCTCTATCCTGAATCGACATGGAACCGCCGCATGGATGCGCTGCTAGAGCGCGTCAGCGAGTGGGACGACGTGGGGCAACAGGTGTTGAGACAATATGTCTCGGAGGCCGAGGTGCTGACGCTCGACGGCAATGGCCGTTTTCTAATACCCAAGCGCTACCTGCAGATGGCAGAGATTGAACAGTCGGTACGCTTCATCGGTATGAACGATGCCATCGAGATATGGGCTGCGGAGAAGACCTTAGAGCCATTCCTGAGTCAGGAAGAGTTTGCTCAGAAATTGAAACAAATCATGAATAGCAAGGTAATTGGATGATGATCAAAACAGCCGACACATATCATGTATCTGTCCTGCTGAAAGAAAGCGTAGAAGGACTGGCCATACGTCCCGACGGCGTCTATGTAGACGTGACGTTCGGTGGCGGCGGTCACTCGCGCCAGATTCTGCAACAGCTGACGGCCAAGGGTCATCTGTACAGTTTTGACCAGGATGCCGATGCCGAGAACAATATCGTGGCAGACGACAGGTTTACCTTTGTGAGGAGCAATTTCCGATACCTAAAGAACTGGATGCGCTATTATGGCGTAGAACAAATAGACGGTCTGCTGGCAGACTTGGGCGTGTCGTCGCACCACTTCGACGATGCCGAACGAGGCTTCTCGTTTCGTTTCGATGCGCCACTCGATATGCGAATGAATAAACGTGCGGGTATGACTGCCGCCGACGTGGTGAACGACTACGACGAACAGCGACTGGCAGATGTATTCTATCTTTATGGAGAACTGAAGAATGCCCGCAAGATTGCCGCCGTGCTGGCCAAGGCTCGTATGCAGCAGCGCATAGAGACCACTGGACAGTTGATGGAAATTACAGAAAAACTGTTCCAGCGCGAACGCGAGAAAAAAGAGATGACCAAGCTGTTTCAGGCCCTGCGCATTGAGGTGAACCACGAGATGGATGCCCTGCGCGAGATGTTGCTGGGCGCCTGCGATATGCTGAGACCAGGAGGACGACTGAGCGTGATTACCTATCACTCGCTGGAGGATAGAATCGTGAAAAACGTGATGCGTACCGGCAATGCTGAGGGACGACAGGAACAAGACTTCTTTGGAAGGGTGAACAGTCCACTACACCTTATTAATAATAAAGTGACAACACCCTCTGCCGAGGAACTGGAAAAGAACCCTCGTAGTCGAAGCGCAAAATTGAGAATAGCCGAGAAAATTTAAAATAACATAATGCAGAATGACTAATAATGACGGAACCACCATATCCGACATGGAGCTAATCATTGATGATACGCCCATCGAGGAGGAAACTGATGAAAAGGACAATACATCGTCGGCCTATGAGCAGTTGAAAGAACGTACTACCGAGGACGATGATGATATGACCGGTACGCTGACGCTGCGCCAGATTCTGGGCGGTGATCACCTGCTGGTTTTCGTGCGTCATCATGTGTGGCTTATTCTGCTGATTGTATTGCTGACCACTGTCTATGTGGGCTTCCGCTATCAGTGTCAGAAAGATGTGATCGAGATCAGCGACCTGGAGAAGGTGCTGACCGACGCTAAGTATAAAGCACTGGCCAGTTCAAGCAATCTGACGGAGCTATGCCGACAGAGCAATGTGCTGAAGGTGCTGCGCGAGAATAATGACTCGCTGCTGAAAATCAGCGATCAGCCTCCCTATATTATTAACATTCCAGAAGATTGATAAAGAGTCGTGAGTAGGTTTAACAAGGAAAAGGTGATGCCGCGTTACTTCGCCATTGCGGTGGTGCTGACGCTGATAGGTCTGGCCGTGATTTTCAAGGCTGGCTATACCATGACTGTGGGCAGAAACTACTGGGAGGTGGTGGCTGATCGACTGAAGAGCGACAGTGACAGTGTGCGTCCTGACCGTGGAAATATCCTGAGCAGCGACGGACAACTGTTGGCCAGCAGTATTCCTGAATACATGATATTCATGGACTTCCAGCCTGGCGACCGCGAGGATACGGCATGGACCCACAAGCGCGACTCGGTGTATTACAGCAAACTGGACAGTCTGTGCAACGGACTGCATGATATCTTCCCCGACTGGACGGCAGAGAAGTTCAAGCAACGGATGGAGGAAGGACGCAACAAGAGGCTGCGTGACGGTTCTGTCGGTGCACGCCACTGGAAGATATATCCTAAACGAATCAGCTATAACACCTATTGCGAGGTGTTGCAGTTGCCCTATTTCAACCTGCCAAAAAACAAGTACGGCTTCCATGCCGAACCTTTCGTGGCGCGCCGTCGCCCCTTCGGTTCGCTGGCTGAACGTACCATCGGCGACATCCGCAGCTTTGAAGGCGGCAAGGACACGGCTCGTTTCGGTATCGAGCTGACCTACGACTCTATCCTGCGTGGCCAGGTGGGCATCCGTCGTAAGCAGAAGGTGCTGAACCGCATGGTGCCCTTTACGGTGAAATCGCCGGTGGCTGGTGCCGATATCGTGACCACCATCGATGTGGGCATGCAGGACCTGGCCGAACAGGCGTTGATTGAAGAACTGAAGAAATGGGAGGCCTCGATGGGTGTTGTCATCCTGATGGAGGTGAAGACAGGTAATGTGAAGGCCATTGTCAACATGCGTCGCGGTGCCGACGGCGAGTACTACGAGCGCTTCAACGACGCCATCAGTTATCGTTGTGAGCCGGGCTCGGTGTTCAAAGTGGCTTCGTTCCTGGTGGCCTTCGACGATGGTGTGATAGACACTACCTATACGATAGATACCGGTTGTGGTATCATGCAGATGCATGGTGCTAAGATGAAAGACCATAACTGGCACCGTGGTGGCTATGGCGTGATCAACGCTGCCCGTACGCTGGAGGTTAGTAGTAACATTGGCGTGAGCTATGTGATAGACAAATACTACGGCAAGAATCCTACGAAATATGTGGAAGGACTCTACCGCGTGGGTATTGGTCAGGACCTGAAGCTCCCCATCGTGGGTTATGCACCGCCAAAGATACGTATGCCGAATACCAAGACCACGAAACGCTCGGACTACTGGAGTAAGACCACGCTGCCATGGATGAGTATCGGTTATGAGACACAGATTGCACCTATCAATACGGTGACGTTCTACAATGCCATTGCCAACAATGGTAAGATGATGCGCCCACGTTTCGTCGAGAAAATCGTGAAAGACGGTCAGGTGATCTACGAGACACAACCTGAGGTTATCAAAGAGCGCATCGCTAAACCGTCGGCTGTCAAGATGATGCAGACGGTGTTGCGCCATGTGGTCAGCCAGGGACTGGGTAAGAGGGCCGGTTCGCACTCGTTCCAGGTATCTGGAAAGACCGGTACGGCACAGGTGGCAAAGGCCGGCGGCTACAAGAGCGGTGTGGTGGACTACTGGTTGTCGTTCTGCGGTTACTTCCCATCCGACAATCCTCAGTACAGCTGTATCGTCTGTCTGAAGAAGTCGGGACTGCCTGCTTCAGGTGGTGCCATGTCGGGTGCGGTGTTCCACAATATCTCTGAGGGCGTGATGGCCAAGAGCCTGAAGTTGAGAGTGGAGGATGCCCGCGACTCGCTGTCGGTGTTTATCCCCGACGTGAAGGGCGGCAACACGAAGAACGCGAAGTATGTGCTCGAGCACTTGGGCATCCATACGGGCGAGATGAAGTTTGAGGCTGCGAAGACCGCTCCTCACCAGATGCCAAACACCATCGGCATGGGTGCCCGCGATGCGGTCTATGCCGTGGAGAAACAGGGCATCAAGGTCCGTGTGAAGGGCAAAGGACGTGTGGTGCGCCAGAGCATTGAGCCTGGCAGCAGGTTGAAAGAAGGCATGATTTGTGTGCTGGAGCTGAACTAACAGGAATAAAAAAAAGAACAAGATATGAAACTGAAAGACATCATTAAGCGTATTGCGGTAATCAAGGTAGAAGGCAATGACGATATCGACATTGTGGATATCGACATCGACTCACGCAAGGCTGCTGCCAGTCATCTGTTTGTGGCTATCAGAGGCACACAGACCGATGGTCACCAGTATATTCCGAAAGCCATAGAACTGGGCGCTTCGGCTGTGCTTTGCGAGGATATGCCTGCAGAGTTGAACCCACAGGTGTGCTATGTGCAGGTGGCTTCGACTGAAACGGCCGTTGGACCGGTGGCCACGACATTCCAGGGCGACCCCACGTCGAAACTGAAACTGGTGGGCGTGACGGGTACCAATGGTAAGACAACCATCGCCACCTTATTATATAATATGTTCCGTAAGCTGGGCTATAAATGTGGTCTGCTGTCAACGGTGTGTAACTATATTGAGGACGAGGCCGTGCCTGCCAGTCATACCACTCCCGACCCTATAGAGCTGAACCAGCTGCTGAAGCGCATGGTGGATGCCGGCTGTCAGTATGTGTTCATGGAGTGCTCTAGTCATGCCATTGCCCAGCAGCGTATCGGTGGACTGAAGTTTGCCGGTGGTCTGTTTACCAACCTGACACGCGATCACCTGGACTATCATAAGACCGTAGAGAACTATCGTAACGCCAAGAAGCAGTTCTTCGACATGTTGCCAAAGGATGCCTTCGCTATCACTAATGCCGACGATAAAAACGGCATGTTCATGGTGCAGAACACCAAGGCCGAGGTGAAGACCTACTCTACACGACAGATGGCCGACTTCCGCGGTCGCATCATCGAATGTCATTTCGAAGGCATGTACCTGGAAGTTGACGGTCGTGAGGTGGGCGTACAGTTTATAGGTAAGTTTAACGTCAGCAACCTCCTGGCCGTCTATGGCGCAGCCGTGATGCTGGGACAGAAACCTGAAGATGTGCTGCTGGTGCTGAGCACCCTGAAGAGTGTGGCAGGCAGACTGGAACCTATCCACTCGCCCGAAGGTTTTACGGCAGTGGTGGACTATGCCCACACGCCAGATGCACTGGAGAACGTGCTGAAGGCTATTCACGAGGTGATGGACGGCAAAGAAGGTAAGATCATCACCGTGTGTGGTGCCGGTGGCAACCGCGACAAGGGAAAGCGCCCATTGATGGCGCAGGAAGCCGTGAAGCAGAGCGACCGTGTGATCATCACCAGCGATAACCCTCGTTTTGAGGAGCCACAAGACATCATCAACGATATGCTGGCGGGTCTTGACCAGAAGCAGATGAAGAAGGTGGTGAGCATTGTGGACCGTAAGGAGGCTATCAAGACAGCGGTGATGCTGGCCGAGAAGGGCGACGTCATCCTGATTGCAGGCAAGGGCCATGAGGACTATCAGGAAGTGAAAGGTGTGAAACACCATTTCGACGACCGTGAGGTGGTGAGAGAAATTTTTGGAGTGTAGTAACTGTAGTGTCTGTAGTTTCTATAGAATCTATCAAACAAGAAGAAAAAGAATATGCTATATTATATTTTTAGATTTTTAGAACAGTTCAATATTCCTGGGGCACACCTGTGGAGCTATATCTCCTTCCGCGCACTGCTGGCCCTCATCCTGTCGCTGGTTATCTCGGCATGGTTTGGCGAGTTCTTTATCAAATGGATGAAGCGCCGCAAGATTTTCGAGACTGAGCGCGATCCGGCTATCGACCCCTTTGGCGTGGAGAAGAAGGGCGTACCCACGATGGGTGGCATCATCATCATCGTGTCTATCCTGGTGCCGGTGCTGCTGTTGGGACGTATCAGGAATATCTATCTCATCCTGATGGTGATTACCACCGTCTGGCTGGGCTTCCTGGGTTTCATGGACGACTATATCAAGATTTTCCGCAGAAATAAAGAGGGACTGAAAGGTAAATATAAGATTATAGGACAGGTGTCTATCGGTTTTATCGTTGGACTGACGCTCTACCTGAGTCCTGACGTGGTGATGAGGGAGAATATCTCGACACCCGTGAAGAACAAGATGGAACTGGTGAAGCATGAGGTCAAGGCGCATAAGTCGCTGAAGACAACGGTGCCTTTTACCAAACATCATAACCTGAGCTACTCGGAGATTATGTCGTTTGTGGGTAAGCATAAGGTGGCAGCAGGCTGGATCTTGTTTGTGGCCATGACCATCCTGGTGGTGACTGCCGTTTCTAATGGTGCCAACCTGAACGATGGCATGGATGGTATGTGTGCCGGCAACTCGGCCATCATCGGTGTGGTGCTGGGCATCCTGGCCTATGTGTCGTCGCACGTGGGCTTCGCCTCCTATTTCGATATTATGTTTATTCCTCACAGCGAGGAACTGGTGGTGTTCCTGTGTGCCTTTGTGGGTGCCATGATTGGTTTCTTGTGGTACAACGCCTTCCCCGCCCAGATTTTCATGGGCGACACGGGCTCGCTCACCATTGGTGGCGTGATTGGTGTGGCTGCTGTGATTATTCATAAAGAACTGTTGTTGCCCATCCTCTGTGGCATCTTCTTCGTGGAGAGTCTCAGCGTGATTATCCAAACACAGTGGTTCAAGATTATGAAGAAAAAAGGTCAGCGTGTGCGCGTGTTCCGTGCCACGCCGATACACGATAACTTTAGAAAACTAGACTCGCAGCTGGATCAGACATCGCGCTATATCTTAAAAGGATGGCCCCATCGCCCGTTCCATGAGTCAAAGATTACTATCCGCTTCTGGATAACAACGATTATCTTGGCAGCGTTAACGATTATAACATTGAAGATACGATGAAGAGAATTGTAGTATTGGGTGCAGGCGAAAGTGGCGCAGGAGCTGCTGTGCTGGCAAAGAAAGAGGGTTTTGACGTGTTCGTTTCAGACATGTCGCGCATCGGTGACCGCTATAAGAAGATGCTCGACGACCACCAGATTGTGTGGGAAGAGGGACAGCACACCGAGGAGAAAATTCTGAATGCCGATGAGATTATCAAGAGCCCAGGTATTCCTGAGACGGCACCCATGGTGAAGAAGGCGATGGAACGCCAGATTCCCATCATCAGTGAGATTGAGTTTGCTGGTAGATATACGAATTCAAAGATGATATGCATCACGGGGTCTAACGGTAAGACCACCACGACCTCTCTGATATACCATATTTTTAAAGAGGCGGGTTATGATGTGGGCCTGGCGGGAAACATCGGTAACTCGCTGGCATTGCAGGTGGCTGAGGATCCTCATGCTTACTATGTCATTGAGCTGTCTTCGTTTCAGTTGGACAACATGTATGACTTCCGTGCAAACATCGCCATCCTGCTGAATATCACACCTGACCATCTGGACCGCTATAATTTCGAAATGCAGAACTATGTGGATGCTAAGATGCGCATTCTGCAGAACCAGACGGCCGAGGATGCTTTCATCTATTGGAACGATGACCCCATCATCAGTCGTGAGCTGAAGAAATATGATATCAAGGCTATCCAGTATCCTTTCTCTGAACTGAAGGAGAAGGGTAGCATCGGTTATATTGAAGAGGGTAAGTATGTGCTGGAGAAGCCCATGCCTTTCAACATGGAACAGGAACAGCTGAGCCTGACAGGTCGTCATAACATCTATAACTCGCTGGCTGCCGGTCTGGCTGGTGATATTGCCGGTATCAAGAAAGAGGTGATCCGCAAGTCGCTGAGCGAGTTCCCCGGTGTGGAACACCGACTGGAGAAAGTGGCTACCGTTCGTGGCGTGAAGTATGTGAACGACTCGAAAGCAACGAATGTGGATGCTTGCTGGTATGCCCTTGACTCGATGAAGACCAAGGTGGTGCTGATTCTGGGTGGTAAGGACAAGGGTAATGACTATGACCCCATCAAGCCACTGGTGAAGGAGAAATGTTCGGCGCTGATCTATCTGGGTGCCGACAACCAGAAGTTGCACGACAACTTCGACAGCCTGGGCATCCCCGTGCGTGATACACACTCCATGAAAGACTGCGTGGCTGCCTGCTACGAGCTGGCAAAGACTGGCGAGACTGTGTTGCTGTCGCCCTGTTGCGCATCGTTCGACCTCTTTAAGAATATGGAGGACCGTGGAGAACAGTTCAAAGAACTGGTTAGAAGTCTATAATCATAAGGAATGGAGAAGAAGATAGGAAATCTGTTTAAAGGTGACAAAGGGATATGGACGGTGTTCCTGTTCCTCTGCATCATCAGTATCGTCGAGGTCTTTTCGGCTTCGAGCACGCTGACGTATCATTCGCAGAGCTATCTGGGACCTATATTAGGTCACGTCAGCAAGATCGTGATAGGACTGATGGTGACTATCGTTATTCTGAACATTCCTTGTCGTTATTTCAAGCTGATCACACCCGTGCTTCTGCTGGTGACCTATGCCACGCTGATATGGGTGCTGTTTGGCGGACAGAGTATCAATGGTGCCAACCGTGTGATACCCTTGCCGGGCTTTACCTTCCAACCATCTGAGATAGCTAAGGGCACTTTGGTGCTGGCCACAGCCCAAGTGCTGAGTGCCATGCAGAAGCCCGATGGCTCGGGCGCAGACCCGCTGGCCATGAAGTATGTGCTGATTATGTCGGTGCCTGCCGTTGCCCTGATTGGTATTGAGAACCTGTCAACGGCGGTGCTGCTCTTTTTGGTTGTCTATCTGATGATGTTCATAGCCCGCGTGCCCATGATTCAAATGGGTAAGCTGACGGGGGTGTTGCTGCTCATCGTAGCAGGCTTCCTGGTACTGGTGTTCTCTCTGTCGAAGCTCGACCGTGAGGGTAAGGAACTGGAGGCTGCGCAGAAGGCGGGCAACCTGGAACTGGTCAAGAAGGAGAAGGCAAAGGAGAAAAAGTCTGGTTGGGACAGGTTGACACACCGCTTCTGGACCTGGAAGAACCGTATTGCAGGCGAGGACGAGAACAAGGACGTGCCGGCTGTGGAGTATAAGGTGACGGACAAGAACTATCAGGTGACACACTCGAACCTGGCCATCGCCTCTTCGAACGTCGTTGGTAAGGGACCGGGCAACTCGGAGGAACGCGACTATCTGCCGCAGGCTTATTCCGACTTTATCTTTGCCATCATCGTCGAAGAGATGGGCATCGGAGGTGCCATCGGTGTGGTGTTCCTTTACGTGATATTGCTGTTTAGGGCAGCACGAATAGCAAGTCGTTGCGAGAACAACTTCCCGGCTTTCCTCATCATGGGACTGACCATGCTGTTGGTGTTCCAAGCGGCCATCAATATGTGTGTGGCGGTGGACTTCGGTATTGTCACCGGTCAGCCGTTGCCTTTGGTGTCGCGTGGCGGTACATCGACCATCATCAACTGCGCCTATATCGGTGCCATCCTAAGCGTGAGCCGTTCGGCCAAACGTCGTGAGGAGGGCGGAAAGCGTAATAATAAGAATCAATTGAAAATAAATAGCGAATTGGAAGAATCATGAAACAGCCAAGAATCATCATCAGTGGAGGTGGAACAGGTGGACATATATTTCCCGCTGTCTCAATTGCTAATGCTATTCGTGAACTTTGTCCTGACGCTCAGATATTGTTTGTCGGTGCACAGGGAAGAATGGAAATGCAGCGCGTGCCACAGGCTGGCTACGAGATAAAAGGTCTGCCCATCATGGGCTTCGACCGTAAACACTTACTCAAGAACATCAAGGTGCTCTACCATGTATGGAAGAGTCAGCGCATGGCCAAAGCCATCATCCGTGACTTCCAGCCGCAGGTGGCTGTGGGTGTGGGTGGCTATGCCAGCGGTCCTACGTTGAACAAGGCTGCTTCGATGGGCATTCCTTGTCTGATACAGGAACAGAACAGCTATGCTGGTGTCACCAATAAGTTGTTAGCCAAGAAGGCCTCGAAGATTTGTGTGGCCTATGAGGGCATGGAGCGTTTCTTCCCCGCAGAGAAGATCATGATGACGGGTAACCCCGTGCGCCAGGCTTTGCTCGAGTCGAAGGTGACACGTGACGAGGCTCTGAAGTCTTTCGGACTGAGTCAGGAGAAGAAGACCGTGCTGCTGGTGGGCGGTAGTCTGGGCGCTCGCACCATCAACGAGAGTGTGTTGCAGCATCTGGATGAAATCGCAAAGTCTGGGGTGCAGTTCATCTGGCAGACGGGAAAATACTACAGCGCACAGATTGCCGAGACACTGAAAGAGAAGGGACAACCCGAGAACCTGCGTGTCATGGACTTTATCAGTGATATGGCGGCTGCCTATAAAGCTGCCGACCTGGTCATCAGTCGTGCAGGCGCCAGCTCTATATCGGAATTCTGCCTGATAGGTAAGGCGGTCATTCTGGTGCCCAGTCCGAATGTGGCTGAAGACCACCAGACGAAAAATGCGATGGCGCTGGTGAACCGTGGCGCTGCCTTGTTTGTGAAAGATGCCGAGGCACAGGAGAAACTGATTCCTTTAGCTATTAAGACCGTCGCAGACGATGCCTGTCTGAAGAGCTTGAGCGAGAATGTGCTGAAGTTGGCATTGCCTAACTCGGCTGAGATTATCGCTAAAGAGGTACTGAAGTTAGCAAAAGAAAAATAATCAAATCATGGAAGCAAAAGATATAAAAGCTGTCTATTTCGTGGGTGCCGGTGGCATTGGTATGAGTGCTATCGTGCGCTATTTCATTCATCGTGGCCTGGTGGTTGCCGGCTACGATAAGACACCATCGGATCTGACGAAGCAGTTGGAGAAAGAGGGCGCTATGATTCACTATGAGGAGAACGTAGATGCTATCCCAGCTGCATGTAAGGACCGTGAGCATTGTCTGGTGGTGTACACCCCTGCTATTCCTGCAGAACACAAGGAGCTGGTCTATTTCCAGACCAATGGTTTCGAGGTGCAGAAGCGTGCACAGGTGTTGGGCACGCTGACCCGCCAGATGAAGGGACTCTGTGTGGCAGGTACACATGGAAAGACCACTACTTCGAGCATGTGTGCTCATATCATGCATCAGAGCAGCCAGGACTGTAATGCGTTTCTGGGTGGTATCACGAAGAACTACGGCACTAACTATATTGTCAGCGATTCGGAGTATGTGGTGATAGAGGCTGACGAGTTTGACCGTTCGTTCCACTGGCTGTCGCCTTGGATGACGGTAATCACTGCCACCGACCCTGACCATCTTGATATCTACGGCACCAAGGAGGCTTACTTGGAGAGCTTCCGTCACTATACGGAACTGATCCAGCCTGGTGGTGCGCTGATTATACATCGTGACCTGGAGATGAAAGAACATCTGCAGGATGGCGTGAAGCGCTATGACTACGCCTTGAACGAGGGCGATTTCCATGCAGAGAATATTCGAATAGAGAATGGCGAGATCACGTTCGACTTCATCTCTCCTATCGAGTCGGTGAAGGATGTGCAGCTGGGACATCCTATTCCCATCAACGTGGAGAATGGCGTGGCTGCCATGGCCATGGCTCAGTTGGCTGGTTGTACGGCCGAGGAACTGCGCCAGGGTATGAAGACCTATGGAGGTGTGGATCGTCGTTTCGACTTTAAGATTAAGACCGATAAACTGGTGTTCCTTTCCGACTATGCACATCATCCGAAGGAGATATACCAGAGCGCACGCAGTATTCGTCAGCTCTATCAGGGTCGTCATATCACGGCTATCTTCCAGCCGCACCTCTACACGCGAACCCGTGACTTCTATCAGGACTTCGCTGAGGCGCTGAGTCAGTTGGACGAGGTCATCCTAACGGAGATATATCCAGCTCGTGAGTTGCCTATCGAGGGCGTCAGCTCGCAGTTGATTTATGACCGTCTGGCTCCTGGTGTCGAGAAGCATCTGGTGAACAAGTCGGATGTGCTTCCAATGATCAAGAGTCGTGATTTCGATGTATTGATTATCCTTGGCGCCGGCGACTTAGATGCACAGGTGCCTGAGATCACAGAGATACTTAAAGAAAGATTGTAATACACGTATGAAGAAAGTCGTCATCATCCTTCTCAGTCTTTTGATTGCGGTCTATCTGGTATTCGTTTTCGCCATGAAAAGGAATCCGGAGGGCCCCGACACTATGTGCAAGGGCGTGAAGATTGAGATTGCCCAGGAAGGAGACGGTGGTTTCCTGACCGTTGATGATGTGAGAAACATACTGACGGTTGACCAGTTGAACCCGCAGGGACGGATGATGAGCGAGGTGAACGCCCGAATGATTGAGGAGAAATTGGCATCAAAAGATCTTGTGGAGAGCGCGGAATGCTATAAGGCGCAAGATGGAATGGTGCATGTCATCATCAAACAGCGCATCCCCGTCATCAGGGTGATGAGCGAAAATGGAGATGATTATTTCCTCGACAGCAGTGGTAAGCGCATGCCTCGCACCGACTATTCGTGCAATCTGCTGATTGCTACAGGGCATATCAGTATGAAATATGGCGAGAAGGTACTGGGGCCGGTGGCTAATATCCTGCGTAAAGATGAGTTCTGGAACGACCAGATTGTGCAGCTGAACGTGTTGGGTGATGGTACCATAGAAATGGTTCCGCGTGTGGGCGACCATATTATATATATAGGAAAGCCTGAAAATCTCCGTGCAAAGTTAGACAGACTGTGGAAGTTCTATGTCTATGGTTTGAACCAGGCCGGATGGAATAGGTACTCGCGCATCAATGTGGAGTTTGATAATCAGATTATATGTAAGCGAAAATAAAACAGATAAAACAGTATGGCAGAAATTAAAGAATTTATTATTGCAATAGAGCTCGGCTCATCGAAGGTGACGGGCATTGCAGGACAAAAGAAACCTGACGGCAGCATCAGTGTGCTGGCAATGGTGAGCGAAGACTCGGCTGCGTTCATTCGCAAGGGTGTTGTTTACAACATCGACAAGACGGCGCAATGTCTGACAAGCATTGTCAAGAAGCTGGAAGGTCAGTTGAAGACACGTATCACACGGGTCTTCGTGGGTGTTGGCGGTCAGTCTATTCGCAGCGTGCGCAATACGGTGTCGAAAGACCTGCCAGAAGATGGCATCATCACACAGGAGATGGTGGTTGAACTGATGGATGCGAACCGTGCAATGGATTATCCTGATCAGAAGATTCTGGATGTGGCAGAACAGGAGTATCGCGTTGACTCTCAGTTGCAGATGGATCCTGTGGGTATCCGTGCTGCACATCTGGAGGGTAACTTCTTGAATATTCTTGATCGTAAGGCATTCTTCCAGAACCTGAACAAGTGTTTCGAGTCTGCTCAGATTAATGTGGCAGAGATGTTCCTGGCTCCTTTGGCGCTTGCTAATGCTGTATTGACAGAGGCTGAGAAGCGTTCGGGATGTGCGTTGGTGGATATTGGTGCCGATACGACGACGGTATCTGTGTTCTGGAAAAATGTGCTTCGCCATCTGGCTGTTATTCCTTTGGGCTCAAATAATGTTACCAAAGATATTACTTCGCTGCAGATGGAAGACAGTGAGGCTGAGCAGATGAAGTTGAAATATGCTTCGGCATATACGGATAACGGCGATATTGACCCAACGTTGAAATACTCTATCAGCGCAGACAGACAGGTGGAGAGCCGCCAGTTCATTGAGCTCGTTGAAGGACGTATGGAGGAGATTATCGAGAACGTGCGTTATCAGATTCCTCCAGAATACTACGATAAGCTGTTGGGTGGTATCATCCTGACGGGTGGTGGCGCTAACATGAAAAATATAGAGCATGCCTTCACGATGTACACTCACATTGAAAAGGTGCGTGTGGCTAAGTTCGTGACCATGACTATCAACTCGTCTATCGAGGCTATCAAGGTTCACAATGGCATGTATAATACGCTGCTGGGACTTTTGGCTAAGGGCGACATGAACTGTGCTGGCAACTTTATTGATCCTAATGGCGATCTTTTCGATGGACAGAATGCACCTGCACCACAACCTACAGGTCTTGACCGTCGTCCTCGTCAGCCTCATGAGGTTGAGTCTGGCGTGATCCGTTCTTCTCAGGAAGAAGCGCTCGCAGAAAAGGAACGTCTCAAAAAAGAAGAGGAAGAGGAACGTGCTGCTCAGCTTGAACGTGATAAACTAGAGGAGGAAGAGCGCAGAAAACGTAAGGAGAACAGTGCGCTGAATAAGTTCGGTAAGAAACTGAATCGTTTCTTCCAGAAGTTAACCGAAGATGAATAACCTCAAAAAACGTAGAAACCATGTTAGAATTCAATAAATCAAACGATATACTCGACTTCGGAATCCCCGAAGAGCGTCATAGCATTATTAAAGTCATCGGCGTAGGCGGTGGCGGTGGTAACGCGGTAAATCATATGTATAGGGAAGGCATTCACGATGTGACATTCGTAGTATGCAACACCGATAATCAGGCTCTTAATGACTCGCCTGTACCTGTTAAGTTGCAGTTGGGTAGCGAGGGTCTTGGTGCGGGCAACCGTCCTGCTAAGGCTCGTGCTGCTGCCGAGGAGAGCATTGAACAGATTCGTAAGATGCTGAGCGATGGCACTCGTATGACCTTTATCACCGCTGGTATGGGTGGTGGTACCGGTACTGGTGCAGCACCTGTCATTGCTCGTGTGTCAAAGGAGATGGGTATCCTGACCGTGGGTATTGTGACCATTCCTTTCCGCTTTGAAGGTAATAAGAAGATTGACCAGGCACTTGATGGCGTGGAAGAGATGCATAAGCACGTTGATGCGCTTCTGGTTATCAACAACGAGCGCTTGCGCGAGATCTATCCTGACCTGTCGTTCCTCGATGCCTTCGGAAAGGCCGACGATACGTTGTCGGTTGCTGCTAAGTCTATTGCCGAGATTATCACCCTGCATGGCACTATGAACCTGGACTTCAACGATGTGAAGACGGTACTGCAGGATGGTGGCGTGGCTATCATGTCAACGGGTTACGGCGAAGGCGAGGACCGCGTAAAGAAAGCTATCGAGGATGCTCTTAACTCACCGCTGCTTAACGACAACGATATCTTCAACTCTAAGAAGATTCTGCTCAATATCTCGTTCAGTCACCAGAAGGACTCAAAGGACAACTTCATGATGGAGGAGATGAACTATGTGCATGAGTTTATGGACAAGTTCGGCGACTTCGAAATCAAGTGGGGTGTGGCTATCGATCCCGATCTGGGCAAGAAGGTGAAGGTTACCATTCTGGCTACTGGTTTCGGTGTGCAGAATGTGGATGGCATGGAGGAGCGTATGCTGAAACAGCAGACGCGCGAAGAGGCCAACCGTATTGCTGAAGAGCAGGAGGCTGCCGCCAAGCGTGAGGAGCGTCGTGGACACTACTATAGCGAAAGCGACAATCAGAAGATTCACAAGCGTCGTCCAAATATTTATATCTTTGGTCCCGAGGATCTCGACAATGATGATATCATCTCGGCTGTAGAGTCGATACCTACTTATAAACGTACACGCGAAGTGCTGGCCAGTATTGGCAATCCGGCACCTGCGCAAACACCCGAAACGTCCAATCAGGTTGACTATCAACAGGGCGTCATCAGTTTTGTTTAAGCCGTAGTGCTGTTTTATTTCGCGTCCAGGCTGCTGAGCAACTGCTTAGTGGCCTGGCTTTTTTTTGTTTGCTGCAAGGAATGTGGGACTTTGCCGTAAGGAAAGTGGGGGGATGCCGTAAGGAAAGTGACGCTTTGCCGTAACGGATGTGGGGCTTTGCCGTAACGAAAGTGGGGGGCAAAAAGCGAAGGTGTGGCATTCTCCTTATTTAAAGAGCTCGCGAAGTATCGGAAGACAGCGAAGTTCTGGGAATGCTGGCAGGTGAATGCGGTAATAGACAAGCAGATAGTCAAGCAGTTGGTTGCGCTCCTCGTGCGACATCTGGAACAGATGCATCGTGCCCAGGTCCATACGCATCATTGTACGAATCAGACGGGCTTCCTGCGGTAGCAGGATGTCGCGATGTACAGGGGGCTGTTTGCAGAATACTGCAGCACGAAGGTCGAAGAAGTCGCCGTCGTTATAGTCGCTGATGTTAGGATAGAAACCCAGAAAGCGCGAAAGGTGCATCAGGAATACCAGGTGGAAATTGGCGTAGTCCTTCTGACAACTGTCCAGCCATTCGATGCCCGAACGAATATAGTCGAACAGTGGCTCGTTCTGTTGCTCGTCTCGCAATGCATACGACAAAAACTCACTGGTGAACAGGCTGATGGCCATCTTAGACGGGTCTCCGTGCAGCGAGGGTAGGGGCGTCAGGAAGTTCACCTCCTTTAACTTTTGCAATTGTTCGTTGGGGCGAATCTCGCCTTCGATGTTTAGCAGTGACAAAGGCTGAAAGTGCTGCTTCTTGATTTTTCCATGGGCCGTTTTGGGCAGTCGCACGAAGAACGACATTCGCCCTGCTTGGCGCGTAAACATATCAACGATAAGTTTCTGGTCGCCATACCTAACTGTATGAAGCACAATAGCCTGCGTTTTTGTAAACATTGGGGCAAAATTAGAAAAAAAACGGCAGAAAAATGCATTTTTATTGAAGAAAATTTGGTGGAACAAGAAAAAAGTAGTAATTTTGCACCCGCTTAAAAGGCGTCTGGTCCCTTCGTCTATCGGTTAGGACGAGAGATTTTCATTCTCTAAAGAGGAGTTCGACTCTCCTAGGGACTACTAAGAAAAAGGTTAAATCCGTCATCTGCACAGTGATGTGCTACTGGTGAAAACTAGGAAGGGGTGGCGGAGGATTTTTTTTAGTTAAGGGGTCGGTCTGTAACACACCGTTATGAGCTAAGCACCGTCAACTAATCAAATCCGCCCAGGGCTGCTTTGTCGGCGTAAGACCCATAAGCTTTAATAACAATTAAATTTAAATTAAAAAAATGGCAAACCACAAATCATCGGTGAAGAGAATTCGCCAGGACAAGAAAAAGGCACTGCACAACAAGTACTATGCCAAGACCATGCGTAACGCAGTTCGCAAGCTGCGCGCTATGACTAACAAGGATGAGGCTGTTGCTCTCTTCCCTAAAGTTCAGAAGATGCTGGATAAGCTGGCAAAGACTCACGTTATCCACAAGAACAAGGCTTCTAACCTGAAGTCAAGCCTCGCTCTTCACGTGAATAAGCTCTAATAAAGACTATACATAGAGTTATCGATACAGTCCGCATAGACATTTTTGTTTATGCGGATTTTTTTTATTTCCGGAGTCTAAAATATTATATATTTTATTCGCTTAAGTCACTTTTTTTATGTAATTTTGCACCCTATAAAGCTTTTTTGAAATATGTCAGAAGAATTACAGCAAGAACAGCAAAATTATTCCGCAAGTAATATTCAAGTGCTTGAGGGATTGGAGGCCGTGCGCAAGCGTCCCGCTATGTATATCGGCGATATCAGCGAGAAAGGACTTCACCACCTGGTGAACGAGACTGTCGATAACTCTATCGACGAGGCTATGGCTGGTTATTGTACTCATATCGAAGTAACTATTAACGAAGATAACTCTATCACCGTCCAGGATAATGGACGTGGTATCCCTGTTGACGAACACGAGAAGATGCACAAGTCAGCCCTCGAAGTGGTGATGACCGTGCTTCACGCTGGTGGTAAGTTTGATAAAGGCTCTTACAAGGTGTCTGGTGGTTTGCACGGTGTTGGTGTGAGCTGCGTCAACGCCCTTTCTACCCATATGAAGTCGCAGGTATTCCGCAATGGTCATATCTACCAGCAGGAGTACGAGAAGGGAAAGCCCCTTTACGATGTGAAGATTGTTGGTGACACCGATAAGACCGGTACCCGCCAGCAGTTCTGGCCCGACGGTTCTATCTTCACCACGACAGAATACAAATATGACATCATTGCTAAGCGTATGCGCGAGCTGGCTTATCTGAATGCCGGCATCACCATCACGCTGGCCGACCTGCGTCCCGACGAAGAGGGTAAGCTGCGCGAGCCAGAGGTGTTCCATGCCAAGGAAGGCTTGAAGGAGTTTGTTCGCTACGTCGATCGTCACCGCACCTCAATCATCGGCGATCCTATCTGCTTGAAGACAGAGAAGGATGGTGTGCCCATCGAGGTGGCTTTGCTTTACAACAGCGACTATTCTGAGAATATCCACTCATACGTTAACAATATCAACACCATCGAGGGTGGTACCCACCTGACTGGTTTCCGTATTGCGTTGGCCCGTGCGCTGAAGAAGTACGCCGACGATGACGATCAGTTGCGCAAGCAGATTGAGAAGGCTAAGATTGAAGTTGCACAAGACGACTTCCGCGAGGGTCTCACCGCCATTGTCTCTGTGAAGGTTGCCGAGCCTCAGTTCGAAGGACAGACCAAGACCAAGCTTGGTAATAGCGAGGTGAACGGTGCTGTTCAGAAGGCCGTGGGCGAAGCTATGAACAATTACCTTGAGGAGCATCCAAAGGAGGCACATACCATCTGTGAGAAGGTGATTCTGGCTGCCACAGCACGTATCGCCGCCCGTAAGGCCCGCGAGAGCGTACAGCGCAAGAATCCTATGAGTGGTGGTGGTCTGCCTGGTAAGTTGGCAGACTGCTCAAACAAGGATCCTAAGACCTGCGAGATCTTCCTCGTCGAGGGTGACTCGGCCGGTGGTTCTGCCAAGCAGGGTCGCGACCGTCACTTTCAGGCCATCCTGCCTCTGCGCGGTAAGATTCTGAATGTGGAGAAGGTGCAGTGGCACCGCGTGTTCGAGGCCGAGTCTGTGATGAACATCATCCAGAGCATTGGTGTTCGTTTTGGTGTTGATGGCGAGGATTCGAAGGATGCCAATATCGATAAGCTGCGCTACGATAAGATTATCATCATGACCGATGCCGATGTCGATGGTTATCACATCGACACACTGATTATGACGCTCTTCTATCGTTTCATGCCTCAGGTTATTCAGGGCGGTCACCTTTACATTGCCACGCCTCCCCTCTACAAGTGCACTTACAAGAAGTTCTCTGAGTATTGCTACACCGAGCAGCAGCGTCAGGCCTTCATTGATAAGTATGTGGCTGGCGATGAGAACAGCTCAGCCCTGCACACCCAGCGCTACAAAGGTCTTGGTGAGATGAACCCCGAGCAGTTGTGGGAGACCACCATGAACCCCGAGAACCGTTTGCTGAAGCAGGTAACTATCGAGAATGCTGCCGAGGCCGATGAGATCTTCTCTATGTTGATGGGTGATGATGTAGAGCCTCGCCGTGAGTTCATCGAGAAGAATGCAACTTACGCAAATATCGATGCATAATTAGAAAAAGCTATTATAAGGAAAAGGACCGGTTCACTTTCTGAGCCAGTCCTTTTTTTTGTGTCTTCGTCATTCTATTGGCGTGACGAACGCGTGCTACTCATAAATCTTCACTTCGCGCTTGCCTTGCAGCACGGCGTAGGCATTTTGTGCCAATGCCTCCAGTTCGTCTTCGCCGGGGAAACAATATACGGGAGCCAGGAACTCGATGCGTTTGCGTATGCCGTTGATTACGTATTCCGACCGCGCCATACCTCCCGTCAGCAAGATAGCGTCAATCTTGCCGTACAGCACAGCGCTCAGTCCTGCTATGTTTTTCGTGATATGGTATATCATCGCATTCAGAATCAGCTCCGCATGTTTATCGCCGTTGGCTATACGCTCTTGAATCTCCACCACGTTGTTTGTGCCCAGGTGAGCATTTAGTCCCGCCTTTCCTGCAATACGTTTCAGCAACTGCTTCTCGGTGTATTTCCCACTGAAGCAAAGGCGAATCAGGTCGGCAGCAGGCAAACTGCCCGCACGTTCAGGCGAGAAAGGACCTTCGCCGTCCAGCGCATTGTTGCAGTCCACGGCCCGACCGTGGTCGTGTGCTGCCACCGAGATACCGCCGCCCAGGTGGCAGATAATCAGATTCAGGTCCTCGTAGCGTTTACCTATCTCGTTGGCAAAGCGGCGTGCGATGGCCCGCTGGTTCAGCGCATGCCAGATGCAGATGCGGTTCATCAGTGGCGAGCCGCTGATGCGAGCATAGTCGTTCAGTTCGTCCACCACGCCAGGGTCAGCAATAAACGAGCGGCAGCCCGGTATCTCTTTGGCTATGTCGTATGCAATCAGGCAGCCCAGGTTGCAGGCATGGTTGTGCATGGCGATGCCGTTGTGCGTGTCGTCCAGCATCCGTTGGTTAATCTCATAGACACCGCCAGCAATAGGTTTCACCAGTCCGCCGCGACCTATCACCGCATCAAACTTCAGTGGCACGTTGATATGTTTCAGCTCGTCCAGAATCAGTTGTTTCCGGTAGTCCATCTGTTCGATGACGTCGTCAAAGCCCGCCAAGTCCTCGTTAGAGTGTTGGATGCTGCGCAGCACCATAGGCTTCTCATTTTCAAAAACGGCCATCTTGGTTGATGTTGACCCTGGGTTTATTGCTAATATCAGCATAGTTCTATTTTGTTTCTCAGTTTATTCTCTACATATATTCTTTCCTACTCCCTCTGTGCTTTTGGAGAACCGCTCATCAAGTTCTCCACCCAGTATTCGCTATATGGCAGCAAATGCCAGCGAGTAGTATTTCGAAGTGCCGTTGTCGCCTCGCGATGGCAGTACCACGGGTACGATAGGTCCGCGCAGGATGCCTGCTGTGGTAGCATCGCTAAACAACGTGATGGTCTTGTAAAACACGTTGCCCGCCTGTATGTCGGGGAATATCAGCGCGTCAGCCTGTCCGTCCAGTGGCGATTCGATGCCCTTCTTATGCAAGGCGGCCGGCGATAATGAAGTCTTTAGATCCAGTGGTCCGTCGATGACGCATGCCCCGAACGCCCCTTCGTTTGCCTTTGCTATTAGCTCCTTGTATTCTACGGTGAATGGAAAAGTCCTTTCGTTCACCTTTTCCGAGCAGTTGATCAGAGCTACCTGAGGCGTTTCGATGCCCATGCGTCGGCACGTGTCCAGTACGTAGCACAGTTGTGCCTCCCGTTGTTCCCTGTTGGGGTAGGGTATCACAGCCGCATCCGTAAAGTATATCAGTCGTTTGAATCCCGGCACCTGTGCACAGGTGATGTGCGTCAGCACCTGACCTTTTGGCAGGATGCCGTTCTCTTTGTTCAGCACTGCGTGCAGCAACGTGTCCGTATTCAGGAACCCTTTCATCAGCACGTCGGCCTGTCCTTCTCTCACCAGTTCCACCGCCTTCAGCGCCGCCTCCTCGGCAGTGGCTGCCTCCACCAGTTTTGCATGTTCACCGTACGATTCCACCAGTTTTGCCACACCGTCGTGGCATCCCACTAGCAGCGCCTCAATAAATCCCTCGTCCACGGCTCTCATGACAGCTGTCAGCGTAGATACGTCGTTAGGACAAACCACTGCCACCTTTTTTCTCTGGTGGCGTTCTACAAGATGTTCTACCAGTTCGTCAAAACTGTTAATGGTCTTCATATTATTATCAATAAGGTTGGGCTATCATATAGCTCTTAGTAAGTTTTTCTGTGGCAAATATACGAAAAAAATAATTACGATTGCACATTATTGCGGAAAAAGTGCAATATCGGCCATTGTTTCCTGTTAAAATTTGGTGGTCTCATTATTTTGCAGTACTTTTGCACTATAGAAATTATACTTATTAGGGATTATGCAGATTTGTAGTCATTTGTCTGTTCTGGTGCACGATGTGGCAGCTAAGTACGGCGACCGCGAGGCACTGATTTACAAAAACTTTGGTGGAAAAACTTGGAAGTCGTGTTCCTGGAATCAGTTCTCTGGTGTTGTGAAACAAGTGTCGAATGCCATGCTCAGCCTTGGTGTTGGCGTACAAGAGAACATTGGTGTTTTCTCACAGAACTCCGTCCAGTATCTTTTCACCGACTTTGGTGCCTGGGGCATTCGTGCTGTCACCATCCCCTTCTATGCCACCAGTTCTGAGCAGCAAATCCAGTTCATGATCAACGATGCCAAGATTCGTTACATCTTCGTTGGCGAGAAAGAGCAGTACGAGAAGACCCGTCGTGTTTTCGGTACCTGTAAGACCCTCGAGCGCATCATCGTTTTCGACCCCTCTGTAGAACTGCCCGAGAACGATACCACCGTGATGTCGTTTGCCGACTTCCTGCGTCTGGGCGAGGATCTGCCCCATCAGGATGCTGTCCAGCAGTTGCAGCGTGAGGCCACCATGGACGATATTGCAAACATCCTTTATACCAGTGGTACCACCGGCAATTCCAAGGGTGTCATTCTGACGATGGGTCAGTATCATGCCGCCATGCTTGCTAACCATAAGTGTGTGCCTGTGACCGATGCTGACCGTGTGCTCAACTTCCTTCCCTTCACCCATATCTTTGAGAAAGGATGGAAGATACTCTGTATCACCGTTGGTGCCCGCCTGATTGTCAACACCTATCCCCAGGAAGTGCAGAAGTCTATGCGTGAGACCCATCCCACCTGTATGTCGAGTGTGCCCCGTTTCTGGGAGAAAGTTTACCAGGGTGTTCAGGAGAAGATTGAGAGCAGTGGTGCCGTTCAGCGCACCCTCTTCAAACATGCTCTTGCCATTGGTAAGAAGCATAATATCACCTATCTTGCAGCTGGCAAGCAGCCCCCCTTGGCGCTTCGCCTTGAATATGAGATGCTCAACAAGACCGTCTTCTCGCTTGTCCGTAAGGAGCTGGGTCTCGAGAATGCCCATTTCTTCCCCACAGCTGGTGCTGCCGTGTCGGCTCATGTCGAAGAATTTGTCCATTCCATCGGTCTTAACATGGTGGTTGGCTACGGTCTCACCGAGAGTCTTGCCACTGTGTCGTGCGATCATCTTGGCAAGCCCTTCCATGTCGGTTCGGTAGGTCATCCCATCGATGGCATTGACATCAAGATAAGCAGCGAGGGCGAGATTCTGCTGAAGGGTCCCACCATTACCCGTGGCTATTACAACCGCGACGACATCACCCGCGAGTCGTTCACGGAAGATGGTTACTTCCGCACTGGCGACTCCGGTTATATTCAGGATGGCGAGCTATTCCTGAAAGACCGTATCAAGGATCTCTTCAAGACCTCTAACGGCAAGTATATCGCTCCACAGATGATCGAGTCAAAGCTACTTGTTGATAAGTATATCGACCAGATTGCTATCATTGCCGACCAGCGCAAGTTCGTCTCAGCTCTTATTATCCCCGAGTACAAGTTGCTCGAAGATTATGCCCGTGCGCACAACATCACCTTTGCCGATCGTGAAGACCTCTGTCGTAACAAGCAAATCTACCAGATGATGATGGAGCGCATCGACACCTTGCAGCAGCAGCTGGCTCACTACGAGCAGGTGAAGCGATTCACCCTTCTGCCTCACGGTTTCTCGATGGAGCGTGGCGAGCTGACCAACACCTTAAAGATCAAGCGTCGCGTGCTCAACGAGAACTATAAGAGAGAGATCGACGCCATGTATGCAGAGTAGTTACAACGATGGTCGCCCGTTCGTCCTGTTCCCGTCTTCTAGTCCTTCTGCTATCTGCAGTACTGTCGTTGTCTGCCAGTAGTCAGGAGCAGCACTTCTACACGTTGAATCGGCAGAACGGCCTCAGTGACAACTGTGTCCTGCAGCTCTTTCAGCTCAATGATGGCCGCATGGTGACCGTCACCTCTCGTACCATAGATATCTACGATGGTCAGCGCTTCAGCTCACTCACCATCGATACAGCACAATGGGTAGCCCTTCCTGCTTATCAGGGGGCTACCCATCTTTTTGCCGATGCACACGACTGTCTCTGGATGAAGCAGCACCAGCGTCTTTATTGTTTTCATCTGCCCACCATGCGCCAGGTCACCCCCGACGAATGGCACCATGACGACGACTTCTTTATTGACGATAGCGGCGATACCTGGTTGTTGAAGGGTCGAACCCTTCGAAATGCTGCTGGCACCCGTCGGCTTCAACTGCCCCAGCAGGCCGGTTTTTTGCAAGATGTCGTGGCCGTAGGCGACACCGTCTTTACCTTCTTCGACACCGGTCAGCTTGTTGCCTTCACAGGTCATGACCGTCAGCTTTTCCACTCTCAGGCCTATCCATCCAATGTTGTTTCCCGTTATCAGTGGACCTCGCTTGTGGTTCAGGGCACGGGCACTTGCCTCTATCAGTTACGCACCGGCGCAGGCGGTTCCGTGCTGCTCGAGTTCGAGCGCAACCACCGACGGTGGCGCACCATCCTCACCAACGAGAAAGTCCTCCACACCCTCACGCTCACACCCTCCGGCATACTCTACCTCACCTCGCCTTCCGGCTATTGGCGCATCAATCCTCAAACAGCCGAGCAGACCTTCTTCAGTCAGCTCTGTCTGCCCGATGGAACCGTGCTTTCTACAGGCGTTAATACCGTTTGCCTCGACCGTGAAGGCGGTCTTTGGTTGGGCACGTACGACAGTGGGATCCTTTACACCTCGCCCCTGTCTGGCTTGTTCGACACCAAGCCCATCGACATCGAAGTCCATCCCATCCTGACCACCATCTATCTTCACGGTCAGCCTTTACTGCCCGGACACCGTTACGATGGCCGTGAGCTGCTCAGTGTGACGCCTCCCTATGTCGATGACCTTCATTTCTCCCACAGTCAGAACTCGCTCGCCTTTCAGTTCTCAACCATGAACTATGTGCGTCCGCGCAGCACCGTTTATCGCTATCGCTTCTCGGGCGATGAACAGGGCTGGCATACTATTTCTGCCGATTCCATCGGTCATTTTGTTGATGATAAAGGCGTGTTCTATCTGCCCCTGATGAGTCTGTCGCCCGGTTCCTACACCTTAGAGGTGATGGCTTCTACCAATCCCGACCACTGGAACTTGCATGATGTCCGCACCATTCGTTTCACCATCGACTACCCCTGGTGGCAGTCGCCTTTGGCATTTGTGCTCTATGTCGTGGTGTTGGTGCTGGTCGTTGTAGTCTCTTTTCTGTTCTATCGTCGTCGGATGGAGCGACAGAACCGCGAACAACTCCTGTTGCTGCGCATCCAAAACCTTGTGGAACAGGTCAACCACTACGAGCATGCTGCTGCTGTGGTGATGCTCAGTGAACCATCTCCCGAGTCGGAAGCCTCTACCGAACCTGAACCCACACCACAAGAGAAAGAGTTTATGTCGCGTGCCACTGCCCTGGTCGAACAGCATATTGCAGATCCTAACTATCATGTGGAGCAGTTGGCTGCTGACCTCTGTATGGAGCGCACCGGTCTCTATAAGAAACTCACGGCGCTGATTCAGCAGTCGCCAGTAGCATTTATCCGTACCATTCGTTTGCGTCGTGCAGCCGCCTTGTTGAAGGAGGGCAACATGTCAGTCACCGAAATAGCCGAGTATTCCGGTTTTTCATCTCCCGGCTATTTCAGCAAGTGTTTCCAGAAAGAGTTTGGCTGCAAGCCATCGGAATATTGATTCAGTCCCTGTCCTCGACGACTTTTCATTGGGATATCTTCATTTGTACCATTCAAATCAACATTTATTTGCCAGACATATCCTAGTTTAATAGTAATTTTGCAGCGGTTTCCAATTTTACGAATCAATAAAATAATAACCAGCTATGAAACTTAAGCATCTACTATTAACAGTGTCGGTCGTCCTCTTCGGACAGGCCACCATCTCAGCACAATCAACCTATCAATTTGTGCCTACCGAGTATGTGACGACTGACAACAATCGTGCGCCTCAGAGCGCGTTCTCTTATGATGAGCAGTCATTCACCGTCCATGCTTCAGGCCAGAATAATGTGGCCTTCAAGATGGGCGGCGACTGCGATGGCAAGTACTACATCACGCCTGCCGAACATTGGTTTGTGGTCAGCGGTCGCCAGTTGAAGACCGGCACCGCTGACGCTTACCTTTGGTGGCTCAACGGCACCAACCACGGTTCGCAGGTGGCCCCCGACCACGTGTGTACCACTGCCGACGATCGCACCGTGTTTGTGTGGAACCTGCGCAATGGCAATCCACTGTTCTCATGGTTTGATGTCAACCGCGAGCGCATGGTGCTCAACAGCAACGGCACGGGGTTCATCCTTGCCATGGGACTCACCGCTACCGGTGCCGAGAGCACGGTGACCGACGTTGATTACTATGACGACATGGCCATCGTCAACGCCTATCCTGAGCTGATGCAGGTACTTGGCATCACCCATGAGTCGCTGGCCCAGCAAATGCGCGATGCACTCAGCACGTCTATCACCGAGGCAGAGACACTGCTTGCCAGTCGTCCCGCCGATGAAACCGTCAAAAATCAACTGCAAACCGCCATTACCGAGGCAAAACAAGTGCTCAGTGGCATCACTACCAGTAACTATGCCTCTGTGCCTGATACCATCACCAGTCTGCAGCAGGCCATGGAGCAGTATCGTGCCAACAGTCGTCAGGTGTCTTATCAGTACACCACCGATGGTATGTTGGCTGGTTGGGACGACATGTCTATCCGCATTCGTTTCGTGAATGATAGCATTGTGCGCATCACCAAGTTTGTGGGCGATGAGTCGCGTGTAGAGCCCAGCCTCGTTGTGAAATCGCCCGCTGATGCTCCAGTGGCTTTCACACACACTGAAACCGATGGAATCGTCACTTTATCCACTTCTAAGGTCCGCCTGACCTATCATCTCGACGATGCCGTTGTCACCGTCTATCGTGCCACCGGCGAACAGCTCTATACCGAGCTTGCTGCCCATATCAGTGCTCAGGCCGACGGTCCTAATGATGCCTGCCTATTGAAACAAACCTTCCGTCTGGCCGACGATGAACAGATTTACGGTCTCGGTCAGTTGCAGAACGGACATCTCTCGATGCGCGGTCTCAGCACCACCATGATTCAAGACAACCGCAGCATCTATATACCATATTTATATTCTTCAAAGCGCTATGCGCTCTATTGGGACAACTATTCGCCCACCACATTCACCGATGATGCCGCCGGCACCATGTTCCGCTCCACTGGTCAGGCCATCGACTACTACGTCCTTGTTGGTTCCACCTCCGACGAGGTGCTTCATGCCTGGCGTCAGATGACCGGTGGTACCCAGTTGCCTCCATTGTGGAACTTCGGTCTCTATCAAAGTAAACAGCGCTACCAGAGCACCCAGGAAGTGATCGATGTTGTGAAGCAGTATCGCCAGTTGCGTGTTCCCCTTGATTGCGTGGTGCAAGACTGGCAGTATTGGGGCGACGACAACCACTGGAACGCCATGGAGTTTCTTAACCCCAAGTATAGCGACTATCAGCGCATGATCGACGAGGTGCACGGCATGAATGCCAAGCTCATGATCAGTGTATGGGCCAACTTCGGTCCCGCCACCCGTCAGTATCAAGAGTTTGCCGATGCCGGTCGCCTCATCCCCATTCAGAGCTATCCCTCTACCGTGGCTACACGCCCCTACGACGTTTACGATGCTGCCACCCGCGACCGCTACTGGAATTATCTCTCTCAAGGCATTATGAGCAAGGGTGTCGATGCCCTTTGGCTCGACTCTTCTGAACCCGACGACTTCAGTAATAAAGGTACTGACTACGACTATGTGACTGGTCTCAGTGGTCGTACCTTCCGTTCGCTCCGCAATGTCTTCCCCCTCTGTCATGTAGAGGGCGTCTATGACCACCACCTGGCCGACCCCACACTCAGCAATAAGCGCGTCAGCATCCTCACCCGTTCGGCCTTTGCCGGCATGCAGCGCACCGGTGCCTTCGTTTGGAGTGCCGACATCACCTCCAGCTGGCAGACCCTTGCAGCCCAGATTCCTGCCGCCTGCAACTTCTCGGTATCGGGTCTTCCTTATTGGAACAGCGACACCGGCGCATTCTTCACTGGCAGCTACCGTGGCGTGGGCGACCCCGCATGGCGCTCGCTCTACGACCGTTGGACCCAGTTCTCATGCTTCTGTCCGATGATGCGCTTCCATGGCGACAACACACCCCGTGAAATCTGGCAGTTCGGTTCGCAGGATGACGCCCAGGGCGACTACAACAATATCCTCCGCTACATCCGTCTGCGCTACCGCCTGCTGCCCTATCTCTATAGCACCGCCCATCAGGTGGTGAGCCACGACGAGACCTTTATGCGCGCCATGCCGCTGGCTTATGAAGACGATGCCCAGTGTGTGGGCCTCACTGATCAGTACATGTTAGGACGCAGCTTCCTCGTGGCACCCGTTGTCACCGATGGTGTTGCCGGTCGCAATGTCTATCTGCCACAGTTCCACACAGCCACCACTGACAAAGGTCTGTGGTACGACTTCTGGACCGGTGGTGTTCACACTGGTGGCAAGACCCTTTTCCGCACCGCTCCACAAGACATTCTGCCCCTCTACATCCCAGCGGGCACCATTCTGCCTTATGGTCCTGAGGTGCAGTACAGCAACGAGAAATCATGGGACGACCTCGAAATTCGCATCTATGCCGGTGCCGACGGACGCTTCACGCTCTATGAAGACGAGCTCGATGGCTATGGTTATAAGCAGGGTGCCTGCAGCGAGATACCCTTCACGTGGAACGAAGCCGCACAGACCCTCACCATCGGCGACCGTCAGGGTGAGTTCCCCGGCATGTTGAAGCAGCGCACCTTCCGTCTGGTCCGCGTGTCGTCAAAGAAAGGCTATGGCGATCAGCCCGCCGCTGCTTACGACCAGGAGGTCAGCTATCATGGTCAGCAGCTGGTTGTCAGCCTGAAAGACTCCGTAGAAAACGAGATTGTTGTCGAGGATGTGACCAACCTCATTGTGAACCCCAGTTTCGAGGCCGATGGTAAAACGCTGAACATGGTGTCGCCCCAGGGCTGGACGGTCAGCAGCGAGACCACCTGGTGGGGTGTGAACACTGGCGGTGGCAACGGCGACCCCCAGGCCACCGATGGTCAGTATATCTTCGGTGTGTGGGATGGTGCCGCCACCAAGACCCCTACCATCAGTCAGACCCTGACCACCCTGCCCAAAGGCAACTACACCCTGACGGTCGATATGCAGGCCAGCAACCGCTCTAACGAGACCGTGCGCCTGGGCATGCAGCATGTGTTCGCCGGCAACCAAAAGGGCTACTTTGCCAGTCAGCTTAGCACCGCCGGCTGTGGCGATGTCTACCCCATGCAGACCATCTCGGTAGATTTCGAACAGCCCGAAGACGGACGCCCAGTGACCATTGGCGTCGGTACCGATGGCGCCCCTGCCGAGACCTGGTTTAAAATCGACAACTTCCGACTGTATCGTCGGCCAGGTATGCCATCGACCAATGATATCAAGATCGGTCATCAGAAGCCTATCTGCTCCAACCACCATGACCGTTATAACTTAAATGGACAAAAATTGTCGGTTTCATCGCATCGATGCATCTTTGTGAGCCATCAGAAGAAGTACCTCCTGAAATGACCACATCGCCTTTAAGTCAACAACTTGAAGATACCGATATAGCAAAAAAGCAGGCGAATTGTTTGGCAGTTCGCCCGCTTCTTTATACCTTTGCAGTATGATTACACAAGACCAGTTGAAAGATGTGCTCGATCGTGCTGAAAAGTTGGAGCACTACCTCAAAATCGATCAGAAAAGAATAGAGTGGGAGGAAGAAGATTTGCGCACGCAGGCTCCCGACTTCTGGGACGACCCGAAGAGGGCAGAAGCCCAGATGAAGAAAGTGAAAGCCATCAAGAAGTGGATTGATGGCTACGACGATGTGCGCACCAAGGCCGACGAACTGCAGCTGGCCTTCGATTTCTATAAAGAAGAGATGGTCACCGAAGAGGAAGTCGATGCCGACTATGCCGCTGCCATTGCTGCCATCGAGCAGCTGGAGCTGATGAACATGCTGCGCCAGGAGGAAGACCCCATGGATGCCGTGCTCAAAATCAACAGTGGTGCCGGTGGCACCGAGGCGCAAGACTGGGCGCAGATGCTCATGCGTATGTATATGCGTTGGGCCGAGGCACATGGCTATAAGGTGACCATTGCCAACCTGCTGGACGGCGATGAGGCCGGCATTAAGAGTGTGACCATGCAGATAGAAGGTGGCGAGTATGCCTATGGCTATCTGAAGAGCGAGAATGGCGTCCACCGTCTGGTGCGTGTCTCGCCCTATAATGCGCAGGGCAAGCGCATGACGTCGTTTGCCTCTGTCTTTGTGACCCCGCTGGTCGACGACACCATCGAGGTTTATGTAGATCCCGCCAAGTTGTCGTGGGACACCTTCCGCTCTAGCGGTGCCGGTGGTCAGAACGTCAACAAGGTGGAGTCGGGTGTGCGTCTGCGCTATTGGTACACCGACCCAGACACCGGCGAGGAAGAAGAAATCCTGATTGAAAACACAGAGACGCGCGACCAGCCCAAGAACAAAGAGCGCGCCATGGCGCTGCTGCGTTCTCAACTCTACGACCGTGCCATGAAGAAGCGCATGGAGGCACAGGCCAAGATTGAGGCTGGCAAGAAAAAGATAGAGTGGGGCTCGCAGATTCGTTCGTATGTGTTTGACGATAAGCGCGTGAAAGACCATCGCACCAATTATCAGACAGGCGATGTCGATGGCGTGATGAACGGTAAGCTCGACGGCTTTATCAAAGCCTACCTGATGGAGTTCCCTGCCTCTACTGAGGATTAGACATCTATGTGCAATGGCCGTTTGGCCGTTGCACGACTATAGATATGGTGCGTTAAACGCCTTGTTTACAGTATCAAAAGTGGCATTATTCTTAAGGAATAGTGCCTTTTTTGATGTCCAATAGTGACACCCTTGAAATGCGTCTAGCCCCTGGAATGCTCCATTCTAGCCCCTAGACAGCACGATTCTAGCCCCTGGACAGATTGATTCTAGCCCCTAGAATGCTCTATTCTAGCCCCTAGATGCACATCAAAAGCGTAACTTTTGCAGGCTAAAAGTGCCGCTATTGGTTGTTTAAAGTGCCGCTTTTACTGAATAAAACTGCCATTTCGGGACCCAAAAACCGCTGCTCTGCCCCATAAATGCCTTTGAAACAAAAAATTAAACAGATAATTTTTGGCGAAACAGAAAAAAGTTGTATCTTTGCCTTCCGTAAACCTATCAAACATTAAGTATTATGTCTAATAAACAAGGAAAGCAACTGAATAAAAAGCAGAAAGCCTACGCTCAGAAGCTGGAGCAAAAGGGTACCAACGTGGTGGCATGGATTATTGGCGTGCTGATTGTGTGCGCAGTGCTCTACGCTTTCATCTCTGTTTTGATGTTCGAATAAATGAGCGGACTGGAGATAGAACGTAAATTCCTGGTGCGCAACAGCGACTACAAGCGTCTGGCACATCAGAGCTACCGCATTAAGCAGGGCTACATCTGCAGTGGCGGCGGTAAGACCGTGCGCGTGCGTCAACGCGACGAACAGGGATTCCTCACTATCAAGGGCCCGTCGCTCGACGGCGGACTCAGTCGCTACGAGTTTGAGAAAGAGATCAGCCTTGATGAGGCTGCCAAACTCTTTGACCTCTGCGAGCCAGGTATTATCGACAAGACCCGCTATCTGGTTGACTACGAGGGCTATACCTTCGAGGTTGACGAATTCTATGGCGAAAATGACGGTCTCGTGGTGGCCGAAGTTGAGCTAAAATCAGTTAACGATAATCCCAAACTACCTCCGTTCCTCGCTCAAGAGGTGACGGGCGACCGACGTTATTACAATAGTCATCTCCGCCAAAATCCCTTTTGTAACTGGAAGGATAGTTTATACTAATATCACAGGTAATGTCTATGGTGGTGGTAACAATGCCGAGGTAACGGGCTCTGCTAATGTAACCATCGGTAAACAAGTCCCATAACAGCACCCATCATTACGCCTATTGCATCGGCAGCCAAGTCGAGCCATTCGCCTGAGCGGTTGGTGGTGCAATAGGCTTGAACCAGTTCTATCACTCCTCCCATCACGGTGGGAGCTATCAATGCCCACAAGATCAGCTTGCGGACATTGATGCTATGATGACTGCGCAAGTATTCCCACCAGATGACTGCGCATGTGCCGCCATACATCACGAAATGGGTCCATTTATCCAGGAAGTTGATGCTTGGCAGCTCCATCTCCTCTGGTGGCATGAACCAAATGGACAGATACCACACCAAGGCGATACATATCATAGAAAGGGGATAATTTCTTACGATTTGCAGCATAATAGCTTTCTTTATTGTCAAGTTGGCTGCAAAAGTACTAAATTATCTATGAATCATCATCTGTAATTCATATTTTTTTTCTACTTTTGCACTCGATTTACGTAATCTAGATATGAATCAGACGGAAAGAGCAAGTTTCGGAAGTAAGTTGGGTGTTATCCTTGCTACGGCCGGTTCGGCTGTGGGACTGGGTAATGTGTGGCGTTTCCCCTATATGACAGGTCAGAATGGCGGTGCCGCCTTTATCCTTATCTATGTGGCGTGCGTGCTGATATTGGGCATACCCTGTATGCTCAACGAGTTTATCATCGGTCGTCGGGCGCAGGCCAACACGGCTCGCGCCTATGCTAAGTTGGCCAACGGCACCCCTTGGCGCCTTATCGGCCTCTTTGGCGTCTTCACCGGTTTTATGATCACGGGCTATTATGTAGTGGTATCCGGCTGGTGTCTGCAGTATATCTATGCTTCTGCAGCCGGTCATCTGATGGGCGATGCCAACTATGTGAAAACCTATTTTGAAACCTTCTCGTCTGATCCTTGGAAACCAATTGTCTGTATGCTACTGTTCATGCTCATGTGTCATTTCATTATCTCGCGTGGCGTGGAAAAGGGCATTGAGAAGGGTTCCAAGATGATGATGCCCCTGCTCTTCATCCTGCTCATCGTGATTGCAGTAGCTTCCTGCACGCTGCCCGGTGCCAGCCGTGGCATCAGTTTCCTGTTCGACCCCGACTTCTCGAAGGTCGATAGCAATGTCCTGTTGGGTGGACTGGGACAAGCATTCTATTCGCTCAGCGTGGGTATGGGCTGTCTTTGTACCTATGCCAGCTATTTCAAGAAAGATACCCACCTCACGAAGTCTGCCTTCCAGATTGTCAGCATCGACACGTTGATAGCCATTCTGGCAGGTCTCATGATTTTCCCCGCCTTCTTTGCCATCTATCCCAATGCCCCCGAGCTGATGAGCGATCCCAGTCAGGCCAGCCAGTACTGTGGTCCCGGACTGGTGTTCATCACCCTGCCCAGCGTGTTTCAGCAGGCCTTCTCGGGCGTGCCCTTCCTTGGCGAGGTGGTAGCCCTGTTGTTCTATGCCCTGTTGTCGCTGGCAGCCCTGACCTCCCTGATGTCTCTTCACGAGGTGAGCACAGCCTTCTTCCATGAAGAGCTCAACATCTCGCGCCGCAAGGGTGCTGCCCTTGTCACGCTGACCTGTGCCCTGATTGGCGTGTTCTGCTCGCTGTCGTTTGGCGATGGTCGTGAGTGGCTCGTGATTGGCGGCAAGTCTTTGTTCAACTGGTTCGACTATCTCACCGGTCAGATATTCCTGCCAACGGGCGGTCTGCTTACCTGTCTGTTCTTAGGCTGGTATGTGCCCAAGGCCGTGGTCAAGGACGAGTTTACCAATGGCGGAACATTCCGTGGCCGTCTCTTTGGTATTTATATGTTTGCAGTCCGCTTTGTTTGTCCCATCTGCATCCTGCTCATCTTCCTTCATCAGTTTGGCGTGATATGAGCCTGCGCAGCTTCTTCTATATCAACAAGAGCGACCGTCGTATCATCCTGGCTCTTTTATTGCTAGGTCTTGTAGCCTTTGCCACCGTAGGTCTTCTCCAAGACGAAGAACCTACCGCGGCGTCCACATCGTCAGCCGTCAAGTGGCGGGGTGGGGCGGGCCAACGGCAGAAGGCATCGTCGTACTATCAAGTAGAAGAGCGCCACATCGAGCATTTCCCGTTCGACCCCAACACTGCCGACAGTACCCAACTGTTGCGCTTGGGTCTGTATCCCTGGCAAGTACGTAATATCTATCACTACCGGGCTTCGGGCGGTGTCTATCGCTCCAAGGCCGACTTTGGGCGCCTTTACGGACTCACCGTCAAGCAGTATCGCGAGCTTGAACCCTTTATCCGCATCTCTTCCGACTATCTTCCCGCTGCTACGGCGGTGCCCGACGAGGTTGCCACGCGGCGCGACACCACGCGCTATACGGCGAAGCTACGCGAGGGTGAGACCATCAGTCTGAACCTTCTTGACACTGCTGCGTTGCAGCGTGTGCCCGGCATTGGCAGCTATTATGCCCGTCGTATCGTGGCCTACGGACAGCGCCTGGGCGGTTATGCCAGTGTTGAACAGTTGAACGAGATTGACGATCTGCCAGCCGGCGTCAGCAAGTACCTGCGCATCACAGGTCAGGACCACATTCGCCAGCTGGCTGTCAACCGCCTGTCGCTCAACGAGCTGCGGCGCCATCCCTATATCAACTACTATCAAGCCCGAGCCATCATCGACTACCGTCGTCAGCACGGCACCATCACCGACCTGCAACAGCTCTCTCTGTTGCCCGACTTTCCGCCTGAGGCCATTGCCCGCCTGCGTCCCTACATCAGTTATCAGTAAGTTGTGCAGAAAAAAATGCATGGTGTTTATTTGGAAAGATAAATATTTTTTTGTACTTTTGCCACGTAATAACCTTTGCTATACGTGATTTAATGGATAAGTCAAAGATATCTTTTGTACAGCAGTTTGTTGCAATACTTCTTTTGTGCTGCGCCTTTTCGGCCTGCAGTACCACAAAAGGATTGTCTTCAAAAACAAGTGTTTCCTCCACCGATAAAAGCATTGTCATCTTCTATGATAACGATGTTCATGGTGGTATTGATGGCTATGCCAAGATTGCTGGGCTGCGCGATGCCGTGGCCCAGAGCGATACCGCGTGGGCTGCTGCTGTCAGTTGCGGCGACTACCTCTCTGGTGGCGTGGCTTGCACCTTGAAAGAGGGTTTGTATATTGCCAATATCATCTCTAGCACAGGCTACGATGTGCTGACGCTGGGCAACCATGAGTTTGACTTTGGTGTACCCCGCCTCATGGAACTCGTGCCTCAGATGCACGCCCCCGTGGTATGTGCCAACCTGTATGACCAGCAGGGGAAGAATCCTCTGCTGCCAGCCTATGTTGTCAAGCAGTATGGCAACAAGCGTGTGGCATTCGTAGGTGTCACCACACCCGAGTCCATGACGCTCGAGGGCTATGCCTTCTACGACCTTGACGGTCGTCAGCTCTACGACCTTCGCACCGCCGATTTCTATCAGTTGGTGCAGCGCGTGGTTGACCAAGCACGTCGTGAGGGTGCCGACTATGTGGTGGTGCTGTCGCATCTGGGCGAGGAAGATGGCGAAACGGGCATCACCTCTCACCGCCTGGTGGCTGCCACCCGTGGCATTGATGTGGTGCTCGACGGACATACACACCATGTCTTCGTGCGCCAGGAGGTGCAAAATCTTGATGGTCAGCCAGTGCCCGTCACCCAGACCGGCACTCAGTTTGCCAATGTTGGAAAACTGGTCATCACCCGCGATGGTCACTTCGTTACGTCGCTACTGGCCAATGCTGCTATTCCTTACAGCAGCAAGAAGGTGACTGCCACCATTGATAGCGTGAAGACCGACATGCATGAGATTACCTCTCGCCAACTTTGTCAGATAGACTATGAGCTGACCATCAACGATGATAAGGGCGACAGGCTGTGCCGACTGGCCGAGACAAACCTCGGCGATCTGGTGGCTGATGCTTATGTCGATTTCCTGAAGTCCGATATTGGCTTGATGAACGGCGGCGGTCTTCGCAATAGCATCCCTGCCGGCAGCGTCGGCTATGGCGATGTGGTCAATGCGCTACCTTTTATAAATAGATTGTGCGAGATTGACGTCACCGGTCGGCAGCTGCTCGACATGCTGACGAAGTGCACCTCCAGTCTGCCATTGGAAGATGGCTTCTTCCCTCATGTGTCAGGCATGACCTACACCGTTCATACCAAGCGACATGTCGTCACCGACGTGATGGTGCGCAACAGCCAGACGCAGGCCTTTGAGCCCTTGGCGTTGGACCGTCATTACCGCGTGGCCACCATCGACTATTATTCGCGTGGTGGCTTCTACGACATGTTGAAGAGTTGCCCATTCCTTGTTTCAACAAAGGTGCTTAACCGTGATTGTGTGGCCGACTATATGCTCAAGCTCACACCAGCCGACATACAGCGCTACCGCACCTCACAACAACGTGTCACCATCGTCAACGATTGATTTTTCTGCGGTTTCATCGGTAAATATAGTTATTCATCCAACCTTCAGAGCTCCTTATTACAAATGAAACAAAACCTTACCACAATATCGAAACACATCTTTCAAGATATGCTCCGTTCATGCATCCTGCTGACGCCTGTTGTCGTCATGACCATGATGGCGGGGTGCGCTGGCTGCAACTCCGAGCATCCGACACACAAGCCACAAGCGTCCGACACACTCTACACTCGCGAGGCTGCCATGAGAATCTATGGCTATCAGCCCGAACGCGCCTTGCAGATTCTGGACTCTGCCGTCATCGTGGGCAATCTGAAAGACTGGCAGGCCGACCAGTATCGTGCACGCATCTATAGCTCAACACAGATGTACGACGAGGCCGACTCGCTACTTGGCGGCACGGTCAATGCGCGCCTCGACAAGGCACGCAGAATCGGCGAGCGACTGCTGAAAAACGACTCTATCAAGGCCGATAAACGCAACTTGCTCGACGTGCTCGAGGTGCTGTGCAACACAGCTCGCATGCAGAACGACACCACCCGCTGGATTCGTCGTTCGCGCCAGTATGTGGCCCTGTGCCATCTGATGGGACCCGATCAGCAGACCAACGCACTGCGCACCGAGGCTGAGATTGGTGCGGCACTCTGTGCTATGGGGCGCCATGCTGAGGGTATGGCCAAGATGGACAGCGTGATCTACGAACTGGAGGCTACCTTCCACAGCGAGCACGACCGCAGTGCCTTCAACGAGCTCGATGCGCTTATTATTGCCTGCAAACGAAAGATTGTGCAGTTGGGCAACAACGAACGGTACAACGAGACACTGCCGTTGGCACGTCTGATTCTGGAGCATCTCGACGACTATGAGCAGTATCCCGATGCCTATCACGACGGGTGCGATCGCGAACCCGAGACCGACGATGAGCGCGCTGATTATATCCGGTTCTACCGTGCTCAGGCACAAAACTATATTGCTGCGGCCTACACCTCGCTGGGCGATCAGGGCAACATGCTTGCTGCTTTCGAAAAAATTGAGGAGGGTGTCAGAAAGGCTACAGCCCGCGAGCACCTTGCCTATTATCAGGCTTTGCAGCAGCGCATCGAGACAGAACACCAGCAAGATATAGCACGAAAGGCTATGTATTTTTCTGCCTGTATTGGTGTGTTGTCTATATTGCTGGTCTGCTTTGTTGTGGTTGTGGTGTTCAAAAACAGGGCTATCAGTCGTAAGAACACGATTCTGGCTCAGCAGATTGCAGAAACGGCCAATTACCGTGAGAAGTATTGGGAGAACAAGCGAACAGAAGATGGGCTGCCGTCAGAGGAGACAGATGCTGATGCGTTGACCGACGAGCAACTCTTCATGCGTATCAACGAGGTCATTGTGCGAGAAAAACTGTTTCTTAACCCTCGCTTTGAACGTCAGATTATCATGGAGCGCTTCGGTCTGTCAAAGGATCGTGTGGGCAGCATCTTTTCTAAAGGCAGCAAGTATGGTCGAATCAGCAACTACCTGCAGCTACTTCGTCTTGACTATTCTGCCATGTTGCTGGTGACCAATCCCGACATGAGCATCGTACAGGTAGCTGCTGACAGCGGTTTCAGCAGCCCCTCGTATTTCAGTACCAGTTTCCGCCAGCATTTCAGCATGAGTCCCTTGGATTTCAGGCGCAATGCGTTGAAATGAATGTCTAAGCAAGACTAAGGGGCGTGCATGACCGCGTTGCGGACCTCCTTTTTATGCGTGCTGATATCGTTAATTTATCGATGAAACCGTCAAAAATTGACGGTTTTTGTTCTTTTCTCGCTATTCTAATTATACCTTTCGGCCTTTCGTCTTCAATTTGCGCTTAAACCTCCCTTTTCGGTTCTCTGGACACTGTTAAAATTTAGTTTTTGTCCGAAATCCATTTAAATCTTGTCTTTTTGAAAAGATTATTTTGTTTTACTCTTGCAAAATAGAATTTTTATATCTATCTTTGTTGCGCAGTGCAAGATACCATTGCAACTAACATTCATCAGAAGATTCACCACCCTGGGTGTGACAACGACATAATATAACATATCTTTACCTATATAAAAGAAGGCGACAATAGGAGTAGTAAACATCCCATTGCTGCCTTCTTGTTTATGAGCGATTCTGGAGTGACAGGATAAAGGTGACGTGACATCCTGAATGTGGCGTGTCTGCAAGTTCGAGTAAGCCGCCTTGTTGTATCATCATGCGGCGACTCAGGGAAAGACCAATCCCACTGCCGCTACGCTTCGTTGTGAAGAAAGGTACAAAGAGCGACTGGCGGTTCTCTGCTGGAATGGGCATACCGTCGTTGCTGATATAGAGTAGGATGTTGTTGGGCTTCTCATGAGCCTCTGTTTCAATGTCGATCTTTTTTGCGTCAGCCTCAATGGCATTCTTGACCAGGTTCATGAGTACTTGTCGAAGCATGCCGGCATCGGCAATTATGGTCAGGTCTTTCGTTATGTCTATATTCCAAGTTAACTGTGGATAGGTTTTCCTAATATCTTCAATCATGGCGCCCAGGTTGACATTGCTTACCTTGGGCTTCTCCAACTCCGACATCTTGCGGTAGTTAACCACAAAGTTGCTCATGTGTTTTGACGTTTCAAAGATGGCGCGAATGCCATCCTCGAGTGGTGTCCCCTTCACGTCCTCTCGGTTCATTAGCGATTGGCTGATACTCGTGATGGGCGCAGTGGCATTCATCATCTCGTGAGTCAGCACGCGGGTCAGTCGTTCCCATGACTCCACTTCGTTTTGATTCACCTGCTGACGAATGGTTTCCCCTAATTGGTTCAGTGTTTCCTGCATGGCTCGTTCCCCGAAGAACATACCATGTGTAGGTATGCGAAATGTGAAGTCTCGGTTACGGATGGCTTCCTGCATCAGGTGGGCGCGAAGGCGTAGCTTATGCTGGTGGTGGACAAACCATGCCACCATCGACGCGCATCCAACACCTATTATGATATATAGCCAGGTCATAGCCGCTTTATCTTGTTGTAGAGCGTCTGTCGGGTGATACCCAGAATCTCTGCAGCCTGTGTGAGGTTACCATGACAATGGTCGATGGTACGGCGAATATGCTCCTTTTCCATTTCATCGAGACTCACAATCTCATTGCGCATGTCAAGAACATCCTTCAACTTGTGCACCAGTTCGTCATTATCCCATGGCTTGGTAATGAAGTCCGAAGCACCGTTCTTTAGCCCCTTTACCGCCAGGTTGACATCAGCATAGGCTGTCAGCAATACGATTGGCGTTTCAGGATGCTGCTTGCGAATGGCACGCAGCCAGAATAATCCTTCAGTACCATTATTGACACCAAGCGTGAAGTTCATGTCAAGCAGCACTATGTCAACAGGCTGCTGAGCCATCATTTTCAGAATGTCATTGGGCTGGCTGGTGGTCAGTACATGTTCAAAAGTGCTGTCCAGCAAATAGCGCATCGCTGTCAGAATAGAAACGTTGTCGTCTGCGATAAGTATGGTTCCGTACTTGTTCATGTTGCAAAAGTAATCATTTCCCGTCAATAAATCATACGTTCAACTGTATAATTTTTAGACGTTTTGCTCTTCTGCGCTGGAAAAAGTATGGCGGTATTAAGTAAAAGAATTAACTTTGCGGTATGAAAAAGACGATGATTGCGCTATTGATAATGACATCGGTGCACGTTGCGGCTCAGGAGAAATGGACGATGCAACAGTGTATGCAGTATGCTGTTGCACATAATCATGAAGTGAAACGAGCAGAGCTGGAACTTGACAGCTACAAGGCTGCCAAGACAAGTGCCATCGGACGCTTCCTGCCTGCTGTTGATGCAGGCATCGGCGTCCAGTATAATTTTGGTCGTGCTATTGATCCTGAGACCAATGGCTATACGGATGTCAGTACCTTTTATAATGATTACTCCCTACACACCTCGCTGCCCGTCTTTGATGGCTTCAGTCGCTTGCATGTCTTGAAAGCGGCAAAGGCTGGTGAATTGATGGGACGTGCCGCCCTGCGGAAACAGCAGGATCAGACAGCACTCAGTACACTTCAGGCCTATACCAATGTGGTCTATTACGAAGGATTGGTGAAGATGGCCGAAGAGAAGGTGGAGGAAACGGAGCTCCTGCTAAAACAGATACATCTGTTGGAGGAGGTGGGACGCAAGAGTGCAGCCGATGTTGCACAGGTAGAGTCGCAGAAAGCCGAGGCAGACTATGAGTTGACCCGCCAGCAGAACCTTTTCTCCTTGGCCATGTTGGAGTTGAGAAAAGAAATGGGAGTCTCTCTCTCGTCCTCCGAAGCAGATACCATTGTATTGGCTCCTATGGAGTTCATTGACTCAACCGATAGGGTAATCGAAGCCCCCTCAGGGATTGTGGGAGGGCCGTCTGTAGATGTTGCCCGCTATCAGGTACAAGTCTCTAAACACGAGTGGCGTCAGGCCCGTGCCGCGCTTCTTCCTGCTCTCTCGCTAAGTGCGGGTCTGAACACCACTTATTTTCATACCCTTCATTCCAGTGTAGGCCAGTCTTTCCGCAGTCAGTTTAAGAACAATATGGGTGAGTATGTTGGTGCTACATTGAGTATCCCCTTGTTTAATCGCTTGCAGACTGTCAGCAATATCCGCAAAGCCAAGAACAACTATCGAATGGCTTGTGAGTCTTTCGAACAGACACGGTTGGAACTGGAGAAACTCGCTTGGGAGGCCTGGCACGACTGGCAAGCCTATCAGAAACAGACGGAACAGATGAAACACAAGGTTGAGGCCGACAGCTTGGCTTACCAACTGACGCGCCGACAGTTTGAGGAAGGCCTTAGCACAGCTATTGACTTGCGGACGACTTCAGCACAGTTGCTTAATTCTAAAGCCACACTGCTTCAGTGTCAGTTGATGACTATTGTCAAAGAACAATTAATAAGATATTATAGAGGTGAAACAATATGGACAGAGTAATCGAAAAGACAAGAACTCAGCGCCTGATGAAGCACTGGCCCTATGCGGTTGGTGGCTGTCTGGTATTACTTATTGTTGGTTGGTTGCTGTTTGGTAACCATGCTTCCACGCTTCGAGTGAATAAGGATGACCTGACCATCAGCGACGTGCAGAGTGCAGAGTTTAAGGACTATGTCCGTACCAACGGACAAGTGATGCCTATTCAGGTGGTTCAGATATCGCCAGAGGAAGGTGGCATCGTGATGGAGAAGGTGGTTGAGGAGGGTGCGATGGTACACAAGGGTGATGTCATCGTTCGTTTGAGCAATTCAAGCCTCGACTTACAGATTCTAAATGCCGAAGCCGAACTTGCCGAAAAGCAGAACCTATTAAGAAATACGCAAGTCGCCATGCAGCAAGACCGGCTGAACAATCAGACGGAACAGGCACAGCTGGATATGGATACTCAGCGCAAGCAGCGCACCTACGAGCAGAACGAACGTCTCTATGGTGAGAAGTTGATAAGCAAGGAGGATTATCTTCGTTCGCAAGAGGACTATCAGCTCTCTGCCAAGAAACGCTCGCTGGTGACAAAGCGCCTGAAGCAGGACTCTATCTATCGCACCGTTCAGATGGATCAGATGGAGGATAACCTGCAGAACATGCGTAAGAATGTGGTGCTGGTTCGACAGCGTAAGGACAAGCTCGAGATTCGCTCTGCCATCGATGGCGAGCTGGGGCTGCTCGATGTGGAACTGGGACAGAGCATCCAGCCGGGGCAGAAGATTGGCCAGCTGAATGATTTGTCTGATTATAAGGTGCAGGCCATGATCGACGAACACTATATCGACCGTGTGCGCCAAGGACTTACGGCCACCTTCACGCGCAACAACAAGCAATATCAGCTGCAGGTACGCAAGGTATATCCGGAGGTGCGCGATGGCAAGTTCCGCTGCGATTTCATCTTCAAAGGTGAACGTCCGGAGAACATCCGTTCTGGTCAGACCTATTACATCGACCTCGAACTGGGACAGCCTGAACAGGCTTTGATCATCCCTCGTGGCACCTTCTTCCAGACCACAGGCGGACAGTGGATATTCGTACTTGACAAAAACGGAGAAAAAGCCTATCGCCGCAATATCCGCATCGGTCGCCAAAATCCGCAGTATTACGAGGTACTTGAAGGACTGGAACCTGGCGAACGTGTTGTCACCAGTGGTTACGAGGCATTCAAGGATAATGAGGTGTTAGTGATTAAATAAACAAGGTATTACGATATGAATGTATTTAGAAATATGCTTCACATGGCTTGCCGATTCAAGACGGCCACGGTGCTCAACTTCCTAGGACTGACGGTAGCCTTTGCTGCCTGCTACCTGTTCTTGACGCAGGTAACCTATAATCATTCCTACAATAAGGGACTGACCAACTACCAGAATCTCTATCGAGTGGAGGTGCCTGCCCTCATGGATAACAGTAAATGGCAGTCCAATGTGACCCGCTTTCTGGCTGAGCAGCTCGACTCTATGCCGCAAGTGGAGAGCATGGCACTGATGCATGCTTGGTATGACAACCAGAGATTTCAAAAGGACAATACGGAGTTTGAGTTCACAGTTTGTGCTGTGACCAATCAGACTCTTGTAACCTTGGCTCCCCGTGTGTTAGACGGACAAATAGGATGGACTGACAACGAACAGGAAGGATTCGTTATTCCAGCTTCTATTGCCATGAAGTATTTTGGTACTACACAGGCTGCCGGCCGCTCGATGAGATATAGAACAGACAGTGTTCAGGTAAAGGGCGTGTTTGAAGATTTTCCGGAGAACAGTCTTATGGCAAACTGTGTCTATTCCAATATGCGCAATGAGAACGAAGGAGACGTCAGTAACTACAACTATAACTGCATTCTGCGACTCAAACAGCCGTTGGACATGGATGAAATCCAGCAAACCATCTTTGAGCCGCTCATCAAGCAGATACATCAATTATATATAGACTACGGCATTGAAGACCGATGGAACGAGGCTGATGCGAGAAAAGGTTACAATATGCGCCTGGTGCCCATTACGGAAACGTGGTTCTCCGCTATTGATCCGGAACACGACCGAGGCAACAAGACCGTTGACTTGATTCTCCAGTTGTCATGCTTGCTGGTCATTATCATCGCAGCCATCAACTTCCTGAATTTCACGCTGGCAGAGAGTCCTATGCGTCTTAAGAGTATCAATACACGACGTGTGCTGGGCAGTACCGTGGCAAAACTGCGTCTCGCCTTTGTGGCTGAAACGCTTTTCACCTCGCTATTGGCTTTCGACTTGGCTGTCGGTGTGAGCTATTTGCTATCACAATGGCCCTTTATCAATGAACTGACGGTGGGAAGTATTGCACTCAACGAGCATGGGCTCCTTTTGCTATTCCTTGCGCTTGCTGCTGGCATCGTGGGCGTCGTGGCGGGTCTCTATCCTGCTTTCTATGTCACTTCGTTCCAGCCTGCCATGGTGCTGAAAGGTTCCTTCGGGCTTACTCCAAAGGGACGCAAGTTGCGCACAGCGCTGCTTTGCTTGCAGTTCTTCATTACCAGCGTCATGATGGTATATATCGGTATCCTTTACCTGCAGAGTCATTACATCTTCAACTCAGACTATGGTTTTGAGAAAGACGAGATCCTGTATTGCGACACCTGGGAACTTCTCGACAAGCACGAGGCATTACGTACTGAGCTTATGCAGCAGTCGGGCGTGATAGATGTGGCCTACTCGCAGTTCAAGCTGGGAAGTGCTGACAGATACATGAGCTGGGGACGCGGTGATAAGGACCACAAGGTGCAGTTTATAGTGATGCCTGTGGACTGGCACTATCTTCACACCATGGGCATTCAGGTAATTGAAGGCCATGACTTCATGGAGCACGATGGCGATTGCTATATCATCAATGAAGCAGCCCGCAAGAAATGGGACTGGGTAGAGATTGACAAAAAACTGCTGGAGGACGACCTCACGGTGATTGGTGTGTGCCAGAATGTGCGCTTTGCTTCTACCCGTGTGGACAACAACGACTCGCCCATGGCCTTCATCGTTTATGGCGAGACCTATCTCAGTCGTGGGTGGACCAATAACCTTGGGGTGATGAACGTGCGTGTGGCAGCAGGCATCGATAAGGTACAAATGCGCCGGAAGATTAAGGATATCTGCATGAAGCTCGGCGCACCGCATGAGCCAGATGTGAGGTTCCAGAACCAGACGCTTGAGAGTACCTACCAGGAGGAGTTCCGCTTCATCCGTCAGGTCATGGTGTTCTCTTTCATCTGTCTTGTTATCACGCTCATCGGCGTGTTCTGTATGACGATGTTCGAAACAGAGTATCGTCGCAAAGAGATTGGCATCCGCAAAGTGATGGGCAGCTCTACCAGTCAGATTCTGGTCATGCTCAGCCGTCGCTATGTGTGGCTGCTTGTAGGTAGCTTTGTGATGGCAGCCCCCTTGGCGTGGTACATTGGCACACAGTGGCTACAGGGCTTTGCCGAGCGCACACCTGTATATTGGTGGCTCTTCCCATTGGCCTTCCTTGCGGTGGGTGTCGTTACCCTTGCCACCATCATCATTCAGAGCTGGCGCACGGCCAATGAGAACCCAGTGAATAGTATAAAAACAGAGTAAAAAGCAGTAAGTGGAGAGTGAGTGTCAACAAATCATACGATATAGCGTATAAAGATTAGACGAACGCCCTTTGGGCACTCCAAAAAGCTTGCATCGAACTTAGAATGATCGTAACTTTGCAATGTGAAAATAAAAAAACAAAGTAATAACAATTTAAATACTTACGATTATGAAAAAGGTTATGATTAGCTTGGTGATGTGCCTGATGACTCTGATTTCAAATGCACAAGTGATGACATCTGCCTCTGTCAATCATCTGATTGATTCAGCCATCAGGGATGGCGAAGCAGGCTTTGTTCGCAATACTTATCGTGATGCCTATGGCGATATAACGATGATAGAAGTATATCGTGAACAGGTAAAACACAAGGGGGACAGCATACGGAAACCCATATTCCGCTATGAGTACCAATATGCTGCTGATGGCATGCTGACCAGCCGTACTAAGTTCGTGTGGCGAAAGAGTCAGTGGCGGTGCATCGGTCGTTTCGACTACTCGCTCGAGAATGGCATCTATACCGTCAGCTATAGCCGCTGGAACAAGTCAAAGGCCAGCTTCGGTCAGCCTGCCGGTCAGATTAGCTACACGCTGTTGCCCGACGAAAGCATTGCCAGCGTGTCTTACTATAGCCGTCATCGCCACGGTGACGCACTGAAGCTGGAGTGGCAGGCACTCGTGGATAGCCACTCAGACCATATGAACTATTATATCACTCAGAAATAAACTATGAACGTATTTAAATCTCTCAATCAGCGCGGCCAGCACAATTGGATCAAAATATTGTGCTTGGCCGTTGGCTTGGCTACTGGTATCGTATTAATAGGTAAGGCTGGCTTCGAACAGTCGTGGGACAAGGACTTCGATACGAGCGACCGTATCTATGTGCTTTATGAGGATATTATCCGAGATGGCGAATATCAGCATTACTCACAGACTTCAGGTGCTATCGCCCATGGGCTGAAACGTTACTGTCCGCAGGTTGAGGCGGCCACCCGCTATACGGGCTTCGGTTGGGACTTGCCGCTGGTTACCGAAGAGGATAAGCGCATACGTACCAACT
>JAILHK010000026.1 GCA_024695815.1 Prevotella sp.
GTTGTCGCGAAGTTCCATCAGGAGTCGGCCTAAGAGGTTGGGGCCAACGTATTCGTTGCCTACAAGGTTGGTGCCCCAGGAGTCGGCATCAGCTTTCTTCTTTTCGTTGCGTTTGGTTTCGTCCTCGACAATGAACAGGCCTTTGCTTCGCTCCAGTTCTTTGCGGAATGCTTCACACTGCTCATATTTCATCTGGAGACAGAACCGCATGGCATCGACTACCATTGCCCCCCAGTCGTTACGTAACCACTCGGGATGGGATTTGTAGATAGGCTTCATGTGCATTTTTATCGCCATACCTCGCTTTGCTGCATACTCGCTTTTGATACCTTCTTCGCCGTTGGCATTGAACTTCATCAGATGAAAGAGACGTTCGGTACAGTCGATGGTCACGCCTTCAACGATGATTGGGGCATAAAAGAAATTGCCAAAGATTCCCCATTCTTCAGTAGTCTTGCGGATGCAGGCACACTTATTAGCAGGGTAGTGCTGAATATCACTGTATTGGGGATAGTATTGTTTGATTTGATTGTGCAGGCTCATATGCGTGGTTATTTAATGCTGTCTAATGGAACCTCTTTCTCGGAGCCAGGAATCAGTTGGAAATGCTTGGGGTCAAGTTCAACCTTGTCGATACGGACGATACGGATCTTGTCGATGTTGAGAACGACACGGTTGGTGAGCCCGTCGGGCTTACTCTGGGCCTGGGGCCAGGCGAAATACTCTAAGCCGATTTCGCTGAAGAACTTGGCTGCAGCTTTCTCGGCATAGATATCGGCCTTGTCGGTGAGTTGTTTTACGGTGCCAGTCTTGCCTGTAAGACGGTTGCCAACATATTTGCGGAAGAGTTTTCCTACCTTACGTGCTTCGTCGGGCACCTGTTCGCCAAGCGCCTTCTCGGTGCGTTCGATGATGGACGGGTGGACAGGACGGACAGAGAACAGGTGGTTATCATCTGTCATATCGGGTATCTCAAGGGTATACACGTAATAGTTCTTATTTTCAGGGCGCTTCTTGTTATAGGCATAGTGAGCTGCCGAGGTGTAAGCCTCGGTAACGTAGGTGCCAAAACCGAACTTAGCCTTGCCGTCGCCTTCGAGGGCGTGGGCAATATCGAAATGATCGAAAAGCACTGATGTGCCATGGTAAAATGTCTGCATATGAAATCGTTATAGGTTATAATCTGATTGCAAAGATATACAATATTTGTTAACCAGCCAAACATTTATAGGTATAATTAGAGATAATAATGGCATGATTTTTGTATCTTTGTCGCTGTAATCTTATTAACTCTAAGTATGAATAATGAAATTTTGACTTTGGTAAACTCTCTGAGGGAGGGTACTGCAGGGAAGACCTGCATGGGAACTGGTAACTACTCGTTCGACATTATCACGCGTCGTGAGTACCCTGAAGGATTTGTTGCTGGCAAGCGCAACAAGTTCGAGGAGAGAATCCTGACTATGGAGATTGGTAACACTTGTGGCAATGTGATGACCATGTTGCCTTACCTGGGTGTGAAGACCTACCCTGTGGCCAAACTGGACATGTCGCCACAGGGCTACCGGATGAAACGCGACATGAAGGCCTATGGGGCTGATGTAAGATTCGTGAGCAACACACGCACGGGCGGTACTACTATCCTGAGATGTATGCACAAACTGGACGACCAGGGACAACCTGCGCTGAGTCATAAGGGTTCTACGGGTGGTAAGCCATGGACTGGCATGTCGGCACGCCCTTGCAGAAAGTACCTCTCGTCGAAGGGCGGTGAGGTAGAGGCACTCGTGGCATCGCTGGACTTCACTCCAGATGTGTTCTTCTTTGACATCGCACAGGCTGGCCATAGAATACTGGCTGAGCAGTTGCGCGAGAAGGGTACTATGGTGTACTTTGAGGGTGACTCGGATGGTCACAAGCTGAAGGACGATAAAGCCAGAAAGGCAGCCAAGAGGGCTTTTCTGCGCTGTGTTGAGGCCAGCGATGTGGTGAAGATGTCGGCAGAGCTGGTTCAAGACCTGTCGTTCGCTGATGACTACCCCGACAAGCTCTTCATCCAGACTATGGGTGCTGAGGGC
>JAILHK010000022.1 GCA_024695815.1 Prevotella sp.
GGGAAGCCTCTTACCTTTGCACCAGATTATGGATAATGTTCTAAATATCCGATGTTAAACATCGTATAAGTTTAGGACATACGGTCACGATTTTGTAGTTTTGCTAGAGATTGTGGCCGTGGGGGTGAGGCGAGGGTAGCCTAGGCAGGCTTTATGTCATGCCGTGTATTAGATATTTGTCCGCCCCCTTTTTAAAGTCTTTAGAGTCTGGACAAAGAATCGAAGCACATCCTTGGATGATGCAGTGTCCGATAAGAGTAAAGTCGATGAAGATTTTGGCTATAGTCTAACCAGAGTATTAACCCCTAAAAGTTATCAGGATGAAGCCAAATTCACAGATGGCATTGGGAGAGTTTTTCCGGCAATGTGTCGGCATTGACATCTCCAAGAACAAGTTCACTGTCTGCCTGTACATGTACGACAGGGCAAGCGATGTGGGCTGTTGCACTAAAAGTATCGACTTCGACAACACGAAGTCCGGTTTTAACCAAATGGTCAGATGGGGTCGCAAGGAGGCCGTGAAGGGCTATCCGCTGACCTTTCTCATGGAGCCTACGGGTGTCTATTACGAGCGCCTGGCATACCATCTGCACAAGATTGGGCAAACGGTCTATGTCGTCTTACCCAACAAGGCTCGCAAGTTCTGCGAGTCAGAGGGTATCAAAACCAAGACTGACGCAATGGATGCCCGTTGCTTGGCACTGATGGGATGCGCCAGCAGGAAACTGAAGCCCTGGTCACCACCTGCAGCTATCTATCGCGAGCTGCGTCAGATGACGAGGTTCCACGCCGACCTATGTGTAATCAGGCGATCTGTGGCGAATCGGATGGAAGCGCTCGACCACATGGAAGGCGTGTCCAAGACTGTCCGTAAGCATTGCGAGAAACTGATTGAGGAAATCGACACGCTGACGGAAAAGAACAACAAGGACATTATGAGAAAGGTCGCAGAGGACAAGGAACTGCTGGCAAGGGTGAAGCGCATTGCCACTGCCAGAGGACTCGGAGTGACGACTACTGTGTGCGTTATTGCAGAGACAGAAGGGTTTCACCTCATCGAGAACCGCAAACAGCTTACAAGTTATGCAGGCCTTGATGTCAAGGCCAGACAGTCAGGCAGGGAGGATCCAAAACACAGGATATCGAAAGAGGGTAACGCACACATCCGTGCTGCGCTCTACATGCCTGCACTTGTAGCAGTACGCCACAACAGGCAGATAAGGGAAGCCTACGGAAGAATCTGTCAGAAGCATCCCAGTGAGAAGAAGATTGGAGTAACGGCAGCTATGCGCCGTCTTCTTCTGCTCATATATACACTGTGGAAGAACGGAGAGGAATTTGATGAGACGCGTGATGAGACGAAAACGCCAAGGAAGAAGGAACTTGAGACGGAATATGGGCAGGAGGACTGTATTGAGACAAACCGGGAATCTATAGACTGGAATACCGTGGATGAGAATGGAGAGCCGCCTTTCTAACAAAAGTGGCTGCGCATCGAAGCTACAGCCACACGAGATAGTACAGAGCTGGCAAAGCCAGCGACTTCCCTTAGTGGCTGCAAAGGTAACTAAATTCTGCGAAACGACAAAGGAATAAGCAAAAAACATATCAATCTCCTTATGTCATGCTTCAAATTCGTTTATGAAGCAGGACTGGATATCTATGCACAAAAATGTCTGAGAAACGTTAATTGTTAAAATATTCTATTTTTCTTCCCTTTTGTTTGGAGATTAAGACAGAATCTAATCCCACTCATGCGCTTTGATGCCACAATAGGGGTAGCCTACTACCCCGTTATGGCCCCAATGCCGCAATGGGAGTTGCCGCACACCAAGGTTGAGCAAGCTCAGCGGACAGTAGGCTTGTAGAACAAGGACATTTATTCAAACGTTAAAAACCGAAAACTAATTTTCAGCGCAGTATCATTTGTTTGTTTTGATATACCTTTGCTGTCGAAAACAGCGATGATGCTCACGCTCGGCAGTTAGCAAACAAGCTTGCGCTGTTCTTGCTAAATCGCATCATTGTCCCTCAAATTAACAAAAACACAATTAGACTATGGAAGTTATATCAATAGAGCGCAGTACCAACGAGGTAATCGGCTTGCCGCTTCGCTCGTCGAAGAACTGCTGACGAGCTTCAACAGTTTCGTCACAAAGATGAAGGAGATGGCCAATAGAGGCAATAACAAAATAAAAACAAGTTTTCCTTTTGCATTTCTCTCGTTTTTTCGTAACTCTGCAACAATAGTTGCGAAATTACTCCGTCTCGGCATAAAAAAATAAAAGGATTTATTTTGTTCTGCGCTCGACTTTTCGTAACTTTGGCTTCGCCGAACTTACTTGGCACTCGGAAATGAAAAGAAAAAACAATTTTTCCTTTTGCATTTCTCTCGTTTTTTCGTAACTTTGCCACGTGAAACTAAAAACAACGTTATTGTCATGGAATATATCGTTTCGGCACGTAAGTACCGCCCGATGTCCTTTGATACGGTGGTGGGACAGAGCGCTCTGACGACGACATTGAAAAATGCCGTAAAGAGCGGGAAATTGGCACATGCCTATCTGTTCTGTGGACCACGAGGCGTGGGAAAGACGACCTGTGCGCGTATCTTTGCGAAAGCTATCAACTGCCAGAACCCTACGGCAGAAGGCGAGGCCTGTAACGAGTGCGAAAGCTGCCAGTCGTTCAACGAACAACGTTCGCTGAACATCTTTGAATTGGACGCAGCATCGAACAACTCGGTGGAACACATCAAAACGCTGATGGAACAAACACGCATCCCACCGCAGTTGGGCAAGTATAAGGTGTTCATCATCGACGAGGTACACATGCTTTCTACGGCTGCGTTTAATGCGTTTCTGAAAACCTTGGAGGAACCACCCGCACATGTGATCTTTATTCTGGCTACGACCGAGAAGCACAAGATCCTGCCCACCATCCTGAGTCGTTGTCAGATTTATGACTTCGAGCGCATGACGGTGCAGAACACCATTGCTCACTTGAAGAATGTGGCCGAAAAAGAAGGTATCAAGTACGAGGAACAGGCTCTGGCGGTGATTGCTGAAAAGGCAGATGGCGGTATGCGTGATGCCCTGTCTATCTTTGACCAGGCTGCCTCGTTCTGTCAGGGCGATATCACTTACCAAAAGGTGATTGAAGACCTGAACGTGCTGGATTCGGAGTATTACTTCCGCATTGTGGATATGGCTGTGGAGAACAAGGTGAGCGACATCATGGTGCTCCTGAACGATATCGTCAATAAGGGATTTGACGGCGGACTGCTCATACAGGGACTGGCCAAGCACGTGCGCAACGTGATGATGGCTAAAAATGCAGAGACACTGTCGCTTCTGGAGGTCAGTGAACAGCAGCGCCAACGCTATGTAGAACAGGCTCAGCGCGTGCAGCTGCCTTTCCTCTATGACGCCCTGAAGCTGATGAACCAGTGTGACGTGAACTATCGCCAGTCAAGCAACAAACGTCTTTTGGTAGAACTGACACTTATCGAGGTGGCACAGCTGACACAGCCCGACGAGGGGGCTGCCAGTGGGCGTAAGCCCAGAAGACTAAAATCCCTGTTTAAGCAACTGATTCAGCAGACAAGGCCTCAGCAAGCGGTTCAACAGGTGACCGTGGCTGCGTCGAGGAATCTAGAGAAGAAAGCGGAAGAAGTAAAGACCTCACAGACGGCTCAGCCCGAGCGGAGTGTGCCAAAGCCGGCGATAAAGGTGTCGAGCCTTGGCATGTCGTGGAAAAACCTGCGACAGCAGAATAGCAAGATGCATATTTTGCCAGGTGTATCTAACGTGGAGTCTAAGCCGGTAAACGAGCAGAACCAGTTCTCGCAGGCTGATCTGGAACTGCAGTGGCTGTCTATGTGCAACCGCATGCCACAGAAATATAGTGGTATCGCCATGCGCATGAAGAATATGAACCCGGTGGTCACCGAGATGCCAATCGTTGAGGTGGAAGTGCCAAACGAACTCATGAAAACTGAGATGGAACAGATAAAGGGAAGCATCATAAGTACCTTGAAGCTCCATCTGCGAAACGACGCCATCGACTTGGTTCTGCGTGTGGCAGAAACACAGGAGACTGCAAAGCCGCTAACACGTCGCGAACAGTTTGAAGAACTGGTAAAAGAAAATCCATCTGTCGAGAAATTGCGAGTGGCCTTCGATTTGGTGCTCGCCTGACAACGTAAAGCAGAGAAGATATGAGAAAGATAAAAGAAACCCTTCTGCGCATCGCGCATTTGCCCTACACGAAGTACATCGTGGTGCTTGTGATAGGTGTATTGTTTATTGGTTTTCTCGACGAAAACAGTGTGTGGAACCATTTCCGCTATAAGCAGCGCGTGGTTGAGCTGAAGGAGGAGATTGCTGTCTATGAGAAGAACTTCGAACGCGACCAGAAAACCATTCACGAGTTGCAACACAACCCGAAAGCTATGGAACGTATTGCGCGCGAACGCTATTTTATGAAGGCGGCCGACGAGGACATCTTCGTGCTGAGCGATGATGAGGTAAAACAAGAAGAAAAGACTTTAGACGATGAAAGAACTGAATAAATGGCAGGCTATCACCTTTCAAATAGGTGCTGTGTTGTTGTTGGCGGGCGCTATTGGCACCGTGTTTGAGTGGCAATTGTCACCCTATGTGTTTGGTGTAGGAGCCATCTTTTACACCATTATCCAGATGATGCAAACGTATGAAGGACGCAACTTTACGATTCGTCGTCTGCGCCGCATCATGCTGTTTAGCGATTTACTGCTATTGTTGAGTGCTGTCTTGCTGTTTGCTACCTATGGAAAAGTGCCTTTTATCGATCAGATAACTTATGCACAATATATTCACAATAATTGGGTGGTGGTATTGCTGTTGGCAGCCATCTTGCAACTGTACACAACGGTCAGAATAGACAATGAACTGATTAAATAAGCAAAAAATCCCTAAAAGTTTGCGCATTTGTTTTAAAATGCGCAAACTTTTTTTTTTAGTTCAAGATTACGTTGTACTTTTGCAGAAATCGAAATTGTATTTATGAAAAAAGTTTTTTATATACTAACCATTGTTGCAGCCTTAGCCTCGTGTGCAGAGTCATACAATATTAAAGGTAGTTCCTCACTGTCACTTCTGGACGGCAGCAAGCTTTACCTGAAAGTCGTGCAAGATGACAAATTGAAAAATCTGGACTCATGCGAGGTGATTCATGGCGATTTTAAGTTCTGCGGTGTGCTGGACAGTACCTGTATGGCTGGTCTCTTCATGGACGACCAGAGCATCATGCCGGTTGTTATTGAGAAAGGAGATATTAATATCACGATAGACGATACGAAACAGAAAGTGAGTGGCACGCCGCTGAACGACTGCCTCTATGCTTTCTTGGAACAGATGAACCAGTTGACCGGACGCATGGTGGAACTGGGACACCGTGATGCCCAAATGCTGCTGGATGGTATCGACGAGTCGGTAGTAGCTCAGGAGATTGGTCGTGAGCGCATGAAGATTATCAGTGAAGAGGATAGTCTGGTGACGGATTTCGTGGTGAACAACTTTGATAATATCTTAGGCCCTTATGTCTTTGTCAGAAACTGCTCGTCGGTTCCACAGGTGGAGCACATCATGAGCAAGGCCACCGAGCGTTTTAAGAACGACCCTCAGGTGAAGGCTTTCTACGAAGCTGTGACAAAGTCGGATATGCCGGAAAATGTAGAGACAGCCATGCCTGAACCAACCGATGAAGAGGTGAACAAAATACTGGAAGGCGAATGAAAACACTGATCAAAGGTGCAACCATCGTCAACGAAGGACGTCAGTTCAAGGGATGTGTTGTCGTAGAAGATGAGTGCATTGCACAGATACTGGAAAACACGGAACCTCAGAACTTTGATGGTGAGGTGATTGATGCTTCGGGCTGCTATCTGCTGCCTGGTGTAATCGACGACCATGTGCACTTCCGTGAACCCGGACTGACAGAGAAAGCCGACATTGAGAGTGAGAGTCGTGCTGCCGCTGCTGGTGGTGTTACGTCTTTTTTTGATATGCCCAACTGTGTGCCTCAGACTACAACCGTGGAGGCGCTGCAAGAGAAATTCGTGTTGGCTGCCAAGAAGAGTCATGTGAACTATTCATTCTTCTTCGGAGCTACCAACGACAATACTGCGCTTTTCAGTAAACTGGACATACATCGTATTCCCGGCATCAAGCTCTTCATGGGAAGTTCTACCGGCAATATGCTGGTTGACAGAGATGAGGCTCTGGAACGTATCTTCAAGAACACGCCACTCCCTTTGATGGCACATTGTGAAGATACGGCTATTATAAATAAGAATATGGAGGAGGCCAAAAAAGGTTATGGCGATGATCCCGATTTGCATCTGCACTCGTTGATACGCAGTGAAGAGGCTTGTCTGGTTTCTACCACCAAGGCCGTCAACTTGGCTAAGAAATACAAAACGCGTCTGCATGTGGCACATGTGACGACGGCCGAGGAGCTAGAGCTTTTTACACCTGGCCAGACCGATATTACGGCAGAGGTGTGCGTGGGACACCTGTTCTTCTCGATGCTCGACTACGATAGATTAGGCACCCGTATCAAGGTGAACCCTTCTATCAAGAGCCCTGTTGATCAGTTCATGTTGCGTCAGTCGCTCAGCGATGGACGTATAGCTGTGGTAGGCACCGACCATGCTCCCCATCTGTTGAAACAGAAAGAGGGAGGCTGTGCAAAGGCAGCCAGCGGTATGCCCATGATACAGTTTTCGTTGGTGGCTATGCTGGAGTTGGTGGATCAGCATGTGCTGACGATAGAACGGATGGTGGAGCTGATGGCACATAACCCCGCACGACTGTTCGAGGTGCGCAACCGTGGATTTATTCGTAAGGGGGCGCAGGCCGACCTGGTCATTGTACGTCCGAACAGTCCGTGGACGGTGACCACCGATGTCATTGAGAGTAAGTGCGGATGGAGTCCGCTGGAAGGCCACACCTTCCAATGGCGGGTAGAGAAAACGCTGTGTAACGGACACCTTATATATAATAATGGGCAAGTGGACCGCAACTATATAGGTCAGCCCATAGCATTCCGATGAAGCTCACCTACGACATCAGTACGCTTGTTCCCTACATCAACTGGGTTTACTTCTACCATGCGTGGCAGTTGAAACAACCCGTTGAACAGCAGAAGATAAAAGCTGAGGCAGAACAATTTCTTTTGTCGTTAGAGAATAGATATCATGCCTATGCGTTGTTTCACATTTATGATGCGCATAGTGATGGTGATGATATTGTGCTGCTTCCTTCCCAAAATCGTTTGCCTTGTCTGCGCCAGCAGGATGCTGCGCCATGCTTGTCGTTGGCCGACTTTATTCATCCCAAACAGGATAAGGTTGGCATTTTTGTGACTAGCGTAGACAGGGGAATGGAGACAGACTTTGATGCCGACCCTTATCAGAAGATGATGGCACAGCTGTTGGCCGACCGCCTGGCTGAGGCTGCAGCAGAGCTGATGCACCTGCAGGTGCGTATCCGCTACTGGGGATATGCACCCGATGAGCACCTTTCTATAGCAGAACTTCATCAGGAACATTTCCAGGGCATCCGTCCGGCAGTAGGCTATCCGTCGCTTCCTGATGCCAGTATCAACTTTTTGTTAGACGAACTGCTCGACATGCAGCAGATTGGCGTCTCGCTCACAGAGAGTGGGGCCATGCGTCCTCATGCCAGTGTATCGGGGTTGATGATCAGTCATCCGCAAGCCCGCTACTTCTCTATTGGCCGTATCGGTAATGATCAGTTGTGCGATTATGCTGCTCGTCGGGGCATGAGCGTAGAAAACATACGTAAATTCTTGTCAGCTAATCTATGAACACACAGTCTATGCTTCTCTTGATATTGCTCGAACCAGACACCTACAGCCTGATAGGGTGGGTAGTGTTGCTGATGCTGAGTGTCTTCGTTGGTGTGATGCTCTATCTGAAACCGCGTCGCTGGATGTGCTGGAGCGTCGGTACGCTGATGTTGGTGCTATGGGCAGCGTTTATCTATGGCTTTTATGTAGGAAACAAAGACCTTCGTGTTGTAGAGGTGGAATTTGAAAGTGCCGACCTGCCACCAGCCTTTGATGGCTATCGCATTGTGCATTTTAGCGATATCCACCTGGAGGCCTTCGAAGGTCAGCGACGTGACTTGTTAGAACGCGTGGTGGACAGCATCAAGGCGCAGCATGCTGATATGATTGTGTTTACGGGTGACCTGCAAAACAGACATCCTGACGAGGTGAAGTCGTTCATAGATCTGCTTGGCAGTGTGAAAGCACCCGATGGCGTCTATTCAGTGTTAGGAAATCATGACTATCCCGATTATCTGGGAACAAACGATCCGTTTGAGATATCAGGACTGACAGGTCGCTCTGTAGAAAACCATCAGTTGCTGGGCTGGCGTCTGCTCTGTAATAGTCATCATGTAATTCATCGCGGCAACGACAGTATTGTCATTGCGGGTATGGATAATGATGGCGAAGGTCGATTCCCGCAAAAGGGCGATATCCCTCAGACATTGAATCATATCCGACGAAATCAGTTTGTCGTCATGTTAGAACATGACCCTACTTCTTGGCGCAGGAAGATATTGCCTCATTGTCATGCACAACTGACCCTCAGCGGGCACACCCATGGTGGGCAGCTCAACTTGCTGGGATGGTCGCCGGTTTCGCTTCGCTATCAAGAATATGGTGGTCTGTACTATATGGGCAATCGTGCCCTTTGCGTGTCTCAAGGAGTCGGTGGTGCCATTCCTTTTCGTCTAGGTGTGCCACCAGAGATTGTTGTCATCACTCTTAAAAAGAAATAATACCATTATGAAATACTTATATCGCATCTATCAACTATTTATCGCACTGCCTATCGTTCTGATGGCTACGGTGCTAGTGGTCTTTTTCATCTCTGTTGGCTGTGCCTTCGGCAACGGACATTTCTGGGGTTATTACCCTGCTCATATATGGGCCCGCGTGATTCTTTGGGCGTTGCTGATACCTGTCAAGGTGGAGGGACGTGCACAATTGGAGAAAGACCAGTCGTATGTGTTTGTGGCTAATCATCAAGGTGCTTTTGACATCTTCTTGATTTATGGCTATCTGAATCGTAACTTTAAATGGATGATGAAGTATCAGCTTCGCAATATCCCCTTTGTTGGTTATGCCTGCGAGAAGTCTCACCAGATATTTGTGGATAAACGTGGTCCAAAGAAGATTAAGGCTACCTATGATAAAGCACGTGCAACGCTTCAAGGTGGTACCAGTGTCACTGTGTTTCCAGAAGGCTCACGTTCGTTCACCGGACATATGGGCGTGTTCAAGCGCGGTGCCTTTGCACTGGCCGACGAACTGCAGTTGCCCGTGGTGCCAATCACCATCAATGGTTCCTTTAACGTGATGCCCCGCATGCGAGACATGAAGTTTGTACTTTGGCATCCGCTGACCCTCACCATCCATCAGCCTATTTATCCGGTAGGACAGGGCGCCGACAATATTGAGGCAACAAAGAACCAGGCGTACGACAGTGTGATGTCGGCACTAGTACCAGAATATCAAGGTTTTGTTGAAAACCCCGATCAATAGACATACTAACAAGGGTTTAAAGACATAATAACCTGGGGGTAAAGACACAATAACAAAAAGTAAAAAGACATAATAACAAACGAACAAACAATTATTTCCCGTGATGCGATAATTGGGATTTAAAAAGTTTGTTCGTTTGTTATTATGTCTTTAAAACTAGGTTGTTATGTCTTTGTAACCTTGTTGTTATGTCTTTAATTAACCTGTTATTTTGTCTCTGGCAATGAGGGGTATTTTCGTCTCCAACCGTCCAGACGCAGGCGCATCACACCGAAGAATGCTTCGCCGAAGATGCCGCCAGACATCTTGCTGGTACCCTCTTTACGATTGACAAAGATGACGGGCACCTCTTTAATCTTGAAACCAATCTTATAGGCCGTGAACTTCATCTCGATTTGGAAACCATAACCCTTGAAACGAATCTTGTCGAGTTCGATGGTCTCCAACACACGACGTCTGTAGCACTTGAATCCGGCAGTGGTGTCGTGGATGGGGAAGCCTGTCATCAGTTTCACGTATTTCGAGGCAAAATAGCTCATCAGCACACGGCTCATAGGCCAGTTTACCACATTGACGCCACTGACGTAGCGTGAACCGATGGCCACATCGTAGCCTTCATCGTGGCAGGCACTGTACAGACGGGGAAGGTCGTTCGGATCGTGACTGAAGTCGGCATCCATCTCAAACACATAGTCGTAGTCGTGCTGAAGAGCCCATTTGAAACCAGCAATATAGGCTGTGCCAAGACCTAGCTTGCCTTTGCGCTCAACTAAGAACAAACGGTCGCTGAACTCGTTGGTCATCAGGTCCTTAACGATCTGGGCGGTACCATCTGGCGAGCCATCGTCGATGATTAGGATGTGGAAACACTTCTCCAATCCGAAAACGGCACGGATGATTTTTTCGATGTTCTCTTTCTCGTTGTAGGTGGGAATAATGACGATACAGTCGCTCTTGTTCATAGTTTTATATGGTTTGATAGTGCAAAGGTACAAATTATTTGTGAATACGTCGTCATGTATTATGATTTTTTTTGTTACCTTTGCACCAGGTATTTATAATGAACATTCAGGAACTACAGACTTTGTATGCCATGAAGCCGCAGGTGGCGGCATTGGCAAAGCTGATGGAGAAATCTTCGGAGAAGATGATTTCTCTGGATGGCTTGTTGGCCTCGTCGGCTCCGATGCTATTCAGCGCATTGGCACTGAAGACATCACAGAAAATTGTTTTTATACTCAACGATGCCGATGAGGCTGGTTATTTCTACCATGACCTCTGTCAGGTAATGGGCGAGGGGAGCGTGCTCTTCTTCCCGTCCAGTTATCGTCGTGCCATCAAGTACGGACAGAAAGACCCCGCCAGCGAGATACTCCGTACGGAAGTATTGACGCGCCTGACGGAACAAGGTGAATCGGGGGCGATTGGCGGTAATGCCTCTCAAGCATCTCCTCTTACCTCTTACTTATATGTGGTAACCTATCCGGAGGCCCTTGCCGAGATGGTGGTGACGCGCAAACAGTTGGATGCACGTAGGCTGACACTGCAACAAGGGCAGAGTGTCCGTGTGGATGATGTCTGTGTCACACTTCGTGACTTCGGCTTCCGCGAGGTGGACTATGTCTATGAGCCTGGTCAATTTGCCTTGCGTGGCTCTATTCTTGATGTTTATTCCTACAGTCATGAGTTCCCCTTCCGCCTTGACTTCTTTGGCGATGAGATAGACTCTATCCGCACGTTCCAGGTCGAAGACCAGCTGTCGAAAGAGCGCTGCGAGCTTGTGGATGTGGTTCCAGAGCTAACATCCGTAGAGGAGAAAGAGTCGATATTGAAGTTCCTTCCCAAAAACACGCTGCTGGCGATGAAGGATTTCCAGTTCGTGCGCGAGTGTATTGAGCGAGCCTACCAAGAGGGATTCTCTGCTCAGGCCCTTCAGGAACGTATGGAGGGTGCAACGGAACTAGAGCAACGACAGATAGAGAAGGAAATGCAGCGCGACAGTCAGATCATTACTGGTAGTCAGTTTGCACGCGATGCTGAACCCTTTCGAAAGTTGCTGCTGGCTCGGGCACATGCTACTGAGGGCGCATGCGTGTCTTTTAGCATTAAGCCGCAACCGCTGTTTCATAAGAACTTCGAACTGTTGACGCAGACCTTAGAGGACTTCCTCTTGCAAGGCTTCAAACTCTATATCCTGGCAGACAGCGAGAAACAGCAGGAACGACTGAAGGATATCTTTGCCGAGATGAAGCAAGGTATCACTTTTGTGCCGGTGGATAAGACTCTTCATGAGGGATTCGTCGATGTGGATGCACGCCTGTGCCTGTTCACCGATCACCAGATCTTCGATCGCTTCCATAAGTACAACTTGAAGAGCGACAAGGCCCGTGGTGGCAAGGTGGCGCTGACGCTGAAGGAGATACAGCAATTTGAGGTGGGCGACTACGTGGTGCACGTGGACCACGGCATAGGTAAGTTCGGCGGACTGGTCAGGATGCCTCTGCAGGATGGTGGTTTCCAGGAGATGATTAAGATCGTTTACCAGCGTGGCGATGCTATCTATGTGAGCATCCACTCACTCTATAAGGTGTCGAAGTATAAGTCGCAGGACGATGGCCAACAGCCGCGCATGTCGACGCTAGGCACTGGACAGTGGGAACGACTCAAGGAGCGCACCAAGAAACATATCAAGGATATTGCTCGTGACCTGATCAAACTCTATGCGGCACGTAAACGCCAGAAGGGTTTTGCGTTCAGTCACGACACCTATCTGCAACACGAGCTGGAGGCTTCGTTCCTTTATGAAGATACACCCGACCAGCTGAAAGCAACACAGGAGGTGAAGGCTGATATGGAATTACCCAAACCGATGGACCGACTGGTGTGTGGCGATGTGGGCTTTGGCAAGACCGAGGTGGCCGTACGTGCTGCCTTTAAGGCTGCCGTCGATGGCAAACAGGTGGCGGTGATGGTGCCCACCACGGTGCTGGCCTATCAGCACTATCGCACGTTCCTCGGACGACTGAAGGATATGCCTGTGCGGGTGGATTATCTGACACGTGCTCGTTCTACAAAACATACCACGGCGCTATTGAAGGATCTGGCTGAGGGTAAGGTGGATATCTTGATTGGTACGCAGAAGCTGATCAGTAAGAGCGTGAAGTTTAAAGATCTGGGATTGCTGATTATTGACGAGGAACAGAAGTTTGGCGTCTCTACAAAAGAGAAGTTACGCCAGATGAAAACCAATGTGGACACGCTCACCATGAGTGCCACACCCATCCCGCGTACACTGCAGTTCTCGTTGGTAGGCGCGCGAGACCTGAGTGTCATACAGACTCCTCCTCCCAACCGTTATCCAATTCAGACAGAGATACATACGTTCTCGGCAGAGATCATCACGGATGCTATCAACTTCGAGATGAGCAGAAACGGACAGGTTTACATCGTGAACAACCGCATTAGTGACCTGACGCATATTGCCGAGATGATACATAAGTACATCCCAGACTGTCGCATCGCCATCGGTCACGGACAGATGAAACCTGATGAACTAGAGAAGATTATCCTTGACTTCTCAAACTACGACTATGATGTGCTGCTCTCTACCACAATCGTGGAGAACGGTATCGATATTCCTAATGCCAATACGATTATTATTAATAGTGCTCAGTATTTCGGACTCTCTGACCTTCACCAGATGCGTGGACGTGTGGGACGTGGCAACCGCAAGGGCTTCTGCTATTTGTTGGCACCGCCTTTGGCGGCACTTCCTGTGGATAGTCGTCGCCGTCTGGAGGCTCTAGAGAACTTCTCTGACTTGGGTAGTGGCATCAACATTGCGATGCAGGACCTCGATATTCGTGGCGCCGGCAACTTGTTGGGCGCAGAACAAAGTGGTTTTATCTCGGACTTGGGTTACGAGACGTACCAGAAGATTCTGAACGAGGCCATGGCAGAACTGAGAAACGAAGAACCTGAGATGGAAGAGAACACGGAAAGACGTGACAACTCGAAGGATAATACTCGGGGCTTTGCCTCGCAGGGAAATACAGACGGTTCGTCGCAGTTCTCAGCACTCAATGCACAGGTGGACTTTGTTGCTGACTGTAACCTTGAGTCTGACTTGGAAGTGTACTTCCCCGACCAGTATGTACCTAGTGATTCTGAACGTATGTTGCTCTATCGCGAACTGGACAACACCCGCAACGATCAGGAGGTGGAGGCCTATCGACTGCGTCTGGTGGACCGTTTCGGCCCGTTGCCACCACAGGCCGAGGAGCTGTTGCAGGTGGTAGGCTTACGCCGAAGTGGTAAGCGACTGGGATGCGAGAAAATCATGCTGAAGCAGGGACGTATGTTCCTCTACTTCGTCAGCAATTCGCGAAGCCCGTTCTATCAGAGTGCGGCCTTCAGCCAGATTCTAGATTATATCGGAAGAAACGTGCGCCGTTGCAATCTTCGCGAGCAGAATGGCAAACGCTCTATGGTTGTAACGGATGTGCCCACCGTTGGCGAGGCTGTCAAGGTACTGAACGATATCATTGGAAAAGGGGCACTATCGTGATGGAATAGTGCCGCTATTTACCCCGTAAGGGGGCACTATTCTATGACTATTATGGCACTTCTCCGTAACCAAACCAATGATTTGCCGTAATGTAAGTATGGGTTTCCCGTAACTAAACTAATGCTTTCCCGTAATGTAAGTAAGGGTTTCCCGTAACCAAAGTTCCCCCTTCAGGAAAGAATGTTTTATGAAATAATGACCGACAATATGTCTTGCGTTTGTGACAAATTGTCGGTTATTTTTGTATTGGCATTTATATTGCATCTTGATAAGTGAGCAACGATGATAAGTCGATGACTCAGACAACAAGTTAAACCAAAATAAAACATAATTAGGAGGACAATATTATGACACCAATGATGAGACGTAACGCAGCTTGGCTGCCCAGTGTATTCAACGATTTCTTTGATACTGAGTTTATGCCACGTGCTAACTGCACGGCACCGGCTATCAATGTGAAGGAGAGCGACAAGGCTTACACCGTTGAACTGGCTGCTCCAGGTATGCAAAAAGACGATTTCAACGTACATATCAATGATGAGGGCAACCTGATTATCAAGATGGAAAAGAAACAGGAACAGAAGGAGGAAGACAAGAACACCCGCTATCTGCGTCGCGAGTTCTCGTATTCAAAGTTCGAACAGACACTGCTATTGCCCGACGATGTGGAGCGCGACCAGATCAAAGCTCACGTAGAAAACGGTGTGCTGACGGTAGAACTGCCTAAGCATGCTGAGGAGAAAGTTAAGGTGAGTCGCCAGATTGAGATTGGATAAAACGGCATAAAAAGATTGACTTATGGAGGAAATGGCATTCCGATGAGGGGTGCTGTTTCCTCTTTTTTTTGATGTGTGTCGTTTTTGATGTATATTTTTCGTACCTTTGCACCTGGATAATAAAGAAGAAATCTATGATTAATAAAGTATTGCGCAGCTGGATGACAGCTATGGCTTGTGTCGTTGTTATGGGTGTTCTGGCACAAGATGAGATAAACACCGTTGCAAAAGCAGACATTCTGAGCCAGTATATGTGGCGTGGACAGGAAATGGGAGCCACCAGTTTTCAACCTGCATTGGGCATCGAGTGGAAAGGGTTCAGTCTGGTGGGAGGTGCCAATATCGGTATCTCGGACAAAACCGACCCTAAGGAACTGGACATCACGGCACAATATAGCCTGGGACACTTCAGATTTGGATTGGTGGATTATTGGAGCGACTCGCCCAACACGCGCTACCTTTATTATAATGCCCACACCACTAGTCATGTGTTTGAGGGCTTCGTGGGCTATGACTTCGGATTGTTTGACGCTTCGTGGCAAACCAACTTTGCCGGACAGGACTATCAGGAGTCTGACGGCAAGCGGGCTTTTTCTTCGTATGTAGAGCTGACCGCTCCCTTTAAGTTGGCTACCTGCAAGTGGGAGGCCCAACTGGCATTCGTTCCCTGGAAATCGGACTATTACCACACAACGGGCTTCGCCGTGACGAATGTCAACCTGAAGGCAATTAAAGAAATAAGACTGACAGAACATTTTGTCCTGCCAGTCTTTGCACAAGTGGTGGCCAATCCTTGTTCACAGAAGACTTATATCGTCTTCGGACTGACCATCGAATAATTCTTTCGTTAGATAATCTGCTCAAGTTCAGACACGTTCTTCTCGATAGTCTCATCGCTGACGCTGAAGTTCTGCAGATCGCCATTGATGTACGACTCGTAAGAGGGCATGTCAATCAGACCATGACCTGAGAGGTTGAAGAGGATGACTTTCTCTTCGCCTGTCTCAATACATTTCTTTGCCTCACGGATGGTGGCGGCAATGGCATGACAGCTCTCGGGTGCAGGAATGATACCTTCGGTGCGGGCAAAGAGCATGCCGGCCTCGAACGACTCGAGCTGGGGTATATCAACACCATACATCAGACCGTCTTTTATCAGCTGACTGACAATCATGCCTGCACCGTGGTAGCGCAGACCACCGGCGTGGATGTTTGATGGCTTGAACTGATGACCCAGTGTGAACATGGGGAGCAACGGTGTATAGCCTGCCTCGTCGCCGAAGTCGTACTGGAACTTACCGCGTGTCAGCTTAGGACAGCTCTCTGGCTCGGCAGCAATGAACTTGGTATCCTTGCCGTCTTTCAGGTTGTGACGCATGAAGGGGAAGGCAATACCGCCAAAGTTACTACCTCCACCGAAGCAGGCAATCACCATGTCGGGATATTCGCCAGCCATCTCCATCTGCTTCTCGGCCTCCAGACCGATGATACTCTGATGGATGGCTACGTGGTTCAGTACTGAACCTAGCGTGTATTTACAGTTGGGCGTGGTGGTGGCCAGCTCGACAGCTTCGCTGATGGCTGTTCCCAGCGAACCGGGATGGGTGGGGTCTTTGGTGATGATGTCCTTACCGGCACGTGTCGACATAGAGGGCGAACCCGTAACGGCAGCACCAAAGGTGCGCATGATGCTCGAGCGATAGGGCTTCTGCTGCATCGTGATCTTCACCTGATAGACAGCAGCGTCGAGACCGTATATCTTGGCAGCATACGACAGGGCTGCGCCCCACTGTCCGGCACCTGTCTCTGTGGTGACGTTGGTGGTGCCTTCCTGCTTGGCATAGTAGCACTGAGGAATGGCCGAGTTGATCTTATGCGAACCCAGGGGGTTGGTTGACTCGTTCTTAAAATAGATATGGGCGGGTGTACCTAGGGCCTCTTCAAGGGCGTAGGCACGTACCAATGGTGTTGAACGATAGTATTTGTATTTCTCTAATACTTCTTCTGGAATGTCTATCCATGCGTGTTCTGTGTCCAGTTCTTGTACGCAGCATTCGCGGGGGAAGATGTGTGCCAGGTCGTCAACGCCGAGAGGCTGGTGGGTTTTAGGATGAATAGGGGGCAATGGCTTGTTGGGCATGTCTGCCTGGATATTATACCATTGCGTGGGAATCTCACTCTCTGGGAGAATAAATTTCTTTTGTTTGCTCATACGTTTCTATTATTGGTTTAGTATTTGCGCTGCAAAGATAATATAATTAATTAAGAATGAAGAATGAAGGGGTAAGAATTTTGTGACGCAGAGAGGGTGGACTTGGGAAAAATGTGTAACTTTGCAGGCTGTATGTGGATTATTGTAACAATATTGGCTTATTTCTTCGTACTGATGGGCATCAGTCGCCTGGCAGTACGGCGTGCCGATAATCAGGCATTCTTTCGTGCTGGGCGCAGGTCGCCTTGGTATATGGTGGCCTTTGGCATGGTGGGTGCTTCAATCTCGGGCGTCACGTTTGTTAGTGTGCCTGGCATGGTGCTTTCTTCGCAGATGACCTATCTACAGGTGTGCCTGGGCTTCATCGTGGGTTATCTGGTTATCGCTTTTTTATTGCTGCCGGTGTACTATAAGCTGAACCTCACGTCTATCTATACTTATCTAGGACAGCGTTTGGGCGCTACTTCGTATCAGACGGGAGGCTGGTTCTTCCTCATTTCCAAGATGGTGGGAGCTGCGGTAAAGTTCTATGTGGTATGCCTCATCCTGCAACAGTTTGTGTTCGATGCACTCGGTGTGCCGTTCTTTGTCAACGTGCTGAGCATGGTGCTGCTGATATGGTTCTATACGCGCAAGGGTGGGGTGCGTACGCTGGTGTTCACGGATACGTTTCAGACGTTGTGTCTCTTCACAGCCCTTCTTATTATTATATATATGGTGGCGCAGTCGCTCCATTTCTCGGTGAGCGAGGCTGTGAGGGCTGTGGCTAGCGATGCTCGTAGTCATGTCTTTGAGTTCAGCGACTGGCGCTCGCCTTTCTTCTTTTGGAAAGAGTTTCTGAGTGGTGCCTTTATCGTCATTGTGATGACGGGCCTCGATCAGGACATGATGCAGAAGAACCTGACGTGCCGCACCTTGCGCGAGGCACAGAAGGATATGTGTACTTATGGTGTTGCCTTCGTGCCGGCCAACTTGCTGTTTCTGTCGTTGGGTGTACTGTTGGTGCAGCTTTTTCAACAACAAGGGGTTGACATTCCTGCCCAAGGCGATCAGCTACTGCCTATGTTTGTAAAGGGTGAGCTGATACCACTTTCTTCTCAGCTACTCCCATTGCTTTTCGTTCTTGGCATTGTGGCGGCTTCGTTTTCAAGTGCCGATTCGGCTTTGACCTCGCTGACCACCAGCTATTGCGTGGATATCAAACAAAACAATGATGATGAAAAACTGCGAAAGCGCGTACACTTGGTTATCTGTTTGCTTTTTGTAGCTTTCATTGTGATGTTCCATACGCTCAATAGCAAATCGCTGATAGATGCCATCTATACCATCGTCTCATACACCTATGGTCCTTTGTTAGGCCTCTTCGCTTTCGGACTGTTCACGAAATGGAACGTACGCCAGCGTTGGGTGCCCGTGGTGTGTGTGGCGTCACCATTTATCTGCTACGTTATAGCCAGTGCAACAGAATTGCTATGGAACTATCGTTTTGGCTACGAACTGCTGATGCTCAACGGGTTGCTGACGTTTACTGGGCTGTTGATGTGTCGTTGCTCAAAGCTTCTATGTACTCACTAGGCTGTACGCCAAACTCCTTCTTGAAACAGGTGGCGAAGTATTTCGGGTCTTTGAATCCTACGCGATAGGCCAGGTCGCTGACTCGCATGTTCGATTGGGTCTCGGCCAGTCGTTTAGCTTCTTTCATGCGTATGTTGCGGATGTAGGTGGTGATGTTCATGCCTGTCAGCACGCGTAACTTGTTGTATAGCGTAGAACCAGAAGCTCCCATCGCCTTGGCAAAGGCGTCTCGGTCAAATTCGCTGTCGTCCATGTGTTCCTGTACACATTTATAGGCTCGCTGCATAAAATCTTCGTCGGGTGTCAGCACCTGATTCTCTGTGACTGTCTCTTTGCCTGCAGCTTCCATGATGCGCTTGCGGTTTGAAATCAGATTATCTATGCGCAATTCCAGGTCGCCCAGACGGAAAGGCTTGGCGATGTAGTCGTCGGCACCGATGATCATAGAAGCCTTACGGTCTTCTTCGTTGGTTTTGGCTGTCAACAGGATGATAGGCAGGTGGTTCCATTCGGGTTTCGACTTGATCTTCTGTGTCAGTTCGTTTCCGTCCATCTCGGGCATCATTACGTCAGAAACGATGAGATCCAAATGCTTGCTCTGCACAATTTTGAGTGCCTCGATGCCGTTCGAAGCAGTATAAATATGGTAACGCTTGCTCAGCAGTGTGCTCATCAGCATCAGCAGCTCTTCATTGTCTTCCACCAGTAGCAACCTATAGGCATTTTCGTCTGGTGTTTGGATGGTGGTAGGCTGTGGTGGCTCGTCATCGTCGGGATAAAGTGCCTTTAGGTCGATGATGTTTGATTGTGTCTTGTTGATATCAAAAGCGTTGTTCTCGTCCACTTGTTCTGGCAGGAATGCTTCCTTGGTGATAGGGATGGTAACTGTAAAAGTAGTGCCTATGTTTTCCTCACTCTTACAGTCGATGGTTCCTCCGTGTAGCATGACCAGATCGTGGGTCAGTGCCAGTCCTAGACCGTTGCCCATGACTTGCATCCTACGGTAATCTCCGTCGTGAAAACGATGATACAGGGTTTTCATCTTGTTTGCCGAGATGCCGATGCCGTCGTCTTTTACCTGTATTATAATATGGTCATACAGCTTGTTTGTCATCACGCGTAGCGAGATGTTTCCACCAGCCTTGGTGTATTTGGCTGCGTTCGACAATAGGTTATAGATAATCTTGTCCAACTTATCGGTGTCTATCCACCCCATCATAGAGTTGGGCTTCGTCTCTATGGTGAACGTCTGACCATGTTTGTGCATCAGTGGTTCAATACAGAGAGCTGTCTGACGGATGTACTGCATGACGTCGCCTTGCGAAACCAATAGCTTAAGCTCGCCAGAATGCGACTTGCTTGTTTCCAGTATTTGTTGCAGCAGGCGTACCATACGCTCGATGTTTAATTGCATAAGCGCATAGTCCGATGCATGATTGGGTTCCTGTTCACGCAGATGATCTACCGAGGCCGAGATGACGGTGAGTGGAGTAAGCAGTTCATGGCTGATATTGGTGAATACCTCTTCCATCTTTTTTCGATTCCTACGACCGATACTTTGCTGGTAGATCATTCGTCCATGGATGATTAAAATGGCAATTATTGCAATGCCGAGTGCTATGTTATACGCGATATTCATTCTTTTAAGGGTTAGATTTCCAAGTGCGAAGATAGATATTTTTATTGAATGTTGCAAGCAAAACGTCGAAAAAGTGCACTAAATGGTTTAAAATTTGTGATTTTTGGTAGAAATAACGTTAATTCACGATTATTAAACCTTAAATAACAAAAGTTAAACGTTATTTTCAAAAGCATTTCTTATCTTTGCATCATCTAAAGAGATTTTTAATGGTTAAGGTTTATGGTTGATTAATTTAGTTAATCGAAAGAGCTACGCTGGGAAGCGTGGCTCTTTTTCTTTATTTCTGTTTTTTATCTAGAAATTGGCTAAAAAGTTCCCACCTTATTATATTATAGATGCATTTGGGTTCTTGACGAAGGTGTTCCCGATTGATTATTTTCGTTGTCACTGATGATGGTGTCTGGGATCATGACGGTCTGTCAACCCCCAGACTTTGATTTGTTGTGGTAATTAATTCTTTTCAACATCATTGTGATATGGATTGTCTTCCCATACCATGCAATTTCTTTTTCTTTTTATTTTCTTTATTTTAAGGCATTTTTTCACTTGTTAAGCAATTTAAGCAAGAAAATAACCTCCAAAGTGGTTTAAATTATGTGATTTTAGGTCGAAAAATCAATAATTATCATTTTTTTTAACCTTAAATAACAAAAGTTGAACCTCATCATCAAATCTATTATATATCTTTGCAATATCAAAAGAGATTTTTAATGGTTAAGGTTTATGGTTGATTAATTTAGTTAATTGAAAAAGCCTCGCTGTGAAGCGGGGCTTTTTTGTTTTTTTATTCTTTTTTGTTGTTTTGTCGTTAACTCGTTTTGTCGTTATTTTGTTATTTCGATATCTTGATATAACGATATCTCGATATAACGATATCTCGATATGACGACGTTTCGATATAACGATATCTCGATATGACGATGTTTCGATTTCGATGTTTCGATTTCGATGTTTCGATTTTGGTTCATCTTAATTCTTTGCCAGTAGGTAGCGTTCGGCCTCAATGGCTGCCTGGCATCCTGTTCCTGCGGCGCTAATGGCCTGACGGTAGGTTGGGTCGGCACAGTCGCCTGCCACGAAGACACCGGGAACCTTTGTCTTTGGTGTACCGTCGATCTTCTTCAGATAACCTACCTCGTCAGTGTCCAGCCACTCCTTAAAGATGGCTGTGTTGGGCTTGTGACCAATGGCCAGGAAGAATCCGTCAATTTGGATGTCAACCTTCTCTTCATCGGCCTCTCCCATACGCTTCACCAGGTGGGCACCTTCTACAGCACCGTCGCCAAACAGTCCTATGGTGTTGTGTTCAAACAGAATCTCGATGTTCTCACGATCCATCACGCGCTGCTGCATCACCTTGGATGCGCGCAGGTAGTTCTTGCGAACAATCAAATAGACCTTCTTGCAGAGACCGCTCAGGTAGAGTGCATCTTCGCAGGCAGTGTCGCCGCCACCTACCACTGCTACGGTCTTCTTGCGGTAGAAGAAACCATCACAAGTGGCACAGGCGCTAACACCCATACCGTTGTATTTCGTTTCGTCGGGCAATCCTAAATACTTTGCTGAAGCACCAGTAGCCACAATCACGGTGTCGGCTTCAATCTCTTCGCCAGCATCGTCCCATGCTTTGTAGGGCGCTTTTGAGAAATCCACTTTGACAATCTCGCCGTCGCGGATGTCAGTACCGAAACGCTCTGCCTGTTGACGCAGGTCCATCATCATCTGGTTGCCGTCAACACCCTGTGGATAGCCTGGGAAGTTTTCTACTTCCGTTGTCTGTGTCAGCTGTCCACCAGGCTGAAGTCCGCAGTATTCAATGGGCGATAGATTAGCTCTTGACGCATAGATTGCCGCTGTATATCCAGCAGGTCCGCTACCAATAATCAAGCATTTTGTCTTCATAACTGTGAACTGTGAATTTTTAACTGTGAATTGTAATAATGGATTGTGAACTTACTTCAGCAGTTCCTTAATCTGTTCTTCAATCACTTCAATATTCTCGGTGGGTTCAAAACGTGCAACCACCTGTCCCTTCTTGTTGATCAAGAACTTGGTGAAGTTCCATTTAATGTCGGGCTTCTCCTTGTAGTTGGCGTCTGTCTTTGTCAGCATGTCGTCCAGAATGTGGGCAATGGGGTGCTCCATGTTCCAACCCTGGAAGCCTTTCTGCTCTACCAGGAATTTGAACAAAGGGTCTGCATCGTCGCCATTCACCTTTACTTTCTTGAAACGTGGGAATTCTGTTCCAAAGTTTGCTTTACAGAATTCGTGAATAGATTCGTCGGTACCAGGTGCCTGCTGACCAAACTGGTTGCATGGGAAGTCCAAGACCGTGAATCCCTGGCTGTGATATTTCTCGTAGAGTTTTTCCAGTTCTTCATACTGTGGGGTAAAGCCACACTTCGTTGCTGTATTCACGATAAGAATTACCTCGTTGGCATACTCTTTCAGTGATACATCCTTTCCTTTCCTGTCCTTGACAGAGAAATCGTAAATAGTTCTCATTGTTGTGTTATGTAAAAATTCAATGTTATTCAGAAATCTTTTGTTGCAAAGTTACACAAAAAGTTCTGTTTTGCCAAACAATTTACGTAATTTTAATCAATCGTCGTCAATTGCCATTCTTCTGAATAGTCAGGTTGGGCGCAACCATTGGCTTCCATACACTTCTTAAGAAGTCAGCAGACTTTCCTTCTACCAGTTCCTCGATGTCGTCAGGCAGATTACAGAAGAAATCCAAACCTGTCAGTCTTTCCAGTTCGTTGATGTTGACCACATGCGGACTGAGGTCATATTTCGTATCTTCTGATGTTCTTGCATAGTTGTCAACCTTCCGTTGTTCTATGAAAAAGCCCAGTGCCCCCACGTTGCTCCAGTCCTTAGAACGTTTCAGCAGGGCCGCCATGAAGAAGTATTTCGGTACGATAAGACCGTTGCTGCGGTGCATCAGTATCTGGCTTTCGTTGTCGATGGTGCCACCCTTACATATAAATAAGGTGTCTTCGCTGCTCTTCGTAATCTTGCTGCGCATGTAGTCTTCCATGTGTGCCCATACGCCTGCGTTAAACGCATTGTATTGCGGTTGCATGTTGGTCAGGAAGAATGTCTGATAGTTAGCCTCGGCAGAGTTCAGACGGTCTGCCGACGGACAAATATGTCCATGGTCAAAACCGCTTCCTTTGAAGGGATCATCACCTTCAAAGTAAGGAATCTCTGAACTAAGTTCCGGATCGAAAGGATATTGTGGGTTTCCATAATATCTCGATGTGTTCGAACTGCGGTTGCCTGCATAAATCTGGTAGCAAGACCAGCGCTGCGACTGCTTTTCCACGTCCCATTCCACCGAGTAGTTGATTTCGCCATTGCTCGTGTAGTGTACAATAACAATGTTGTTGCCGTTGTCTTTCAGTTTTGGAAACTCCTTCCTGGCGGCTTCCGGATAGGTGCTCACGTCGTTGCGGTTGTTGTTGACGATGTTGACGGTGTCGTCGTTGTCTTCGCCGCAGGCACTCATCAAAGAGGCTCCGGTAATCAAAAAGAGTAGGGCGGACTTACTAAAAAAGTGATGTATATAAACCATCTTGTTTTTGTGTGTGTTGTTCGTCATCTGCTTTCTCCATAAGAAAAAGGTGCAGTCATGGGCATATGCAACTACCCAGAACGCACCTTTTATTCCTTCAAGTGTAAGTTATCTTATTTCTTCGCAGCCTTACCGTAGCGGCTCATGAACTTATCAACACGACCAGCCGTGTCAACGAGCTTGCTCTTACCAGTATAGAAGGGGTGAGAGCTACTTGAAATTTCGACTTTTACCACTGGGTAAGTTTCGCCTTCGAACTCCACTGTCTCATTGCTCTTTGCAGTAGACTTCGTAAGGAACATATCGCCGTTGGACATGTCCTTGAACACGACGGGGCGATAGTTTTCTGGATGAATACCTTGTTTCATTTCTTTATAAATTGTTGTTTATGAATAATTTCGGGCTGCAAAGGTACGAACTTTTTTTGATTCTCGCAAACTTTTAAGCCTTTTTTTACTTTCCGGGGGTGGTCTCGCCGTTCAGCATGTAGAGGTAAGCTTTGCCCGAGACGGTTTCAGGGGTATTGCCTTTGTAATTCACCACCTTACCATAGACCACCACTTCGTCGCCTACCTTCAGCACAGGACCTGCGCCCTCTGACCATTTGGTGTTGTTGAAGTAGTTGGCTCGGTAAACCTCGAAGGTGTTGGCATCCTCGCCATCGTCCGAGATAAAGAAGGTGGCGTTTCCGAAGCCGCTGTTGTAGTTCTGCTCTTTGTTGTTGTACACGTCAATCTTAGACACGATACCCTTGATGTAAACATCCTCTGTAGAGTTCACATCCTTGCCCAGTTTCTTGGTGAACTTCAGTGCACCCGAAACGTTGAATGGGTTCTCCAGGCTGCCATCGCCTACTGCTGGTGCCAGTGGTTTTGGAGCACCGCCGCGGTTTTCGCCATTCAGCTCGTAGATGAATCCCAGGTTCTGAGCGGTCTCAATCGTGCCGTTGTAGTTGGTCACAATGGCGCAGATGGTCACCTCGTCGCCCACTTCCAGAGGCTGGTCGGTGGCAGTCCATTTCTTGTTGCCCAGGTAGTAGGCGCGGTAAACGTAGAACTGGTTGGTCTTTGTACCGTCAACAGAGATATAGAATGTGCCTGTACCGTACTGTGCCGTGAACTGGTCTGTGACCGACACCACCTTACCCTTGATAAAGCAGTAGTCGTCGGTGTTGTCGCCTGCCTCCATATTGCTGGCCACGTTCAGGATGCTGATCACGTTATAAGGATCTTCCACCGTTCCACTGCCGGTGCCACCCTTGATGTGCGTCCCCAGAGGGTTAGCATCAGTTCCAGGTATGCCGTAAGGCGCTTCGACATCTTTATCGCAGGCAGCCAGTGCTACGGCAGCCATTGCGAAGAATGTCAGATTTTTAAATAGCCTTTTCATATTGTTGTTCTTTTTAAAAGGTTCTTGTTACTTGTATTATTCCTCGGGGAAGTTGATATCACTTTCCTTACGGATCATAATCTGCCAGGTGTCGGTAGAACCGCTGACGAAGCGTGTGGCCATACCAACGATTGTGCCCTTGGTCTTAGGCAGTTTCCAGGCAGCAAACTTAGCATAGGTGCTGGTGCGTACCACGATTTGGTTGGCGGTGTAGCCCTTCAGCTCGCGCGACACACATCCACCTTTGATGTCCACGGTGTGGTCCTTCGTCGAGTCGGGTGCAAAGGTGCCCAGACCTTCCACGTCCTTGAACTCTATGCCGCCGATCTGTACCAGCTGACCGCAGTTCTTGTTCTTGTCCAGCTTCATGAAGTCGGCAACAGATGCAAACTTCAGCGTGTCAATCTTTGTCACGTCGGGTGTGCCCACATACTTAAAGTGCTGTTGGAACACCTCTTTGTTCATACGTCCCACGCCGCTGCCATATTTTGAACCGATCTGTGGTTCCTTGCGATAACCACCAATCCAGAGGTTCTTCAGGTCCACGATAATCTCCTGTCCTTCGGCCAGAAAAGCATGCATACCGCTCTGGTTTACAGAGATGATGATGCTGCCGGTCTCGTCCTGAATGAATACCTGCTTGTAGATATTACTGCCAATATCGTTGCCGCTGACGCGACCTTTAATCTTGATGTCTTCCTCGATCTTTACGGCCTTGTCTGTAGAGGCAAACACGTTGGGATATTTGTCTTTCAGTTGTGCAATGGTGATGATGTTCTCATCCGTGATGTTGTTGTTGCCATTCAAGTCACCATAGGCTAACGTCGGCTCATCCCAGTCACCCTGACAAGCTACTGCCAGCAGGGAAACGAGTGTCATTGCAAGATATTTTATTGTTTTCATAATGCGTCCGTTTTGTTTAGAAGTAATAGTTAAGCATCAGCATACCGTTGATGCCGTTAGCATAGAACTTGTAAGGACTGTTCTTGAAGGGGTCCTTCTTGGGGTTCACGGGCTCGCCGTCCTCATACTTCACACGGCTCTGCTCGCGTCCACCAGTGACAATCTTCAGGTTGTTCAGCAGGTTGGTCACCATCAGGTTCACACCCAGACGGTGTCCGTTCTTCAGGTAGAACTGACGACCGATAGAGGCGTCAACCATGAAGCCACCCTTACCCTTGTCCTGTGCAGGAACGTCGTTATACTCCGTCTCGCCAGTAATCATGTTGATGCTGTTTGGCTGGTTGCTGGCATAACGTGTCACGGGGGTGTAGTACAGGTAGATGCGGTCGTAGTAGTTGCCAATCAGGTCCACATACCAGCCGTTGGCATGGTAGCTCAGGTCCAGGCTGGCAGCGGTGAGAGGTGTGTTGCCCTCGCGCATACCTTTATTAAGTACCACGTCGCTGCGTGTCAAACCATCCTCCGACAGCATGTAGTTCACGTTGGCGTTGTTCATGTACTTAGCCTCGCTGATAGTACCCAGTGCCTTGATGTTCAACCAGTCGGTCACTTTGACGTTGGCACCCAGCTCCAGTCCGTAGTAGCTCTTGGCAATGCCAGTCAGCGATACATACGAGAAAGAGTGGTCACTGTCTGAGTAGTACATGCTCTGTTCGGTGACGTCGTCCAGGTGGCTGTAGTAGGCGTTGAAGTTCAGTCCCAACCATGAGGTCTTCAACTGGTAGCCCAGCTCAGCAGTCATGATCTTCTCGTCTTTCAGGTCGTTCACGAACTCGTTGCTCACCTGTGCAGCCTGGAAGGCCGTCTTGGCATCAGGAGCCTTCGAGTCGTAGCTCAGACCCAGCAGCAGGGCGTGACCCTTGCCCAGGTCCAGATGTGCGCCAGCCTTGAAGCCAGCGTCGAAGAAACTCTTGGTGCTGCTCTTGCCGTAAGAGTTGTTTGGAGCCAGACCGTTGCGCATCTTACCGTCGCGCTGCATGCTGGTTCCAGCCACACGTCCGTTCAGGAAGAGGTGAGCGCTCTCAATATCCTTAGAGATGCCGGCCCATGCCTGAGCACGGTTCACCAGCAGGTTGTAGTCGTAGCCAAAGCGGTCGTCCTTGCCAATCAGCTTGTTGGGGTTGTTCAGGTCATACTGTGCCTGCTGACTGTCCTTGCCATAGTTCTTGATCACGTAGGTGTTCACGTTGGTAAACTTCGTGGCACCCAGCAGGTCGTCCATGGTCTGGTAGTGCATACCCTTGTTGGCCGACAGCAGCAGTCCACCGTGCAGAATGGTGCTGGGGTTCAACACCTTCTCCAGGTAAGACGACAGGTTCATCGTCAGCTGGTCGTCGTGGAAGCGCTTCAGGTAGTACATAGCCTCGCCACCCTGCAGTGCCACGGTGCGGTTGGCAAAGTACATCTGATCCCAGTGCACCTGACGGTTAGCCTTGCTGGCCGACAGATAGTCGTAGCTGGCCTGCCAGTTGGCCAGGGCAGCAGCGTCGCGGTCCTCGGTAGCCTCCTGGTCCCACACTTTGAAGTGGTAGCTGGGCAGCACCGAGTAGTAGTCGGGCTGAGGGTTGGTGGTGTTGTTATAGTCCAGACGACTGTTGCTGAACATGGTGTATTTGCCCAGTAGCGAGGTGGTCAACTTGGTGTCGTCGTCAATCTTCCAGTCCCATATCAGCATGGCAGCAGGCTGGAAATCCTTGATCACACGCGAGTTGCGCTTCTTGCCATTCTGGTAGCCCCATACTGAGTTGTACTGATAGTCGTTGGCAATCCAATACATCTCATCCACAGAGGCAGCCTGCGAGCCGCGCTCGGTGGGGTTACCCCATGTCACCAGCGATAGTGAGTGCTGGTCGTTAATCATCTTCTCTGCCCCCAGGAAGTAAGAGAGCGAGTTGTAGAATGTACCATCTACAAAGCCCGTACCGTTACCCCAGCGGTAGGTCAGACTACCGGTGAAAGCCCATCCATTGTCCATCATGCCTGTATTGTAGGTGTACATGGCACGCACGTTGTAGTTGCGGTTGGCACCGGCCAGCGAGAAGCGCTGTCCTGTAGCGAAGCTGCTTGGACGGAAATTGTAGTTGGCCGAACCACCCATGCCCGACATAGAGAACTGGTTGTCCTCGAAGGGCAGCGTGGTCTCTTGCGAGCGTGTCTGGTTGTTCAGACCGCCTACGAACGAATAGCGGAAGGTACCGGTCTCTATATCGTTCACGGGGTTGCCGTTGATATAGATGTCGTTGTACTTTGAATTATAGCCACGGAACTTGAAACGGGCGGGGCTAAAGCGGTAGCCCACTTCGCTGGCATACACATTACGGCTAGACGAGAAGATGATGACGTTCTTAGGAATGTTTTCGTCTTCGTCCAGCTGACTCTCAGTGAAGGTGAATGCATGCTCGTTCTGGAGGTCTGTGGTCAGGGGGTCTGACTCAGACTGGGCCATCACAGCAGGAGCGATGCAAAGCATCAGCACCATTGTTTTCAGCTTTCTGTTCATAAATAAATGTTTTTTATAGAGATTTAATTAGTTTTATTTGGTGCAAAGATATATAAAAATGGTGTAAGCGCAAAACTTTTCTAAAAAAAAATAATGATTCTGTTGTCGTACCAGAATTTTTATTTATCTTTGCAGAAACATTACTGGCTAAATTATGAAAAAGACAATGATCCTGATGGCATTGCTGCTCTTTGTCGGAGTGGGCAGTGCAACAGCACAAGAGCGTAAGTTTAATCTCTATGGTGTTGGCTTCTATAACCTTGAGAACCTTTTCGACACTTGCCATGACGAGGGAAAAAACGACTACGAGTATCTGCCCGATGGCAAGAACAAGTGGAACGGTCTGAAGTATTCGCACAAGTTGAAAAACATGGCACGCGTGCTTGCTGAACTGGGCACCGACAAGTTGCCTGGCATTGGCTGTGCCGTGATTGGTGTCTCTGAGGTAGAGAATGCCCGTGCGCTGACCGACCTTTGTAACCAGGAGCCGCTGAAGGCTCGCAACTTCCAGTTCGTACACGTGGAGGGTCCCGATAAGCGTGGCGTCGATTGCGCCTTGTTGTACAACCCCAAACTTTTCAAGGTGGAAAACGTCAAGCTGGTGCCTTATGTCTATGTGCTGCCTGCTGATGCCGACCGTGCCACTCGTGGCTTCCTGACCGTCAGCGGCCAGATGGCTGGCGAGCATGTCGTGGTCATTGTCAACCACTTGCCTTCGCGCTTCGCCGGCTCTTTCTATCGTGAGGAGGGCGGACGCCAGATTCGTCTGGTCAAAGACTCGCTGATGAAGGAAGATCCCAACGTGAAGCTTTTTGTGATGGGCGATATGAACGACGACCCACAGGATAAGTCTATGGCCGAGGCACTGGGTGCCAAACGTAAGATGAACAAGGTAGAGGAGGGTGGACTCTGGAACCCCTTCTGGGACACGCTGGCCAGTGGTCGCGGCACGTTGCAGTACGACGGGCGCTGGAACCTCTTCGACCAAATCATCCTTTCGCGCTCGCTGCTCGACGTGAAGGGCAAGAAGGACTTTAGCACGCTGACCTACTGGAGTCACCAGATTTTCATGCGCGACTACCTCTTCCAGAAAGAAGGAAAATATAAAGGCAACCCCCTGCGTACGCATGCCGGCGGTTCATGGCTCGATGGTTATAGCGATCACCTGCCATCCGTGGTCTATGTCATCAAAGAGGTTAAGTAGTAAAATATCTGACGAATCATTATGACAATCATCGGAATAGCAGGCGGCACAGGTTCTGGCAAGACTACCGTCGTTAAGAAAATTGCCAATGCACTGCCTGCTCATTGCGTGGCTGTGGTACCACTCGATTCATACTATAATGACACCACAGGGCTGACGCTCGAAGAGCGCAAGGCTATCAACTTCGACCATCCTGATGCCTTCGACTGGAAGTTACTCACCGAACACATCAAATGCTTGAAGAATGGCGAGGCCATCGAGCAACCCACTTATTCCTACATAGAGAGCAACCGACAGAAAGAGACCATCCATGTGGAACCCAAGCCGGTGATCATCATCGAGGGTATCATGACGCTGCACTACAAGAAGTTGCGCGACATGATGGACCTGAAGATTTTTGTGGATACCGACAGCGACGTCCGTCTGATACGCAACATCCGTCGCGATGTGGTGGAGCGTGGACGTACCGTCGAGATGGTGCTCGACCGCTACGAGAAGGTTCTGAAACCCATGCACGAACAGTTTATCGAGCCTACCAAGCAGTTTGCCGACCTGATCGTGCCCTGGGGTGGAGAGAATAAGACGGGCATCCACATTCTGAAGACTTACATCGAGGGTATTGTTACCGGCGTATGACGATACTGTTATTGGTGCGCCACGGCGAGACCGTGGATAATGCACGACAGATCATGCAGGGACAGACACCCGGACAACTGAACGAGACGGGCATCGTGCAGGCTCGACAGTTGCGCGACGCGCTGACCAATCATCCTATAGATGTCTTTATGGCAAGCGATCTGCATCGCGCTGTTCAGACGGCTACGATTGTTGCCGAACCGCATCATCTTGAGGTGCAGACCACTCCTTTGTTGCGTGAGCGCGACTGGGGCGACTTCACCGGACGCTTCATCCCTGAGTTGAAAAACGAGGTGTGGCCCGACAATATCGAGACGCTCGACCACATGATGCAGCGGGCACAACAGTTTCTCGACATGTTGAGACAACAATATGCGGGGAAGACCATTCTGGCCGTTGGCCACGGCATCATGAATAAAGCCATACAGGCTGTCTATCACCATAAGGCCATGAACGAGATTCCTCGCATGGCTAATGCCGAGGTCCGCCGCCTCGAATTATAACTCGCTGATTTTGTTTCCGCAATCCCTTGTCGAATAACAAAAACCGTAGAAAACCCCTTTCTGAGACAGAAGCCTCTTTTCGAGGCTTTAATACATATAGCGGAAGACTCGCTCGTGAGTAAACTCACGGCCCGTCTTCCGCTATATGTATTACCCCATTCTGGGGCTCTCTGTCTCAGAAAGGAAAAACCCCGGACCTTCGGTCCTGAAAAACCATTAGGTTCCTTTCTGCTTCTTTCTTTGATTGGTGTGGGGAGTCGTTATTTAAACTGTCCTTCTTTTGAGGATTCGTTTTTAGAATGCTGTGATTGTCTTTGTCGTGACGTTGTAGTAGTACTTCTCGCATTGATCTCTGACGGGAGCAAAGTTGAACAGAATGCCTAAAGGGATATTAGTCAGCCTCATGTAGTTCCACAACTGTTGACGTTGCTCATTTCCTATCGAAGCGATGGCTTTACATTCCACCACAACATTATCCTTACACAGAAAGTCCATATAGTGTTTGTGCGGCAAAGGGTGTCCATGAAATGAAACCTGGAAATAATACTCTTTGATAAATGAAATATTCTTTTCTTGCAGCAATACCATTAGGGCTTCTTGGTAAACATATTCGTTGAGCCAAGGTCCCAACTCTCTATGTATCTCCTGGCAACAACCTACAATGTCATAAACATGTGCCTTTAATTTCGCAATGGTTTCAGCGTCTATGCTCGTATTTTCAGTAATTTTCATATCTTCATTTTTGTAAGAAACGAGCTCATTACATCATTTATTGTACAAAACCATTCCCGTCCTATCATAAAGATATTATTATCTCAGGTAAAGTCTCCTTCTCCTCCCCACGGGGAGGTTAGGAGGGGGGCGAGGGAGTGTGTGAGCACCTGATCCGGTTTTTAGGACCGAAGGTCCGCGGTTTTTCCTTTTTGAGACAGAGCCCCAGAATGGGGTAATGGTGTTAGTGGAAGACGAACTGTGAGCTTGCTCACAAGTAAGTCTTCCACTAACACCGTTAAAGCCTCGACAGAGGCTTCTGTCTCAAGAAGGGGTTTTCTACGGTTTTTGTTATAAAACAAGGGCACTTATCTGCGTGATCCGCGTGACCCACCGCTCGTGCTGCGCGAGCTACTGCCTGCACTGCGCGTGCTGCTACCCATACTGCGCGTGCTGCTACCCATACTGCGAGTGCTGCTACCCATACTGCGAGTACTGCTACCCATGCTGCGGGTGCTGCTGCCCATGCTGCGGGTGCTGCTACCCATGCTGCGGGTGCTACCTGCGCTGTGCGAGATACTGCCTACGCTGTTGTTGCGGCTGCCCATCTCACGGTTGATGCTGCCTACGCTGCTGTTGCGACTGCCAGTGCTGCGAATAATGTTCTCGGCACTGTGGTTACGAGTCACGGTAGCATTGTGAATGCGGCTCTCGCTGGTGTTGCTACGCGAACCTTCTACCTCACGATGGTGCGTGTCATTGGTTGAAGTGCTGATAGAACCACGACTGCCAACGTGCAACTCGCGTGTTGCGGGTTTTGCATTGTCTGTGCGACGGCTACCCTCAACAGTTGCCGAATGGCGGGTAGAACTGCTGTTGTGTGAGGTCAAACGGTAGTCACCACGGTCCCAACTGGTGCGCATACCCACGTGCTGCTCACGAGAGTGGTTCGGACGGTAGTGGTTGTGACGTCCCTCGTAGTAGCTGCGACCACCATTGTGGCGCCAGCTGTGTCCACCGCGATACGAAGCGTAGAAGTGTGGACGACCGAAGTAGAAGTAGTCACGGTGCGGATAGTGCGTATAGATTCTGAAGTGCCAGTAACCTGCGTTCCAGTACAGCGGACGTAAGAAATAGGTTGCTGCGCGATACAGATTCCACTGCCAGCTGTAGAGTATGAACTCCAAGTCTATGTTGCGGCGCTCCCAACAGGTGCCAAACACGTCGTAGCGACTGCTCACGCCCATCAGATAGTCCAGGTTTATCTCGTAGGCGGCCTCGTACTGTGCGTCGGTGAGGTTCAGCTCGTATGCCATTTTATCGGTCAGGAAAAGAGCCTCGTTGCGTGCACGTTCGTATGACATGGCGTTAGCCGATACTGCTATCGTCAGCATGCTAACCAGGATAAACAACATCTTTTTCATAATCGTATTCTTTAAATGGTTCTACATTCTTTTTTCTTGTTCTCTGATGCAAAAGTAGTGGAAAAGTGTCACCCTTCCAAAGGTTTTTCCCTAAACGCTGGGGGAATTTCCCTAATATTTATTATCTTTGACATCAAGGATGTCGAACTTACTCAGCACTCGGAAGAAAAAACAAACAAGTTTGCTTTGTTCTTCTCTCGTTTTTTCGTAACTTTGCCACGAAAACCTTTTGACCAATGAATAAGAGAATCACGATCGTTTGTATGCTTTTGGGGGTGGTGATGACTACCACGGCCCAGACAGAGCTACGCACCGAGACGCAGGTCACGGCATCGGTTGGCGACCACTCACCGTTGTGGCTCAATGCCAACCACTACGGACTGAGCTCCATAGAGCGTAATAGTGGCTATCTGCGTGCCGGCATCTTTCACGAGGCCGACAGCAACCACACCCGCAAGTGGCGCTGGGGCTATGGTGCCGACGTGGCTGTAGCGGCCAATTTCACCAGTACGCTGGTGGTGCAACAGGCCTATGCCGACCTGCATTGGAAGAAGATACGCATGACCGTGGGCAGCAAGCAGCAGCCGATGGTGCACAAGAACCAGGAGCTGAGCTCGGGCAGTCAGACCTTCGGCATCAACGCGCGTCCCATCCCGCAGGTGCGCTTCGAGCTGGATTGGTGGTCTATCCCATACACCCGTGGGTGGGTGGCATTCCGTGGCTATGGCTCCTATGGCATGACCACCGATGACCATTGGCAGAAGGACTTCACACAGGGACACAACCGTCGCACGGAGCACACCTTCTTTCATACCAAGGGTGGTTATCTGCGCTTCGGCCCAAAGAACATCACCTTCGAACTGGGACTGGAGATGGGATGCCAGTTTGGTGGCACCATCTACGACCATGTGTCGGCACCGAAGATAGAGAACGACAAGGGCTTCAAGGCTTTCCTCAATGCGTTGACAGCACAGGGCACCGACAAGACCGATGGTAACTACCTGAACAGTGAGGGCAACCACGTGGGCAGCTGGGTGGCAAAGCTTAATATCGACCAGGAGAAATGGAACTTGGGACTCTATGCCGACCAGTTCTTCGAGGACAACTCGATGATGGTGCACATCGCCTATAATGGCTATGGCAGTGGCGATGAGGCTTTCCAACGCAAGCAGTCGCGCTACTTCTGCTATGACTTCCGCGATGCGCTGCTGGGTGCCGAACTGAAGCTGAAGGCGTTTCCCTGGGTCAACGACTTCGTGGTGGAGTATCTCTACACCAAATACCAGGGCGGTCCTGTGTACCACGACATCACGAAGACCGATGGCGAGCATATCACCGGACTCGACGATTACTACAACCACCACCTCTTCACCGGCTGGCAACACTGGGGCATGGTGATGGGCAACCCGCTCTATCTTTCACCTATATATAATACAGACCACACCATCCAGGTGAAGGACAACCGTTTCTGGGCATGGCACTTCGGCGTCAGTGGTGATCCGCTGCCCGGTCTTCACTACCGTGTGCTGACCTCCATACAACGAGGCTTCGGCACCTATTTCGCCATCTACCCCGAGCCGCGCAACAATGTCAGTATATTGGCTGAGGCTGCCTACCACTTCCCTGCTACCTCGCGCTGGGCGGGCTGGCACGTCAAGGGGGCGCTGGGCATGGATCGTGGCGAACTGATGGGCGATAACCTCGGTATGCAACTGACCGTTGGTCGTTCTTTGTGGTTGAATCAGAAAAGAAAGGAGAACAGACAATGAAGAGATACGTATGGCTGATAGCCTTAGGCTGTATGCTGCTGACGTTGGCAGCATGCGATTGGGAGTCGTCGGACAATGGCAACCTGGATGGCTTCTGGCAGATGACCGACGTAGATACGTTGGCCACTGGCGGACATGAGAATGTGAAAGAGCAGGCGCTGACCTGGAGCTTCCAAGGTCGCATCCTCGAGGTGCGCCAGGCTACTCATAAGGGAACACCCATCTATATTTTTAAGTTCTCGCACGAGGGCGATGTGCTGAAGACGTTCAATCCTTATCTCAACGACCGTGATAAGGAAGACCCTTTGGTCGAGGATATGAAAGACATCGAGCCCTTTGGCTTCAGCGCCCTTTCCCAGCAGTTCCAGGTACTACAACTCTCTGCCACCCGATTAGTGCTGCAGTCAAACACACTCCGACTCACATTTCGGAAATATTAACCCCCTCCCGACCTCCCCAAGGGGGAGGGGAAGACCCACCCCCAACAGACCCACCCCCAACAGCCCCCCCCCCGGCCCCTCCCTGTATGGAGGGGAGAAGATAGACCACGACTCCCTCCGCGTATAGAGGTTAGCCTGACCGGAAGCGCGCCGCGTCTGGAGAGGGTATAGACCACCGCCGCCGCCGGCACCTCCCCGAACGGAGGGGAGAAGATA
>JAILHK010000042.1 GCA_024695815.1 Prevotella sp.
TGTTGATGTTGCTTGCGATGTGATCTTCGCTATCAACGAGGTTGGGGTTGATACCGGCCTTCTTCAGAACAACCTCTACGTACTTCTCAACCTGCTCCAGCTTGGTCTTCTCAACGGCAGTGTTGTACTCCTCGTCGAGAACCTTCTGGTCAACCTGATCAGCATTCAGAGCTACGGGCTTCATAGCTGCAACCTGCATTGCAACCTTGTGGCCAGCCTCTGCATTCTCCTTGTTGGTCTGAACCATGGTGCACAGAGTGTGCTTACCCATGTGGTCATAAACCTCGATGTTGTCACCCTCGAGAGTCAGGTAGCCATCGAGCTCCATCTTCTCACCGGTGATACCAGAACGCTGTGTTACAGCATCCTGAACCTTCTGACCGTCGGCCAGGGTCAGCTCCTTCACCTCGTCCAGAGTCTTAGCCTGAGCAGCGATAGCAGCGTCGAGGACAGCCTGGGTCAGAGCGATGAAGTCAGCACCGTTAGCAACGAAGTCAGTCTCACACTTCAGGGCGATAGTAGCAGCGAACTTGCCATCCTTCTTCACGAGCACGCAACCATTAGAGGTCTCGCGGTCTGAACGCTTAGCAGCGATAGCCAGACCACGCTCACGAAGCAGCTCCTTAGCGCGATCGAAATCACCTTCAGCCTCGGTCAGAGCCTTCTTTACGTCAGCCAGACCAGCGCCAGTCATAGCGCGAAGCTTCTTGATATCGTCAATTGAAATTGCCATAATTAAATTCTTCGATTTTAAAATTTTCAATTCATGAAATTACTCTGCAGCGGGAGCCTCTTCTGCGGCGGGAGCCTCAGCAGCCACATCCTTGCGAGCACGACGGGTGCGCTTGGGTTTAGCCTCATCAGCAGCAGCCTCTGCCTGAGCATCAGCAGCCTTCTCATCGGCCTTCTCTACCTTACGCTCTTCAACACCCTCGGCGATAGCAGCGCAGCAAGCGTTGAGGATAACCTCTACGCTGTCCTTAGCGTCATCGTTAGCAGGGATAACGAAGTCGATGTTCTTAGGATCGCTGTTGGTATCAACGATACCGAATACGGGGATACCCAGACGGTTAGCCTCGGCAACAGCAATGTGCTCCTTCATAACGTCAACAACGAACAGGGCGCTTGGCAGACGAGTCAGGTCAGCGATAGAACCGAGGTTCTTCTCCAGCTTAGCGCGCTGACGAGTAATCTGCAGCAGCTCGCGCTTAGACAGGTTACCATAGGTACCGTCCTGCATGAGCTTATCAATATTAGCCATCTTCTTCACAGCCTTGCGGATGGTGGGGAAGTTGGTCAGCATACCACCGGGCCAGCGCTCGATAACATAAGGCATGTTAACGCTTGCTGCCTTCTCGGCGATCACTTCTTTAGTCTGTTTTTTAGTACCTACAAAGAGGATTTTCTTACCACCGCGAGCGATGTTCTTCAGAGCCTCTGCAGCCTCGTCAACCTTAACAACAGTCTTGTGCAGGTCGATGATGTGAATACCATTACGCTCAGTGTAGATGTAGGGAGCCATGGCGGGGTTCCACTTACGCTTCAGGTGACCGAAGTGACAGCCAGCCTGCAACAGCATATCAAAATTTGTTCTTGCCATTTTTTCTTAAATGCTTTAATTGTTTGTTTACTTTCTTTTTAATCTTGTTAGATCAATCCGAGAGTAATTGAGAACTGTGGTAAGAACGGAGCGAGGCATCGCCTCATTCATTCTCGGAGCAGACCAAGTCCCCCGGATTTAGATACTAAACCGTTCAGTTTCTTGTGGCGAGTCTCATGCAGCGCAGCAGGTCATACAACCTTTCCATACGCTCATCATGACTCTCGGTCCAAGATTAACGCTTACTGAACTGGAAGCGACGACGTGCCTTGGGACGACCTGGCTTCTTACGCTCAACCTCACGGCTATCACGTGTCAGGAAGCCCTGACTGCGCAGTGTCTTCTTGTCCTCAGCATTTACCTTAACGAGTGCGCGGGCAATAGCGAGACGCAGAGCCTGGCTCTGGCCAGTGAAGCCACCACCGTCGAGGTTAGCCTTGATGTCATACTTCTCAGCAACTTCCAGCAGGTTCAGGGGCTGCTTAACAACGTACTGCAGAATAGCTGAGGGGAAATATTCGGTTAAGTCCTTCTTGTTGATCGTGATCTTGCCAGTACCCTCTGACAGATAAACGCGAGCTACTGAGCTCTTGCGACGACCTATAGCGTTAATTACTTCCATCTCCTTTTATTATTTATACTGGTTAATATCAATAGCCTTTGGCTGCTGAGCCTCGTGCTTATGCTCTGTTCCCTCGTATACATAGAGGTTGTTCAGCAGGCTGCGACCGAGGGGACCCTTGGGCAGCATACCCTTTACTGCATGACGGATGATGCGATCAACACCATTGGGACGCTTGCGCAGATCGGCAGGTGTGTTGAAACGCTGACCACCAGGATAGCCAGTATAACGAGTGTAAACCTTATCGGTTTCCTTCTTGCCGGTGAAACGCACCTTGGCAGCATTGATAATAATAACGTTGTCGCCACAATCTACGTGTGGGGTGAAGCTGGGCTTATACTTGCCACGAATCAGCTTTGCGACCTTAGAAGCGAGACGACCAACTACCTGATCAGTAGCGTCGATAACTACCCACTCCTTCTTGGCAGTCTCTTTATTAACAGAGACGGTCTTGTAACTTAAAGTGTTCATTCTTAAATAAATTTACTAAAAAACAGTTTTTTTACTTTATAAAGTTGATTGTGTGAACGCCGATTCCCAAACCGTGCCATCCGGCCAAAGACAGTCACTATTTACACGACGCCCGTGGGGATTCTAAGACTCTCCCCCAATAATCGGACTGCAAAGGTACTCACTTTAATTGGAATAAGGAAACACTTGTTTACTTTCAAACTATGAAATTATATTTATTTAACATAAATAAGTATTATTAACTATCAATCAATACCCTTACTGACCAAAAGTCGACGCATTACAACCTTCATAAAGCACTTCACAACAACACATTACGAAGCGGTGCAAGGGCAACATAAAAGTCCTGACATTGATGCGCAACCGACAAAAAGCGCCCTCTTTATTTGCGTGTTTAACAAAAATATAGTACCTTTGCACACCATATTATTATATATATAGGAAGTATGAATATCGAGACACTGATAAGTCAAGCCGCAGGTCAGGCCGTCAAGGCGCTCTACGGCATGGAGGCAAGCGAAAAGATGTTGCAGCTGCAGAAGACACGCAGCGAGTTTGAGGGTAACCTAACACTGGTTGTTTTCCCATTTGTGAAGGCAGCCAAGAAATCACCTGAACAGACCGCCCAAGAGATTGGACAGTATCTGGTTGACAACTGTTCGGCCGTTGAGAAGTTCAACGTCGTAAAGGGTTTCTTGAACCTGAGCATCGGCGAGGGCGCATGGCTGCAACTGCTGCAAGCCATCGACGGCGATGAGCACTTCGGCATGAAGCAGGCCGGCGACAAGTCTCCCCTCGTGATGATCGAATATTCTTCGCCCAACACCAACAAGCCCCTTCACCTGGGTCACGTGCGCAACAACCTGCTGGGTTGGTCGCTGGCTCAAATCATGGAGGCCAACGGCAACAAGGTGGTGAAGACCAACATTGTCAACGACCGCGGTATTCATATCTGTAAGTCAATGCTCGCCTGGCTGAAGTATGGCAACGGCGAAACTCCTGAGTCGTCTGGCAAGAAGGGCGACCACCTCATCGGCGACTACTATGTGGCTTTCGACAAGCACTACCGCGAAGAGGTCAAGGAACTTATGGCTCAAGGCATGGACGAAGAGAAAGCCAAGCAGGAAGCACCGCTCATCAAGGAGGCTCACGAGATGCTGGTGAAATGGGAGAACAACGACCCTGAGGTTCGTGCACTGTGGGAGAAGATGAACAACTGGGTATATGCCGGTTTCGACGAGACCTACAAGAAGATGGGCGTGGGCTTCGACAAGATATACAATGAGTCTCAGACCTACCTCAAAGGTAAGGCCAAGGTGGAAGAAGGACTCGCCAAAGGACTCTTCGAGCGCCACGAGGACAACTCCGTATGGGCTGACCTGACCAACGAGGGACTGGACCAGAAGCTGCTGCTCCGTTCTGACGGCACCAGCGTCTATATGACACAGGACATCGGTACGGCCGAGATGCGATTCAAAGACTTCCCCATCGACAAGATGATCTACGTGGTTGGCAACGAGCAGAACTATCACTTCCAGGTGCTCTCTATCCTGCTCGACCGTCTGGGCTTCAAGTGGGGTAAGGAGCTGGTACACTTCTCTTACGGCATGGTGGAACTGCCCAACGGAAAGATGAAGAGCCGCGAGGGTACGGTGGTTGATGCCGACGACCTGATGCAGCTGATGGTGGATGATGCCTACAAGACCTCTATGGAACTGGGCAAGTTCGACGATATGACCGAGGAGGAGCGCCGCGAGATTGCACGCATCGTGGGCATGGGTGCACTGAAGTACTTCATCCTGAAGGTAGATGCCCGCAAGAACATGCTGTTCAACCCCGAGGAGAGTATCGACTTCAATGGCAATACGGGTCCCTTCATCCAATATACATACGCTCGTATCCGCAGCATTCTGCGTAAGGCAGAGGCTGAAGGCTTAAAGCCAGCATGTGCTGCCGCACAACTGGCAGAGAAAGAGGTAGAGCTCATCCAGAAGATGTCTGAGTTTGGCGCTGCCGTAGAGCAGGCTGGCAAGGACTACAGTCCCTCTGGCATTGCCAACTACTGCTACGAGCTGACCAAGGTGTTCAACCAGTTCTACCATGACTTCAGCATCTTGAACGAGGCCGACGAGCAGAAGAAGGCCATGCGTCTGATGTTGGCTAAGAATGTAGCCAAGATTATCAAGAACGGCATGGGTCTGCTGGGTATTGAAGTTCCTGAAAGAATGTAACATGCAGAACCCTCCCGACTATAGATACGACACCGTACTGCCCTTACCCATGGAGGTAAAGGCAGACGCGTGGGCTGTGGACGCGGCCTGTAGTGGCAATCCTGGTCCTATGGAATATCAATGCATCGACTTACAGACAGGTGCACAGGTGTTTCACTACGGCCCCGTCAAAGGCACGAACAACATCGGAGAGTTTCTAGCCATCGTTCACGCTTTGGCACTCTGCTGGCAGAAGGGGCTTCACGACAAGACCATCTATAGCGACAGCAACAATGCCATCTTATGGGTGAAAAAGCGTCAATGCAAGACCAAACTGGAGCGCACCCCCGAAACGGAGCCGCTCTATCAAGTTATCCTACGTGCCGAAAACTGGCTGCGAACGCACAACTACCGCAATCCTATCGTGAAATGGGAAACCAAGAAATGGGGTGAGGTGCCAGCTGATTTCGGCAGAAAATAAACTTCTTGTTGATACCACCGTATGGTAGTCTGACTACCACCGCTTGGTAGCCTGACTACCACGGCCTGGTAGTGTGGCTACCGACGTTTGGTAGCCTCAGTACCAACGCCTGGTACGACCAGTACCAAAACGTGGTACCGATTTTGGTACTGACTGTACCAAACACTTATGCAGTCTTTGGTACCGCCCATCAAATCTTAAGCGCATATTAAATGTAGTTCACAATGATGTTTTCACCATACACCTGTTGCGAAAGCACCTGAACATTGGCGGGCAACTGTGGAGCGCGGGTGCCGCCAGAAACCGTCAGTCCGAGGTTTGTCTCCACCCTGATTTCGTCCCATAAGCCCTGCACCAAGAACGACTCCAGCGTTTTTCTGCCACCCTCTACAATCAGCGACTGCACATTATGTGTATGCAGCGCTTCCAGGTTCAAAGGGTGCTGATTGTCCACCACCAGACGATTGGGATTGGGTCCCACCCACTCTCGCACGGTGAGCTGCGGATGCTCGCGTTCGTCTGTGACACGTCCCACCAGAATAGCATCTTCTTCGGCACGCAGCTTATGGCTCAGCATCTTTGTAAAAGACGACGATATGGCAATGGCCTTGCCATTGTCATCAATGAACCCGTTGGCCGTCTGCGCCCATTTTAATATAATGTACGGGCGATGCAAGCGATGAAAAGTAAAGAAACGACGGTTCAGCGCCTTGCACGCCTGTTCCAGTACGCCCACAGTCACCTCGATACCAGCATCGCGCAACTTCTGGATACCGCGGCCTTTCACCTCGGCAAACTCATCGATGCATCCCACAACGGCCCGCTTCACCCCTTTTCTGACAATCAGATCGGCACAGGGTGGTGTCTTGCCATAATGAGAACAAGGTTCAAGCGACACATATATCGTGGACTCTGGCAGCAGAGCCTCATCCTCAGGACGTACAGAAGCAAACGCGTTTACCTCGGCATGTCCCTGTCCGCAGCGCACGTGGTAGCCCTCGCCAATGATACGTCCGTTGGCCACAATCACCGCCCCCACCATCGGGTTAGGCTTCGCATTCAGTCGTCCGTTCTGTGCCAGTTGCAGACAGCGCTGCATATATTTCTCGTCTGTCGTCATCGTCATTCACGTCATTATTTACAGCTGCAAAGTTACAATTATTATTTTAATTGAGCAATGCGTCAGGAGTTTTTCCCACCATATCCTTGTCTGTTTCAAGAGAAAGACTTAACTTTGCAGAAGAAATTAAAAATCAACGTGTCGATATCTCGATATAACGATATATCGATATATCGAAAAAACAATAAAAGAAGAATGGAAATAACTAGATTCGGATTCTACTGGCTTGACACATGGGTGCTTGCTAATGTGATTCAATTGGCGACCCAGGATTTTTGCATGGCCTATCTGAATCAGCATAACGACCCCTGCGGACGACAATACGACCAGATGACGATGGCGGCACGCTCGGCCCCTGCAAACATTGCCGAAGGCAGTTCGCGCCACGCCACCTCGAAAGAGACAGAGATGAAGCTCACGGATGTGGCTCGTGCCACGCTGGCCGAACTGGCTAACGACTATCTGAACTGGTTACTTCGTCAAGAGAGCATCCCCTGGTCTATGCAGTCGGCAGACTATCTGGCTGTCAGCAGCATCCACCTAGACCGTCCCGAATATAAAGATGACATCCTGCACAAAAGCAGCATTCATATTCTGGCTCAGAAGCATAAGTTCGACAAATGGCTGAAGAGTGGCGATTCGCTAACGGCTGCCAACTGTCTGCTTGTGCTATGCAACCGTCTGATTCAGATGATTAGTCGTCAGATAGAACGTCAGTTAGAGACATTCAAAGTTGAGGGTGGCTTTACCGAAGGCCTCACAGCAGAGCGACTTGCCTTTAGGGCGCAGCAAAGTGTTCAAGCAGGCGCGCCGACCTGTCCTCTTTGCGGAAAGCCAATGATCAAGCGCGTGGCCAAGAAAGGCACCAACTCCGGCAAGGAATTCTGGAGCTGCAGCGCCTATCCAACGTGCAACGGGACAAGAAGAATTAGTTAAAGCCCCAAATCTCGAAATATCGGAATATCGATATATCGATATATCGAGACAACGACATAACGACACAACGAAAAAAAATGACCTACGAAGAATTCTGGAAACCACTGACGGCCGTTTACGAGGCTGGCGAGGCAAAGGCCATCGCCCGCATGGTGATGGAGGTGCGCTTCGGACTCTCCATGACAGACATCATCTGCGGTAAGACTGGCGATGAGGACCAGATGCTAACCTTACGACAGCGCCTGCTGACGGGCGAGCCCGTACAGTACGTGCTGGGGCAGGCAGACTTCGGCGGCAGAACTTTCCACGTGGAGCCGGGCGTGCTGATACCACGACCGGAGACCTACGAGCTGTGCCAGTGGATTCAGGAGACGCCCCAAGCACCTAAAGACGGGGCGAAGGTGCTGGACATCGGCACAGGCAGCGGATGCATCGCCTGCACACTGGCTGCCGAGATACCTAACGCAAAAGTGACAGCATGGGACATCTCGGATGAAGCCCTACGTATAGCTGCAGAGAATGCCAAACGCACCAATGTTCACGTATCTTTCGAGAAGGTGGATATACTAAATCCCCCCCTCCTTTACAGGGAGGGGCTGAGGGTGGGTCTTGATATCATCGTCAGCAACCCGCCCTATATATGTAATAAGGAACGCGCGGAGATGGAACGCAACGTGCTGGAACACGAACCATCACTGGCTCTCTTCGTGCCCGACGACGACCCTCTGCTGTTCTATCGCGCCATCGCACGCTTTGCGCGACAGGCGCTCGACACAGACGGAAGCCTCTACTTTGAAATCAACCCGTTGTATGTCGACGAGATGAAACAGATGCTCTACAACGAAGGATTCACACATACAGAGGTCAGAAACGATCAGTTTAACAAACAACGATTTACTAAATCATGGCGATAAAGAAAGAGATGACCGGTCACCAGGCCTACACAAAACTGGCAGACCTCTGCGCCCGCAGCGAACATTGCCAGCAAGAAATGCTCGACAAGATGCGCCAATGGGGCGTGGCAGAAGAAGAGCAGGCACAGGTGATGCAACGACTTGTGAGCGAGCGCTATGTGGACGACGAACGCTTTACGCGAGCCTTCGTCAACGACAAGATACGCTACAACAAATGGGGACGCCGCAAGGTGGAACAGGCGTTATGGATAAAACGCATAGACGAGCACATTGCCAAGAGCGTTCTCGACGAAGTGGACGACGCCGAGTACACCGCCATCCTGACGCCCATGCTCAAACAGAAGCGCCGCTCAACAAAGGCCAACAGCGACTACGAGCTCAACATGAAACTCATCAAGTTTGCCCTGTCGCGCGGCTTCACCATGGACATCATCAAACAATGCATCAACGTAGAAGATGAAACCGAGTTTCTGGACTGATCTACTAGACTTTATCTCCCCGCGCACCTGTTGTATCTGCGGTCGCCGACTGTCATCAAGAGAAGAGTGTATCTGCATCAGATGTATCTGTGAAATGCCCTTCACCGACTACCACCTCCACCCCTTAGACAACCCCATGGCCCGACTCTTCTGGGGCTTGTTTCCGGTAGAACGCGTGGCGGCCTTGTTTTTCTATCGGCCACAAGCGCAACCCAGGCACATGATTCACGACCTGAAATACCACTACGCGCCCGAGATTGGCGAGTACCTGGGACAACTGACGGTCAAGCGCATGCAACCATACGGTTTCTTTGACGGCATCGATGCCATCATCCCCATGCCCATCACCTGGCTCAGACGCCTGCAACGCGGCTATAACCAAAGCGAGGAAATAGCCAAAGGACTGCATGAGCTCACCGGCATACCCGTCTATAAGGACGTGGTGAAGCGCCATCGTTTCAAGCGCAGCCAGACCCGTCTGAAGGCTCAACAGCGCCGAGAGAACGTGCAAGGTGCGTTTCTGCTGCGCAAAGGAGAGAAGATACGCGGGAAGCACATACTGCTCATCGACGACGTCATCACCACCGGGGCCACCATCAGTGCCTGTGCCGAGGAATTGGCCAAGGTTGCAGACGTACGTATCAGTGTGCTTTCCATCTGCTTAACGAAACCGTGAATAATGAAAAATCTCATTCATAATTGTTTCGTTTTCAATTAAATTATGTACCTTTGCACGCAAAACTAAATAGAACACCATGGATATCAAAAAACAATTCGCCCAGAAGCTGATGGACATTCAGGCCATCAAGTTGCAACCAAACGACCCATTCACATGGGCAAGTGGATGGAAATCACCTATTTATACAGACAACCGCAAGACCCTCTCGTTCCCCCAACTGCGCTCTTTCGTGAAGTTGGAACTGTGTCATGCCATTCAGGAGAACTTCCCCGAGGCAGAAGCCGTAGCAGGTGTTGCCACAGGTGCCATCGCACAGGGTGCGCTGGTAGCCGACCAGCTGGGACTCCCCTATAGCTACGTTCGTCCGAAGCCAAAAGATCACGGCATGGGCAACCAGGTAGAAGGCGAGATTAAGAAGGGTGCCAAAGTGGTTGTTGTAGAAGACCTGATTTCTACCGGTGGCAGTTCACTGAAGGCCGTAGCCGCCCTGCGCGAGTATGGCGTTGAAGTCATCGGCATGGTAGCATCGTTCACCTATGGTTTCCCTGTAGCAGAAGAAGCCTTCCGCGAGGCTGGCGTCAAGCTCATCACACTGAGCAACTACGATGCTGTGCTGGAGCAGGCTGCCGAGACCGGCTACATCAAGGAGGAAGACAAGGCCGTACTGGCAGAGTGGAGAAAGAACCCAGGTGAATGGAAGAAATAACTGATTATGTCAAAATTTGAAAGTAGCATCAAACAGGTACCATACTCGCAAGAGGCGGTATATAACCTGATCAGCGACCTGAGCAATCTGGAGCGAGTACGCAACCGTGTGCCCGAGGATAAGATTAAGGACTTCTCGTTCGACAAAGACTCGGTGACGGTGAATGCTCCCATGGTTGGCAGCATCACCTTGCAGATTGTTGAGCGCGACGAGCCAAAATGTGTGAAGTTCGAGAGCGTACAGTCGCCCGTGCCCTTCAATCTGTGGATACAGGTGCTGCCTGTCAGCGAGACTGCCTCAAAGATGAAGGTTACCGTCAAGGCCGACATCCCTTTCATGCTGAAAGCCATGGTGAGCGGTCCTCTGCAAGATGGTGTTGAGAAGATTGCCGATGCACTGGCAATGGTTCCTTATGTATAACCAAGACGTTATCATCCGATAGCGTCGTCACGAAATAGCAAAGAAAGACAATGGCACAAAAGCTCTGGGAGAAAGACTTTGAGATCAACAGTGAGATAGAACGTTTCACCGTGGGTCGCGACCGTGAGATGGACCTCTACCTGGCTCCTTACGATGTATTAGGCTCTATGGCTCACATCACCATGCTCGAGAGCATCGGACTGTTGGGAAAAGACGAGCTGCCCGTACTGTTAGCCGAGTTGAAGAACATCTACAAGCAGGCACAGCGCGGTGAGTTCAAGATTGAAGACGGCATCGAGGATGTCCACTCTCAGGTGGAACTGATGCTCACCCGTAAGTTGGGCGACATGGGCAAGAAGATCCACTCGGGCCGTTCGCGCAACGACCAGGTGCTGGTGGACCTGAAGCTGTTCACCCGTCATCAGCTGCAGCTGGTGGCCGAGGCCGTCAAAGACCTGTTCGACCAGCTCATAGCCAAGAGCAACCAGTACAAGAATGTGCTGATGCCCGGCTACACACACCTGCAGGTGGCCATGCCCTCGTCTTTCGGTCTTTGGTTTGGCGCCTATGCCGAGAGCTTGGCCGACGACATGCTGTTTCTGCAGGCTGCCTATAAGATGACCAACCGCAACCCCTTGGGTTCGGCTGCAGGCTACGGTTCTTCGTTTCCCTTGAACCGACAGATGACCACCGACCTGCTTGGCTTTGACTCGATGGACTACAACGTGGTTTATGCACAGATGGGGCGCGGAAAGATGGAACGCAACGTGGGCTTTGCCATTGCCACCATTGCCGGCACGATGGCAAAGTTGGCTTTTGACGCATGCATGTTCAACTGTCAGAACTTCGGTTTTGTGAAGTTGCCTAAGGAATGCACCACGGGCTCGAGCATCATGCCACACAAGAAGAACCCCGACGTCTTTGAGCTGATTCGCTCGAAGTCGAACAAATTGCAAAGCCTGCCACAGCAAATCACGCTGATGATGAACAACCTGCCGGTGGGCTATTTCCGCGACTTACAGATTATCAAAGAGGTGTTCCTGCCTGCCTTCGACGAACTGCTCGACTGCCTGCGCATGACCGCTTATATCATCAACCGTATCGAGGTGAACGATCATATTCTCGACGACCCTCGCTACGACCCAATGTTCTCTGTTGAGGAGGTCAACCGCCTGGCTGCCGAGGGCATGCCCTTCCGCGATGCCTACAAAAAGGTGGGACTTGACATCGAAGCTGGTAAGTTCACGCCCTGCAAGGATATCCACCACACGCACGAAGGCAGCATAGGCAACCTGATGAACGACCACATCTGCCAGCTGATGCAGCAGGTGTTGGACGGATTCGGTTTTGAACGTGTTGCCAAGGCCGAGTCACAACTCTTGAGTTCATGCGAAGACTGAAACTCCTCGTTGTAAGCTTGTTGTGCTTGCTGTGTGCCTGCGAAGAAGACCCACAGTATAGCAACACCTATTGTAACTTCCTGTTTCAGGCCTTCCTTTTTCCCAGCAGTGCCCTGACAAAGGCTGTCAGCGGTGCCGGTGGTGATTTCTGCATCGTGAAGGCAACAGGAACCAGCCCAGTTCACCTGAAATGCACCCCTAATCAGGGTTCTTACAACCAAGCAGACCTTGACCTGTCTATGACCACGGCCATCGGCAATGAACGTCTGAACTACAACACCATGGGACAGAAGCGCGGGCTGGTCATCGGACGAACATACGAAGGTGTGTTGTGTGCCTACGACCTGCAGTGCCCTAACTGCGACTTCAACTCAGAACTGGTGTGGGGAGCTAAGCCTCATCTGCTGAAATGCAACAAGTGTCAGCGCGTGTACAACATCTACAGCGCCTATAGTTACATAGAAAGCGGAAACAAGGGAAGAGCACTGGAACAATACAAGCGCGTGACCTACGACAGAAATCAAGGTATCCTTCAAGTACGCAATCCCTGAAAAAGTGTGAAAACATTTGGTGTTTACGAATAATAAATGTACCTTTGCACCGATTTTAAAGAAAATCGCTACATTTATTGTAAAAAAAGGCTGCCGCGATGGTGGAATGGTAGACACGAGGGACTTAAAATCCCTTGGCCCGAAATGGCTGTGCGGGTTCGAGTCCCGCTCGCGGCACGGACAAAGGATTCGAAAAACATCGAATCCTTTAACGTTTTAAAAAAGACACATCAAAACTTAACATCAAAACATAAATAAAGAAAATGAAGAATAAAGGAACAATTTTACTGTCAGCCGTTGCTGTTGCAATGCTGACATCATGTTCGGGAAAGCTTGGTGCACTCTCTGCCGACAATTTCAATGTAACACCAAATCCATTGGAGTCACAAGCTGGTGAGGTTTCTGCTACCATCAATGGTATGTTCCCCGAGAAATACATGAAGAAGAAGGCTGTTGTCACCGTTACACCTCAGCTGCGCTTCCAGACCGTGGACGGCGTAAAGCAGGTGGCTGGCGAGAGCGCTACCTTCCAGGGAGAAAAAGTGCTGGGCAACGACCAGACCATCTCTTATCGTATGGGTGGAAACTATGCTATGAAGAGCACCTTCGCCTACCAGCCCGAGATGCAGCAGAGCGAGCTTTACCTCACCTTCGACGCCAAGGTTGGCAAGAAGACTGTCAAGGTGCCTGAGGTAAAGGTTGCCAACGGTGTGATTGCTACCTCTGAGCTCTACAAGCGTGCGCTGACATCTGCACAGGCTGCTGTTGCTCAGGATGCTTTCCAGCGCATCATCGAGAAGAAACAGGAAGCTAACATCAAGTTCCTTATCGGACAGGCTCAGCTGCGCAAGAGCGAGCTTCAGAACAACTCTGTCAAAGAGTTCGTTCGTTTGCTGAGCACAATCGTTAAGGACCAGGAGGGTATGCTCCTCGACGGTGTTGAGGTTTCTGCCTATGCATCTCCCGATGGTGGTTTCCAGGTTAACGAGCGTCTGGCTGGCAAGCGTCAGGACGTAGCCGAGAAATACGTTGAGAAAGAAATGAAGAAAGCTAAGTTGGATGCAAATGTTGACACCAAATATACTGCAGAAGACTGGGAAGGTTTCCAGGAGCTGGTAGCTGCCAGCAACATTCAGGACAAGGATGTCATCCTGCGTGTGCTTTCTATGTATCAGGATCCTGAGGAGCGCGAGCAGCAGATCAAGAACATCTCTTCTGCTTTCCGCGAACTGGCCGACGGCATCCTGCCTCAGTTGCGCCGTGCTCGTCTGACTATCAACTACGAGCTCATCGGTCGTGACGACGAGCAGATCCAGGAACAGTTCAAGAGCGATGCTACCAAGCTGAGCATCGAGGAACTGCTCTACGGTGCTACACTCGACGAAGAGAACGCTGCTACTGCCGAGGCTTACTACAAGAAGGCCGTAGAACTCTACCCCGAGGATGCACGTGCCTACAACAACCTGGCTGTTCTGGCTTATGCTAAGGGCAACGACAAGGAGGCTAGTCAGTGGATAGCTAAGGCTCAGAAGAAGAATGCTAACCTGGCCGAGGCTAACGCCAACATGGGTCTGCTGGCTCTGAAACAGGGCGACATGCTGAATGCTGAGAACTACATTGCTAAGGCTTCAAGCGCTAACGGTCTGGAAGAGGTAATGGGCAACCTGCACCTGGCACAGGGCAAGTATGCTCAGGCTGAGCAGGACTTCGGTAACCTGAAGACCAACTCTGCTGCTCTGGCACAGATTCTGAACAAGAACTATCAGGCAGCTGCTAACACACTGAAGGGTGTTAAGAATGCCGATGCCACCACCTTCTACCTCGCTGCAATCCTCAACGCCCGCACTGGCAACAATGCCGAGGCTGCTCAGGCTCTGCAGCAGGCCATCGCCAAGGATCCCACATTGGCAGAATATGCTGCTAAGGATCTGGAACTCGTAAACATTAAGAAATGAAAACCAGAAACTGGTTGTTAATAACGATCATCGGTTGCCTACTCGCTGCTTGCGGCGGGTCAGGCAACCGTTTTCGCCTTGAAGGACAGTTCAAAAACCTGAACCAAGGTGAGTTTTATCTTTATAACCTGGAGCAAGGCACTAAGGATACTATCAAGGTCAACGACGGTCGATTTGTTTACGATGTCTATCTGAACGACACCGTCACCTATGCCCTGCTCTTCCCCAACTACTCCGAGTTGCCCATCTTCGCCATGCCGGGTGCTACCGTCAAGATGGAGGGCGACGTTTCCCACTTGAAGGAAACAAAGATACTTGGCACGCCTGACAACAAAGAGATGACTGACTTCAGACTACGCGTGAACAACATGACACCTCCTGAAGTCAAAAAACACGCACAGCAATTTATTGAGGAGAACCCTGCATCGCCACTCAGCATCTATATGTTGCAACGCTTTTTCATCCAGGACGTCAATCCCGACTACGCACTTTGTGCACAGTTGGCTACAGCTATTTCGAAGGCGCAACCAGAGCATATCGCCATGCAGCATCTCAGTCGCCAGCTGAATGCCCTGCGCAATGCCGGCGCCAAGGGAAAGCTACCGCAGTTCACGGCCGTTGACACGAATGGACGTACCGTCAGTCGGCAACAACTACAAAGCACCGTCAACGTGGTCATCGCATGGGCGGCATGGAGCTATGAATCGCAAAACATTCTCCACCAGATGCAACGGCTACAGAATGAATACGGCAGCGACCTGGCTATCATGTCTGTCAGTCTGGATGCCTCGGTAGAGGAAGGACGCTATGCCCTGGACCGTGACAGCATCAGATGGCCCAACATCTGCGACGGAAAACTGTGGGAATCGCCTCTCGTTACAACCCTTGGAATGACGTCTGTTCCAGGAAATATCATTGCCGACAAACAAGGTAACATCATTGCCCGCGACCTATCGGCCTCAGAACTGGAAGAGAAAATCAAAGCCATGATTAAATAACGCACAAGAACCAATAACTAAAATCAACCTATGCTCGTTAGAACCTATTGCGCAGCCGTCAATGGACTTGAAGCAACAACCGTAACCAATGAAGTAAACATCATACGTGGCGTGAACATCCACATGTCGGGTCTTGCTGATGCGGCAGTACGCGAGAGTATAGACCGTATTCGTGCAGCGCTCAACAATTCTGGGTTCCGTTTCCCTAATGCCGACATCACGATAAACATGGCACCTGCCGACATAAAGAAGGAGGGCAGCAGCTATGACTTGCCTCTGGCCATCGGTATCCTGGCTGCCGACAATAAGATTGACTGCAGTCAGCTGGAACAATATATGATGGTGGGCGAACTGGGACTTGACGGCCGTCTGAACCCCATTCGCGGTGCTCTGCCCATCGCCATCAAGGCTCGTGCCGACAAATACAAGGGACTGATCGTGCCCAGCCAGAACGTTCGTGAGGCTGCCGTGGTCAACAACCTGGATGTTTATGGCATGGACTCGCTGATAGACGTGGTCAACTTCTTCAATGGCTCTTTCACCTACGAGCCACTGAAAATGGACACCCGCAAGGAATTCTACGAACAACAGAGTCATTTTGAATATGACTTCAGCGATGTCCGCGGACAGGAAAGTGTGAAACGTGCTCTTGAGATAGCAGCTGCTGGCGGACACAACTTAATCATGATTGGTCCTCCTGGCTCAGGCAAATCAATGATGGCCAAGCGTTTGCCAAGCATCCTTCCACCGCTGTCTCTGTCAGAGAGTCTTGAGACCACACAGATACACAGCATTGCCGGCAAACTGCCTCGCGACACAAGCCTCATCAGTCAGCGCCCTTTCCGCGCACCCCATCACACCATCTCGCAAGTGGCACTTGTGGGAGGTGGCAACAACCCTCAACCGGGCGAGATTTCATTAGCACATAATGGTGTGTTGTTCATAGACGAGATGCCAGAGCTCTCGAGAACAGTACTGGAAGTGCTTCGCCAACCTCTGGAAGACAGAAAAATAACCATCAGTCGCGCCAAATACAATGTGGACTATCCCTGCTCGTTCATGCTCATCGCATCCATGAATCCCTGTCCGTGCGGATACTACGGAGACCCACTCCACAAATGCGTTTGCACACCAGGACAGATTCAGCGCTACATGAACAAGATTTCTGGTCCTCTGTTGGATCGCATCGACATTCACTGCGAGATACAGGCCGTGCCGTTCGCAGAACTCTCGAAGATGCAGCCGGGTGAACCATCTGCAGCTATCCGCGAACGCGTCATCAAGGCCCGTCAGATACAGACCGAGCGCTTCAGCTCCCTCTCTCTTGAGGATGGCGGAGGAAGAGGCCGCATCCACTGCAACGCTCAGATGACGGAGAAGATGCTCCACGAGTTTGCCGAGCCCGACGAAGCAAGTCTCGATATGCTACGCATGGCGATGGAAAAGCTGAAGCTCTCTGCCCGTGCCTACAGCCGCATCCTCAAAGTGGCACGCACCATTGCCGACCTCGCCGGCAGCGAGAAGGTACAGTCCATGCACATCGCAGAAGCCATTGGCTATCGCAATCTGGACCGTGGCGACTGGGCTGAAAGAGGAGTGTAAAAAAAGTCCAAGAAAATGCCAGATTTTCTATTGTTCTTTTGAAGATTATTATTATCTTTGCGCCAACATACCATATTTATATATAATATAATGAAAGCAATCAGTACTTCAAAGGCTCCTGGAGCTATCGGTCCTTATAGTCAGGCCATTAAAATAGGAAATCTCGTTTACACATCTGGACAACTACCCTTGAACCCTGCCACAGGAACTTTTCCCGAAGGCGGCATCAAGGAACAGACACAGCAGTCTCTGAACAATATCAAAGCCATCTTGGAAGAAGCAGGTATGACGATGAAGAACGTGGTAAAGACAACCGTGTTCCTGGCAGACATGAACGACTTTGCCGCCATGAACGAAGTCTATGCCCAGTTCTTCTGTGAGCCCTTCCCTGCCCGCTCGGCTGTAGCGGTAAAGACATTACCTAAGAACGCACTGGTAGAGATAGAAGTGGTGGCAGCTGAATAAGGAGTTGCTATGCAGTGGACTGACAGGATCAGGCAAGTAAAGATTTGGTTGGTAGTGGCAGCAATCATCATTGCCGTTACCTCGCTATTGGTGTCACACCTCCTGGTGCGCGACCTTCAGAAAGAAGAGCAACGCAAGATGGATGTGTGGGCACAGGCCATGAACTTTGTCAATCAGGCTGATGAAAACACCGACCTGTCGCTTGCCACGGCAGTGATTGAAGGCAACAACACCATCCCCGTGATTGTGCTGAGTGCCGAAGACGAGGTGATGGACTATCGTAACATCGATGACAACGTCGATGTGCAGAAATATGCCCTGCGCATGAAGGCTGCCGGCGACACCATCCGCATCGAAGTCTTCGACACCTATCAGTTGGTGTGCTACGACGAGTCCACCATGCTGAAACGACTAACCCAATATCCCTATTGGGCACTGGGCATCGTCATGATCTTTGTGGTGGTTGCCATCTTTGCCCTTCTGTCGTCTAAACGGGCAGAGCAAAACAAAGTGTGGGTAGGACTTTCGAAAGAGACAGCACACCAGTTGGGAACCCCCATATCGAGTCTGATGGCATGGGTAGAGGTACTCAAAGAGACTTATCCGCAAGACGAGCTGATACCCGAGCTGGAAAACGACGTCAAACGACTGGAACGTATTGCCGAACGATTCTCAAAGATTGGTTCGCTGCCCGAACCCGTTGACGAGTCGGTTAACGACCTGCTGGACCGCGTCATCGTGTATATGAACAAACGCACGTCACAGAAGGTTGTCATCAAAGGGCACTACCCCAACCACGACGTGGTGGTGAAGATGAATGCCTCACTATTCGAATGGGTCGTAGAGAACCTCTGTAAGAATGCCGTCGACGCCATGGAGGGAGGCAACGGAAAAATAGACCTGTGGCTATTGGAAGAAAACGACATCGTGGCTATCGAGATTGCCGACACAGGAAAAGGTATCAAGAAGAAAGATATCAAAAACGTATTCCGACCAGGCTTTACAACCAAGCAACGCGGATGGGGACTGGGCCTCTCTTTGGCTAAGAGAATCGTGGAACAATATCACCACGGACACATCTATGTCAAAGATTCAGAGGTAGGCAGAGGTACCACCTTCCGCATCGAAATGCGAAAAAAATCATCATAAAATACTCGTAATTGAAAAAAAGTTTGTAACTTTGCAGCCCGAAATAGTGTGATTATGTGTGGTTTAGAGCGATTTCTAATTGATTTAAAGGCACTTACCGAGGACGAAACATCCTTGGAATATAGCCTTGACAACCAATTTTTCGAGGCGCTTGAAGGTGCACTGGTGCAAGAAGGCTCGTTGCATGTGTCGGGGTCTATACGCAAGGCCGTCGGCTTTTTTGAGCTTCAACTTCACACCACTGGCACCATTCGCATCCCATGCGACCGCTGTCTGGACCTGATGGACCAGCCAATAGAGGCCGACTTGCGCTTAGTTATCAAGCTGGGCGACACATACGCCGAGGATGATGACATCATCACAGTGGAAGAGCACGACGCCGTGCTCAACATTGCATGGTTCATCTACGAGTCAATCATACTGGCGGTACCCATCCAGCACGTTCATCAACCTGGCGATTGTAACGATGCTATGATGCGAGTGCTAGAACAGCATTCGGCTGCCCGAAGCAGTGATGCGGACGCACAAGAGATAGACCCGCGGTGGAGTGCACTACTAAAGTTAAAAGAAAAAAGTTAAATTTTAAAATAGTAATTCATTATGGCACATCCTAAAAGAAGACAATCAAACACTCGTACCGCCAAGCGTCGTACTCACGACAAGGCTGTAGCTCCTACACTGGCAGTATGCCCTAACTGTGGCGCTTACTATGTTTACCACACAGTATGCCCAACTTGCGGATACTATCGCGGTAAGGTTGCTATCAAGATGAACGAAGAAGTAGCTGAATAAGAATGGGAAAAATTAACGCGATCATCACCGGCGTCGGAGGCTACGTGCCCGACTATGTCCTCACCAACGAGGAATTGTCGCGCATGGTCGACACCAACGATGAATGGATTATGACGCGTGTCGGAATCAAGGAGCGCCGAATCCTCACAGAAGAGGGTCTCGGCACTTCTTATATGGCGCGCAAGGCTGCCAAGCAGCTCATGAAGAAGACGGGCGCCGATCCCGATTCTATTGATGCTCTGATTGTAGCCACCTCTACATCCGACTACCACTTTCCATCTACAGCCAGCATCGTCATTGGCAAACTAGGGCTGAAGAACGCCATGGCGTTCGATTTCTCTGCAGCATGCTGCGGATTCCTCTATTCGCTGAACGTTGCTTCAAGCATGATTCAAAGCGGTCGCTACAAGCGCATCATCCTGATTGGTGCCGACAAGATGTCGTCGGCTACTGACTATAAGGACCGCAACACCTGCCCACTCTTTGGCGACGGTGCCGGTGCTGTGATGCTGGAAGGCACAGAGGAAGAAAACGTAGGACTCATTGACTCTTACCTCCGCACCGATGGAATGGGACTGCCATTCCTGCACATGAAAGCCGGTGGTTCGGTAAGTCCTGCCAGCCATTTCACTGTAGATCACCGCATGCACTACACCTATCAGGAGGGTCGCACGGTGTTCCGCTATGCCGTAACCAACATGAGTGACGACTGTGCACTTATCGCTGAGCGCAACGGTCTGAACAAGGACAACATCAACTGGGTGATTCCTCATCAGGCAAACATGCGCATCATCGAGGCAGTGGCTAAACGCTTGGAACTGCCCATGGATCAAGTGATGGTCAACATTGAACACTACGGTAACACTTCTGCTGCTACTATTCCCTTAGCCATTTGGGAATATGAGTCAAAATTGAAGAAGGGTGACAATATCATCATGACTGCCTTCGGAGCAGGTTTCGTTCATGGAGCCAACTATCTCCGCTGGGCTTATGATGGCAAGTAAACATAACCATTTACAGTATAAAAAGAGGCGAAATATCACAAAGATAGGTCGCCTTTTTTTTGCATACAGCAATCTGGTGTAAAGCAATGTATTCCGTTTGGATTATTATAAGAAAATGCGTACCTTTGCATCATCATAGCAAAACTAAATTGATTTAAACAATGAAAATCATTATATGTCTCCTTTTCACTTTTCTCTGCACAATAGTACATGCCCAAGACGGCTGCACCCTTACCGGTGCTCACGCGTGGGGCGGAGAACAACGCATCAAACAAGGAAAAAACAGTTTTGAACTGCGCCTGCTGAACCATTGGGACAATCTGGATGGCAGCGTAGAGCGCGGCTATGCAGGACAAAGTCTATGGAAATGGGACGAGCTGCCAACACATGTGAACGACAGAGTACGGGAATATGCGCGTCTAAATGCCAGTATCGGCATAAACGGCATTGTACTTAACAATGTGAATGCCGATCCACGCATCTTACGTAGAGACTACCTTGAGAAGGTGAAAGCATTGGCCGATGTATTTCGCAAATACGGGATTAAAGTATATCTGACAGCCAACTTTGCCGCTTGTCTAAGGCCATCAAAGACCCCAAACGAATGGAAAAGATGGGGCGGTGTAGGCACTCTAGATACCGCCGACCCATTGGTGCCCGAAGTAGAAGCCTGGTGGAAACAAAAGGTGTCAGAGATATACCAGCTAATTCCTGACTTCGGAGGTTTCCTTGTTAAGGCCGACTCGGAGGGAATGCCTGGTCCGCAGACCTATGGTCGTTCGCATGCTGACGGTGCCAACATGCTGGCACGGGCACTCAAGCCTTATAACGGAGTGGTGATGTGGCGCACCTTCGTTTACAATCCCGATGTTGACAAAGATCGTATTAAGCGCTGCTATAAGGAGTTCATAAAGCTGGATGGACAGTTCATGGACAACGTGATACTGCAAGTGAAAAACGGCGGCCTCGACTTTCAGGCTTCCGAGCCCGTACAACCCCTCTTCTTTGCCATGAAGAAGACACGTCTGATGCCGGAACTCCAGATCACACAAGAGTACACAGGTCAATCGACCTATCTTGTAAACCTGCTTCCGATGTGGCGTAACTTTCTAAACGACCTGGGCAAGAAGAACCTCAAAAAGATGGCGGGCATAGCCGGTGTAGCTAACGTTGGCAGCGATATCAACTGGACTGGTCATCTGTTTGCTCAATTCAACTGGTACGCCTTCGGACGCTTAGCCATAAATCCCGATATCACCGATGATGAACTGTACCATGAATGGATATCTCAAACATTCTGTGTTGACAGCGAAACAGAGCGAGTTATCCGACGTATCATGAAACCAACATGGTGGGACTACACCCAGAGTCACAGTCCTTATGGATTAGGATTCACTCTGAAACGCGAGGATCACCTTAGTGCCGGTTTCGAAGAACGCGTGGGCACGGAATGGCAGTGCAGCACGTGGGGCATTGGCTACGACAGAACAGCCACCGGCTCTGACTATATCAGTCAGTTCCCCACCAAGAAACAGCAGCTATACGCTAATCCGCAAACCTGTCCTGACGCTTACCTGCTCTGCTTTCACAGGCTACCCTGGTCTTTTGTTATGAAAGATGGTAGGACACTACGCGAAGCCTTTATGGACGGACTACAACAAGGTGAACGTCGTGCAAGGGAAAACAAAGAGCTCTGGAAATCCATCAGAAACAAACTTCCAGAGGATGTATATACTCAGGTGCTTCAAGCCTTAGAGCACGAGGTTGAAGCATCAAAGGCGTTCAGCATATGCGCAACGAACTTCTTCACACCATATGCCTTGCCGTAACAAGCGTGGCACGCAAAAACGAGAGTGAAAGTCTTCCGTAACCAAAGCGCCAGTTTACCGTAACCAAAGTGCTAGTTTACCGTAACCAAAGCGCCAGTTTACCGTAACCAAAGTGCCAGTTTACCGTAACCAAAGTGGCCGTTTGCCATTAGCAAAGCGATACTTTCGTTACGCAAAAGCCGTGCTTCTATATCAGAAAGAACTCCCATAAAAATTTGGTTCTTTTATGGCTTCTTAGTAACTTTGCACCCAATTATGTTAAATGATATACTTACACAAGAGGAATGTCAGCAGATGACAGCCCTCATCAAACAAAGCGAAACGATTGTCATCACTTGCCATCAAAACCCCGATGGCGACGCTTTAGGCTCAAGTTTAGGTTGGGCAGAATACCTACGCGTGGTATTTGGAAAGGAAGCACAAATCATTATTCCCGACCAATATCCCGACTATCTGCAGTGGATGCCTAACACACAAAAGATTGTACGCTTCGACAAGTTCCAACAAGGCTGCGAATGGACCTTAAAGAACTGCGACCTGATATTCTGTCTTGACTTCAACACGGCTTCTCGCGTGGACCAGATGCAACAGGCATTGTGCGCTTCGACAGCCAAGAAAGTGCTGATAGACCACCACCCCAACCCCGATGTTGACGCTGTGCTGACCGTGTCTCGCCCCAAGGCCTCTTCTACCTGCGAGCTCGTGTTTCGTCTGGTATGGCAGATGGGCGGCTTCGAACAGTTAGAGAAGAACTTTGCCATCCCCGTATATTGCGGAATGATGACCGATACCGGCGGTTTCACCTACAACTCGAACGACCCCGACATATTCTTCATCATCGGTGAATTGCTGACCAAGAATATCAACAAAGACAAGATCTATCGCAACGTGTTCCACAACTTCTCTGAGGATCGCATCAGACTGATGGGCTACGTGATGTATCAAAGTCTGGTGGTTGACAGTGAGAGACATGCCAGTTTCTTCACGCTAACACGCGACATACTGAAGAAGTTCAACTTCGTAAAGGGCGACGCCGAGGGACTTGTCAACATGCCTCTACAGATCAAGGGCCACAAACTGAGTATCTCGCTGCGCGAAGATACAGAGAAAGACAACACCATCTGGGTAAGTTTGCGCAGCGTCGATCAGTTCCCCTGCAACGAGATGGCGGCTCAGTTTTTCAATGGCGGAGGCCACCTGAATGCCTCTGGCGGACGACTCCTTTGTTCGATGGACGAAGCCATCAACATCACCAAGAGTGCCATACTGGCCTTCGAGAAGCAACTGAAGTCGAAATGATAACCGTTAAATAAACACAAGCGGTAACAATTTCTTCACATTTTCCAAGGCACTATTCACTTTTATTTCGTATCTTTGCAGTTGATTTTTAGAACAAAAAAAAGAAACATGAAGCATACCATTATAGCACTGCTGTCGCTGTTTTGCCTGGCCACCACATTCGTAGCTTGCAACGACTACGAGACCTATGGCGACAAGAAAGACAAAGAGCGCGCTGCTATCAAGCAATTCCTGGCAGACTCTGCCATCAACGTGATTAGCGAAGATGTATTCCACAAGCAGGGAGACATGACCGACAACGAAAAGAACGAGTTCGTTTATATGAACAACACCGGCGTCTATATGCAGATTGTGCATAAAGGATGCGGTGAGCCCCTGCGCGACGGAGAGAACAGCGACCTGATGGTAAGATTCCTTGAGTTGTGTCTGCTTGACTCTTCAGCCATCTACAACGATACCGCGCCTTACGATGTTGACGTGATGAACGTACGTCGTCAGGGTAACGTGTTCACCGCCTCACTGACAGACGGTGTTATGATGTCGGCATATAACACCGAGTCTGTGCCCACAGGTTGGCTGGTGCCACTGAAGTACGTGAATGTGGGCCGTCCACGTACCGAAGACGATCACATTGCAAAAGTACGACTCATCGTGCCCCACACCCAAGGTCACAGCGTAGCCAGCAGCTATGTTTACCCCTATTATTACGAAATTAGTTTTGTACGTTCTATTGATATATGACACTGATTAAATCCATTTCAGGTATCCGCGGAACAATCGGCGGACATACGGGCGACACGCTCAACCCACTTGACATTGTTAAGTTCACAACAGCCTACGCCACCTTTATTGGCGGCAAGCGCATCGTAGTAGGTCGCGACGGCCGTATCTCAGGCCCCATGGTTCGCGACATAGTCTGCGGCACATTGGTTGGCATGGGCTATGAAGTGATTGACATAGGATTGGCTACCACACCAACCACCGAGCTGGCCGTACGCTGGCACAAGGCCGATGGCGGTATCATCATCACCGCAAGCCATAACCCCACACAGTGGAATGCGCTGAAGTTGCTGAACAACGAGGGTGAGTTCCTGACTGCAGCCGACGGTGCCGAGGTGCTGCGCATTGCTGAAGCCGAAGACTTCAACTACGCCCCTGTAGAGAAGTTGGGTCGCGTCATCACCGACAACACCATGAATCAGCAGCACATCCAGTCGGTGCTCGATCTGAAACTTGTAGATGTAGCCGCCATCAAACAGCGCAAGTTCCGCGTCTGTGCAGACACCATCAACTCTGTTGGAGGCATCATCCTGCCCGAACTCTTCAAGGCCCTTGGCGTAGAGTTCGAGATTTTGAATGGCGAGTGCACCGGTCAGTTTGCCCATAATCCAGAGCCCTTGGAGAAGAACCTGCAAGGCATCATGGACAAGATGCGTCAGGGCGGTTTCGACCTGGGCATCGTGGTCGATCCTGATGTTGACCGTCTTGCCTTCATCTGCGAAGACGGCAAGATGTTTGGCGAGGAATACACGCTGGTCAGCGTAGCCGACTACGTGCTGTCGCACGATAAGGGTAATACCGTCAGCAACCTGTCTTCAACCCGCGCCTTGCGCGATGTTACCGAGAAACACGGAGGCAAATATACCGCTGCAGCTGTCGGCGAGGTGAACGTTACCACGAAGATGAAAGAGGTGGGTGCCGTGATCGGTGGCGAAGGAAATGGCGGTGTCATCTATCCTGAGAGCCACTACGGCCGCGATGCGCTGGTAGGTATTGGCCTGTTCCTGAGCAGTCTGGCACAGAAGGGCATGAAGGCCAGCGAGCTACGCAAGACCTTCCCCGATTATCAGATAGCCAAGAACCGCATCGACTTGACGCCTGAGACCGACGTAGATGCCATCTTGGTGAAGGTGAAGGAGATGTTTGCCGGCGATCCCGAGGCTACAGTCAACGATATCGATGGCGTAAAGATAGACTTCCCCACCATGTGGGTTCACCTGCGCAAGTCAAATACAGAGCCCATCATCCGCGTTTACAGCGAGGCTCAAACCATGGAAGAGGCCGATGCCATTGGCAAGAAGCTGATGCAGGTGGTCTATGACATGCAATAATGCTCACAACACATACAAATTAGAAAGACAGCTGCTTTGCTATTCACAAAGCAGCTGTCTTTTTTATATGCTGTTCTTTTTCTATGCTCTTCTTTTTATCACTACTCTTTTTATCACTCTTCTTTTTCTACATAAACAAGCGTTCCAACGAGGGGATGATGATTCGTCCGCGGGCCAATTGAAGCAGTCCTTCGTTCTGCATGGCATTCAGTTCACGCGACACATCCAAACGGCTATCGCCCACCTCCTGCGCCAGATAGCGCATCAGAATGCGAAACTCTTTCGGTCCGGCAGGATAGATACAATGGTCCAACATAAAACGAACAATACGTTCACGCAGACACTTCGGAGCACGTCGCCAAGGCAGGTGTGCACGTCGTTGCGACTGTGTGGACAGCAGGTTGAGCATGTTTAAGCGAAATATCAAGAAGTCATCAAGCAAACGCAGCACCTCGTCTTTTGAAAGAATAATAAAGTGAGCCTCCGTCAGCGTGTTCACCGTATAGAGATACTGCGGTTGTGCACCAAACAGCACCTCTGGTTGTACAATCCATGGCGCATGCACTTGCTCGCTTACACAATAAATATGATCATCGTTCTGACGTTCAAACTCAAGTTTTCCACTTATCAAGAAAAGCAGTTGACTGCAAGTATCACCTTCACGAATAATCGTCTTTCGTGGCGGTTGCTTTTGAAACCCGAACTTAGTATTACCAGCCAGCTGCAGCAGTTCCGTACGGCTCATGCCTTGGAACAACGGGAACTGCAGCAGTTGGTCGTAGATGCGCATAACGAGAACTATTCAACAATCAAATCCTTCACAGCGTCAGAGTACCACACCACGGGATGTCCCTCCTCATCGCTGTAGATGAGATAGGCAGCCAACTCAGGATGACGGGCCAACAGCTCTTTAGCCTTGTCAACCCCCATCACCATGAACGACGTAGCATAAGCATCGGCCATAGCACACTCGTCGGCAAATACCGTGGCCGACAACAGCGTCTGTTGAACGGGATAGCCCGTACGAGGATCGATGGTATGTGCATACTTCTTTCCATCCTTGTAATAGAAGTTGCGATAATTGCCACTGGTCGCCATAGCCCTGTCCGTGATGCTCAAGACCGCTTGCATCTCGCCATCGATACTCAACGAGTCGTCAACAGGCTTCATCACGCCAATACGCCAAGGCGTATCATTAGGGCTATGCCCTTTGACAACCACCTCTCCACCAATCTCCACCATGTAGTCCGTAATACCTTTAGCATTGAGCAAGCGAGCCACCTCGTCGCAACCAAAGCCCTTGGCTATGGCACTGAAATCCAATTGATCGCGCACCTTCAACAGACTGTCAACCTGTTCTTTTGTAGGCAACTGCTCATGTTTGAAACCAAAGCCCCAGGCATTGACCAGCGGAGCCACAGTAATGTCGAAGGCACCCTCTGTCTCTTTATTGACAGACTGAGCCAACTGGTAGAGCGACTTATACATCTCACTCTGTGGCCACTGCTCGCCTCTGTTCAGATGAGAGACCGTCGATTCCTCGTTAAACATCGAGAACTCGCCGTCAACAGCCATCAGTGTTTTTTCAATTTCTTCTTGCAAGTCTTTGTCGTAGGCATAGGTCACGTGATAAACCGTTCCAAAGATCATGCCATTGTTCTTCTGATACTCGTGCGACCGGCAGGCCGACAACAGCACGACACAGAGTGCAGCCAGTAAAACAGTTGTCTGTTTCATCTTTAAATATCAATACTTACGTTAAACGTTGCTCCCAGATTGCCCGTGTCCTGTAGGCCATAACCAGGCACATACCAAGCCTGACCAATCTTATTATCATTGTGCGACATACGCATGCGATAGCGAACGCTCCACCCCAGATGCAGCGGACCAGCTATCTTGGCATCGATACCGAAAAGCACCTCGGCCCAGTGCTGATACAGACGCAAGTCGTTCACGTCGGTAGCAGTATTCCATTGCCATACAGGATCTTTCGTAGCAGGTTGCAAGATGTCAACCTTATAATTAGTATAGGCATAGCGCACACCAGCAAAGATACGATTGCCCGTATGCTTCTTCTTCATGATGTTCACATCGACGCCCACACGGAAATACGGTGCCTTCGTACGGTAGGTGATGCTCGTCACGGCATCATTCTCATGGTTGGCCTTGCCATAGCCCACCTCAACAACCGGAAAATACTGGTCATGCAGATTCAGTCGCAGCGCTCCTTCATACTGTCCATAGTCAGACAACATCATCTGAGCAGCACCTACCAGGTCGGCCGACACAGCAAACCCTCGGAAGAAGGGCACGCTATCGCGTTCCAACTTCAAGAAGCCCTGAGCGGCAACCGTCTGCTGGCCCATCAGCAACAACAGACTAATGGCTATTCTTGAAATGTATCTCGATATGTTTTGCTGATGTGTCATAAGTCACAGATGGGTTGAGAATAAACAAAGTGTCGATGGCTACATGCGTAGCACGTACCTTTGTGATACGATGAAAGAAGTGTGTAGCACAGTCAACCGACTCAAAATGCGGTATATCATCTTTCTTAATCCACACCGTATCAACGGTCGTAGCCTTCTGTTCGTTGTCAATCTTGAATACAAGAGTATCTTCAGACAAGCCATAGCTCATGGGCAAAGCAAACTTCGTAAGCCCAACGCCACGGTTCAGTATGATGGTGTCCTGTCGGTCGGCTCTCTTTGTCAGCACGGTCAGCGTGTCTTTGAGCGTATCGTTCAGCACATAGTTCACTTCTACTGTGGTCTGGATAGGACAGTCAATGCTTGAGCAAGCTGTGAAGCCCACTGCTGCCATCATCCACAAAGCCACCCGTTTCAGTTGCATCATATCTTGGTCTCTATCTGATAGTCATTACGATTATTCGATGTGCGGCTCACCAGATCGCCCAGGAAGCCAGTCAGGAAGAATTGCGTTCCCATCATCATCATAGTCAGAGAGATGTAGAAGAAGGGAGAGTCCGTGACCAGACGCTCGGGTATTCCTGCAGCCAGACAGTATAGCTTGTTGGCACCGATGATGACAGCAGACAAGAAGCCTACCAAGAACATCAGTGTGCCAAGGAAGCCGAACACATGCATTGGCTTCTTACCAAACGTAGAGAGGAACCACAACGTGAGCAGATCCAGATAGCCATTGACAAAGCGGTTCCAACCCATAAACTTAGAGGTACCATACTTACGTGCCTGGTGATGCACCACCTTCTCGCCAATCTTGTTAAAACCGGCCTGCTTGGCCAGATAGGGAATATAGCGATGCATCTCTCCATACACCTCGATATTCTTCACCACATCACGGCGGTAGGCCTTCAGACCACAGTTGAAGTCATGCAGGTTTTTGATGCCGCTCACCTTGCGGGCCGTGGCATTAAAGAGTTTCGTGGGCAGTGTTTTTGACAGTGGGTCGTAGCGTTTCTGCTTGTAGCCACTCACCAGATCGTACTTTTCCTCGGTTATCATGCGATAGAGCGCCGGAATCTCGTCGGGAGAGTCCTGCAGATCGGCATCCATCGTGATGACCACATCACCTTGTGCCTCGGCAAAACCACAGTAGAGCGCAGGGCTCTTGCCATAGTTACGACGAAACTTGATGCCCTTCACCTGAGGCGAACGAGCCTGTAGCTGTTTGATAATCTCCCACGAACCATCGGTAGAACCATCGCTGATGAAGATCACCTCGTAAGAGAAATTGTTCTCCTGCATCACACGCTCAATCCAACCATAAAGTTCGCCGATTGATTCTTCCTCATTATAGAGAGGTATTACAACTGATATATCCATGCTATTCTTTTGATTATTCAAGTAAACGTTAGCTATTCACGCTGGCCTTTCTCTGCAAGAGTCCCGCAATAGGCAATCCCATGACAACACCCATCATCATATTGGTGGTGAGCAGGTTCAACGACAAATCTATCGGGCGCAGCGAGCCCAGTCTATTCAAAGCCTCGTCAACCATCTGTTGCATGCCCGCTTGCTTAATGACCTCAGCATTCTCGGGCAGTTCCATCATCTTGGCATACATGGCCAGGAGGTAGCCCTGATCCATAAAGTTGAAGTAGCAGAACTGAGCAATGGCAAAAAGCAATGAGCCATAGAAGAACGACATGATGATGTAGGCCCAGGCACGCAAAAACGAGATATGGCCTTCCAGCCCATAATCCCGGAAGTTCTTCAGGCGCTTCCATACGAGTATTGGCGTGGCAAAAGCCAACAATAAAGCTGCAAGACTATAGCCCGGTGTGGCCAGTCCTAGAATATAAAAGGCAAAGCTGGCAATCCATAATAGAGCCAACCACAACCCGTCTGCGCGGGCAAAAGCCTTTAACTGTATATAGTCTGTTGGAGTCAATTAATTACTTATTTTGAATTATAACACGAAAAACGATGCAAATATACGCATTTTCCGCCACATAATACGGACGTTGTCTTAAAAAATAGTTAAAACAACAAAAATCTTAACTATTCATTCTTAATTCTTAATTTAATTATGTACCTTTGCACCCGCTTAAAAGCAACCACGGGTAAGTCCTGTACGGCCAGCTCCCTTGGAATCCCCCAGGACGGGAACGTAGCAAGGGTACTCGGTTGTAGCGGCGCGATATAGATCGCTTACCCACCCGCCTCTTTAGCTCAGTTGGCCAGAGCACGTGATTTGTAATCTCGGGGTCGTTGGTTCGAATCCGACAAGAGGCTCACCAAAAAGAAAAGGACAGACGCAACGTCTGTCCTTTTTTTTGTTTTCTATAGTTTTTCTGCCACTATTGCAGCCTGATGAATGCGGTTGCCCATACCGATACCATCGCGCATGTTTCCCGCCAGTATCAATCCAGGATATTGCTGTTCGATACATGCGATAGCCTCAAATCGTGCACAGCTGTCCGCTCCATACTGTGGGATGGCGTGTTCATGACGGAAGATGCGTATCATGTCGGGGGTCATCGACTCAGGATACTTCAACATAGAGTGGAAAGCCTCGATGACCATCTCGCGTATCTCGCCGTCGCTTTTCTTCAGATAATCGGCATGACGGGCACCTCCCATAAAGTAGGAATAGAGGGCGCCACCTTCTGGAGCACGCTGCACGAAGCATTCTGAGGGGAAGAGGATGCCCAACAACTTCTTCTGTTCCTTGCTGGGAACCAAGCCACCAAAGGCGGGATAGTTCAATCCACGCGTATCACGCACACCGACGCACACCTGGATGACGGGAGCATAATAGAGGCTACTGATAGGTTTCATCAGCGTGTCAGGAATAAAGGGCAACAGTTCCGGTAGTGCATAGGCACCTACCGTTGTGACCACATGGTGGCATACCACCTCCTCCTGACCATCGTTATACGTCACACGCCAGGTATTACCTTCGTTAGGCTGTACCTTTATATTCTGAGCACCGGTCACGATGTCTGCGCCCTGTGCCAAGGCATCTACCATTTTCTGCAGTCCGCCATGAGCGGAAAACACCTTTTTCGTAACCAGTCGGTCGCGGTCGGTCTTGGGCTCTTTTCGCTTGGCAATGGCACCACGCACAAAACTGCCGTAGTTGGCTTCCAGGTTATAGAGCTTTGGCAACGCAAAGCGGGTGGTCAGCTTCATCGGGTCACCGGCATAGACACCCGACACAAAGGGGTCCACGGCATACTCGAAGAACGAGCGTCCCAGTCGGCGTTGAGCCAGAGCGCCCACCGACTCGTTGGGGTCTGTACCTTTCTGTCGCCAGGGTTCGCCCAGGATGCGAAACTTATCCTTCAGCGTGAACAGCGGTGTGGTAACTGCTGCCACGAGTCCCGAGGGGAGCGCATGAAACTTGCTGCCCTTCCATATCAGTCGTCGCTTGGACGACTCGCGGGCGGTTTCCAATTCGCAACGTCCTGTCAGGTCCTGGAAGAGTTCTGTCACCTCAGGAAAAGAAACCACACCAGTGTTAGGACCACTCTCAAACGTAAATCCATCTTCGTTGAAGGTGCGTATCTGTCCACCCACACGATTCTGCTTCTCTAATACGAGTACATCACGACCTTTCTTACGCAGATTGAAAGCCGTGGCAAGACCGGTCAGTCCTGCACCAATAACTACGATATCACGTTCTTGCATCATCAATTATATCGGATTAGAAAATTGTTTGTCTGTATGTTGTACCAACGGATCGAGCGCTGCTGCCACGCATCTCACCAGTGGTCTGCCTTCGCCATGCACCAGTATATGCTGATCGTCGAAGTCCAGAATGCCGTCCTGGGCCATTTCCTTCAGGTGTGCTTCATCGTAACAACAAGCGCCGCGCAACTCTTCTACGGTGACGCCCAGGCGTTCTGCCACCTCTAGCCAGTTCATACTGTAGTTGCACATCAAAGTCTCTACCACCTCGCGCACCATTTTCTGGTTGGCGGTGAGCTGACAACCACGTCGGATGTATAGCTGCTGACGTCCGATGGTTTCTATGTATTCCTTGATGTCACGTCCGTTTTGTGCATAGGCATCATCCAACTGACTGATGGCTGTCACGCCAAAGGCATAGACCTGTGCAGTGGTTCGGCGCGTACAATAGCCTTGGAAATTACGATGCAGTGCGCCCGACTGCAAAGCCGTGAAGAGTTCATCCTCGGGCAACACGAAATGGTCCAGACCAATACGTTGATAGCCCGCCTGCGTCAAGATGGCAGATGCCACCTCAAACATACGGTTCTTCTCTTCCGCAGAAGGCAAACCAATGCGGTCTAGTATCTGCTGACGGGGGAAGAGTTTAGGCAGATGCGCATACGAGAAAGTGACCAGACGGTCGGGACGTAAGGCGGCTGCCTGCTCGATGGTCTCTTGGAAAGAGTCGGCCGACTGATGTGGCAGACCATAGATAAAATCGAAGTTGACTGTTGCACCCGATGCTCGCAGGATGTCGAGCACGGTTTTCATTGGCAACAACGACGGCCGGCGGTTGACGGCTTTTAGCACCTCTTCCTTCAGGTCCTGCATGCCAATGCTATAACGTGTAAAGCCACAAGTGGTCAACTGCTGCCAGGCTTTCTCGTCCAGATATCCGGGATGGCACTCGATGGCAATCTCGGGGCGCTCGATGACGGGAGCAATACTGAGTAGATGCTCGTTCAGTTCCTTGATCATCTCAATAGGTATCGATGTTGGACTGCCACCGCCATAGTGTATCTGCGAAATCTTTCGGTTGCGGTCAATATGCTTTGCCACCAGGTCAATCTCCTGATGCAAGGCATCCACGTATGCTTTCACCGTCTCAGGGGCTGCTGCGGGGTAAGAGTTACAACCGCAATAGTGACACAGATGACGGCAGAATGGGATATGCAGGTAGAACGAGATCTGGTTCTGTCTGGCATGGTCCGACGCCTCCACCGCACGCAGGTAGTCTGCTTCGGAGAAAGCACCGAAATAGTTTGCTGGTGGATAGCTGGTGTATCTGGGCACCGGCTTATTGTATTTCTGAATAATCTCTGGCTGCATAATTACTTTCTAAAGAATACGAGAATGTATAGAAGTGACACAACGGCAATGATCGTTTCAGTCAGGAACAGACCATGATAACCGAAATGGTCGGCTACGCTGCCACTCAGCGAGGCAATAAGGATACCACTCAGATGGGTCAGCACAGTCTGTATGGTGAAGTCGGTACCTTCACGCCCTTTTCGCACGCACTCCATCGCCGAGGTATAAACCACAATGGTGGCCATACCATAACTAGACCACATCATGACAATACCTAAGTAGAGCAACCATGCTGAGGGCTGGGATACATACGATATAGTCAGGAAATAGAGTGTGGTCAGCAGGATGAACGTGGCAAAGAGTAATCGCGAAGAACGGATACCAATACGGCGCACCAGGAACCCGGCACCAAACGAGGCACAGAAAGCTGCCGATGTGCCGACAATACCACTCATCACACCGATTTCTTTCATCGTATAGCCCAAGTCAACCAGCCAAGGACGCATCATCGACAGGATGCCAATCATGCTGGCGTAGTAAAGCAACAGGAATCCTATTTGTCGCCAGATGCCATGTTGTGCAAAAAACGAAGCGAAGTCGGTCCACTTGGCACGCTCCTTCACAGTCTTAGCAACGATCTCGGGGTCGCGACGCATCATGAGCGGAACCAACATCAGCAGCACGAAAGCACCCAGACATAAAGTGACGGTACGCCAACCGAAGGCATGCAGTATCAGCAGCAAGAGGCCACTGCCTATCAAGGCACCGCCAAAACTACCCATCGACTGCATGCTGTTCACCATGCTCTTGTCCTTGCCTCCGTGCATCAGAATGGCCAGCGCATCGGTGGCTATGTCTTGTGTGGCAGAGGCCACCAGCGACAGACATACCAGTGCTATAATCAGATAAAGGTTGGTGCCCACATCCAACAAACCGGCCAACACGATGAACAATGCATACACACACTCGCTGCCAATGATGCAGCGACGGAAGTCGCGCCCTGTCAAGCAGTGGCGGTCCACCACCGGCGACCATAAAAACTTAAGCACCCATGGCAACTTCACCAGCTGCAGCAGTCCGATGGTGGCCAGCGAGTAGTGAGCCTCGCGCATCATCACCTGCAGTGCCGTAGCAAAGAAGCTGGATGGAATACTCTGGGCAATGTAAAGGCAGAAGAACATCGGTAGTCCGATGCCTCCTCTGCCTTCTTCTTTTATTATGTGGTTAATCTTTGTTTGAGTTCCTAATTGCATATATGGATTAAATATCAAATATCAGCGATGTGCCGAAAGATACAGGACGTCCCTGCTGACCATAGCCCTGACTGGTCTTGAAATAGTAAGTCAGGTAGTCAGTATTTGTCAGGTTCTTGCCCCACATCTCCCAGGTCATGCAACCTGAGGTGACGCTCACCTTGGCATCCAGCAGCGCATAGAAGCGCTGATAAACGGCATTGTCTTCGTTCCAGTATATCTTGCCCATGCCATTCACACCTGCACTCAGCACAACACGGTCAATAGCCGAACAGTTGGGCAGGATGGTATAGGCACCTCTGAGAGCGAGGGTCTGACGGGGTACGAGGGGCAGCATCTTGCCAGTGTAGCTGACAGTAGCGCTCTTTTCGTAGTCCAGAAAACGCGCATACGTATAACCATAGGTCAGGCGGAAGGTCAGTGGCTGCCAGGGGCGAACCGTCATACCAAGTTCTACGCCCTTGCTGTCTGAGTGACCGGCATTGCGGGTGATGTTTCCCACACCGGGAACAGTCTGCGTGATCTGCTGATGGCGCCAGTCCACATAGAACAGGGTCAGGTCGGCCTGCAGTGCACGGTTGAAGAACGTGGTCTTAGCACCCACCTCATAGTTCCAGTTGTACTCGGGGTCATAGGTACGCTCATCGTCCTGGGTGAAGGTAGAGTTAAAGCCACCTGTCTTATAACCTCTGGTCACGGAGCCATAAACCATATAGTCGTCGTTGAACTGATACTCGAGGGCGAACTTTGGTGTCAGCTGTGTGAAGTTCAACTTGCTATCATAGGTATCTGTGGCAGTGCCCAGCACGCGGTCCCATGCCGAGGCGGTCTTATAGGCCTTATAGTCTTCCTTGGCATGTTCATAGTCGAAACGCAAGCCCAACTTGGCCTTCAGTCCGGCAAGTAGCTGCAAAGACGACTGGTGATAGACAGACATGCCTGTGGTAGGACTGTCGTAATATTTGGGCGTGCAGTAGTTCTGCGCAATATAGGTGGTATAGAGTGCTTTCTTATAGCTGTCGCTAAAGAAGAAAGCACCAAACATCCATTGGTAGGCACTCTTCGTGGTTGACTTGATGGTCAGCTCTTCACTGAAAATATTCTGTCGAACGCTCTGGTTCACCCAGTAAAGGTCGTTGGGGGTGAAGTCCTGGTCAATGCCCTGCATATCGTCAATATACTGATAGGCAGTCTGGCTATTGAAGCTGAAACCCTTTCCATCGTAGCGAGCATTCAAGCCAACAGTGGTCAACTGACGCAGATAAGAGCTGTAACGATTATAGTTAATGCTGCCCGACTCACGGGTTTCGGGATTGTAAGTAGAATAGGGATAGCCACCCTGGTCACTGTTTCTATAGCTCAGGTCGGCCACCAGTGTCCAGCGCTCAGTGGGTTTCAGGAACACACGTCCACGCAGATAACCCTCGTTGAACTTATCAATCTTACTACCGTCAAAGGCATTGCGGAAATAACCGTCGTTATGATGATAGCTGCCATTCACGGCGAAAGCCAGCTTCTCACTCAGTTTGTTATAGTGACTGGCGTTCACCACAGCATCGTTATGCCGACCATATCCCACTTTTACACGAGTACCCTGATAGTCGAAGGGCGAACGGGTATAGGCATTGATGATACCGCCAATGCAGTTGCGACCATAGAGTGTGCCCTGAGGACCACGCAGTACTTCGAGCGATGACAGATCAAAGAGGTCGTCGTCGAAAGCCGAACGCTCCATGTGGGGAACACCGTCGATATAAAATCCCACAGTAGGACCATTGGTCTTAGAGCCCACGCCGCGAACAAAGACAGGTGAGTTCTGGCGTGTGCCATAATCGGGTATAAAGAAATTAGGTACGATATAGCCTAGATCCTTCACGCTGGTCATCTCCGACTGACGTATCACAGAACTAGACAAGGTGGTTATAGACAGAGCCTCCTTACTGGCAGGGTCCTGCTTAAAACCAACCACGGTCAACTCGTTCATATTCAACTGACGAGCCACCATCGTGTCTCTAACCTCTTCCATTCCCTCGGCCATTGCACTCACAGGGAATAATAACGCGCATAAAAACTTTACATTCATATATCTCGATGTGTTTGTATTGATTTCGGGTGCAAAGGTACACATTTCTCAGCACCTGCGCAATCCCCATTTATATGGATTTTTGGTTGTTACCGTAGAATCATACCAACAAAACCATGATAAATCGTCAACAAAAAACACATAAGCATAACAAACGAAATAAAAAAAGAGCCCTGACTCAGTGTTGAATCAGGGCTCTCTGTAAAGATGGCGGCCTCCTACTCTCCCGCATTGCATTGCAGTACCATCGGCGCAAGCGGGCTTAACTTCTCTGTTCGGAATGGGAAGAGGTGGGACCCCGCCGCAATAACCACCTAATATTTCTCTTTTATATA
>JAILHK010000053.1 GCA_024695815.1 Prevotella sp.
ACCGTAAGAAGCAGGACCTGCAGCCATGTTATCGGGGTGCAGAGTACGACCAGTACCACCACCTGAAGCTACTGAGAAGTAGGGCTTGCCAGCGAGCACGCGCTCCTTCTTATAGGTACCAGCTACGGGGTGCTGGAAACGGGTGGGGTTGGTAGAGTTACCAGTGATTGACACGTCAACGTTCTCCTTCCACAGGATGGCAACACCTTCACGAACGTCGTCAGCACCGTAGCACTTTACCTTAGCGCGGGGACCGTCAGAATAAGGAACTTCCTTAACGACCTTAACCTCACCAGTGTAGTAGTCGAACTGAGTCTGTACGTATGTGAAACCGTTGATACGGCTGATGATCATAGCAGCGTCTTTACCAAGACCGTTCAAGATAACGCGAAGAGGCTTCTTACGAACTTTGTTTGCCTTCTCTGCAATCTTGATGGCACCCTCGGCAGCAGCGAATGACTCGTGACCAGCCAGGAATGCGAAACACTCTGTCTCCTCGCGGAGCAGACGGGCAGCCAGATTACCGTGACCAAGACCAACCTTACGGTCGTCGGCAACAGAACCGGGGATACAGAAACTCTGCAGACCGATACCGATAGCCTCGGCAGCCTCGGCAGCGCTCTTTACACCCTTCTTGATAGCGATGGCAGCACCGCATACATATGCCCATTTTGCGTTCTCGAAGCAGATACGCTGGGTCTCTTCACACATCTGGTAGGGATCAACGCCAGCCTTCTCGCAAATCTCGTTAGCTTCTTCAATGCTATTGATGCCGTTCTCCTTCAGAGCAGCCAGCACCTGGTTGATGCGACGCTCGTAGCTCTCGAATGATACTTTTCTAATCATAATTTCTATCCTCCTTACTCTTTACGTGGGTCAATAGCCTTAACAATTCCCTGCTCAGCAGTGGTACGACCGTAAGAACCTGTGAACTTCTTCACAGCCTCGTTGGCGTCCATGCCGTCCTTGATGGCTTCCATCATCTTGCCCAGGTGTACGTACTCGTAACCACAAACCTGGTTGTCCTTATCCAGGAACTGCTTGGTGATGTAACCCTCGGTCAGCTCCAGGTAGCGTGTACCCTTAGCAACTGTGCCGTAGAGAGTACCTGTCTGTGAACGCAGACCCTTACCCAGGTCTTCCAAACCAGCACCAATAACCAGACCGCCCTCAGAGAAAGCACTCTGTGTACGTCCGTATACGATCTGCAGGAACAACTCGCGCATAGCGGTATTGATAGCATCGCAAACGAGGTCAGTATTCAGAGCCTCGAGGATAGTCTTACCAGGCAGAATCTCAGAAGCCATAGCTGCAGAGTGAGTCATACCTGTGCAACCGATGGTCTCAACGAGAGCTTCCTGAATAACACCGTCTTTCACGTTCAGGCTCAGTTTGCAGGCACCCTGCTGAGGAGCGCACCAGCCAATACCATGGGTATAGCCCGAAATGTCCTTGATCTCTTTGGCCTGGATCCACTTACCCTCTTCGGGGATGGGTGCAGGACCGTGGTTGGGGCCTTTTGCCACAACGCACATGTTTTCAACTTCCTTAGAATAAATCATTGTAACCTATTTTATAATAAAATATGTGTATCGTGCTGCAAAGGTACTGATATTTTTTGAGATTACCTACATTTAGGTAGTTTTTTTATTGCCAAATTATCATAAAAACGGATAGTATTTGCTTATTACCAATAAAAAAGTAGTATCTTTGCAAGGCAAAAAGAAAAAGTAACATGCTGAAACAGTTATACATAAAAAACTATGCGTTAATTGACCAACTTGACATTAATTTTGAGTCGGGTTTCTCTGTTATCACGGGTGAGACAGGCGCAGGAAAGAGTATCATCTTGGGTGCCATCGGCCTCCTTCTTGGTCAGCGTGCAGACTCTAAGTCCATCAAGCAGGGGGCAGAGAAGTGTGTCATTGAAGCACATTTCGATTTGTCGCGTTATGAAATGGAGCCTTTCTTCGAGCAGAATGACATCGAATATGATGGAGAGGATACGATTGTCCGACGCGAGCTGACATCAGCAGGCAAGAGTCGTGCCTTTATTAACGATGAACCTGTGTCGCTATCCTTGATGAAGGAGTTGGGCGATTTACTCGTGGACGTTCATTCGCAGCATCAGAATTTGCTTTTAGGAAAACAGGATTTCCAACTTGAGGTTATTGATATTGTAGCAGATGACGAGACGTTGATGGCTCATTATCGTGAAAGCTACGAGAGGATGCATGCCACAGAGCGTGAACTCGAGACGATGCGTCAGGATATTGCGCATAATCAGCAACAGGCCGACTTCCTCCGTTTTCAGTTTAACGAGCTCGATGCCGCCAAACTTGTTGACGGCGAGCAAGAAGAACTGGAACAGAAGCAAGAACGCATGACTCATGCCGAGGATATTAAGCAGGCTCTTTATGAAACAGATACCTTGCTGATGAATGAGGCAACTGGTGCTGTTGGTGCCCTGCGAAAGGCCGCATCCTCGCTGCATTCCATAGAACATGTTTTGCCTGAGTTAGGTGATTTGGCAGAACGCCTGAATTCTTGTTATATAGAAGCAAAAGATGTGGCCTCGGATGTCAGCGGACAGTTGGACGATGTGGATTTTGATTCAGCAGAACTTGATCAGGTAAACGCACGATTGGACAAGATTTATGATTTGGAAAAAAAGTATCGTGTGGAGACGATAGAAGAGTTAATCTCTCAGCGTGATAAACTGAAAAGTCAGTTGGATGCCATTGATAACAGTGATGATGCATTGTCTTCACTTGAACAGCGATTGCAAAAAGAGCGTGATGCTGCCCTACAACTTGCAGAGAAGTTGACGAAGAAACGATTGGAGGCTTCTCATCTTATCTACAAACAAATGATTGCCAGCTTGCAATTGTTAGGGATGCCGCGCGTTACCTTCCAGATACAGATAGACAAGTCCGATTTAGGTCCAAAGGGACAGGATCGTGTGTCATTCCTCTTTAGTGCAAATGCTTCAACACCCTTGTTGCCCATCTCGCAAGTAGCATCTGGTGGCGAGATTGCCCGCGTGATGCTTTCGCTTAAAGCGATGATCAGTGGTGTGGTGAAGTTGCCAACCATTATCTTTGATGAAGTGGATACAGGCGTTAGCGGAAAGATTGCAGAGCAGATGGCACAGATCATGTCGGATATGGGACAAAATGGTCGTCAGGTTATTAGTATCACTCACTTGCCACAGATAGCAGCTAAAGGCTGTGCTCATTATAAGGTCTACAAGGAAGAAACAGACAGTGGCACAAAGAGTCACATGCAGCGCCTTACGAACGACGAGCGTATCAACGAAATCGCGCAGATGCTTAGTGGCAGTGACATCAGCTCGGCAGCTATTGAAAATGCTCGTCAGCTACTCAAGATCAATTAAACTAAATAATCGAATATAAAGCGCATAAAAAAGATGAAACAGTTTTCATGTACAATCATACTGTTCCTTTGTTTTGGCTTGACAGTAATGGCTGGTCAACAATCATGGACAAAGAAACTGTCGAAAGCAGTGTTCACGCTAAAAACCTTCTCGGCTGATGGTGAACTGCTAGGCAGTACCAGTGGCTTTTTTGTAGGAGAACATGGCGAGGCCGTTAGTAGCTATGCCCCCTTCAAGAGTGCTGCGAAAGCCGTTGTTATAGACGAAGCCGGAAAGGAGTGGGATGTAGAAAAAATCCTGGGTGCCAACGAGACTTATGACGTCATCAAGTTTCGTGTGGCTATTAAGAAGTCGCAATCTGTTGAGTTGGCTACGGTCAACCCCACAGTAAATACGAATTGTTGGGTATTGCCTTATAAGGGAGCAAAATCCTTGGTGCAGACAACAATTCTTAAGACTGAAAAATTTAATACAGATTACACCTATTTCACGATGTCGCTTCGTTCATCTTTAGATTTGGTGGGATGTCCGTTGGTCGATGAAACAGGTAAGGTCTTGGGTTTAATACAACCAAAGAATAGCGAGGGTGATACACTTGCTTATGCCGTTGGTGCACCCTTTGCCGAACAACTAAAGATGACAGGTCTGAGTCTTAACGACCCCGCATTGCGAGCTGTACACATCAAGAAAGCAATTCCAGAAGACCTGAATCAAGCACAGTTGATGCTGCTGATAGCAGCTTCGCAAGACTCGTTGACCTGTACCACTATTATTTCAGATTTTTTGAGCCAGTTTCCGAAAGAGCCAGACGGCTATGTAAGCAGAGCCCAACAGTCATATTCGTATGGACGTTATGATGAGGCTCTGCAAGATATCAATAAAGCATATGAGTTGTCACCACAACCCAACTACTTGTATCAGAAGGGTACAATACTGTTTGCGCAAGACAAGTATGCCGAGGCCTATGATTTGTATCAGTCGTTGTTCGATTCGCCCGTCCGTTCTGCTGAGTTGTTCTATATGGCCTCTCAGTGTAAGGCAAAGCAGAATGACAGCATTGCTCAGCAGGCATTACTCGACAGTTGTGTGGCACAGTTTAGTCGTCCGTTGTTGAAGGAAGTAGCACCCTATCTGTTGGTACGTGCTGAAGTGAGACTTAATGCCAAACGCTATCGTGATGCTGTCGTTGACCTGAACGACTATGAACAGTTGATGAAGACCCAGTTGAATGACAATTTCTACTATATCCGTTATCAGGCAGAAGTTGGTGGAAGACTGTTTCAGCAAGCACTGAACGATATCGAGAAAGCCATAGAACTGGCACCCCAGAACGAGTTCTATTATGCAGAAAAAGCTTTGCTTTTGGTACGCGTGGGCATGTATGACGAAGCCATAACCACATCGAAAACACTTGTTCAGATGCAACCCACTTATAGCGATGGCTATCTGTTCCTTGGCCTGTCTCAATGCTTGAAAGGAGACAAAGCAGAGGGTATCGCAAACCTACAAAAAGCCAAAGAGCTTGGCGATACGCAAGCAGAAGGTTTTATTCAGAAATATCAGTAAGAGGTAGTACCCTTTAGGATATAGTGTATGATTAAGGAAGAGCTTTTACTCTTCCTTATTTTCTTCGTCATAGGGATGTTTGAATACCTTATGGTGGATAAAATCGACAGCTTCCAGACAAACAACGACCATTGCTGTGGCAGTGATGGCGACAGCATACATACCAGTGCCGGCAGTCATTCCGATTGCCGAAGTTACCCAAAGACCAGCAGCTGTGGTTAGTCCTTTCACAACGTTCTTCTGAAAGATGATGGTTCCGGCTCCAATAAATCCGATACCACTAACAACCTGAGCTGCAATACGGCTTGGGTCGCGTTGTATTCCAGGGATGCCCATAAAGGCGTCGAAGCCGTGAAGTGAAAGAACCATGAAAAGTCCGCTGCCTAGTCCTACAAGGAAATGAGTACGGAAGCCAGCCTCCTTTGACCTGTATTCACGTTCAAAGCCGATGGTGCCGCCCAATAGTGCAGCAATGAAGATGTTTAGAATATAGCCAGTAGTCATGTTTCAGTTGTATTATTTAAGATAAGGATTCATTCTTAGTTCATCGCCGATAATCGTCTTCGGCCCGTGTCCTGTGTAAACGATGGTATCAGCTGGGAGATTGGCAACGACACGCTGCATACTGTCCATCAGTTCCGTCCATGAACCGCGCTGCAGGTCAGTACGTCCGACGCTCATCCTGAAGAGCGTATCGCCAGAAAACACCGTCTTTTCTTCTTGACAGTAGAACAGCACGCCCCCAGGTGAGTGTCCTGGCACATGCAGCACTTTCAGTTGGTGACTACCAAAACATACGATGTCGCCATCATTCAGAAAAGTCCCTACGGGTGGAAGCTGTATTTCTTGCGAGACCCCCATCATCGCCGTTGTTTGCTCGTTGGTTGCCAAATACAGGAATTCATCACCTTGATGCATCTCAGGTTTCAAGCCAAAGTTCTGATAGATAGTGTCTGCTCCAAACACATGATCGAAATGAGCATGTGTGCAGAGTAGATGAACTGGCTTTAACCCATTGTTGCGGATATAGCCGACGATAGCATTGCGCTCTTCCTCGAAAAAAGCGCCGCAGTCTATGATGACACATTCCTTGCTTTCATCGCAGACAATGTAGCAGTTCTCCTGTAGCGGATTAACGGTGAATGTCTTGACGTCAAACTGGCACATAGATGCAGTGTTTTTCTTTGAACCACTCCTCTTCGAAATATTGGCTCAGCTCCATTGTCTGTACGATTCTGCGGAACGGACGACTTTCCGCCTGCAGGTCGCCGCCCTTCAAGCAGATGACACCGTTGGGCATAGCGTTGCGCTGATTGGTAGAGATGTTCTTCTTCACAATCTTCATCAAGTCGGGTAGGGGCATCACAGCTCTGCTGACCACGAAGTCGTACTTGCCTTTCTCGTCTTCACCACGCAGATGTTCCGGATGACAGTTGTCTAAGCCGATGGCCTGACAAACCTCCTGAGCCACACGAATTTTCTTGCCCGTACCGTCAATCAGCTTGAACTGACATTCAGGAAACATGATGGCAAGCGGAACGCCTGGAAAGCCACCACCAGTACCAAAGTCGAGAATCTCTGTACCTGGCTTGAAACCAATGAATTTAGCGATAGCTAGAGAGTGAAGCACGTGGTGCTCGTAGAGATTGTCGATGTCTTTGCGCGAGATGACATTAATCTTCTCGTTCCATTCGTGATAAAGAGCATCAAGGGCAGCTAGTTGTTCTAGCTGCCTTGAAGTTAGATTTGGGAAATATTTCTCAATGATATTCATATATTAAATTACTTCAATGCCTTGTTGTTTGCAGAGTTCCAAGCTCATCTCTTTCAGCTTGAACTTCTGGATTTTTCCAGAGCCTGTCAGCGGGAACTTGTCGATGAAGAAAATATACTTAGGAATCTTATAGCGGGCAATCTTGCCGCGACAGAACAGCTGAACATCCTCTGCAGTCATCTTGGCACCCTCTTCAAGAATGATGAATGCGCCAACGGCTTCACCATATTTCTTCGAAGGTACTGCAGCCACCTGCACATCGCGAATGCCAGGCATGTGGTAGAGGAACTCCTCGATTTCGCGTGGGTAGATGTTCTCGCCGCCACGGATAATCATATCCTTGATACGACCAGTAATCTTATAGAATCCCTGTTCATCCTTCACACCAAGGTCTCCAGAGTGCAGATAGCCATTTTTGTCGATCACCTCGGCTGTGGCTTGCGGGTTCTTGTAGTAACCCTTCATCACGTTGAAGCCCTTGCAGCACATCTCACCCTGTACGCCAACGGGGCATTCCTCGCCCGTTTCTGGGTCAAGCACTTTGACGTCGACGAATGGGAAATCGCGACCTACGGTGGTGCAGCGCTGTTCAAAGGTGTCGTTCAGACAGGTCTGTGTCATACCAGGCGAAGATTCTGTCAGACCATACACGCTGGTGATGGTCATGAACATCTTTTCAGATACCTGCTTCATCAGTTCTATAGGACAGAGAGAGCCCGCCATGATGCCAGTACGCAGACATGAAAGGTCGAACATGTTGAACATGGGGTGGTTCAGCTCTGCTATGAACATCGTGGGCACGCCATAAACCGCCGTACAACGCTCCTTGTGAATAGAAGCAAGTACCACCAGCGGGTCGAACTTCTCGACCATAACCTCCGTACATCCATGTGTCAGACAGTTCATCGTGGCAAGCACAACGCCGAAGCAGTGGAACAGAGGTACGCATACGCAGAGCTTGTCGTCTTGTGTGAATCCCATGTTCTCGCCCGTGAAGTAGCCATCGTTGGCAATACCGTAGTGCGTCAGCATGACACCCTTAGGGAATCCCGTGGTGCCGCTGGTGTACTGCATGTTGCACACATCGTGACAGTTCACGTTTTTCTTCATCTCGTTGAGTGTGTTGTCTTCAACGTTTTGTCCCAGCAATAGCAGTTCGGCAGTGTTGTACATACCGCGATATTTCTCCATACCAATATATACAACGTTCTTCAGGTAGGGGAAACGATCGCTGTTCAGGTGTCCACGCTCGCAAGTCTTCAACTCTGGAAGCATGGTGTAGGTCATGTCCACGTAGTTACAATCCCAAGTGCCATCCGTGATGCAAAGCACCTCCATATCAGAGTCTTTGCACAGATATTCCAACTCGTTCTGCTTGTAATTGGTGTTCACCGTTACCAATACAGCACCAATCTTAGCGGTGGCATAGAGGAACGTGAGCCAATCGGGCACGTTGGTTGCCCAGATACCTACGTTCGACCCTTTCTTTACGCCAATAGAGATAAGACCCTTGGCCAGGTTATCGACGCGCTGATTAAACTGGCTCCAAGTGAAGCGTAAGTCGCGGTCAGAGTAAACAATATACTCTTTGTCGGGTGTTGTCTCGGCCCAGTGCTCGAGCCATTGTCCCAATGTGCGTTCAGAGAGAGTGTAACCAGTGCTGCCTGTTTCGGCAGGGTATGTTCTGTCTGGCAGAGGTCTGCCTGCCATATCTAATTTTACGTTGCTCATTCTTTGTCCCAGTTTAGAAAGGAATATAAACTATAGCCATGATTTTAGCGGCTTTGCCGTCGGCACCGTGTATGTGGTGCTTCACGATAGAGTCGTAATAGATGCTATCGCCTTCTTTCAGGGTATATTTCTCCTTGCCGTAGTCAATCTCTACCTCGCCCTGCATCACGAAAATAAACTCCTCGCCTTCGTGTGCCGACGAGATAAACTCCTTCTCCTCGCTAGGCTGAATATCTACGATAAATGGCTCCATATGTCGGCCAGCCTTCTGTTTGGCCAGCGGATGATATTCCATATGCTTGCGTGCATCGGTTGTTCCGTTAGAGAAGCTGATGCTTGTCTGCTGTTCGCGGTCTTTGCTGCGGCAAACCACAGGTCCTATTGCGTCGTTGTCATCCATGAATGTACCCAGTCGCACGCCCAGTGCGCGGGCAATCTTAATTAACGGTCCCAGCGATGGTAGGGTTTCATTGTTTTCAATAGCGATAATTTGGTCTTTGCTCAGACCACTACGTTCTGCAATCTCTTCGATAGAGAGCTTCTGAGTTTCTCGGATGCTTTTAATTTTCGATCCGACAAGGGGATGCTGATTGGACATATTCTTCTTTATTGATATTAGTGTTATCTGTTTAATTTTGGTGCAAAGATACAAAAAAAGCATGAAATGCAAAAAGAAAACCCACTTTTCTTTATTTAAAGGCATGTTGCTATCCGAAGAGAGCCCTGAGGGCTTCCTCTACCTTGCGTACGGGGTGCAGTTCAATCTTGTATTTCTTGGGGTTAATGCCTTGCATGTTGTATTTTGGAATGATCATGTGCGAGAATCCCAACTTCTCGGCCTCTGCGATGCGTTGCTCAATTCGGTTCACAGGACGCACCTCTCCGCTAAGTCCCACTTCGCCCGCCATACACCATCCACTTTCTATTGGCGTGTCAACATTACTGCTCAGCACGGCCGCAATCACCGAGAGGTCCATTGCAAGGTCGGTGACGCGAAGTCCGCCAGCAATGTTGATGAACACATCCTTCTGCATCAATTTGAATCCGACGCGCTTTTCGAGCACCGCTAAGAGCATGTTCAGACGGCGCTGGTCGAAGCCCGTGGCAGATCGCTGAGGCGTGCCGTAGGCAGCAGAAGATACCAGCGCCTGGGTCTCTACAAGGAAAGGTCTGACGCCCTCGATAGCGCTTGAAATAGCAATGCCAGAGAGTCCTTCGTGGTCTTGTGTGAGAAGCAGCTCTGAAGGATTGCTCACCTGTCGCAATCCTGTTTGCTGCATTTCATAAATACCTAGTTCCGAGGTACTTCCGAATCGATTCTTAATGCTTCGCAAGATGCGATACATGTAGTGCTGATCGCCCTCGAATTGTACGACCGTGTCCACAATGTGTTCCAATATCTTAGGACCAGCCAGTGTGCCCTCTTTGGTGATGTGTCCAATGAGTATCACAGGCACCCCACTGGTCTTTGCAAAGCGGAGCAAAGAAGAGGCGCACTCCCTTACCTGCGCAATGGAACCCGCACTCGATTCCACCTCGTCGGTGGCTATCGTCTGTATAGAGTCAATAATCACAAGCTCAGGCTTCTCCTCCTTGATATGCTCAAAAATATGCTCCAAGGAATTCTCGCATAAGATAAGAAAATTGTCAATATCTTTGTGCGGAATACGTTCAGCCCTCATCTTCAGTTGATGAGCACTTTCCTCGCCGCTGACATAAAGGATTCGTTTCTCTGGCAAGTTCAATGCCGTTTGTAGCGAAAGGGTAGATTTTCCTATGCCAGGTTCGCCGCCCAGCAGCACGATAGAGCCAGGCACCAAGCCACCGCCCAGCACACGATTCAGCTCTTCGTCGTGCATATCGATGCGTGGATCATCGTGGCTGCTGATTTCGTTGAGTCGCTGCACACGATTGTTTCTGAGTGCGTGGCCCGCCTGCGCAGCTATCGAGGTAGCCGTCGTCCTACTACTATCTGCCTCTATTTTTATTTCCTTAAACGTGTTCCATTGGCCGCAGGCCGGACATTTTCCAATCCATTTAGCCGACTCCTGTCCACAATTCGAACAAACGTATGCAGTTTTTCCTTTGCTCATCTGGTTTTTAAGTTTTTTTTATGGTACAAAGTTACACATTTATTTCGTAGTATCAAAGAAAATATTTACTTTTGCGACAAAATCGAAATAAGTGATGAAATACACCTATATATATATACTTGCTCTCTTGTTGGTTTATGGCTGTTCCGCTTCTACCGAAGAAAAACAACAAAAAGAACGAGAGGCCATGCTGCAGAAAATGAAAGAGGACTCGCTTTCTTTGAAAATCGCCGTTATGCCGACGCTCGATTGTATGCCTCTTTTTCTGGCCGAAGCCAACGGCATGTTTCAGCGTGAAGGTGTAGATGTCAGATTGCTTCCCTTTACAGCACAGATGGATCAAGATACAGCCTTCCAGCGCGGAAGAGTAGAGGGCCTTGTCACCGATTTGGTGCGAGCAGAGCATTTGAAGCTGCAAGGCACACCACTTGACTACGTATCATCTACCAACCTCTATTGGAAGCTCATCACCAACCGTACGGCGCGCATTGCCCGCCTGCAACAGTTAGAGGACAAGATGGTGGCTGTGACGCGCTATTCAGGAACAGATCTCCTGGTTGACAAATTGGTAGACAGCCTTAAGTTGAAGTCTGAATACGTGTTTCGTGTGCAGGTGAACGATGTCACTGTGCGCATGGACATGCTGCGCAATGGTATTATGGACGCACTCATGCTGGCCGAGCCTATGGCCACAGAAGCTCTGAACCAGAAGCATCGCCAACTGTTTGACAGTCGCGACCTGGACCTGCAACTCGGCGTGCTGGCCTTCAACCCCATTGTTCGTCAAGACACCATGAGACAGCGCCAGCTGAAGGCCTTTGTCAGAGCCTACAATACAGCTTGCGACTCACTCAATCAAAAAGGAATAAGCAACTACAAAACCATCATCAGTCAGTATTGTCATGCTGACAAAACAACCTGCGATTCCTTACCGGCCGACCTGCAATATCGACACATTGCGCCTCCTCGCGATGCCGATGTGAAGAGAGTAAAAGACTGGTTGAATCGAAACCTAAACCATCATACTAAAAACAATGCAACAAAATGAAACTCTCAATGCGATTATCGGACTTATCGAGAATCGAAGATTAGGCAAAGCTATTGACCAACTTGAAAACTATCTGCTGTCGCACACCGGCATGCGAGATATGGAGATACTTTCTGGTATCAGGTCTGACTACCAGCTGATGGCAGAGTATTGGCAACGAGGTTTTGCCGATACCAAACGTGCAGAACTGTACGACAAGCTGCTACGCCGTCTGTATATGCTCACTGTGAATGTGATGATACACCAGCGCATTCGCAATAGCTCTTTCTTGAATTCCCTGTATAATCGCCCACGCCAGATCAGAAAAGATTGGGCTATGTCTAATCTGAAACACGATCTCGAAACATTTGTTTCTACGATTGCTGTTCTGGAACTGGAACCCCCACATACACGTCAGGCAAAGCTCGACCTGATTTATCAGGAGCATCAGGACCTGATGCACGACCTCTTCGACTATATCCTGACTTCACGCCTTTGGAAAGATTGTCTGGCAGACGCTTTCGAAGATATCCTGCTGTCGCCAACGATAGATATCAACGACCAGCAGCTCATCATCAGCGCCATCACCATATCGGCTATGAACGCCTTTGGCCCCAACAAGTTCAAGGTGCTGATGCACGTCTATCAGAAGGCTACTGACGAGCGCCTGCGACAGCGTGCTCTGGTGGGGTGGGTGCTCTCGATGAACGCCGACCGTGCCTTGCTCTATACAGAGATGAAAGACGTGATTCACGAGGTTTGTAGCGACGAGAAATGTTGCCAGGAGATTACCGAGCTGCAGATGCAGATGCTGTACTGTATGGACGTAGAGAGCGACAGCAAGAAGATACAAAACGAGATTATGCCCGACCTGATGGCTGGCAACAACCTGCGAATCACCCGTCACGGTGTAGAGCAGTTAGAGGACGACTCGCTGGACGATATCCTGCATCCAGATGCATCCGAACAGAATATGGAGCGCATGGAGCAGAGCATGCAGAAGATGTTAGACATGCAGAAGCAGGGTTCAGACATCTTCTTCAGTGGCTTCTCACAGATGAAGCGTTTCCCCTTCTTCAATGATGTACTCAACTGGTTCATGCCATTCTACCCGCAGCATCCCAGTATCAGTCAGGTGTGGAACAACTCCGAGGCTAAGAATGTGCTGCATAAAATCATCAAGGTCAGCGCCTTCTGCGACAGCGACCTCTATTCCTTTGTGTTGGCTTTCGACCAGGTCTATCGCCGTTTGCCTGCCGATATGCTGAAGTTGATAAACGAAGGCGAGGCATCTGCCGTCATCCTGGGAGGACAGATAGCAGAAGAAGAGAAGCGCAATCCAGCCTTCATCCGTAGGCTGTATTTGCAGAACCTCTATCGCTTCTTTATGCTCTTCCCATACCGCAACGAGTTCCAGAATCCGTTCGCGGCCGATGCCAACATCATAGAGTATGCCTTCTTTGCCAATAAGTTGTTCAAGGATACACCACTCGAGAGCCGCTTTGTAGAGGTGGCAGCTTTCATGGTGAAGCATCATTACTATAAAGAGGCCCAGGGCGTGTTGGGAAACTGCAGCGAACAGACGCGCGACTATCAGTTCTATATGCTCAAGGGCAGTATTCTGCGCCATTTTGATCGTATCAATTCATACCAGTATCAAATGGCACTCAGTTTGAAGCCCTACGACGAGAAGGCGATGTCGGCTCTGGCCAGAGCCTATTTCTCGGAAGGAGCCTACGAAGGTGCGATGAAGATATACGAGGATTTGCTTGTAGAGCATCCAGACAACAAGAGCTATCAGTTGAACGATGCCGTATGCCTTATCCACCTCAAGCGCTATGAAGACGCCATGCAACTGCTTTATAAGTTGTCTTATCTCTATCCAGACGATGTAGAGATACAGCGCGTCTTTGCCTGGGGCCTCACTGTGAATCGTAAGTTTGAACAAGCAGAAAAAATCTATTCACAGTTGCTTACCACAGAAAAACCCAACATACAAGACACCCTGAACTATGGCTATTGCCTGTGGTTCGAGGGCAAGCCTCTGGATGCTTCCAGCATATTCCGTGCGCTGAACGAAAAACATGTGGATTTTGAGCGAGAGTTCAAGTACGAAGAAGAGCTCATTGCCTCGATGGGTATAGACGATGCCGAAGTATATCTGATGCTCGACACCATCTGCGTAGGACACTGATTGCGATTAAAGGAGTGGGCTGAGCAGATAGGCAAACCATCCACGAAATTTTTGCCAAGGGGTGCGGAATTCGTTCCACACCTCTTTTGTCATATAGACACTTTCCTGTTTGTCGCGCTCAAACATATTGTCCAGTTCGCGCGTTGTCTCCTTGTCGATGATCACAGCATTTTCTTCGTAGTCGAAGCGAAGGCTGCGCGCATCCAGGTTCGTGCTTCCTATGGTGCAGAACTTACCATCCACCATCATAATCTTGGAGTGATGGAATCCAGGCTGGTAGAGCCACACGTGTGCCCCCCTCTTCATCATGCGGTGCATGTTGTAGAAAGCACAGTCGGGCGTCAGTGGGATGTCGCTCTTGGCCGAAATCATCAGCTCCACCTTTACACCGCGCTTGATGGCCCTTTTCAGCGCTTTGGTGATGCAGGGTCGCAGGGTGAAGTAGGGGTTGATGATACGTATCGAGTCTTTCGCATCGTTGATGGCATTCACATAGAAATAGCGCATAGCGTCGTTGGTGGTGCGCGGCTCACGGTTGACGATGCCAATACGTTTGTTGCCCGCCTTTCCACCTCTGAAGTATTCCGGCTTCTGGCTGATATCCTCTTTGGTGGTCTTCTTCCATATCCTGGCGAAGATATGCTGCAGGTCGTTGACCGCGTTTCCTTCAATCCTGCAGTGCATGTCGCGCCACGCGCCCACCTGTTCAGTGCCCTTGATGTAGTAGTCGGCCACGTTCATGCCCCCGGTATAAGCAATCTCGCCATCAATCACCACAATCTTTCTGTGGTCGCGCGGCCAGATATGGTTCACCCAGGGGAACATGATAGGGTCGAACTCCCAGATATCTATCGAGTCGTTGCGCAGCGCCCTTACATGCTTTTTCAGCAGCGGCTGATTGTTAGAGTCGTTGCCAAAGGCATCAAACAGTGCGCGCACCTCCACGCCCTCGCGCCGTTTCTCTTTCAGTATGTCGAACAGCAGCATTGCTATCGAGTCGTTTCTGAAGTTGAAATACTCCAGGTGAATACTGTGGCGCGCCTGGCGGATATCCTCGAACATGCGGTCGAACTTCTCCTGTCCAGACATAATCACCCTGATGCTGTTGTCGTCTGAAACCCTGATGCCATAGTCGTTCAGCTGCTTGCAGATGAGCGAGTCGGACGAACCGCTGCACTCTTGAGCCTGCACCTGAAGAAGGCAAAAGGCGAGTGCCCCCATGATGAAGGCTCTCGTCTTTATGCTTGTGAATCTGTTTATCATTGTCTGTATTTCATGCGGTATTCTGATGGCGAGATACCGAATCGCTCTTTAAACATGTTGATGAAGTGCTCGGCCGTAGGAATACCGATGTTCGAGGCCAGCTCGCTCATGTTGATATTGGTGCGCTGCAGCAGTACGCAGGCACTCTTCAGTCGCAAGTCGCGCACCACCTCGGCAGGCGTTCTGCCAGTGATGTCTCTGACCTTCTGGAAGAAAGGCTTCATGCCCATTCCCATAGCGGCAGCCATCTCTTCAAGATTGATAGCGCCTCGGCTCATGTTTTGCTGCACATACTGTTCGATGCTCTTCACCAGTTGGCGGTCAATATTGTATGCCATACTGTTGTCTTCGTGTTCTGCCCCCATGATGAAGGCGTCAGCGCTATCATCCAGGTTATGACTGCGTACTGCGATAGACACCGTCTTCATCTCCTCGTCGATGTCCACATGCTTGTTGGCCGTTTCATAGTCGGCACTCTCTGTGGCAGTGGTCATACTAGAGTTGCGACCTTCCAGCATACGTGTCTCGGCACCTTCAATCAGGTTCGAGTCAAGCTCGATAGGTCCGATGCCCAGCAACTTGTTGATGCGCATCACGGCCTCTTGCAGATTGAAGGGCTTAGGCAGATAGTCGTCGGCAGCCATCGTGATGTTTTGGTTCATCATCTCGTTGTACGACAGCTTCATGTCTGTCATCAGAATAAACTTGATTTTATTCATCATGTGGTGCATCTTGATCTGGTTGCACAGTTCGCTACCAGTCATCTCGGCCATATCCTGCTTACAAACGATCAAGTCAGGCTGCACCACCTCGATGTCGGCCAGCGCCTTCTTCACGTTGTCGTAGGGATGGAAGTCGTAGATGTAGCGCAGTCGGTTGTTGATAAACTTGATAAAGTCAGGGTTGTTGTCCACGAACATGATGCGGAACTTAGCCGTAGGCAGGTTGTTCTGTGCCGGACGAATCTCAGAGGTCAGTTCTTCCTCTACCATTTCGGGCAGCGACAACTGATCAGAGATGGAGCCCAGCTCAAAGTTCTTGTCCACTACCTGTTGTGCCTTCTCTTCAGGATGCTCCAGAGCCAACTGCATATCGCTGACGCGCGTGATGACGGTCAGCATCTGCGAGTGCAGCGCGTTCAGCTGTTCGCGCTCTTCAGGTGTGCTGTCCAGCTCGGCCAGGTTCATGATGATAGACGTCATGCGCGACATAGGCTGACGCAGGTCGTCGCTGGCAGCCTTGATTTCGTCTCTCTGCACAGCCAGTTCTCTGAGTATGGCATGCTTTTTGACCCACAGTGCCCTCAGCAGTCGCCATCCCTTGCGCCATATAAAGACGAGTGCAGCCAGCATGAAGGCATAGATGATGAGCATCCACCACTGCAGGTACCAGGGGCGCTCGATGGTGATTTTCAGCACACGTTCCTGGTCGCTGACCTGTCCGTCGGCATTCATTGCCTTCACGTGCAGTATGTAGGTTTTGCTTGGCAGGTCGGTGAAGGTCACACCATGTTTCAGTGCGTCGCCATTTTTCCAGTCGTGGTCCAATCCCTCCATCCAGTACATAAACTGCAGTCGTTCGCTCTGGTTGTAGTTGCCGCCGGCAAACTTGATGGTGAAGGTGTTCTGACTGTTTTTCAGCGTCAGTCGGCTTATCTCGTTCAGCGCACTCGTCAGCGGCACGTTGCCGTCGTATTCATGGCCCGTCAGTATCTCCTCGTCGCCGATAAACAGCTGTGTCAGCATGACCTGTGGCAGCGATTCCGCATCGCCCTTAGTCTTTGGTCGCACCATGTTGATGCCGTAGAGTCCGCCCATCACCACTTCGCCGTCGGTGCGCGTCAGTATGGCTCCGGGGTTGAACTCGTCGCTCTGCAGACCATCGTTGTAGTCGTAGTTGTAGAGACCATAGTTGAAGGTACCCTCTTCGTGGTCGCGCTGAATCACGATGCGGCACACGCCATTACTGGTAGTGATCCAGATGTTGTGGTGCTTGTCTTCAGTGATGCCACAGATGTTGTTGTTGCACAATCCAATCTTTTCAGTAATCTGAGTCAGATTGTCGTTTTCCATATCCAGCACGTTCACGCCCTCGCGCGTGCCAATCCACAGCAGTTTTCTGGAGTCCTCGTAAATGTCAGTGATATAGTTGTTGGTGAACTTCTGTATGCTGCTCTGATTGCCCACCAGATGCGTCATCTCGCCCGTTGAGATGTTCATGATGAATACGCCCTCCGACGAGCCAATCAGCAGTCGGTTTCTGGATGCGTAGTAGAGCGCTGTCACATAGTTGGTGTTCAGTTTTCCATTCTCTTTGGTGTAGTTCGAAAACTGGTTCATGCGTGGATTGTACATTTGCAATCCGCCATCGGTCGCAATCCATAGGTTGGCGCTCTTGTCTGTGCAGAGGTCGTTGATATGGTCGTCAATCAGCGTCTTGCGAATACTATCGTTGGCCGTAGAGTATATCTGTGCCGTGCCGTTGCAGATGCGCGTCAGTCCGCTCTGTTTCGACCCCACCCACAAGCTTCCGTCGTTGGTATAAGCCATAGCTGTCACCTTCAAGCTGGCCAGCTTTCCTTCATAGTCTATCAATCCATTGTCGCTGGTGCCGTACCACACCTTGCCGTTGGCATCCTGTGCCATAGCGGTGATGTCGCCAATCAGCTCCGACTGGAACTTATAGATTCTCTCGCCGATATAGGCCACGCCAGCCTTCGACGTACCAATCCAGAGCAGTCCTGTGTTGTCCACATACACACTCTTCACGCTCACGTTCTCGGTGATTCGCCTCATGGGCGACATGCTTTTCAGCTGAACGGGCTCCATCGTGTGGCTGATGGCATCGATGCGCACCAATCCATGACGGTTGGTTCCCACCCATACATTCTTGTTCTTGTCGCTATACACCGAGCTCACGGCATAGTCGGCATTGCCGCCCGTCAACCCCAGCTGGTCGCCGATGTGCGTATCCCACAGTCCCAGTTTGCGGTCGTAGGCAAACAGCGTGCCCTGTCCATATAGCCAGATAATGTTTTTCTTGTCTGTATATACCCGCAGCGTGTTCGAGTGGCGCAGTCGCTGCAGCGCAATGTCTTGGTTCTTCCACACCACGCGCTGCTTCACCATCGCGTCGCAGCACACCAGTCGGCCGTCTGTATAAACCAGAATGACGCCCTCGTTGCATTCGCCGATAGAGCAGATGTCGCCCTGCGGAATGCCGGTAGCGTCGTTGGTGTAGCCATATTCATACATCAGCTGTTGTTGCAGGTCGTAGCAGAACACGCCCTTGCCAGGTTGGTAGCCCCACAGGTTTTTGTGGCGGTCAATATAGATGATGCTGGGTGTGCTCTTCATGCCCAGCTTACCGAAAATCTGTCGCATGTCGCGCTCAAAATTTTCCGTTTGCGGGTGATAGATGCAGTAGCCTGCCGAGGTCTTCACCCACAGGTCGCCAGCCAGCGAGGCCTGTATGCTCTCTACATAACTGTCTGGCAGCGAGGAGCCATCCTGCGAATCGCTCTGGAAGTGGCGGAAGGTGTAGCCATCGTATCTGTAGAGTCCGGCTGGCGTGCCAAACCACATGTATCCTCGGTCGTCTTTCAGGATACAGTTTATCTGGCTCGATGTCAATCCGTCTCTTGCCTCGAGCTTCTTATAGAGGTATTCTGCTGCCGTTGCCGTTTGCAGCAGTGCTGCCCACAGCCACAGGGCGATGCAGATTTTTATTCTTTTCTTCATATAGTAGTAATAGAATGCTGTGTGGAAGTCTGTGTTATAACATGCAGGAGTAGTGGTCCACCACGCCCAGCAGATGTCTCTCTTCGTTGACCACCAACACAGAGTGGATTTTGTATCGTTGCATAATGTTTTGTATCTCTGAAATCTTGGTCTCGGGCGACACAATCTTTGGCTCGCGCGTCATGATGTCGCTCACCGTGTGGTCGATGAATCCCGCCTGCCAGCGTTCCATTGCGCGGCGTATGTCTCCATCGGTAATCAGTCCCACAATCTTCTGGTCAACGATGGCAACGCCCAATCCCAGCTTGCCTTTGCTCACCAGTATGATGGCCTCGCCCAGGTGCATGTCGGGGCTGATCACTGGCAGGTCGTCCGAGCGCATCACGTCTTGTGCTGTGGTGAGCAGTCGCTTGCCCAGCTCGCCGCCCGGGTGGAAGTGGGCAAAGTCCTGCGGACGGAAGTTGCGCTTCTGCATCAGTGCGATGGCCAGCGCGTCGCCCATAGCCAGTGTGGCGGTGGTCGAGCTGGTGGGTGCCAGGTTCAGCGGGCATGCCTCCTTCTTGACGCCCACGTTCAGGTGGCATGTGGAGTATTTGGCCAACAGCGACTGCGGGTTGCCGCTCATGCCGATGATGGGTATCTGCATGTGCAGCACCATAGGTATGAAGCGCAGCAGCTCGTCTGTCTGGCCCGAGTTTGAAATGGCCACCACCACATCTTCGTGTGTCATCACGCCCAGGTCGCCGTGGTAAACGTCCAGTGGGTTGATGAAGAAGGCTGGTGTGCCTGTCGATGAAAGTGTGGCGGCAATCTTTGCGCCGATGTGTCCGCTTTTGCCCACGCCAGTCACGATGACTTTTCCTTTGCAGTCGTACATCAGGTTCACTGCCTTCTCGAAGTTATCGTCAATCTTCGGAATCAGTTCCAAAAGTGCTTCGGCCTCGTCTTTGATGGCCTGTATTCCATATTCTATCGTTGTCATGCTAAAATGTCCTTTATCAAGCCCTCCAATTTGTTCAGCTCAAGCATGTTGGCTGCATCGCTCAGTCCTTGGTCTGGGGTGGGGTGCACCTCGAAGAAATAGCCAGTGGCACCAAAGGCCTTGGCCGCCAGCGCCATCGATGGCACAAACCGACGGTCGCCGCCCGTCTTTCCACCTGCTGCGTCTGGGCGCTGCACACTGTGCGTACAGTCCATCACCACCGTGGGCACAATCTCTTTCATGTCGGCAATGTTGCGGAAGTCCACCACCAGGTTGCCGTAGCCCATCATGTTGCCACGCTCTGTCAGCCAAACATCCTGGGCACCGGCTTCGCGTGCTTTCTCTACTGGATAGCGCATGTCGCGACCAGCCAGAAACTGCGCCTTCTTGATGTTCACAGTGCGCCCCGTCTTGGCTGCTGCCACCAGCAGATCCGTCTGCCTGCACAGAAAGGCGGGTATCTGTATCACGTCGCACACCTCGCCAGCAGGGGCTGCCTGCCACGCTTCGTGTATGTCCGTCAGTATCTTCAGTCCGTATTTCGTCTTCACATCGCTCAACATCTGCAGCCCTTTCTCTATGCCTGGGCCGCGAAAAGAGTGAATCGATGTGCGGTTGGCCTTGTCAAACGAGGCCTTGAATATGATGTCCGTGCCCAAGCTGCGATTGATGTCCACCAGTTTCGCTGCCACTTCGTCCAGCAGCTCGGCAGATTCAATCACGCAGGGACCTGCAATGAATTTTATTTTATCGCTCATTATTAAAATAATGTTTATTAGACGTGCAAAGATACGTATTTCCCTTGAAACAGCCAAGGAATCGACAAAGAATTGATGGAAAAAGCAAAAAAAAGGCAGAAAATTTTTGTGTGTTGAAAAGTTTTTTATACTTTTGCAGCCGAAAAAACAATTATCAACGCCCTTTGCTTCGGTACTGGGCAAAAAAAGTTAAATTAAAAAATATCTAACAATGAAAAAAATTCTAATGACATTGGTTGCTATCTTCGCAACTGTAACTATGAATGCACAAGACATGTATGTTGGAGGTACCGCAGGTCTTTCTACCGATGGTAACAACAATCGCGATCTTTACATTGCTCCTGAGTGGGGTATGAAGCTGGACGACAAGCTGGGCTTCGGTCTGCGTCTGAACTACGGCTATGGTAAAGAAGAGAATGCCTTTGGCACAACTAGCACAACAGATATCACCGTTAATCCTTATCTGCGCTACGACTTTGCCCAGATCGGCAAGCTCAAGGTCTTCGTAGATGGCGGTGCATACTTCGGCACTTCTAAGACTGACGACTTTGATGCCAACAACAACTTTGGCCTTAACGTGGTGCCTGGCGTTGCCTACAACATCACCGACAACTGGAGCATCGTGGCTCTGGCCAACAACGTATTCTCTTGGAACATTGCCGCACCTGCTCACAGCCACTGTCGTCACGACATCAGTCTGCTTGAGGACTTCGGCATCAACACCTTCCGTTTCGGTTTCTTCTACAATTTCTAAGCCGCCGGTTCGGAAACAATAATAATCCCCACTTCCTCGCATCAGAGGAGGTGGGGCTTTTTGTGCAAAACAACCCCCTTCTAAATCTCCCCAAGGGGGAGACTTTTTTACTTCCAACCCCCTCCCTCGGGAGGGTCGGGGAGGTCAAATTATTCAACCTGTGCGGTTGTTTCCTTAGCTTGAACCTTGCGCAGCCCCTCCCCTCCCATGTAGGGGAGGGGTTGGGGTGGGGTCAGTGTTGTTCTAACTGCCAATGGAGTTACAGACCCCACCCCCAGCCCCTTCCCTTCTTGCGTCCCTTCGGTAGCAAGCGAGCAGAGCTCGAGCGGAAGGGAGGGGTTAGTTCATACAACTAGCTACGCCGAGGCTAGTAGCGATCGCCGTAAGCACGGCGATGATGGTCTGCACGATAAATTTCCAAGTTTCAATTTTGTTTTTCATTGTAATAAAAAATTAAGACCCCCTCTAAATCTCCCCAAGGGGGAGACTTTCTTATTTCCAGCCCCCTCCCTACAGGGAAGGATGGGGAGGGGGTGGATTGTTGGGAAGGGTCTGTTGGGTTGTTTTGTGTAGTTTTTCTCCCTCCCCTTGGGAGGGTCGGGGAGGGGTCTGTTAGTCCTCATTCTCCCCCTGACTCGCGGTCTCAATTCCCGCCAACTCCTTCACGTTGAGGAGCGAGGCACGCTTCTTCAGTGACTTCGACGTCAGGTCGTTCAAGTCCATGCGACTGGGCTGGAAGCGCAGGTATATTCCGCGCATGTGGGACGCCAGGTTGAACTCCTCCTCAGAGTCGGCACCCGTGGTGTGCGTAGAGAGATAGAACGTACCCAGGTCGCCAAACTGCACCTTCTTACCCTCCATCAGCTGCTCCAGGATACACGACTGCAACTTGTTG
>JAILHK010000038.1 GCA_024695815.1 Prevotella sp.
AAGAGAAGATCGACTTGTTCCGAAGTCTATTCAGAGGACGAGAAGATGTTTTTGCCAAACGGTGGTATAGCAAGTCAACTAATAAATCGGGGTATCAACCTGTCTACAAGAACGAACAGAAAGTGATAATTGAAATGATTATTGCAGATCCGTTCTTATCCGCAAAGGCAATTTCGGAAAAGATTTCGGAAAAGATTTCGGAAAAGATGTCGGAAAAGGAAGGTACCAATGAGAGAACTATTGAAAGGGATCTGTCCAAATTAAAGAAATTGGGCGTTCTCACTCGCGAAGGTGGCCGTAAGGAAGGTAAATGGGTCATCAATGAAAAATACCAATGATAACAAGCGAGTATACCAATTACAAAGGAATGAATTTATTTGGATTATCTTGGCTCTTTGTGAACACAAACCCTATTACATTGATGGAACAACTTAAAAATGTTCCATCAATGTTCCATCAAAATTTGAGATGTTGAACATTAAAAACCCCTGTAAGTATTTGGCTTACAGGGGTTTTCTTATGAGGGTGCCCGGTGGGACTCGAACCCACGACATTCAGAACCACAATCTGACGCTCTAACCAACTGAACTACGGGCACCATGTTGTCTTTTGTTTCAGAGCTTTCGTTCGACTGAATAAGCGAGCTTATTGTCTATCGTTGCTCTGTCGTTGGTTTTGCGGGTGCAAAGGTACGTCTTTTATTTGATATTGCCAAATAAAATGGCGACTTTTTTCGAAAAAAGCTTCAAATTAATGAAGATTACTCTGCATTCTGCTCTTCAGCCTGTGCAGGGGCGGCTTCCTCAGCGGGTGCAGCAGCCTCTTCCTGTTGTGCAGGACTAGCTCCGAAAGCAGGAACATTGTTGGGATTAGCCTCAGGCGACTCGATGCCATTGAGCACGGCAGGTGCGTCGTTTTTAGCAGTGGGGAGAACATAAGCGCAAGCAATGCTTACAACAACCATGAATGCTGCGAGGCCCCAAGTGGCTTTCTCAATGAAGTCTGTGGTCTTGCGAACACCACCAATCTGGTTGTAAGATGCGAAGTTTGATGCCAAACCACCACCTTTTGACTCTTGAATCAGCACAATGCCCACCATGAGGAAAGCTGCGATTACGATGAGGATAATGAATAATGTGTACATCTTTTTTACTTTTTATTTTTATTATTATTTATAATCAATTTCTCTAAGAAACGAATTTGGTCTGCAAAGTAAGCATTTTTTTTCGGATAATCCAAACTTAATCGCTGAATTATTTCTAAAGCTTTGGAATAATTTCCTTGTTTGATATAAATTCGTGCCAAAGTTTCTGTGAAATAGTCTTCTCCTGGTGCTTTTCCTTCTTCGGCGATGTCTTCGTCGAGTTCTGGCTTCAGGGTAGGGGTCTCTGGGAGAACAATTTTGCCCGTGTCATTATTTATGAACGAGTCGATGAGGCTCTGTCCTTTAAGCTTCGGCACAGAGTCTTCCTCCTGATAGTCCTCGCATTCAAGCAGATAAGCTACGTAATCTACTGCGGCATCAGCCGGTGTAGGCTTGCGTTTCTCCTTCTTTTTGTCAGGTTCAGGTTCGTTTTCTTTGGGAATAGAATCCAGGAAGTTGTCGATGAGAGAGAGGGTGCGGGTAGAGGTGTCGGCAGACGCCTCGTCCATGGTAGCTTTCAACGTGGTAGCTGTCTCGCTGTTTTTACGTAGCTGGTAGTGGGCCGCCTCTATCATCTGGAAGAGCACGCGCCGGTCGGTGATATAGATGGCGGCACGGCGCAGTTCGGTATCGAACGACGGATCGTGAAGCAGATAGAGGTTCTGCAACATGAGCAGTCGTGCGGTCTGGAAATAGGGATAGAGCGCAAGCATGGAGCGCAACTCGTAGAGGGTGTCGCGATCCAGGCGTTCAGGGTGTTTGATGAGCTCTGCTATTTCCATGATTTCAGTGTTAATGATAGGCTTACCAGTTGGCAACGGTTGCGTTGAAAATCTGGTCGCAGATGTCTTTCACCATCTGGGTGACCAGCTCCTCTTGCACGGCGTTGAGAGACTGGGTCGTTTCGTAGGTTGCTGTAGAGGTGAACTGGCGTTCGAAGTCTTCAGCATGATTCTTGTTGTTGGTGAAACGTACGTTGACAGTCATCGACAGCTCCGTCTGTGCCGAGTAGCCCTCGCTGCTTACAGACTTGTTGCGCTGTTCATAGCGTGTGATTTCACCATCAATCTTTAGGTCGCCATTGCGTTTCACCTGCATCAGCTTGGTGTGATTGGCGAACTGGTCTTTCAGTTGATTATTGAAAATGTTGGCCATTGGTCCCCACACATAGTTAGAACGGATGGGGAAGTCGGCCAATGTAATGGTCTTTGTCTTGTTGTAGTCGATGCTGGCACCATTGAACTTATAGCTCACCGAGCATGACACCAGAATGAGACAAGTGAGGATGGCCATGCCGAACTGCTTCAGACGACGATAAAGCGTGCGGTCGCTGATGCCCAGCTCTTGTGCAGCCTTCTTACGATTGCCACCATTGCGCTCCAGTGCTTTCTCCAGCATCTGGCGCCCCATCTCGCTGAGGTTCAGGTTCTCTTGCTCAGGCTGTGGATCAATGTATTCCTCGGCCTCGGCCTCTTCAAGAATAGGAGTGATGGGATTGATGGTCTGAATGGGTTTGATGGCTTGTGTGGGTGCTGTCTTCACGTCTTCCATCTGCTTCTTCAGCTGACTCATCTCGCGGCGCATGTCGTTGACGTTGCCACGCAACTCGAAGAGAATCTTATAAAGAATCTCGCGCTCGTTTTCGAACGAGTGGTCGCTACCTTTGTTGACCACCGCCAATTGCGTGCTCTCGCGATCCTGAGGAATGAACTGCGACAGAATCTCGGGTGTGATAAGACGGTTGGGGCTGAGAATAGAAATCTGCTCCGTGATATTCTTCAGCTGGCGCACGTTGCCTGGCCACTTATAGCGTGTCAGCATCTGTTTAGCCTCGTCGGTGAGCTGAATACGCTCCATCTTGTATTTGTCGGCCATCTGCATGGCAAAGAGACGGAACAACAGCACGATGTCTTCTCCGCGTTCGCGCAGTGGAGGCATCTGTATGGGGATAGAGTTCAGGCGATAATAGAGGTCCTCGCGGAAGCGACCTTCGCTGATGGCCTGACGGATATTCACGTTGGTAGCAGCTACGATACGTACATCAGTCTTGCGCACCTCGGTAGCACCTACAGGAATATATTCGCCAGTCTCCAGCACACGCAGCAGACGTGCTTGGGTAGCCAAAGGCAGTTCGCCCACCTCGTCGAGGAATAGGGTGCCTTTGTTGGCCACTCCAAAGTAGCCAGGCGAGTCGTTGATAGCTCCCGTAAACGAGCCCTTGATATGACCAAAGAGTTCTGAGTCGATGGTGCCCTCAGGTATAGAGCCACAGTTGATGGCGAAGTATTTCTCGCGTTTGCGTGGAGAGTTGTCGTGAATGACGCGTGGTATAATCTCCTTACCCACACCACTTTCGCCAACGATGAGTACGCTCAAATCCGTTGGCGCCACCTGTAGGGCGACGTCAAGCACATGGTTCAACGCCTCGCAGTTGCCCACGATGTTGTACCTCTGTTTGATGGTTTGAAGTTCTGTACTCTTCATAATTGGCTGACAAAATTACATATTTTTTCTGAGAATACTGCAATATTGGCAGAAAAATTACTGATTTTGCTCTTTCTTAGGCTGCGAACGGAAGCGCACCTTCTCGCTCTCGTCGCGCTTCTCGTGGTAGAGCTTTGGCAGCGGGTTGGCCAGAGGCTCGTCGTAGTTGTGGCGATTGCGATAGATGTCGAGTGCAGCATAGATAGCGTTGCGCATGGACTGTGCATCCATCTCGTTGCGTCCGGCCAAATTGAAGTAGGCACCATGTGCAGGTGCCGTGCGAACTATGTCGAGTCCGGTGGTGAAACGCACTCCGTTCTCAGGCGTGAGCGTCTTGAAAGGTGTCTGTCCCTGATCGTGATACATGGCCAGCACACCATCGAAGTAGCTGTAGCTGCCATGTCCGAAGAAGTCGTCGGCAGCATAGGGACCGAAGGCCTGAATACTCTTCTCGGCCAGTTCCTCGACAGCGGGAACGATAATCTCCTGTTCCTCGTCGCCAAGAGCCCCATCCTCGCCACAGCGAGGGTTCAGAGCCAGGATGGCAATACGTGGATTTGCAATGCGTAGGTCGCGGCGCAGCGACTCGTGGAAGAGGATTGTCTTCTCCACTATCTTTTGTTTGGTGATAGACTCAGCCACGTCTTTGATTGCCACATGGTTGGTGACCAGTGCCACGCGCAGACCATCGTTCATCAGGATGGTCAGTCCCTTCTTGCCATCGTTCATCAGGCGCTCAATATAGCTGGTGTGCCCATTGAATCCGCCAATGCTGTTTTTGAATACAGGAGCTGTGACCAGTACGTCGAACGCCCCGTTCTTGTAGTCCTCGATGGCGCAGTCGATAGCCACCTTGGCAGCCTCGCCAGCTTCAGGTGTAGGCATGCCCATGTCCACCTTGACTTCCCCTTTGATAACATCCAGCAAGTTCAACTGTCCGTCGCGTGCCTCGCTGGCATTTTTGATGACGTTGAAGCGCGGCATCGCCTCTAACATCTTACCATAGTATTCAGCCAGTTTCGGCGAGCCATAGATAATGGGTGTGCATAGTTCCAACATGGTAGGGTCTTCGAAAGCCTTGAGAATGACTTCATATCCTACACCGTTGATATCTCCGTGGGTAATAGCTACCCTGATTTTCTTTTCTTCCATATTTAGTTATTGATAGTATTATCAGGATTGTTGTGACTTCTGTGCCGTGCTCAGCAAACCGCAGGCCGCGAAAATGTCTTGTCCACGACTGGCTCGGATGGTGGTAAACACTCCGTGCTGCGTCAGGTAGTCGCGCAGTTGTTCCATGCGAGCCTCATTGGCACTGGGCAGGTCCACGTCTGGAATCTCGTGAAAACGAATCAGGTTGACGCGACACTCCAGCCCTTCGACCAACTTGATAATCTCCTTGGCATGCGTCAGCGAATCGTTGAGTCCGCCAAAACAGATATATTCAAACGAACAACGGCGCTGGTGGGTGAAGTCATACTGCTTCAGCAGCTCCACCGTCTCGGCGATAGGCATTGCCTTTTCTGCCGGCATCAGGCTGAGACGCTGTTCGTGCAGTGGTGAGTGCATAGAGATAGCCACGTGGCATTCGCTCTCGTCGAGGAAGCGCTTCAGCTTGCTCTTCACGCCCACGGAGCTCACCGTGATACGCTTAGGACTCCAGGCATAGCCATCTGGCGAGGTCAGCAGGTTGGTGACCTGAAGCACACTGTCCAGATTGTCCATCGGTTCTCCCTGTCCCATAAATACGATGTTGGTGAGCAGTTCTCGTTCCGGCAGCGAATAGATCTGGTTCAGAATGTCGGCAGCAGTCAGGCTGCCCTCGAAACCCTGCTTGCCTGTCTGACAGAACAAGCAGTTCATCTTGCATCCCACCTGACTAGACACGCATAGCGTACCTCTGTCGCCATCGGGTATGAATACCGTCTCAACGAATTTCTGCGCCTTGTTGTCGCCATTCTCAGCGCTGTCAGCAAATTCCGAACACCTCACAGGAAACAGGTATTTCACGGTGCCATCCACCGAGCGCTGGCAGTGCAGGGGCTCCATGGCTCCCACGCAGAAATCCTCGGCCAGTCGTTCGCGGTTGGCTTTCGAGAGGTTCGTCATCTCGTTGATGCTCTTCACGTGCTTATCATAAAGCCACTTAGCAATCTGTCCGCCTGTGAAGGTTGGCATGCCAAGTTGCTTCACCAACTCTTTCAGTTGTGAAACAGAAAGGCCCATGAGCACTTTTTTTCTATTGTTCATGCTGCAAAGGTACGTAATTTTTTCGAGATGTTTCGTCAATTTCGTTGAAAATGATTACTTTTGCACATAAAATTCTAAAACGATGAAAGGGACGATTGATTTTTTCATGCCTTGTAATGATGTACAAGACGTGGCTCCTGTGCTGGAGCAACTGCGTGGCAGTGTCATGGTGCGCAACATTTGTCTGCTTGTCAACAAACCTCTTGACGTCATTCCAGAGGAGTGCACCACGTTGGTGGTAAAGGACGTGACATCCACAGAAACGCTGAAGCAGGTGGCACAGATGTCTTTATCCGACTATGTCGTCTTGTTGACAAAACCTGTACCTATGTCCCTGGGCGAAGGCGCCTTGGAACGCATGGCTCAGGCAGCCAACGACAGTCAGGCTTCGATGGTCTATGCCGACCATTGGGAGAGAAAAATAGGCGAGGGTGGGGAGCAGTCTGTTGAGAAGCATCCAGCCATCGACTATCAGTTGGGCTCCATCCGTGATGATTTTGACTTCGGTTCACTCTGGCTGTTGCGCGGATCCCTGATGCGCCGCTGGGCACAGGAAGAGGCCGATACTTTGTATATATATGGAGGACTTTACCAACTGCATCTCTTCTTGAGTCGTCAGGGCGAACTGCTCCACCTGAACGAGTTGCTCTATACGGAGGTAGAGTACGACAACCGTGCCTCAGGGGTGAAACAGTTTGACTATGTGAACCCCGCTAACCGCGATGTGCAGATAGAGATGGAGCAGGTGGCCACCGAACATCTGAAAGCCATCAATGCCCTGGTTGACCCTTCCGAGGTGATCGACGTGGATTACGACGAGCAGAACTTTGCCGTGGAGGCCTCTGTGATTATCCCTGTGTTTAACCGCGAGAAGACCATTGTAGATGCGGTGAAGAGCGCCATGAGCCAGGAAACTACCTTCAAATACAATGTTATTGTGGTGGACAACCACTCTACCGACAACACTGGTGCGCTTTTGGCTGAAGTAAACCAGTCGTTTGCTCCAGGCAAACTGATTGTCCTGACGCCAGAAAGGAACGACCTGGGTATTGGCGGTTGCTGGAACCTTGCAGTGAACGACGTGCATTGCGGACGCTTTGCCGTACAGTTGGACTCCGACGACCTCTATAGCTCGCCAAAGACTCTGCAGACCATCGTCAATGCTTTCCGCGAACAGAAGGCTGCCATGGTGGTAGGCTCCTATCGCATGTGCGATTTCGAACTGAACACCCTTCCGCCAGGACTCATCGCCCACAAGGAGTGGACCGAGGAAAATGGTCCCAACAACGCCTTGCGTATCAACGGACTTGGTGCTCCGCGTGCCTTCTTCACACCCCTGCTGCGCCAGTTCCAGTTGCCCAACACCAGCTATGGCGAAGACTACGCCATGGGTCTGATGTTCTCGCGCTGCTATCGCATAGGTCGCATCTACGACGAGCTCTACCTGTGTCGCCGATGGGGTGGCAATAGCGATGCCGCACTGAGCATAGATCGCATCAATGCCAACAACCTGTACAAGGACCGTCTTCGCACCCTGGAGATACAGGCACGTCAGCGCATGAACGCAGGAAACCATGATCTGTGCGACAGTGCCATAGACCGATTCTTCTTACGCCAGATGAAGGTGTGGCCCGATACGCGTCGCCGTTATCGCGAACTTGAACATGTGGAGGTTCGCGAGCTGGCACCACAGAATGCCGACCAGGCCACCTTTGACCTGAAAGTGCAATATAATCCTGCCCGCATCGGCTCCACAGGCGCCAATATCTCAAAGAAGGCACTGGCCGAGCGCCCCTGTTTCCTTTGTGGCAAGAATCGTCCGCAGGAACAGATGATGAAGACGCTGGACGGCAACTACGAGTTGCTGGTCAACCCATTCCCCATACTCCCCATGCACTTCACGATACCCGTTCGCCACCATCGTCCGCAGCAAATCCGCCCCATGTTTGGCGAGATGATGCAGCTGTTGGACAAATACCCAGAGCTGACCGTGTTCTATAATGGTCCGCGTTGTGGCGCATCGGCACCCGATCATGCTCATCTGCAGGCTGGCAGCACAGGCGTATTGCCCTTGCAGAAAGAGTGGCAGCGATTGTCGCGCAACCTGGTCACCGTGGTACAGAAGGACGAAGACACAGGTATCTATGTGGTAGAAGATTATCCCTGTCCGGCACTGGTCATCCGTTCGCCTAAGCGCCGCAGCGCAGAACGCCTCTTTATGAGACTTCACGACGTGATGCCCCTAGTCGATGGCGAGACAGAGCCCATGATGAACATCGTGTCGTGGAAGCAAGACGAGAACTATATCGTAGTGGTATTCCCACGCCAGAAGCATCGCCCCGACTGCTACTTCAAAGCCGATGACGAGCAGATGATGATTAGTCCTGGTGCCCTGGATATGGCAGGCCTGATTATCACCCCACGCCGCGAGGACTTCGAGCGCATTGATGCCGATAGCGCCTTTGCCATCTTACGCGAGTGTGCCATCTCTGACGAAGCTCTGCAGACGTTGGTTGAACGACTGAAACAGCGTTTCTTGACCCCTAAGTCCGATTCTGCTGCTGCACAGTGGATCAAGTCTATTGCTGCTGATGGCGAACCCTCTGTCACCGTGGGTATTGTTAGTGGCGAGAAACTGGAGTTCCAGCTCAATGGCTCGTATACGGCCAAGGGAGAGACGCTGACAGGTCCTCAGGAGGTGAGCATCTCTGAGGGCGGCCTGTTGTGGCGTGGCCAGCAGTATCGCGAACTGCGCTTCCTGCCTCAAGACGATGCCGCCTCGTTCTCGCTCAACGACGTCACTATTGGTGTTGGGTTCCATTGGGAGCGCCAGGAACAGCAGACCTTCCGTGGCACGTTGCGACTGGTGGTAGAGAGCGACAAAGTGCTGGCTATCAACGAGCTGCCTGTAGAACAGTATCTCGAAAGCGTTATCTCGAGCGAGATGAGTGCCACCTCGTCGCCCGAGTTGCTGAAGGCCCATGCCGTCATCTCGCGTTCTTGGCTGTTGTCGCAGAAACAGCGTCGCCAGGACGCTCAGCATGCCACCGGTTTCTTCTCGTTTATCAAGAAAGACGACGAGCTCTTGCGTTGGCACGATCGCGAAGAGCACACCCTGTTTGATGTCTGTGCCGACGACCACTGTCAGCGCTATCAGGGCATCACGCGTGCCTCTTCTCCTGCTGTAGCAGAAGCTATCCGCCAGACGCGCGGACAGGTGCTGGTCTATGCCGGCGAACTGTGTGACGCACGCTTCTCGAAGTGTTGCGGTGGACGCACCGAGGAGTTCCAGTATTGTTGGGAAGATACACCCAAACCATACCTTGTATCCGTGGTTGACCCCTTCTGCAATACCAAAGACAAGCGCGTGCTGCAGCAGGTGCTGAACGACTACGACCAAGAGACCCCCGACTTCTATCGCTGGCGTGTGGAGTACACGCGCGAGCAACTCAGCGAGTTGGTAAACCGCAAGCTGAAGATGGACCTGGGTGATATCCTCGACCTGGTGCCCCTGGACAGAGGCAAGAGTGGTCGCATCTGGCGACTGAAGATAGTAGGTTCCAAGCGTACGTTTATCATCGGCAAGGAACTCGAGATTCGTCGTACACTCAGCGAGAGCCATCTGTATAGCTCTGACTTCGACGTAGAGCAGCACGACGACCGCATCATTCTGAGCGGACGCGGCTGGGGCCACGGCGTAGGCCTCTGTCAGATAGGCGCTGCCGTGATGGGTGAGAAAGGTTATGGATACGACGAAATACTCCTTTATTATTATAGAGGTGCAGAAATTAAGCAGGTATATTAACCCCACCAATGTTGCCGACGCTGAAAAACAACCTGTCGTGGAAGTAATTTGTCTAAATAATAAATAATCTATGAATAACAAACGCACAACTCCCTGGGCGTGGATACCCACGCTCTACATGGCTGAGGCACTACCATATGTAGCGGTGATGACCATCTCAACCATCATGTACAAGCGACTAGGCATATCCAATACTGACATCGCCCTCTATACTGGCTGGCTCTATCTGCCTTGGGTCATTAAACCCTTCTGGAGCCCCTTTGTTGACCTGATGAAAACCAAGCGCTGGTGGACCGTAGCCATGCAGTTTATCATTGCCATTGGCTTTGCCTGCATCGCATTCTCGTTGCCCACCTCGATGTTTTTCCGCCTGACGCTGGCAGCCTTCTGGCTTGTAGCGTTCACATCGGCAACCCATGATATTGCTGCCGATGGCTACTATATGCATGCCCTCGACGACCACGAGCAGTCGTTCTATGTAGGTATCCGAAGCACCTTCTACCGCATTGCCACAGTGGCAGGACAAGGTCTGCTTGTGATACTGGCAGGATGGCTAGAAGAGAAGACAGACAATATCTCTTATGCTTGGATGGTGACCTTTGGCGTGATGTCTGCCCTGTTCCTGGTGGCAGCTGCCTATCACCAGTTCATACTCCCCAAACCCGCAAGTGATAAGCCTTCTAAGGATGTTACCCCCTCTACGGTGCTGAAGGAGTTTGTAGAGACCTTCCGCACCTTCTTTACCAAGAAGAACGCGCTGGTGGCTATCCTCTTTATGCTGCTTTACCGCCTGCCCGAGGCACAGTTGGTGAAGATTATCAACCCCTTTATGCTCGACCCCGTGGATCAGGGCGGACTGGGGCTAACCACCAGTCAGGTGGGTATCGTCTATGGCACTATAGGTATCATCGGCCTGACCATCGGTGGCATCCTGGGAGGTATTGCTGCAGCCCATGGCGGATTGAAGCGCTGGCTGTGGCCTATGGTCTGTGCCATCACGCTGCCAGACCTGGTTTACGTCTATCTGAGCTATGCCCAGCCCCAAGACCTGATGCTGATTAATGGCTGCGTCTTTATTGAGCAGTTTGGCTACGGCTTTGGTTTCACCGCCTATATGCTCTACTTGATTTATTTTGCTGAGGGCGAGCACAAAACAGCCCACTATGCCATGAGCACAGGCTTTATGGCGCTGGGTATGATGCTGCCAGGCATGATGGCTGGTTGGCTGCAAGAGACCATCGGTTATCAACACTTCTTCGTGTGGACCATGATTTGCTGTGCTGCCACCTTTATCATCTGTGCATTCCTGAAGATTGACCCAGAGTTTGGCAAGAAGAAATAAATAATGATGCACACACAGAACACACCACTGGTATGGCTATCCACTTTGTATTTTGCAAAGGGGATAGCCTATGTCATGGTGATGTTTCTGTCGCTCATTATGCTGAGGCAGATGGGACTATCGAGCGGTGCCGCACTCAGCTGTGTGGCCTTGTTTCACATTCCCTGGGTCAGCAAGTTCTGGTGGAAGCCCTACGTGGTACGTCCCCAGCACTTCACGACGTGGATAGACATCTCCGAAATTTTTCTAGCCCTGTCGTTCGCTGCGCTGTCGTTCTTGATGACCTCTACCTGTCACACCGTTGCCATGCTGCTGTTGATAGCCTGGCTGACTGCCATTCATAACGTGGCCGTTGACGGCCTCTATCGTCAGGTGACACGCAACAATCATTTGCCCACCTTTGTGCGCGTGAAAGAACTGGCACGCAAGCTGGCTGTGATTGTGGGCCAGGGCGTGCTGGTGATGATGGTGGGCAATATGCAGGTGTTCTATCGTTACGACCGCTTCTACTCGTGGAAGGCCACATTCTATATTCTGGCAGGCCTGTTCCTGCTGTTTTGCATGTGGCACCACGCCATGCTCCCACGTCCCCCGCATCATGCTGAAACCAACGTACACCGTTCGCTGCCTTCGCTGCATGACATAGGAGCCCCGTTCCTGTTTCTCTATCCCTTTGCCGTGGGACTGCAGGCTAAGGTAGGCATCCTTTTCCTGCTTGATGCCCCCAGCTGTGGCGGACTGGGTCTGTCGCCCCAGGAGTTCGGCTTGGTCATGGGCACCGTAGGCATCACAGGCTTGACCATTGGTGGTATGATGGGCTTCAGAGTGTTGCGCCGCGATGGCCTCGTACGTTGGTTGTGGCCCATGGCCTTGCTGATGGTGGTGCCCTGTGCCGTCTATGCGCTGATGGGCTATTGGGAACCCTCCTCTCTTCTCATCATCAGCCTCGGCGTGTTTCTCGAACAAACCACCTATGGCTTTGGCTTTGCCGCCTATCTCTGGGTGCTTCGCCACGTGTCCAATCGCGAGGTGGGCAAGTCGCTGATGGCTCTTTCACTCATGCTTTCATGTCTGCTCTCAGGTGTGCTCCAGTCGGCTGTGGGCTATTACTACACCTTCCTTGTAGCCCTCGTGGTGAGTGCGGTACCCCTCGTGTTCACCTGGACAATTAGGAAAAACCCTACGTTGAAATAGGCATTTCTCTATTGCCAATTGAAAATAAAGATGTACTTTTGCCATAGATAAACCAAACAAAACATAAGTGTTATGAAAAAGATATACGCATATACCAAGATGATCATGGCGATGATGGCTGTGATGCTGGCTTTCACCAGTTGCGACGAAGACGCTGCTTTAGCTTACGACCTGGAGGGCGTATGGCAGGGCTCTATCGTTGGTGAGTATTATTCATATCGTGGTTATGCCACAGACGATGAATACGACACAGAGATTATGTTCGAACAGAATGGCTCGTGGATGAATGGTGGCTCAGGCTATGAAATAGACTATAACCACCACACGCGTCGCTATACCAAGGCCTACTTCACCTGGAGCGTGAAGCGCGGACGCATCCACATGCACTACGACGATGGCACGCACGTGGTGATACGCGACTTCGAAACCTACTGGTTGCATAACCGCATGCGCTTCCGTGGTTATTTCGACGATGCCGCCACGGGCAGACCGCTGGCATCCTTCAATTTGATAAAAGTGGAGTCGCCCGACGATTACTACGAAACATTCTACAGCCGTCAGGCAAAAGACTTTAACGAAGAAGAGTAGGCCCTCCAGAGCCTACTCTTCTTGCTTTTCTATATCATCATTTCCATATTTCCTTGCCCGCTAGATGCCAAGTCCGCCTTGAAACGAGGCGTCGATGGCTCGGCTTTGTTGTATGCGCGAATAGGGCGGCACATTGTTCGTCACCCAGATGTTACCACCAATCACCGAATCGTGGCCTATGGTGATGCGCCCCAGGATAGAAGCGTTTGAATAGACCGTGACATGATCTTCGATGATAGGGTGGCGCGGGATGTTCAGCATGTTGCCATTCTCATCATAGCGGAAGCTCTTTGCACCCAGTGTCACACCCTGATACAGCGTGACGTGATTGCCGATGATGGCCGTCTCGCCAATCACCACGCCGGTGCCGTGGTCTATGGCAAAGTATTCGCCAATCTCGGCTCCGGGGTGAATGTCGATGCCCGTCTTCGAGTGTGCCTGTTCGGTGATGATGCGTGGTATCACGGGCACCTGCATCTTGTGCAGCACGTGAGCAATGCGATAGTGCGTCATGGTGTTCATCACCGGATAGCAATAGATCACCTCGCCATAGTTGGTGGCGGCGGGGTCGCTCTGGAACATAGCCTCCACGTCGGTGTATAGCAGACGCTTCACCTCGGGCAACTCGTCGATGAACTTCAGTGCCAGATCTTCGGCAGCCTTCAGCACGGCATCTTCCGTGCAGTTGCAATCTTCGCAAAACTGCAAGCCGCGGGCTATCTGTCGTTTCAGCAGGGCGTACAGTTCGTCCATGCTCACGCCTATGTGGTAAGAGCGCATCTTCTCGTCGCTCTGGCGTTTGTGGAAGTAGTCGGTGAAGATGATATCCTTACACAGGCTCACAATGCGCCTTACCTCCTCTACGCTTGGCATCGGTGCCGAGCCCGCGGGCATCATGTCGCGCTCGCGGTCCGACAACTTCGACAGTTTGGCTACGTTTCTCTGTAGCACTTCGTTCAGTCCGTCCATAGTCTCTTCTTTTTTTTCTTTTCTTATCTGATGAACAGCAGTTCGCGGTATTTAGGCAGCGTCCACAAACCATCCTCTACGATTAGCTCCAGCTTGTCCACCTCGTAGCGTATAGCCTCCATCTTCGGACAAACCGTGTCGTGGTAGGCAATGGCACGCTGGTGGATATCGTCGATGCGGTTGGCCACACGGCGCGCCTCGGTCAGGTCGTCAACGAGCTGTTCTATCTTCTCCGTGCGCTCGGCAATCTCCTCAATGAGTTTCATGTTGCGCGTTGACAGGCGTTGGGCGCGCTCGGCGTCGAACACCTCTTTCACGCCCTGCACGTTCTTGATCAGCTTCGACTGATAGTGCGTGGCCACAGGTATGATGTGGTTCATGGCCAGGTCGCCCAGCACGCGAGCCTCTATCTGTACGGTCTTCACGTACATCTCCCATTTTACCTCGTTGCGGGCCTCCAGCTCCTTCTTGTTCATCACCTTGGTGCTCTCAAACATCTTGATGCTTGCCTCGTCCAGGTAGTGCTCGAAAATCACGGGGCACGACTTCTCTACGTCGAGTCCGCGCTGGGCAGCCTCCTTCACCCATTCCTCGCTGTATCCGTTGCCATCGAAGCGCACGGGCTTACACGTCTTCACATCGTCTTTCAGCACCTCTAGCAGCGCCTGAATCTTGTCTTCGCCCTTGGCAATCTTGGCATCTACGCGCTCCTTGAACGAAATCAGGGCCTCGGCCATAGCAGCGTTGAGCGCAATCATAGCGCTGGCACAGTTCACGCTGGAACCAGGAGCACGGAACTCAAAGCGATTGCCTGTGAAGGCAAATGGCGATGTGCGGTTACGGTCGGTATTGTCCACGATGAGGTCGGGAATCTGAGGAATGTCGATGACCATGCCCTGCTTTCCCTTCAGGTTGAAAAGTTCGTTGGTCTCTGATGTCTCAATGTGGTTCAGCAGTTCCGTGAGCTGCGTGCCCAGGAAGCTCGAAATGATGGCAGGAGGTGCCTCGTTGCCACCCAGACGGTGAGCATTGGTAGCACTCATGATCGAAGCCTTCAGTAGGCCATTGTGCTTATATACCGCCATCAGGGTCTCTACGATGAAGGTCACGAAACGCAGGTTCTCTTCTGGTGTCTTGCCTGGAGCATGCAGCAGCACCCCATTGTCGGCGCTGAGGCTCCAGTTGTTGTGCTTACCACTGCCGTTGATGCCATCGAAGGGCTTCTCATGCAGCAGCACGCGGAAGCCATGCTTGCGTGCCACCTTCTTCATCAGGCTCATCAGCAGCATGTTGTGGTCCACCGCCAGGTTGCACTCCTCAAAGATAGGAGCCAGCTCAAACTGGTTGGGTGCCACCTCGTTGTGGCGTGTCTTAACAGGGATAGCCAGTTCCAGCGACTGAATCTCCAAGTCTTTCATAAACGCCTGCACGCGGTCGGGTATCGTTCCAAAGTAGTGGTCGTCCATCTGCTGGTTCTTCGCACTCTCATGACCCATCAGTGTGCGCCCTGTCATCAGCAAGTCAGGGCGGGCCGAGTATAGACCCTCGTCCACCAAGAAGTACTCCTGTTCCCATCCCAGATTCACCTGCACCTTCTGCACGTCGTCATAGAAGTACTGGCACACGTCCTTGGCAGCCTTTCCCACGGCGTGTAGTGCGCGCAGCAGGGGTGCCTTGTAGTCTAGTGCCTCGCCGGTATAGGCGATGAAGATGGTGGGGATACACAGCGTGTCGTCGATGATGAACACAGGGCTTGTGGGGTCCCATGCAGAGTAGCCGCGCGCCTCGAAAGTGTTGCGGATACCACCGTTGGGGAATGAGCTGGCATCCGGCTCTTGTTGTACCAGCAGTTTGCCAGAAAACGTTTCCATCATGCCACCCTTGCCGTCGTGCTCCACAAAGGCATCGTGCTTCTCGGCTGTGCCCTCGGTCAGAGGCTGAAACCAGTGGGTGTAATGAGTGCATCCCATCTCAATGGCCCACTGCTTCATGCCGGCAGCCACAGCGTCGGCTATAGAGCGGTCCAGACGGGCCCCGTTGTCAATCACATCCACCAGCTTGTCGTAGATATCTTTTGGCAGGTATTTGTACATCTTCTCGCGATTGAACACATACTTGCCGAAATACTCTGACGGACGTTCGCTGGGTACTTCCACGTTGACGGCGCTCTTCTTGAACGCCTCTTCTACTACCTGAAATCTTAAATTATTTGTCATTGTCGTCTATAAAACGTTTCGTGATTTTTTCGTATGCTTCTATGCGACGGTCGCGCAGGAAAGGCCACCAGCGGCGCACCTGTTCAGAGCGCTTCAGGTCCACCTCGACTACCGTCTCTACCTCTTCGTTGGTGGGCGCCTCGTAGAGCAGCTCGCCCTGTGGCCCAGCCACGAAGCTCGTGCCCCAGAAGGTTTGTTTGCTCTGGTCTTGGCTCCTCTCTTCTCCTACACGGTTCACCGTGATCACGGGCAACCCGTTGGCCACGGCATGTCCGCGCTGCACGGTCTGCCACGCCATGCGTTGGCGTTCCTGCTCCTCGGGAGTGTCGTTCGGATCCCAGCCGATGGCAGTGGGGTATATTAGCATCTCAGCCCCCGCCAGCGCCATCAGTCGTGCAGCCTCGGGGTACCACTGATCCCAGCACACCAGCACGCCCAATCGGCCCAGAGAGGTGTCGATAGGCTTGAATCCCATGTCGCCAGGTGTGAAGTAGAACTTCTCGTAGTAGCCAGGGTCGTCGGGTATGTGCATCTTGCGATACTTTCCCGCCATCGTTCCGTCCTTCTCCATCACCACGGCTGTGTTGTGATACAGGCCGGGTGCGCGGCGCTCAAACAGCGAGGTCACGATAACCACCTGTAGTTCCTTGGCCAATGCACCATAGAACTCGGTAGAGGGGCCAGGTATCGGTTCTGCCAGGTCAAACGTGTTTACGTCCTCCTCCTGACAGAAGTACAGCCCGTTGTGCAACTCCTGCAGCACCACCAGCTCGGCACCCTCTCGTGCCACCTTTCTGATTTTCTCGGCCAGTCGCAGCTTGTTGCCTTCCACGTCGGCCGTGTTGTGTTGTTGAATGATTCCTATTTTCATATGCTCGTTGGGTCAGCTCCTTCAAGTGTACTATGGGTTTAATAATATTGCATCGTGCAACAATGCAGCGAACCGTGTTGCCACACCACCGCCATACAGTCTATGCCCACCACCTCGCGGTCGGGGTACGCCTGGCTGATGATGCTCATTGCCTCGGCATCCAAATCCGGCTGGTTGTAGGTAGGCACCAGTACCGCCCCGTTAATTACCAAGTAGTTGGCATAGGTCGCAGGCAAGCGGTTGTGCTCCTCATCGAATACAGGGTGGGGCAGAGGCAGCTTCAGCAGGCGGTAGGGCTTGCCCCCCATGGTGCGCAGCCCTCTTAGTTCCTCTTCCATTAGTCTGAGGTCAGGGTGAGCATCGTCGCCGCCAGTATATACTATGGTGTCGTTAGGGCAGATGCGTACCAGCGTGTCTATGTGTCCGTCGGTGTCGTCGCCAATGAGCGAGCCGTGGTTCAGCCATACAATGCGTTCTGCACCCAACCATGCTTTTAGTCGTTCCTCTATCTCCAGTTGCGTCAGAGGCTGGTTGCGGTGTGGCGCCATCAGACAGCAGCTGGTCGTAAACACCGTGCCCTTGCCGTCACTCTCTATCGAGCCCCCCTCCAGCACAAAGTCCAGATGCTGCTCATAGGCACCTTTCACCAGTCCCTGATCATACAGGTGGCGGTTGATGGCGTTGTCTCGCTCGGCCTCAAACTTCTCACCCCAGCCATTAAACTGAAAATCGAGCAGCACCAGTTGCTGGTCCTCCTCGACGGTGATAAACCCGTGGTCACGTGCCCACGTATCGTTAGATGTAAAGAAAGCCAAGTTAGCATTTTCCAAGCTACCAAGTTCAGAGCTTAGCTCTTCAGGTGCGACGATTAACAATGCCTCGCGTTTTCCAATTTCGCGAGCCATATTTCTGTAGACAGCCGTGATATCGTGTAGGATAGGCGCCCAGTCCGTATCCCTGTGAGGCCATGTTAGTTGCACCATGCTTTGTGCCTCCCATTCGGCCAGCATCCGTCTCTTGTTAGTTTTCATGGTGCAAAGGTACGAATAAGTGAGCGAAATACAAAGAAAAGCTCGCTTTTTATTTGTATTTCCGAACGATAGTACCTTGCGCAGCCCCTCCCCTACATGGGAGGGGAGTTCAGCAGATGATATATGCAATTTATAGAACATACCCCAAAAGGAATCTTTCGTACTATGCGGTTGAAAATCCAAGTAATCCTCAGCCACTCCCCTCCCTTCAAGGGGAGGGGTTGGGGGTGGGGTCTGTAACTCCCCTTCTTGCGTCCCTTCGGTAGCAAGCGAGCAGAGCTCGAGCGGAAGGGAGGGGCTAATTCATACAACTTGCCACGCCGAGGCTAGTGGCGATCGCCGTAAGTATGGCGATAACAGTTTGCAACACAAACTTCCAAGTTTCCAGTTTCTTCATAGTATTCTCAATTATTATGTTAATTCTGTGTTTGGGGCCGCCTGACTGCGGGAAATTCTTCATAATGCACAACGGCGCTCGAGCTTGCTCGCTTGGCTTGCCAAGAACCGCCCCTTTTGTGCAGTTTTACTTCTCTCTAGCAGGCTTTCCAACGCCCACAGTAGTTCGTCGTAAGTGTAGATTTGTATTAAAGTGAAACAGAAATGGCTAATTTACATTGACGTACTCTGTCTCGGGGTCGTAGGTATGAAATGTGTCACCGCCGTCCATTATCAACATGTTACCTGCCACGGTAAAGAACTTCCCCCATGTGTAGACATATATTTTGTTGTCCTCGTATCTATCATAGGTATACGTTACAGGATTGGAACAATAGAAGCCCAATGTTCCGAAATCAGGTGAACTCCATCGGTAAAGCAACTGCTTACCTGAAGCACCATTGCCATTTTGACAAACATAGTCGTCTGACAATACCTGTAAGGTGTTTTTATCTATAATATGTATAACACAACTAGAGATACCACTATAGGTATCATTAATGATATTGTTTAATACCAGTTCATTGCCAAAGAACTTGGTTGCATCAATATCTATTTTCATATTTTCAGCTCTCCCAGGGTTGCCATTAAAATACCACTGTTCAGAAATGTTATCTCCGCCACCGCCAGAACCGTTGTTATCATCATCACCGTCACCGCCGCATGATGTCAAACTAAGACTCAGCATAGCTGCCATCATGATGGCCAGTACGCTCCAAATACATTTTATTTTCATAAGCTTACAACTAGTAGTTAATCTGATTATTTCGTTGCAAATATACGAATAATAATCAAAATAAAAAAAATAAACGGAGAAAATTTTAGGAACATCACTTTTTTCCTAAAAACCTTGGAAGCTATGGGATAAATAGTTATCTTTGCATTATCATGTGGATCAAGGGATAGTCTCTTGGTTATGCCGATTAAAAACGTAAAACCATAAAACTTAACTTATATGAAAGCAATCAAGTATTTCGTGTTTTTTGTTCTTCACTCGCTTAATCGTACCTTTGACTTCGTCTAAGGTACTTGCACTCGGAAATGAAAAGAAAAACGAGTTTTCCTTTTGCATTTCACTCACTTAATCGTACCTTTGACTGCGTCTAAGGTACTATCGCTCGAAAGAAAAAAGAAAAAAACGGTTTTTTCTTTTGTTCTTTACTCGTTTCTTCGTACCTTCGCAGTCAGAGAATTCAAGATTATGGTGCTGGAACTGAACGAAACATTGATTGGAGAGGCCGAGAGAACGGTGTCGATGATGGTTGAACAAGGACAGATGGCTTGTCTCACGGGTGGCACGGCAGCATGCCGTACGGGCCTGCTGCTGGCTATGATGGGCTTGAGGGCGGTGAAGAGTGGCTACGTGTGCATAGATGGCGAACCATTGTCGGCAGAGATGGCCGACGAGTTTAGGGCGCTGATGGCATATGCTCCCGACCGATTGACGGCCGAGGGCGAGGTGAAGCGCTATGAGCCGCCCACGGTACAAGAGGTGTTTGCGCTGAAGGCCAACCGTGAGTTGCCTATCTCTAATGGCTTATTGGCTGAAGAAATGAAACGTACGGGTACGGTGGGCGACAAGGCACGCTTGCTGGCTGTGGCGGTGCTGCGGCAAAAGCCTATTCTGCTGGTTGACAATCCCGCTGCGGCGTGTGCCGACTACTTGCAGAGACTGGCACAGCAGGGGGGAAAGCTTGTGATAGCGACGAGCACAGAACAGGCGATCGTGGCTGCCTCTGATATTGTGGTGGAACTGTAGGGTGTTTACTTAATAAAATGACGAAAGAACAATGGAAATACAATCGATGATAGGTGTGGTGTTGCTGCTTTTGCTGCTGACTGGAGCCGTGGCTGTATTGGCATGGACGGACCATAAGTCGCTGTGGCGCGTGCTGAAGGCTTTTGCCTCGTTGACGCTGCAATTGATGGTGGTGGGCGGCGGTGCCTGGATGGTATATCGCTACCACTCGCTATGGATCAGCGGACTATGGCTTGTGGCCATGCTGACACTGGCCACTGGCTGGTGTATGATGGAAGGTCGCCTGAAGCATCGCAACATGCTGATACCTGTGGCTGGAGCCGTGACGGGAGGTTGTCTGCTGGCGGGTGGCTTGCTGATGTGGTGCTTTGGTAGCAGGATGATGGTGCCAGTGGTTGGCGTGCTGTTGTACTATTTGATTACGGCTGTGGTGCAGATGATGCAGACCTATGCCAGCAGCCTGAGACACACCACGGCACACAGGGCCTACCTGACGGCCAACGGTGCTACTAGACTGGAAACGCTGATGCCTAGCGTAAAGCGGGCTTTGAGGGCCTCGGTGATGGCACAGATAAAACAAATGGCACAGCCACTGGTGGTGGCTATGCCAACATTGTTTTGCGGTATGTTGCTGGGTGGTGCCCAGCCATTGGGCGCGGTAGCTGTCACGCTGCTACTGATGGCAGCGGCCTTTGTGGCCTCGGTGGTGGCTACGCTGCTGTTCTTGACACTGGCCGAGCGCTTCTCGTCACTGGGCAAGTAAGAAGGCCTTGAAGTCGGCAAAGTCCTTCGTCATGGGCACACTTTGCTTTTGTCCCTTCATGAAGGCAGCCAGACGTGCGGGTATCTCAACATCGATGCCCAGTATCTCATCAACTTTCTCCTTGAACTTAGCTGGATGGGCTGTCTCGCAGAAGATGCCTATCTCGCCAGGCTTCAGTTGCTCTTCGAGGGCGCGATAGCCGCAGGCTCCGTGGGGGTCGAGGATATAGCCAGTCTCGCTGTAGCACTGGCGCATGGTCTCCTTGATCTGCTCGTCGCTATAGGTGGCGCCGCTGATTAGCGAGGTGATACGTTGGTGGGTCTCTTCGCTAGAGAGCTGTCCGTTCTGACTATATAGATTGATGATGCGGGCAAAGTTGGAGGGATCGCCCACGTCCATGGCGTTTGCCAGCGTTTGTTTTGAGGGCTGGGGGGTATAGACTCCCGTCTGCAGATAGTTATAGAAGATATCGTTGGCATTGTTGGCTGCGATGAAGCGTTTCACGGGCAGTCCCATCTGGTGACCAAACAGCGCCGCACAGATGTTGCCGAAGTTGCCTGAGGGGACGCAGATGGTGATGTCTGAGGGCTGATGGCCGAGGGCTGAGAGTTGAGCTACTGCATTGAAGTAGTAGAACGCCTGAGGCAGGAAACGTGCCACGTTGATAGAGTTGGCCGAGGTAAGCTTCATGTGATTGTTGAGTTCAGCATCCATGAAGGCACTCTTGACCAAACGCTGACAGTCGTCGAAGACGCCATCCACCTCGATGGCGGTGATGTTTTGTCCCAGTGTGGTGAACTGGCATTCCTGGATGGGGCTCACCTTGCCTTTAGGATAGAGCACATATACGTGGATGCCCTCTACGCCCAGAAATCCGTTGGCTACGGCAGAGCCGGTGTCGCCACTAGTGGCTACGAGCACGTTGACCGTCTCGTGGCGTCCTTCCTGCTTGATGAAGTATTGCAGCAGGCGTGCCATGAAGCGTGCACCCACATCTTTGAATGCCAAGGTTGGACCGTGGAAGAGTTCCAGTGAGTATATGTGCTCTTTCACCTTGACAACGGGGCAGGGAAATTGCAATGTGTCATAAACCAGGTCTTGCAGGCTGTCAAGATCGACATCATCGCCAAAGAAGGCGCTTGCTACATTGTAGGCGATGTCCCGAAACTCCATCTTCGACATGTTGCTGAAGAACTCAGCAGGTAGTTTCTCAATGCGCTCGGGCATATAAAGTCCGCGATCTTCTGCCAGCCCTTTCACCACGGCCTTATGAAGGTCGGCCATGGGCGCTTTTCCATTCGTGCTAAAATATTTCATATTGATATCAATGTTCTGTTTTTAAATTCATTTTCATGCTATTCCCTGATGATATAGCGCTGATAGTAGGTCTGAAGCAACGTAGTCATGGGCAGGGCGATGACCATGCCCAGCACCCCCAGCAGGGCGCCCCATACGGATAGGGAGAGCAGAATGAGGGCAGGATTGAGCCCCGTCACACTTCCCATGATACGCGGGGTGAGGAAGGTATCCTGAATAGTCTGTACCACGGCAAAAACCAACAATGCCATGCCGAGCACCACCCAGAAGTTCTGGCCTGTCTCGGCAGACTTGACGATGGCCAACAAAATGGTCGGAATGAAACCGATCAACTGCAGGTAGGGCACCATGTTGAGCAGGCCGATAAACATACCCAGGGCGATGGCCAAAGGGAAGTCGATGATAAGAAAACCGATGCTGAAAAGCACGCCCACAGAGAAAGCAACGAGGGCTTGTCCGCGGAAGTAACGGTTCATGCCTGTCTCGAGGTCGGTGACTACTTGACGGGCTATCTTGCGATATTTAAATGGTAATAGCTTAACCCATCCTGTTGACATGCGTTCGTAGTCGAGCAGGATGAACAACGTGTAGAGTGCTATCATGGTGAGCGAGAACAATCCCATCACCATGTTGACCGATTGACTGACAAAGTTCCATAGCCGTGGCACGGCAGCTTTCATTTCAGAGATGAATCCCTCGTGAGACACGATGGCCTTGATGTTTTCGGCATTGAGATGTTCGTGAATAAAGGTCTGTAATGTATTGGGAATATTGCTCAGCATGGCATTGTCCTCTGCATAGTTGATGATGAGGTCTTTGATCTTGGCTGCTTCGTCGATGAATGGTGGCACAATGAGAATGAAGGCTCCCCAAGCCACTAATGCCACGGTGATAAAGGCGCATATAATACCCGCAATGCGAAATTTCAGTCGGAGCTTGTATTGGAAAAACTTGACTAGAGGGAGCAGCATGTAGGCCAAAAACCATGCGATGAAGAACGGGGTGAGTACGCTGCTCAGACGGTTCAGCAACAGGTAGATGGCCACGCAGATGATGGCTCCCATGATGCCCCTGACAAAAGCGTCGAATGTGATGGTCTTGTGTTCCATACCTCTGGTTGTTTTTGAGTGATACTAAATGCTCATGAAGGTCTGCATGAACTCATTGAGGCGCAGCAGACCATAACTGCCTGCGACGCACGATACCTCGTCGTAGTGCTCCACATGGTCTGGTTGAATACCTTTATAATATATAAGGAAAGGCACTGGCTCGTTGACGTGGATGCGTTGTTCTACAGGGGTGGGGTGATCTGGTAACACGGCGATGCATACGGGCTCGTCCATCAGTTCTGTAGCCTCGATGATGGGCTTTATGAGTCGTTGGTCGAGATAGTCGATGGCTTTAAGCTTCAGCTCGAGGTCGCCATCATGTCCTGCCTCGTCGGTGGCCTCTACATGTACGAACACGAAGTCGTCGGTTTGTAGGGCATCGATGGCTGCCTGCGCCTTACCCTCGTAGTTAGTGTCGGCAAGTCCTGTAGCTCCAGGCACCTTGATGATGCGAAGACCAGCATATTTGCCAATGCCCTGAATCAAATCGACAGCCGAGATAACGGAGCCCGACTTAATCTGTGGGTACAGTTGCATCAGCGTCTGCATAGAGGGACGATAGCCTCCACTCCAAGGCCAGATACTGTTGGCCATGCGTTCGCCACGTGCAGCCTTGTCGAGGTTGTATGGGTGCTGGGAGAGTAGTTCTTGAGAGCGCACTATGAGAGTGTTGAGGAGAGCAGCCGTGAGCCCCGCCCCAATGGCCTCCCCGTGAGGGCGGGGAGTGGTTACCTTTTTCGTTTCTTCATTGTCTTGAGAGTAATTACTCCCCTCCCTCTCAGGGAGGGGCTGGGGGGTGAGTCTGCTCCATTCCTCATTCGGATGATCGTGTGGCGGTGCACAAGTGATGTATTTGCTACCGCCCTTGATGACGAGCAGGTGGCGATACTGGATGCCACAAATGAACTTCACAAGCTCGTAACCCGCCTTGTCGTTGATAGGCTTTGCCAGGTGCTCGTTCAGATAGTCAATCAGCACACGGGCATCCTCTGTCTGCAGGTTGCCACCGTTGTGAGTGATAATCTTACCATCCTCAAGAGTGATGATGTTGCAACGCAGGGCTAGGTCGTCGGGCTGCATCTCGTAACCAATAGATGCCGCCTCCAGGGGGCCGCGGCCCTCGTACACCTGGTTCAGATCGTAGCCTAGGATGGCCGTGTTGGCCACCTCAGAACCAGGTTGGAAACCCTCAGGTATCGTGATCAGACGGCCTGTGCGTCCAGCCTTAGCCAGACGGTTCATATATTCAGGTCTGGCATACTGCAGCAATGTCTTGTTGCCCAGTCGTTCCACCTTGTGGTCGGCCATTCCATCGCCCAAAATGATGAGATGTTTCATAATCAGATGTTTGCTATTGACATAACATTTGCGAAAACGCCTGCTGCCGTAACGCCGGCGCCAGCACCATAGCCCTGGATAAGCATGGGATACTCTTTATAGCGCTCGGTGGTGAGCAGCACGATGTTGTTCGACCCCTCAAGTCCGTAGAACGGATGGCGCGGACCTACTGCCTCCAACGATACAGACGTCTTGAACACGGGCTGCTTGCCGTTGGTGGTTGTAGGATTGGTTTCCATCTTGGCCACAAATCGCCAGCGCTTCTGCTCCTTGTCCAGTTCTTGACGGCGCGCCTCGAAGTCGGCATCGAGCGTAGGCAGGTTCTTCCAGAACTCGTCGAGTGTGCCCTCGAAGAAGCTGTCGGGCATGAATAGGTGCTTTTCAACATCCTCTTGCTCTACCTTATAACCAGCTTCGCGTGTCAGGATGACAAGCTTGCGGATCACGTCTTTGCCGCAAAGGTCGATACGTGGGTCGGGTTCTGAATAGCCTTTCTCTTTGGCCTGTCGTACAGTCTCGGAGAAGGGGGTGTCTTTAGATATGGTGTTGAAGATAAAGTTTAGTGTGCCACTGAGTACTGCCTCGATACGCAGTATCTTGTCGCCAGAGTTAAGCAGGTCGTTGATAGTACCAATGATAGGCAATCCAGCGCCTACGTTGGTCTCAAAGAGGAACTTCACGCCTCGTTTCAAGGCTGTCTGCTTCAGCTTGGCATAATTGTCGTAGGCCGAAGAAGCCGCAATCTTGTTGGCTGTAACCACCGATATGTTGTGGTCAAGGAAGTCCTGATAGAGGCTTGCCACCTGTTCAGAGGCCGTACAATCTACGAACACCGAATTAAAGATGTTCATACCGATAACCTCCTGCTTTAGTTTGCTGATGTCGCTATCCTGCAGCTGTTCGCGGTAGTTGCTCAGGTCAATACCGTCGCGATTGAACACTGCTTTCTTAGACGATGCGATGCCCACCACGTTGAGTTTCAGTTGGCGCGTCTCCTTCAAAGTGTCGTATTGCGAACGAATCTGCTCGATGAGGTTGCCACCCACGGTACCGATGCCACAGATGAAGAGGTTGAGCACCTTGTATTCCGACAGGAAGAACGAGTCGTGCAACACGTTGAGTGACTTGCGCAGATACTGTCCGTCGACCACAAACGAGATGTTGGTCTCGGAAGCTCCCTGGGCACAGGCAATGACACTGATACCAGAACGCCCCAACGTGCCAAACAACTTACCAGCAATGCCTGGTGTATGCTTCATATTCTCGCCCACGATAGCGATGGTGGCAAGGCCACTCTCTGCATGCATGGGGAACATGGCACCTGTCTCAATTTCTTTGGCGAACTCCTGGTTCAGCACTTCTACGGCTTGTGCGGCATCCTCGTCGCGAACACCAATAGAGGTAGAGTTCTCTGACGAGGCCTGCGATACCATGAAGACGGATATACCATTCTCTGCCAATGTGGAGAAAATGCGACGGTTGACACCAATAACGCCCACCATCGAAAGACCCGTCACCGTGATTAGCGTGGTACCACTGATTGACGAGATACCCTTAATAGGCTTCGAGTCGTTTTCAATCTTCTGCTTGATTAGTGTGCCTGGATGGCTGGGGTTGAAGGTATTCTTGACCTTGATAGGTATGTTCTTGACACATACAGGATAGATTGTAGGCGGGTAAACCACCTTGGCGCCGAAGTTACACAGCTCCATAGCCTCGACATACGATAGCTCGTTGATGGTGTAGGCTGTCTTGATGACACGCGGGTCGGCAGTCATGAAGCCATCTACGTCGGTCCATATCTCGAGCACTTCGGCATCGAGCGCTGCAGCAATGATGGCTGCCGTATAGTCAGAACCACCACGTCCGAGGTTGGTTGTCTCGTTGGTGTCACGATCGCGGGCAATAAAGCCAGGCACTACGGCCACGGTGCTGCTGTCGGCAGCGTTGCAAATCGGTGCGAAGGCATCTTTCACCAGGAGATTGGTCAGCTCGGCATCGAGCACGTGCTTGCCCTGTTTCTTGACCGTACGGATAAAGTCGCGGCTGTTCATGCGGCGACCACCGCGAATCAGGCTAGCTACGATATGACTGCTTAGGCGTTCGCCATAGCTCACGATGGTGGCTTCGGTCTTAGGACTGAGGTCGTGAATCAGATAAACACCATAATATATGGATTTCAGCTCTTCGAAAAGCGAGTTGATGATGTCTGTCAGTTGCTGATGCTTTTCCTGTTCTTTGAAAAGCGTGTCAATCATGTCCAGGTGGCGCATGCGCATGCTGTTGAACTCGGTCTTCCACATCTCATCGCCAGCCAAAGCTATTTTCGAGGTGGCAATAAGGCGGTCTGTGATGCCGCCGAGGGCGCTGACTACTACAATAACGGGTGTCTTCTCGGCCTCGACGATACGTTTTAAACTGAGGATGCTATCTACGGAACCTACGCTGGTGCCGCCAAACTTCAGTACTTTCATTGATTTAGTTTTTATATTACAAGGTGCAAAGGTAAGTAAAAAATGTGAAATACCGACGATGATAGAATATTTTTTTTGTACCTTTGCACATGAAATGATAAACGAATACCAATTACGCGTGTTGCCGCAAGTGGCAGCCGACGGGGCTACGCTCCGTAAATATATAGCTGAAGAACAGGGACTGGCCATCAGCACTGTGAAGGCTGTGCGTGTGTTGAAACGTTCGATAGACGCTCGTCAACGTACCATCTTCGTGAACTTGAAGGTGCGTGTGTACGTGAATGAGCTGCCTACTGACGATGAATACGAGCATGTGGACTACCATGATGTGAGTGGACGTCCGCAGGTGATTGTGGTGGGCGCTGGTCCTGGCGGACTCTTTGCTGCCCTCCGACTCGTTGAACTGGGCTATCGCCCTGTGGTGCTGGAGCGAGGAAAAAATGTGCATGAGCGCAAGAAGGACCTGGCAAACATCTCACGCACCCAACAGGTGGACGGGGAGAGTAACTATTGTTTTGGTGAAGGCGGTGCTGGGGCTTATTCAGATGGTAAGCTCTATACACGTTCGAAGAAGCGTGGCAATACAGAGAAGATTCTGCGCGTGTTCTGTCAGCATGGTGCTTCGACCAATATCCTGGCCGATGCTCATCCGCACATTGGTACGGACCGACTGCCTCAGGTCATCGAGGCGATGCGCAACACAATCATCCGTTGTGGTGGTGAGGTGCATTTCCAAACCAAGATGACGGCGCTGCTGCTGGAAAACCAGAAAGTGACGGGCTGTATAGCCGATGAGAAGGAATACCGGGGACCGGTCATCCTGGCCACCGGTCATTCGGCACGTGACGTCTATCGCTATCTGGCAGAGGCCAACGTACAGATTGAAGCTAAGGGTATTGCTGTGGGTGTACGACTGGAACATCCGTCGCAGCTGATAGACCAGATTCAGTATCACCGCAAAGAGGGCAGGGGACAATGGTTGCCTGCTGCAGAATACTCGTTTGTGACACAGGTGGAGGGACGTGGCGTCTATTCGTTCTGCATGTGTCCTGGTGGTTTCGTGATTCCTGCTGCCACGGGTCCTGAACAGATCGTGGTCAACGGTATGAGTCCTGCCAATCGTGGCACGCAATGGAGCAACTCGGGTATGGTAGTGGAGGTTCGCCCTGAAGACATAACCAGTGAGAAGGCGTCTCCGCTTGCCATGATGCATTTCCAAGAACAATTGGAGAGGATGTGCTGGCAACAGGGAAATATGAGACAGACGGCACCTGCACAACGTATGGCCGACTTTGTTAATGGCCGACTGAGCAGTGATCTACCTAAGAGCTCGTATGCACCAGGACTGATAGCTTCGCCGCTGCATTTCTGGTTGCCTAAGTCTATCTCAGCCCGTCTGCAACAGGGCTTCAAGACATTCGGACGTCAGGCTCATGGTTTCCTGACTAACGAGGCGGTGATGATTGCCGTGGAGACACGAACATCGTCGCCTGTACGTATTGTTCGCGATGCCGAGACATTGCAACATGTTCAGGTAGAGGGTCTTTTCCCCTGTGGCGAAGGAGCCGGCTATGCTGGGGGCATCGTGTCGGCAGGTGTCGATGGCGAACGATGCGCAGAGATGTGTGCCCTCTATATGGAAAAAATTGTGTAAAGAAGCTTGGTGATTTCATTTTTATTCCGTATCTTTGCTCACAGATAGTAATTAACCCTGTAAATCTATACGTTTATGAACAAGGAGGAAAAATTTGTTATCACCATCAGTCGCCAGTTTGGTACAGGTGGACACGAGATTGGAGCAGAGTTGGCACGCCGTCTTGACGTGAAGTTACTGGATAAACAGATATTGAACGAGGTGGCTCGCAGATTTTGCGCAGTAGAAAATGCCGTTGAGAATATCGAGGCTCGAAACCCATTGTGGCGTGATGACTTCACGCAGTTCTATCGTTCGTATATGGCGGGGGCGGAATATAGTGGGCAAGAGCACGATCAGACCTCGCGCCAGCTGTTTGAAGCGCAGGCAGAAGTGATAAGGAAGATTGCAGCACAGGAGTCGTGCGTCATCGTAGGACGATGTGGCTTCCATATCTTCCGTAATCATCCCAACGCCCTGAAGATATTCATTCATGCCGATGATGACTGCAGGAAGCAGCGCATAGGCAGGAAGTATGATATCTCTGAGAGCGATGCTGCTGCCATGATAGTGGACAATGACTATAGTCGTGAGCTTTACACGAAGACCTATACAGGCAGCGACTGGCAGGATGCACGCAATTATGACATTGCTCTCAATGTGAGGAGGTTTGGCGTTAATGGCGCCGTGGACTTCCTGATGACATGCCTCAGTCCCCTAAGTTCTTGAACGAGCCAAGCGGCAAAGCCGAGCGAGGGGGATGGGGGGCTGAACGGAATTAATAATGAATAAAAGTAATGACTTGGGTTGGGTGGTCGTTCAGACCCCCAACCCCCTAACTTAGGGGGTATATGGCATTTGGTAAATGGATTGGAGGGTGGCTAGGATGGGCTGCCTATGGTCCCCTGGGGGCTATTATAGGATTTGCAATCGGTGCGTATTTCGATAAAGCAACGGATAATTGGGAAGGAGGTACGTCCTCCTTCCGTCTTGATGATCAGCAGTCGCGCGAGGGCGAACGTAACAGCTTCTTCGTGTCAATGCTTGTGTTGGCGGCTTATATCGTCAGCGCCGACGGTAGGATTATGCACTCGGAGATGGAACTGGTGCGTGGCATGCTGAGACAGAACTTTGGACCTCAGGCAGCAGTGCAGGGCGACGAGCTGATGCGTCGGCTCTTTGACGAGCAGAAGCGTCTGGGCAATGGGGTTTATAAGCAGAATATTCGTCAGGCATGTATGCAGGTTGCATCGAATATGGATTACTCAGGACGTTTGCAGCTGCTGAACTTCTTGGTGATGATAGCACAGGCCGACGGACGTGTGGATTCTGTCGAGGTGGCTGCACTGAAGGAGGTGGCCCAGTGGATGCAAATGTCTGCTCAGGAGGTGGATTCGATGTTACATCTGGAGGGCGATTCGCTGGAGGATGCCTACAAGGTGTTGGGCGTCAGTCCGAACGTCAGCGATGCTGAGCTGAAAAAGGCTTATCGTAAGTTGGCCTTGGAACATCACCCTGACCGAGTGGCGGCACTGGGCGATGATGTGCGTCGTGCAGCAGAGAAAAAGTTCCAAGAGATAAATGCTGCAAAGGATCGTATCTGGAAGGCTAGGGGACTTTGAGAACTGAGAACTGAGAATTGAGAACTGAGAGGTGAAACAGCCTGCTATTATTGTTCCTGAAGGGTGTACGGAAGTGCTGCTGCATGCTTGTTGTGCACCTTGTTCGTCGGCCATCGTTGAGTGGCTGATGAATAATGGCGTGCGCCCCACCATTTTCTATTATAATCCTAATATTTGGCCGCGCGAGGAATACGAAATTCGAAAACAGGAGAGTAAGCGACATGCAGAGGGCTTGGGATTGAAGTGGATTGATGGCGACTATGATCATGCGGCGTGGCGTTGTGGCGTGCAGGGCTTGGAGAATGAGCCGGAACGCGGTGGGCGCTGCGAACAATGTTTCACGTTGCGATTGACCAGAACGGCTGAAAAGGCACGCGAATTGGGATTTCGTTTTTTCGCCACGACATTGGCTTCTAGCAGGTGGAAGAGTCTGGAGCAGATAGAACGTGCAGGTCGTAAGGCGATGGCATTGGTTCCTGGCACCGAGTTCTGGGCGCAGAATTGGCGCAAGGGTGGTTTGCAGGAACGCCGTAACCAATTGCTCAGAGAAAATCAGTTCTATAACCAGCAATACTGTGGTTGTGAGTTCTCAGCTCGAAACGGCGCCAACACGAAGCCACTCCTGCGTGCTCAAATGCGTGAAGCCAAACGCCAGCATCAGTCACAGTTGGATAGAATGTCGGTCGAGGTGGTAGAACGTATTCTGCCTCTTGTGGCGAACAGTTCTCTGATTCTGGCTTACTGGCCTTTGCCTGACGAAGTGGATATCCGGCCATTGGTAAACCTATTGTTTTCCGATGGAAAAGTGGTTGTTTTGCCTAGGGTAACAGGCGATATCACAATGGAATTGCGCCGCTATAGCTCCTCTGATGATTTGAAGGAAGGTGCCTATCATATCATGGAACCAGTGGGCGAATTGTTTACTGACTACGATAGGATAGATACTGTCCTTGTGCCTGGTATGGCTTTCGATGCTGCCGGCCATCGACTTGGACGCGGCAAAGGCTATTATGATCGGTTCTTGCCACAATTGTCTCATGCCAGAAAGATTGGCGTCTGTTTTCCGTTTCAGCGCGTGGCTGAAGTGCCGACAGACGAACACGATGCAATGGTGGATGAGGTGGTGGGATAAAAAACGAGACGCATAATTTGTAAGTCTCGTTTTTTTATAGTACCTTTGCACCACAATAATTGCAATTATAACATATGTTCGAAAATTTAAGCGAGCGACTGGAACGGTCGTTCAAAATACTGAAAGGTGAAGGGAAAATCACCGAGATTAATGTTGCCGAGACTTTGAAGGATGTACGTCGTGCGCTGTTGGATGCCGACGTAAACTATAAGGTGGCTAAGCAGTTCACCGACACGGTGAAGCAGAAAGCAATGGGTATGAATGTACTCACGGCTATCAAGCCTAGTCAGCTGATGGTGAAAATCGTGCACGATGAACTGACAGAACTGATGGGCGGAAAGGCCGTGGAGCTGAACCTCGAGGGACGTCCTGCCATCATCTTGATGTCTGGTCTTCAGGGTTCTGGTAAGACCACCTTTACAGGTAAACTGGCTAAGATGCTGAAGGAGCGTCAGCACAAGAAGCCCTTGTTGGTGGCTTGCGACGTATATCGTCCTGCTGCTATCGATCAGTTGAAAGTTGTGGCAGAGACCGTTGGTGTGGATGTCTATACGGAGGAAGGCAACAAGAATGTTGTTGAGATAGCGCAGAACGCTATCCGCAAGGCTAAGCAGGAAAGCTATAATGTGGTCATCGTCGATACAGCAGGTCGTCTGGCTGTTGACGAGGAGATGATGACTGAGATATCAAATCTGAAGCAAGCTGTCAACCCCGATGAGACGCTCTTCGTTGTTGACTCGATGACTGGTCAGGATGCTGTAAATACGGCGAAGGAGTTCAACGATCGTCTTGACTTCGATGGTGTCGTGCTGACAAAGTTGGATGGTGATACACGTGGAGGTGCTGCATTGAGTATCCGCACTGTGGTTAATAAGCCTATCAAGTTTGTGGGTACGGGCGAGAAGATGGAGGCTATCGACGTGTTCCACCCTGCACGAATGGCCGATCGTATCTTGGGTATGGGCGACGTCGTGTCGCTGGTTGAGCGCGCACAACAGCAGTTCAACGAGGAGGAAGCCAAGCGTCTGGAGAAGAAGATCAGAAAGAATAAGTTCGACTTCGACGACTTCATGGGACAGATTCAGCAGATCAAGAAGATGGGTAACATCAAGGAGTTGGCTGGAATGATTCCTGGCATTGGCAAGGCTATCAAGGATGTGGACATCGACGATAATGCATTCAAGAGCATTGAAGCCATCATTCAGTCGATGACGCCGAAAGAGCGTCAGAACCCTGATATCATCAACCAGAGTCGTAAACTGCGCATTGCAAAGGGCTCGGGCACGAAGATTGAGGATGTGAACCGACTGATGAAACAATTCGACCAAACTCGCAAGATGATGAAGATGGTGACGGGTATGGATCGCTCGAGAATGGCGCAGATGGCTGCGGCAATGAAAAATATGAAAGGCGGTATGCCTAAATTTTGATAAACCAACAGTCTTATAGGCCCCACCGTGGGCCTATAAGAGTTTATAGACCAATATAATATGCAACTAATAGACGGAAAAGCAACAGCAGCTGCCATTAAGGCAGAAATCGCAGAAGAGGTGAAGAACATTGTGGCCAATGGTGGCAAACAGCCCCATCTGGCAGCAGTGTTGGTGGGTCACGACGGTGGTTCAGAGACCTATGTTAAGAATAAGGTACTCGCGTGTGAGGCCTGTGGTTTCAAATCTACTCTTATACGCTACGAGGATGATATCACAGAAGAGGAGCTCTTGGCTTGTGTTGATAAGCTGAACAAGGACGATGATGTTGATGGATTTATCGTACAGCTGCCCTTGCCAAAGCATATCGATGAACAAAAGATCATCGAGGCCATTGATTATCGTAAGGATGTGGACGGTTTTCATCCCATCAACGTAGGACGAATGGCTATTGGTCTGCCTTGTTTCATCTCGGCCACGCCATTGGGTATCATTACGCTGCTGAAGCGTTATGGCATTGAAACATCGGGCAAGAAGTGCGTCATACTTGGCAGAAGTAATATTGTGGGCAAGCCAATGGCTCAACTCATGATGCAGAAACAGTATGGCGACTCTACGGTGACGGTATGCCACTCACGTTCTAAGACGCTGAAGGAAGAGTGCCGTGCTGCCGATATTATTATTGCTGCCATTGGTAGTCCTGAGTTCGTGACTGCCGACATGGTGAAAGAGGGGGCCGTCATCGTGGATGTTGGTACGACTCGTGTGCCTGATGCAACGCGTAAGAGTGGCTTCCGACTGACTGGCGATGTGAAGTTCGACGAGGTGGCTCCAAAGTGCTCTTACATCACACCAGTTCCCGGTGGTGTAGGTCCTATGACAATCTGCTCGCTGATGAAGAATACTTTGGCTGCTGGTAAGAAAGAGTATTATCGCTAATTGAACGCAGAAAGTTTGAATTTTGAAAGATAAGAATATGTGTTTAGGTACTGCCCAAGAGTGGTATGAACGTGGCAATGCCTTCCGAAAGGAATCAAAATGGCACGACGCCATCAATTGTTATATTCGAGCTATAGAGCTTGACCCCGACAGCCCTGCTGTCGAGGCCAAGCGTATGCTTGATGATATCTTGGCCTATTATTGCAAGGATATGTATAATCCGTAGATAGTTTTTTTAATCTTCACCTAATAATAACTAAAACGAAACTAATTAGCCAATGAAAAAATTACTAGTACTGACTTGGATGATGTTTGCTCTTCTTACAGTTATGGGCGCACCAATAACACCTGAGCAAGCGAGACAAAAAGCGGCAAAGTTTCTGAGTGCAAAGGGGAAGACGATTCGTCGGACACCTGCACGTGTGTCAAAAATGATAGCCAACCAGGCAGACGCCTCTTCGTTCTACGTATTTAATGCTCAGAACGATGATGGCTTTGTGATTATCTCTGGCGATGATGCGACAGACGAGGTGCTGGGTTTTGCCGATCAGGGCACTTTCCAAGAGGAAGCACTGCCCGTAAATTTCGTTGACTGGTTGAAACAGCTGGATGCTCAGATGACAATGATTCGTTTGGGCAAGGTAAAAGCTGCTCCGTGGAAAAACATTGAGGCGCATGCAGATGTGGCACAGTTGCTGACAACGAAGTGGAACCAAGGGGCTCCTTATAATAATGAGTGTCCGTTGGATGAAGGGCAGCGAAGTGTGACTGGTTGTGTGGCAACTGCTATTGCTCAGGTGATGAACTATCACCAGTGGCCTAAGAATGCTACAGGAACTCTGTCTGAATATCTCACGTCTAAAAAAAGTATCTATGTACCTGCATTACCTTCTACTACTTTCGACTGGGATAATATGATTGATGACTACTCTAAAGGATATACGGCAGATCAGGCTAGTGCGGTGGCAAAACTGATGCGTTATTGTGGCCAGGCTTCGTTGATGGACTATACAAACAATGAGTCGTATGCAAGCTATTCTAATGCTGTTCCTGTCTTGATAAATGCAATGGGCTACGACAAGGATATGCGCCATATCTTTGCTGATAGTTATGAGATGGAAGAGTGGGAGAGAAAAGTTTATCAAGAGTTGACAACAAATGGACCTGTTGTCTATGCTGGTAATTCTGGGGTAAGCGGACATGCCTTTGTAGTTGATGGCTATCGTGGCAGCGACAGAATGTATCATGTGAACTGGGGATGGGGTGGCTATTGCGATGGCTTCTATAAACTGTTTGTGATGAATCCTTCTAACACAGGTATCGGTGGTGGAAACAGCACAGCGGGCTATCGCTTGTACCAGGAAATGATATGTGGCTTTAAACCAGAGAATGGGGTGGACGAATCTGCATTGTTGCAGGTGAAGCCTTGTCTTTATGCCTCTAATGAGAAAATTGCAGTCACGCAACAGAAAGGAAAACGTGCAGTAACTTTCTATATGACGAATAAGTCAGAGATGACGAAGAACTATGATATTGCACTTGTAGAAATAAACAAAGACCAATCTCTGACCATACTAAGTCAGGGCAACGGAGAATTTGTATCGGGCGGCCTTTATTGGTATTATTGGACCTTGGATGATTGGCTGCATGATAGCTTTCGAGGAAACACGTTGAAGTTATCCTTTGCAAGTAAATTGCCTGAGAGTGAAGAGTGGTCGCTTTTCGCAGATGCCGATACTTATATAGAGGCTTCGGTGAGCGTCGATGGTGTGGTGGAATATCGCGTGAATAAATCAAAAGAGGCTCCTGTAGATATTGTGGTGAGCGATCTTGCTTATGTTGGCAGCAAAAAACAGTTTGATCTACAGTTGTTGACGTTCACTGTAGGACAGTGTCCCCACGACTTTAGAGGGTATCTTTATCTCTTTGCAGGCAATGAGACTAGTGGTTATACGTGCATTAATCAAGTCTATGTGGCTTTGATGGCTGGCGACGAGCAACAGCTGTCAATTGATTTTGTGCCCACACTGGTAGGTGATACTCAGCTGAAATTAACGACCGATAGTCAGGGTGAAAATACAGTAGCTACTTATAACGTTACCATTGCTGAGGGTACTCAGGAAAATAACTACTATCTGATAGGTGATATTAATAACTGGAGTACTACCGATAAAAGCTATCCTTTCATGTTGACGGAAGATAGTGTGACGTGGCGCATCATGTTCTCTGTACCTAAGCAGCGCGATATGTTCCTGAAGGTGGCTCCAGCTTCCGCTTATGATAATCAGGAATCGTTTTGGAGTCGCTTGTGGTGTGTGCAGAACGATGGATCTACGGAGTCAAAGGGAAAACTTGTTATAGGCGATAAAGGCGCCATAAAAATTACAGCATCTAACAAAGATAGACAATATGTGATGCGCATAGTGCCTAGCCAGATGACCTACGAAATGGAAGAAGTTGACCCAACGGGTATCCAGTCGATGGATATGTATCATGGTTCTGTTGCGACAATATATGCTCTCAGCGGACATAAAATAAAGGAGGTGAAAGCTTCTGAATTGAATGCTGCTTTGCAACAGATGCCAAATGGTATATACATAGTAAGAAATGATAATAAATGCATAATTATTCGCAACCGATGATTGCTGCAGAATGATTGAAATAGACTGAAGTAAAGTAGCTCTAAGAAAATTAGCCGAAAGTTTGGTGCTTTCGGCTTTTTTGCATATCTTTGCAGACCAAATTCAGGGTTTTAATGCACAAAACTATTTATTATGGCAAAATTAAAAGGTGCTATTGAGGTAAATACTGAAAGGTGTAAGGGATGCTCACTTTGTATCATCGCTTGCCCTCATAAGGTAATTGCCCTAGCAAACAAAGTTAATCTTCGCGGTTATCCCTATGTGGAGGCAGTCAACGAGGAAGCCTGTGTGGGCTGCGCATCGTGTGGCATTGTCTGCCCAGATGGATGTATTACCGTGTATCGTAAAAAAGTGGAGGAATAAGTATGGCACAGGAAAAAGAAGTTGTATTGATGAAAGGCAACGAGGCTATTGCCCACGCTGCTATTCGTTGCGGATGCGACGGCTATTTCGGCTATCCTATTACTCCGCAGAGTGAAGTGATTGAAACGCTGGCAGAACTGAAGCCTTGGGAAACCACTGGTATGCAGGTGGTTCAGGCTGAGAGTGAACTAGCTTCTATCTATATGGTCTATGGCGCTGCCGGAGCTGGTAAGCGTGCCATGACTTCGTCATCATCTCCTGGTATTGCCCTGATGCAGGAGGGTATCACCTATATGGCAGGTGCTGAGGTGCCTGGCGTATTTATCAACGTACAGCGTGGTGGCCCTGGTTTGGGTACTATTCAGCCTTCACAGGGTGACTACAATCAGGCTACGCGTGGTGGTGGTAATGGTGACTACAAGGTTATTGTGTTGGCTCCTTCTTCTGTTCAGGAGATGGCCGATTTTGTGGATCTTGCTTTCGAGTTGGCATTCAAGTATCGTAATCCTGCTATGATTCTCTCTGATGGCGTTATTGGCCAGATGATGGAGAAAGTGGTGCTGCCTCCTTTTAAGCCCCGTCGTACGGATGAGGAGGTTATCAAGGAGTGTCCTTGGGCATCTACTGGTAAGCCCAAAAACCGTGAGCGCGTGGTTATCACTTCTTTGGAACTGAAGCCCGAGGCTATGGAGAAGCGTAACTTGGCACTGCAGGAGAAATATCGCAAGATTCAGGAAAACGAGGTGCGTTTCGAACAGCAACAGATGGACGATGCTGAATATGCAATCGTTGCCTTTGGTAGTGCTGCTCGTATTGCAGAGAAATCTGTAGAGATTGCACGTGAACAGGGTATCAAGGTCGGTTTGTTCCGTCCCATCACACTGTTCCCCTTCCCTGAGAAGCAGATTGCAGAACTGTCGAAGAAGGTGAAGGGCATCCTGGTGGCCGAGATCAACGCTGGTCAGATGGTGCAGGATGTTCGCTTGGCCGTGAACGGGGCTATTCCCGTTGAGCAGTTTGGACGTTTGGGTGGTATCGTACCCGATCCTGAGGAAATCGTTAATGCGTTAAAGAAGGTCATGTAAGTTATGGATAGGAATCAGATTATTTCACCAGAAAACATCGTCTGCAAGAAGCCGACGCTGATGAACGACAACAATATGCACTACTGCCCAGGTTGTAGTCACGGTGTAGTGCATAAACTGGTTGCCGAAGTGATTGAAGAAATGGGAATGGCTGACAAGGCTATTGGCGTTTCGCCTGTAGGATGTGCCGTTTTTGCCTATAATTATATAGATATAGATTGGCAGGAAGCTGCCCATGGTCGTGCTCCTGCACTGGCTACGGGTATTAAGCGCTGCTGGCCTGATCGCCTGGTGTTCACCTACCAAGGTGATGGTGACCTGGCTTGTATCGGTACCTGTGAGACCATCCATGCTTTGAACCGTGGCGAGAATATCGTGATTATTTTTGTCAATAATGCTATTTATGGTATGACAGGTGGTCAGATGGCTCCTACCACGCTGATTGGTCAGAAGACTTCAACTTGTCCTTACGGACGTGATCCTGAGATTCATGGCTATCCCCTGAAAATGGCTGATATTGCAGCACAACTGGAGGGAACATGCTACGTCACTCGTCAGAGTGTAGAAAGTGTGGCCTCAATTGTAAAGGCAAAGAAGGCGTTGCGCAAAGCGTTCGAAGCTTCTATGGCTGGCAAGGGTTCAAGCCTGGTTGAGTTCGTCTCAACCTGTAATAGCGGTTGGAAGTTGACCCCTGCTAAGGCTAATGAATGGATGAAGGAGAATATGTTCCCCTTCTATCCGAAAGGTGACCTGAAAGATACTACGGGTGAGAAGTAAGATGTAAGAAGTAAGACGTAAGAAGTTATGAAAAAGGAAATAATTATTTCAGGTTTCGGAGGTCAGGGCGTACTCTCAATGGGTAAGATTTTGGCCTATAGTGGACTGATGGAAGACAAGGAAGTGACTTGGATGCCTGCCTATGGTCCCGAGCAGCGTGGTGGTACGGCCAATGTCACCGTCATCGTGAGCGATGAGCGCATCTCTTCACCAATCCTCAGTAAGTATGATATCGCAGTGGTGCTCAACCAACCTTCGCTTGAAAAGTTCGAACCGAAGATAAAGCCTGGTGGTATCCTCATCTACGATGGTTTTGGTATCATCAATAAGCCTACACGTAAGGATATTACTATCTATGAGATTAACGCTATGGATAAGGCTGCTGAGATGAAGAACGGTAAGGTGTTCAACATGATTGTACTGGGCGGACTCTTGAAGGTGGCTCCTGTTGTAAGCGACAAGGGTGTGGAGAAGGCTCTCTACAAGACGCTTCCTGAGCGTCACCACGGATTGATTCCTCTGAATATGGAGGCTCTGAAAGAGGGCGCCAAGATTATTACAGAGGTTAAATAATTTGGCTTCATATAAAGTAAAGTGCCACTTTCCTCATGGGAAGGTGGCACTTCTTTTATTGTATAGTGGCACTTTAGTTGTGGAATAGTGGCACTATTCTAATAGAAAAGTGGCACTTTACTGGGTGTAAAGTGCCACTATGCTAGGTGTAAAGTACTACTTTACTGTTTTTAGATCTTTTCCATAGCCTGCTTGATGTCAGCCAACAGGTCGTTGACATCCTCAATACCAACGGAGAGACGAATCAGGTCGGGGGCTACACCAGCTTCGCGCAACTGCTCATCGGACAGCTGACGGTGGGTGTGACTGGCTGGGTGAAGCACACAGGTACGTGCGTCGGCCACGTGTGTCACAATGCAGATGAGCTTCAGCGAGTCCATGAAGCGGATGGCAGTCTCGCGGTCTCCCTTCAGTCCGAAGGCGATAACGCCACAAGAGCCGTTGGGCAGATATTTCTGTGCCAACTCGTGGTTCTCGTCATCCTTTAGTCCACTATAATGCACCCAAGCTACTCGCTCATCGTTTTCAAGAAACTCAGCAATTTTCTGTGCATTCTCGCAGTGGCGCGGCATACGTAGGTGCAGCGTTTCCAGTCCCAAGTTCAGCAGAAAGCTGTTGTGAGGCGATGGAATACTGCCGAGGTCGCGCATCAGCTGTGCGGTGAGCTTTGTGACGTAGGCCATCTTACCGAAGGCTTTGGTGTAGGTCAGCCCGTGGTACGATTCGTCGGGCTGGCACAGTCCGGGGAACTTTTCAGCATGTGCATTCCAGTCGAAGTTGCCGCTGTCCACCACGCATCCGCCCACCTGAGTGGCGTGTCCATCCATATATTTGGTAGTAGAGTGTGTCACTATGTCGGCTCCCCATTCGAAAGGACGACAGTTGATGGGGGTGGGGAAGGTGTTGTCCACGATAAGGGGTACACCATGCTTATGGGCAATGCGTGCAAACTTCTCGATGTCGAGCACCTTACAGCCAGGGTTAGAGATGGTCTCGCCAAACAGAGCCTTGGTGTTGGGACGGAACGCCTTGCTGATTTCCTCCTCTGTGGCTTCGGGCGAAATGAAGGTACACTCGATGCCTAGTTTCTTCAATGTGACTCCGAAAAGGTTGTAAGTGCCACCATAAATCTCGTTTGAAGTTACGATATGGTCGCCAGCCTCACAGATGTTGAACACAGCGTAGAAGTTGGCAGCCTGTCCACTTGATGTCAGTACGGCAGCTACACCTCCCTCGAGTGCAGCAATCTTCTTTGCCACTGCGTCGTTAGTTGGGTTTTGGAGTCGGGTGTAGAAGTAGCCCTCCTTCTTTAGATCGAAGAGGTCAGCCATTTCTTCTGTGTTATCATACTTGAAAGTAGTGCTTTGATAGATAGGCAGCACACGTGCCTCACCATTCTGTGGTTCCCATCCTGCTTGTACGCAGAGGGTGCCACGAGTTAAGTCCTTGTAATCCATTTTGTCTTTTATACCTTAATATATTATCCCTTGTAGATGTGTGTTTATTTTCTAGTGATGATTATTCCTGAGCCATTTTCAGCAACAACTTAGCTTCCTCGTCACCTTGGGCGCAGTCTTCTTTCAGCTTAGCCAATACTTTGTCGCCACCTTTTGGATTTTTGATGGATCGCTTCAGCCATGTTTTCGCTTTTTTCAGATCGGCAGTTGTTCCTTTGCCTTTCATATAGCATCGTCCCAACTGCATTTGTGCCTTGGCATAGCCCTGTTCGGCAGATTTCTGATACCAGACAAACGCCTTTTTATTGCTCTCATTGACACCGTTGCCCTTGTCAAAGCAGCGAGCTATGCGATACTGGGCCTTCTTGTGACCTTTCTCGGCGGCGGGCATCAATTTCTGGAATGCCTGTTCGTATTTCTTGGCATCGTAGAGGGCCTTGCCTTCCTCGTAAAGTTTGTCGGCATTTTGGGCGCAGAGTCCCATGTTGCCCAGGAGCATCATAGCTCCAATCAGCAGTAATCTAATTGTTTTCATGTCTTTTATTAATCGTCTGTTTCTGTAGTTTCTACCCCTTGAATAGCTTCGCCCGAGCAAGCATTAGGCTGCTGAATGCGCAGCATGTGGCAGATTGTAGGTGCGATATCGTTGATATGTACTTCGTGTGAGGTGTGGCCCTTGTTAACATGCCAACCGTAGAAGAGTAGGGGAATATGGGCATCATCGGGTGTCCAAGTGCCATGAGTGGTGCCAGTGGGCGAAGACCATTTACCATACTGGTAGTAGTTGGGCTCTAGGATGATAAGGATATCACCAGAGCGACGAGGGTGGTAGCCCATCAAAGCCATGTTCATCAGTCGTTCGGGCAGACTGCTGATGCGTAAGTGTTCGTAGTCAACAGCAGTAACCACATTGGGCGAAGTGCGAAGGTAGTTGATCAATACCTCTTTTACGCGCTTCTCGTCGAGTCCTTGTTGCTTGATAGACTGGTGATTCAAGAATACGCGATAGTCTAAGATATCGGCTATCACCTTCTTGGTGGCTCCCAACTGGCTGGCCACTTCTTTCTCTGCGTTAACAAGCAGCGTGTCGCTGTCCCAACCGCCGGCAGCCAGCTTGTGTTCCTGCATGAACTGCCAGTTGTGTGCGGCACCGTGGTCTGCCGTTAAAAAAACGAGGTAGTTGCCTTTACCAACCTGTTGATCGAAAGCCTGCAACAGACGTGCGATGTCTTTGTCTAACTCGATGTATGCCTCGTCGGTGTGACTACCACGAGTGCCCCATTTGTGTCCGATAAGGTCTGTCTGCGAGAAACTGATGCAGAGCATGTCTGTGCTCTCGCCCTTTCCCAGCTGCTCTCCTTTCAGAGCTGCAATGGCCATGTCTGCAGTAAGGTGACCGCAAAGAGGATACTCGCCAATCTGTGAGCCAATCTTTTTTAATTCGTTGTTCTTGCTCAGCTGCTTGTTCACTTGCTTGACATAATCTGGCAGTTCATTCATGTAATAAGTGCTGCTGACGAAGCAGAGTGCCTTCGTGTCTAGCCAATAGGCTGCATTAGCAGCATGACCTGCAGGCAAGATGGCCGCACGATCTTTGTAGCTGACGCCAACCACCTTTGAACGGAAGTCGGTGTGCAGTCGCAATTGGTCGCCAATGGTGGTTGATAGCAAATTGCGAGGCGACATCTTTCCCTTGTCGGTATCCGAGCCCACGGTCTGCTCTTTTTCGTCTTTTGTGCAATAGACAGATTTTCCGTCAATATAGAAGTTGTTGCCGCAGATACCATGAAAAGCTGGTGTAGTGCCAGTATAGACCGATGTGTGTCCTATTGCTGTGATGGTAGGCACGTAGTTTATCAGGCAGTTGTTGCAAGAATAGCCATCGTCCAACAGGCGTTTGATGCCGTTGTCCTGGAATTGGTCGTAATATCTATACAGGTAGTCCCAGCGCATCTGGTCCACCACGATACCCACTACGAGTTTGGGTTTGTCTGCCCAGCATGTAGCAGCAAGGCATAGTTGCAGGCATGCTGCAAAAAAGAGTCTTTTCTTTATCATAGTTAAAGGTCCATTATTAATCATATTACTTAAAACTATCAAGCTTCTTAATCCAGTACTTTCTGACATCTTCCCAACGATAGTATGGATAGGTGGATGTCTGGACGGGTAGGGGGGCCTCACGCTCGTTGAGCAGCGCCTTAACCAACACGTCGCCATCGCCTCTCTTAGGCTTGTAGAATATCAGTTGGATATTGCAAGCCATGGGGAATATCTTGTAGTTCTGCCAATGATATTCCACGTCTTCGAGGCGTTCAACAATAATGCCGCAGGAGTCAAGCTCCATCAGGCAAGCCAGTGGTAGCACACAAACCTCATGCCCAAAGCGCAGAGTGGCTTGTGGCTTTCTCAGCGCTACACAGGTGTCGGCAGTCTGTATGATGTTGGTCAGCAGATTATACTGCGAGAAAGGCATCACGCTTTCTGATAGTGGCGAGGGACCATAGTTCTTGTACCATCCGGCATTCTGGATACGCCACATGTCATAAAGCTCGTCGGAGGTGAAGATGTCCATCATATTTTCTTTGTTGTCATGACTCTGCATATTGATGACCACTTCGAAGAGCTGGCGCATGAGTGTAGGCGCATCAATATTCTGACGTGTCCATTCTGCATCGTTAAATAATGCTTGCATCAGTCGTTCGGGGTGCGTATGTTGATCTCTGAAAGCGAATAATACGCTATCGCCCTTATGTCGGTTTTCTTTTACGACACCTTCTTTTGGCTGATTCAGGTAGTACTGAAGCGACTCGCTTACATCATTGTGAATGTGGGCTGTGGGGTTGGCTGCCATCAGTTCTTCACATTCAGCCACCATCGACAGTATGCAACGGTTTACGACAGTAGAGCGAGCATCAATCTGTACACCCTTTGTCTTGACGAAAATCTCGGGGAAATGCTCTGCCATTCGACGTCCGATGCCATGATGCTGGCGCTCACCTACGGTAGTAAGGTCGCCAAAGCGCTTGTGGGTGGTTTTCTCAAAGCATTTCAACTGGTTCAGTGTTCTCTCTCCCAGGCTGGTTAACTTATCCTCCTCGTGTGCCTTCAGCAATGGGTTAATCACATTCTTGTAGCTGTTCTCGTCAATGAGCCAGCGCGAACCGTGGCGTCCATAGTGCGACATGTAGAATGGAACGTAGCCGTGTGGCGCTTTGGTATATTTGAAATCTGGCAACTGACGGTCGTAGTCAACATAGTTTGAGCCTGCCAGGTAGGGATTCTTTCTGATATCTTCTCGAGCCGTTTGGGCTTGAAGTACAATACAGCAAAGTAAAGATAGTAGTAATATGATTTTTCTCATGTCTTGTGTATTTATAATGGTGCAAAGTTATAAAAAAGAAATGGAAACTCGTTAATTTTTCAGCTTTTTCTGTCTGTTTAGCCCCTATTTAACGGTCGCTGACATTTTTTGCCGTTTTTTATCCACCTTTTTGCGATGCCTTTCGGCGGAATGCCTTATATTTGCAGTCGATAAAGTATTTCAAATAAAAGGTAATACGCTTATGAAGAAGTCAATTATAACCCTTTTGGCGCTGCTTGCTGTGATGACAGCCAGTGCTCAGCAACCAGATACACTGCGATTTATGAATAGCTATCGACAGTTTGTGAGTTATGCGACAACAAAACCCCTACTTACTAAGCACGTGGCAGACTCGCTGATAGCGCGTCAGGACTCGTTGCGACGCCAGTATCGCAAGGTGAAGCCTTTGCTCACAAATACACAAGTAGAAGAGTATAACCGATTGAAAGGGCGCTACACGAAAAAGATGCTGGAATACCGTAGCAATCGCGTCGGCGATGGATTGAGTGCCACAGGCGATAGTATTGCCAATACAGCCGGCAGAGTGGGAAGCGCAGTGGGCGGATTCTTCAAAGGATTGTTTAATAAATAGTTATTTCGTAAACCAAATAGCTCGTTGGAAAATATGATGAATTACCTGGAAATAGTAGCCGTTGTACTCCTCGTTGTGATAGGATTTTTTATCTATCGCAACAAGGCAAATGAGGAACGTTGAATTGTTAAAGTTTGTTTAATGCTGCGCAAAAAGTAAATCATTTTGTGAAAAAAGTAGTAACTTTGCAGTTCAAAACAACGTAAAAAGCGTGAAAATACAACAAGTGCTGAGCGCCCTTGAACAGTTCGCGCCCCTGCCGCTGCAGGAAAGCTGGGATAATGCTGGCTTGCAGATTGGATTAACAGAGGCGGAGGTTTCAGGGGCATTATTGTGTCTGGACGTGACTGAACGCATACTTGACGAGGCTATCGCCAAGGGATGTAATATGGTGATCAGTCACCATCCATTGCTGTTTCGCGGACTGAAGCAGGTGGCTGGCGTCACAGATGTGCAGCGTACAGTTATGAAAGCCATCAAAAACGATATATGTATCGTTTCGATGCACACGAACTTAGACAATGCTCAGGGTGGTGTGAACTTCAAAATTGCCGAGCGATTAGGACTCGAAAATGTTAAGTTCTTTGCAGAGAAGACGGTTGATGGCATCGCGTGTGGAAGCGGTGTTATCGGTCAACTGTCCGAGGCTATGGCGGCAGACGATTTCGTTTTGATGGTGAAGCACCGTCTGGAGGCCGAGAGTGCTATGTGCAACGAGCTGTTGCGCCGCCCAGTACAGCGTGTTGCAATTTGCGGTGGAGCGGGCGATTTCTTGCTCGATGAGGCTGTGAAACTGGGAGCTGACGCCTTCCTCACTGGAGAGATGCACTATCATCAGTACTTTGGCTATGAGCAGCAGATTCAGATTTGTGTGGTTGGTCACTACGAGAGTGAACACTTCACCTGTCAGCTCTTCAGTGAGATTCTGGCACAGACCTGTCCTGATGTGAAAACCTTTGTTGCAGAGACGAATACAAATCCAATATTATACATTTAAGGCCCATGCCCCTATGATGGCCTCCTCCTGTTAAGGAGGATAAGAGGGGGGCTTCATTATGGCTAAGAAAGATCCTACAGACTTGTCAGTAGAAGAGAAGCTGAAAACTCTCTTCCAGTTACAGACAGCCTTGTCGTCTATCGACGAGAAGAGAGCGCTGCGTGGTGAACTGCCTCTTGAGGTGGAAGACCTGGAGGCAGAAATCGAAGGCTTGACCACTCGTATTGATCGTATCAAGAGCGAGGTTAACGATTTCGAGCGCGCTATCTCACAGAAAAAAGGCGAAATTGTTGAGGCTCAGAACAGCGTTGAGCGCTACAAGCAGCAGCTGAATGAGGTACGCAACAACCGTGAGTATGACACACTCTCTAAGGAAATCGAGTTCCAGTCGTTGGAAATTGAGCTCTGCAACAAGAAAATAAACGATGCTCAGAAAATGATTGCCGAGAAGAACCACGAGCTGGAAGCCAGCGAGCAGGTGCTTGGCGAGAAACAGGGCGACCTGGATTTGAAGAAGAACGAGCTGGACGAGATTATGGACGAGACACGTGCAGAGGAGGAGAAACTGAAAGAGAAAGCACACGAGCTGGAGGCTAAGATTGAGCCACGCCTACTGACATCTTTCAAGCGTATCCGTAAGAATGCTCGCAATGGTCTGGGTATTGTGTACGTACAGCGTGATGCTTGTGGTGGTTGCTTCAATAAGATCCCACCTCAGCGCCAGTTGGATATCAAAATGCACAAGAAGGTTATTGTATGTGAGTACTGCGGACGTATCCTTATCGACCCAGAGCTGGCTGGTGTAAAGACCGAGAAGCCTGTTGCTGAGGAGAAGAAGACTCGTCGTCGTACGTCAACCGTACGTAAGACTTCTAATTCAAAGAAGAGCTCAGACGCCAACGATATGGATTAATCATCACTAGTCTTTTTGACTAGTTCGGTATAATGGGGAATGTTCTGTAAAAAGGAATATTCCCCTTTTTCGTAGTCCATGCGGCAGCAGAAATGCTGCAGGCCGTTAGAGACTACCAGGTAGTCAACGCGTAGCAGACGGTTGTAAACCGTTATCTGGTCGAATACGCGCTGCGTAATCTCAATCTCAGGGGCTTTATATTCTACAATCATGATGGGTTGCATCTCCTTATCATATAATATGGTGTCGCAACGCAGCTTTTTCTCGCCTACACGTAGCTCTACCTCGTTGGCCAGCAGCCCGCGCGGATAGTCCTTCTGCTCAACCAGAAAATGCGTAAAATGCTGGCGCACCCATTCTTCGGGGGTCAGTGCTACGTATTTTCGACGTAAAAAGTCGAAAATCTCATATCGCTGGCTGCTTTTGCGCAATTTTATGTCGTAAGCAGGTAGGTTTATTCGATTCATTTTTGTAATTTTGCAGCAAAAGTACAAAAAATAATTGTGAAACCGCTATGGCCGAGACCAAAAATGTGACCTTCGAGAGCATTATGCGTGAGCTGATGGATGACAAATTTCGTCCTATCTATTACTTGCATGGCGACGAATCATACTATATAGACAAGATCTGTGACTATATAGCAGAGAATGCTTTGAAGCCCGAAGAACGTGACTTCAATCAAACGATTCTTTTTGGAAGTGATACCAACGCATCGCAGATTGCAGATGCAGCTCGGCGCTATCCTATGATGGCCGAACGCCAGGTGGTGATAGTGAAAGAGGCTCAGAACTTGAAAAGCACAGATGCACTTGAGAAGTATATCAAGCAGCCACTGGCCAGTACGGTGCTCGTTGTTTGCCATAAAAACGGCAAAATAGATGGTCGCAAGCGTGAATTAGTGAAGGCTATTCAGGAGTCTGGCGTGCTCTTTGAGAGCAGTAAAGTGCGTGAACGTGAACTGCCACACTTTATCGAGAGCTATCTCAAGCGGCGTGGGGTGGGCATTGATCCTAAGTCTGTTCAGCTCATTGCAGATGCTATCGGGGCGGACTTGAGTCGACTGACCAGCGAATTGGATAAGGTGATGCTGAGCCTGCCGGAAAACGATCGTCGTATCACCCCACAGGTCGTAGAAGACCAGATAGGGGTGAGCAAAGACTTCAATGGCTTCGAACTGAGAGATGCTATTGTCAATAGGAATATTTTTAAGGCTAATCAGATAATCAACTATTTTTACAAGAATCCAAAGGCTGGAAGCATCTACTCGTTTCTCCCAATGCTCTTTAATTATTTCCAAAATCTGATGCTGGCCTATTATAGTCCCAAAAAAGGCAGTCAGGAGGGCGTGGCAGAGTGGCTGGAATTGAAATCTCCATGGGCTGCCAAAGACTACATGACTGGTATGAGAAATTACTCTGCGATGAAAGTGATGCAGATCATTTCCAAACTACGTGAAATTGATGCCAAAAGTAAGGGTTTGGACAACCCAAATACCCCTCCAGAGGAGCTGATGAAGGAATTAATTTTCTACATTTTGCACTAAAAAAACACATTTTCCACTCTATTTTTATCTAGAATGAGCACTCCTGAGGGGTGCTTTTTATAGTGCTAACTGTCTTTGTATTCAGGCATTTAGATTCATTTTACCCCCTTCAAAACTCGCATATTTTTAATCGTTCGAATGCTCGCCCAGAATTTTTAAGCTATGCCAATTTTGTGTGTTTTGGGCACGCTTAAATTTAGTGTTAGCATTTATTAAGATTTTATTTTCCGAACTTTGAGAGTTTAAAATTTAAAACTTTCATGCTAATTTAGCGTTCAAATAGTTGAAATTTAAGATTTAAAACACTAAATCAAACACAATAAATTTAAATATAAAAACACAAATATCCGCATTTAAACTTATATATTCATAAATATACAACTACGTATGTATAGCTATAAACTACTGAAAAACAATCAGTTAACTGTAATTTGCTCTAAAAATTATATCCTTTACGCCCTTGTACACCCCTTATTCGCCGTATATCCCGTATATTCCACCTTTTAGTATGTAAATACCCTATTAAAAGCCAGTTAGTTAGCTAAAAATCATTCTAATATAGCTTTGTAATGCTTTAATCATTAAAATTTGAATTTATGAATTTAAACGGGCATATTCACATCTATGCTCTTTTATTTTGCAAATGTAAAACAATAAATTCAAAGTTTTATATTTTAAATTTCTCTTTAAATTTGTTGCGCGTATCAAATTTTTGTTTTACCTTTGTAAACCGAAAGAAAACATGCCTTTTTAGGCCTAAACCATACTCATTACTGATATGAAGGACAGAATTAGACAGATTATGGAGTCTCAACACATGACTCAACAGGTGTTCGCCGACTTCATAGGAACCACCCCAGCAACCCTGAGTGGTATCTTCAATGATCGCACCCGCCCCACCATTAACATCGTAGAAGCCATCAAAAAGAAAATTCCTAACATCAATACCGATTGGCTACTTTTTGGTGCTGGCGACATGTATCAGCACTCCTCTACCCCGGATGAGGAGGCACAGTTATCGCCTGAAAATGGTGCTCAAGGGGGGCTTTTTTCATCCGAACAGATGTTGGATTTCTCTGGAAATCCTGCTCCTATGCCTCAAAATGCGGTTCAGGCACCCCATTTTTATAATGGTGTAAGAAATACACACTTGGAAAATGTGCGTGAAGAGGTAAGAATAGTTGACAAACAGCCTCGTAAGGTCACCGAAATCCGTGTTTATTACGATGATCAGACCTGGGAGAGCTTTGTTCCCTCCAAAAAATGATAAAATTAGCGTGATTTATTCTTTTATAATTGCTTTTAGTCTCCAAATGTTGCATTTGGGGGCTTTTTTTCGTCTTATGAGCTTAGCCTGCTTCGATAGTGTGTAAGGTTGGCCTGCTTCGATAGTGCGGAAGGTTAGCCTGCTTTGCAGAGAAGGTATAGCACGACGGCCGACAGGGGAAGTCAAATTTTCAACCTGTGCGGTTGTTTTCTTAGCTTGAACCTTGCGCAGCCCCTCCCCTCCCATGTAGGGGAGGGGTTGGGGGTGGGATCAGTGTTTTTCTAACTGCAAAGAAGTTACAGCCCGCAGCTCCTCCCCTTCTTGCGTCCCTTCGGTAGCAAGCGAGCAGAGCTCGAGCGGAAGGGAGGGGAGTTTAGCGGATGCTATACCTTCCGCCATAGGCGCTCCTGGTACGTGCCGACAGGGTGCTGATGAAAATTCTCCTTGGAAGCTTTATAAGTCCCTCCTACGAGACTTAAATGGGCTTCTCGGACATGCTACTAGAAAGCGGCCTGTTGTGTTCCCTTGGAGAATAAAGAAGTGGCTTCGCTTTCTTCTTTAATGATGTTGTTTGGAAATCCAATTCTCAACGGTGAGCATTGGACATAGGTATCCCTTCTCACAAGGATGTTCTTGCGAGCAGAAATACGCCCATAGGGGCTAAAAATAAGCTGTTGTGGGTGGTCAGGCCCTCTTGTTCCGCCGCCAAACAGGTAGATAGACATCTTTTTAATACCTTTTGTGTTTAGCAGTAGCATGCAGCCACTCTGGGCATCTGACATAAAAATATAGAGGGGAACCTGCGCGTTGTTTGTCTCACAGACAACAGAGGACGGTCGTCCTTTGTTGGCGTTCGTGCGATATGTGGGATCGGTGAGCTTCTGTAAGTCCAGAAGTTCAGCCTTTCCTGGCGTCTGGTCGAAGTTGTAGATGTCTTCGCTTTCGCCGTGGGTTGTGGTCTCAATGGTCATTGCTAGTGCCTGCTGTGTTTGTGCGCACAGGATGCAGAGCATTGAGATGATAAATATATATAGATGTCTCATGGACAGTATAGTCTTTTGGAAGTAATATTTTCAAAATATCTCTGCAAAGATAGTGTTTTTTTTCGAAAACACCAAAAGTTCTTGAATTTTTTTCATGCTAAAGCATGAAAGTTGTAAAAACAACCCCCTCTAAATCTCCCCGAGGGGAGACTTTCTTACTTCCAACCCCCTCCCTCGGGAGGGTCGGGGAGGGGTTGTTAGATAGTTGAGAGGTGAGAAGTGAGAAGTGGTGCGCCTATGGCGCAAACTCAACGTTGAGAGTAAAAAGCGCCCCTCCATTCAGGGAGGGGCTGGGGGTGGGTCTGTTGGGGGAGGGGTCAATTCATACAACTTGCCACGCCGAGGCTGGTGGCGATCGCCGTAAGGATGGCGATAACAGTTTGCAATACAAACTTCCAAGTTTCAATTTTGTTTTTCATGGTATTATTCGGTTAATTTGGTTGATTACGATTTGGTTCTTGACAAAAGGTGAAAAACAGGGGACCACTCCCCTCCCATGTAGGGGAGGGGTCGGGGGTGGGGTCAGTGTTGTTCTAACTGCCAATGGAGATACAGACCCCACCCCCAGCCCCTCCCCTTGAAGGGAGGGGAGTTCAGCAGATGATATATGCAATTTATAGAACATACCTAAAAAGAATCTTTCGTACTGCGTGGTTGATAATCCATGGTCCCTGTAGTTACTCCCCTCCCATGTAGGGGATGGGTCGGGGGTGGGGTCTTGGATTGGGGTTAGTCCCCATTCTCCCCCTGACTCGCGGTCTCAATTCCCGCCAACTCCTTCACGTTGAGGAGCGAGGCACGCTTCTTCAGCGACTTCGACGTCAGGTCGTTCAAGTCCATGCGACTGGGCTGGAAGCGCAGGTATATTCCGCGCATGTGGGACGCCAGGTTGAACTCCTCCTCAGAGACGGCACCCGTGGTGTGCGTAGAGAGATAGAACGTACCCAGGTCGCCAAACTGCACCTTCTTACCCTCCATCAGCTGCTCCAGAATACACGACTGCAACTTGTTGGCAACGCCCAGGCAGACATCGGTGCCATACACCGAGTTGTGTTCCGCCATGTGCTTGCACAGCTCTGGGTAGGTCATGGTCTTCAGCGATACGATGCGGGCATAGACCTTGCCGAACATCTTAGAGTTCTTCACGCGGTTCACATAAGTTTTGTAAAGTACAGGCATAGTGTTAAGGTATTAAATGGTTAAAGTTAATTGTGATTTT
>JAILHK010000030.1 GCA_024695815.1 Prevotella sp.
CCAGATGTTTGAGACCAGCATCTTCCCCAAGGAGTTTGACAAGATAGCCCAGTCGTGCTATATGGAGCAGATGGATGCATTCTCAAAGTTGTTTGAAGATGAACAGTTCTATAAGCGTGTGATGGGTGAAATGGCTAAGGCTATGTATCTGAATTATCGCAATAGCGAAATAGGCACTTCTCAAAGAAAAAGGTCAGAAGAGATTAAACTGATTCCTGCTGGCTCTATGCTTGATGATGTGGAGAAGGACGATGACGTACGTCGCCTGGTACACAACATGATGGAACTGAATGAGGGCACTACCATTATGAATATAGTAGTTGAGTGTCAGCGCGAGTTCCAGGAGAAGTATTTCAGCATGGGTGGTAACGACTGGCGTCACCTGATTCGTGACTACGTAAGAATGGTGACAGCACGGCCTGAACTGCAAGAAACTGAAGTATTCCGTTTCTCAATGGCAGGATGATTTGCTTCAGGCTTATAGCTTGATGCCATATTTAACGATGTGTTCTTCCATCATTCCCTTGGGCATGAAGCGAAGAAGGGTGTTGGTGATGGTGTTGAGCATGGACTGACGGATATAGTCTTCGCGGATGTAGAGAGACACACGGCGCTGGGAGAGGTAGTCGCCCTCGATGCGACGAACATTCTCGCGCTGACGCTCGGAAAGGAAAGGCAGATGCATCTCGGGGATGATGGTGAAACCTCCATTCTCGTCGACAATACGGATGAGCGTCTCGATGCTGCCTGCCTCGTAGATGCGGTTGCCCTTGGTGCGCGCCTTGCAAAAGCTGAAAGCGCTATCGCGCAAGCACTGGGCTTCTTTCATAATCCACATCTTCTCGTGCTCAAGGTTCTCGGGTTTGAAGACGGGAAGCTTGCGCCAACAGTTTTCTGAGAGATAGACCATGAAACGCTCGGTGTAGAGGGGCACCTCGAGAATGCCTGCACGAGCATTGCCACAAATGGCGATGCCGGCATCGAGATGGCCCAACATCAGTTCGGCCATCATGGGCTCGGCCTTCATCTCCTTGATGCTGAGCTTCACCTGCGGATAGTCTTCCATGTAGTGGCGTATGAACTGGGGCAAGACATACGGTGCAATGGTGGGACCAACACTCAGGTTGAGACTGCCGGCAATGGCTCCCTTGTCCTCTTCTACCAGTTCGGACACGCGCTCGGCTTCGGCAATGGCTCGCTCGGCCTGACGGATAATCTTCTCGCCAACAATGGTGGGAACGACACTCTTGTTGCTACGGTCGAAGATGCGCACATCCAGTTCTTCTTCGAGTTTCACAAGCATCGCACTCAGCGTAGGTTGGGAAATGGCACAGGCCTCGGCAGCTTTGGCAAAACTGCGATAGCGATCGATTGCTACGATATAGCGGAGTTGTTGAAGCGTCATGATGATTGGTGCTTTAATAGATAATTTCGATGCAAAGATAGATAAAATAATTCATACGTCTATCAAATTCTATGTAATTTTGCACATGAAACACAGAACAAAGATTATTAAAGAACCAAAAGATTGAGAATTATGGAGAATATTAAAGACTACAAGCAGTATCTGAGAGGATACGATTTTGAAGATAATACACCGGTAGTGATTGACTTCTACGCCACATGGTGCGGACCCTGTCAGGCTATGGCACCACTGTTGCAGCGACTGGCAAAGGAGAACGAAGGACGACTCAAGGTGCTGAAGATAGATGTGGACAAGAACCAAGGCATTGCCCTTGCTGCCAAAATCATGTCGATACCCACCCTGTTCTTCATTGACAAGGATGGCAATATCAATCGCCACGTAGGCGGCATGCCTTATCAGAACCTGACAAAGCTTGCCGAAGAGATAATGGGATAATGATTATATAGCTAGCATTACTTTATCTGTTTTAATGCTAATTTGACAACCTGCTCTACTGGTAGAGCGGGTTGTTCTTGTAATATCTGTACCACAACCTTCTGAGTGGGAGCAGGTGCGAAGCCAAGCATGGTGAGCGCAGAGACTGCCTCGTCGCGAACTTCATTGTTGACGGGAGCGGCAATCTGTCCGCCAGCGGGAATCTCGCTAGTGATACCTAGAGCCACAATCTTATCGCGCAGATCAACGATAATGCGCTGGGCTGTCATCTTGCCAATGCCCTTGATGCTCTGAATGAGCTTGGCATTGCCCGTAGAGATGGCTGCACACAACTCGCTAACACTCATGCCTGAGAGCATCATGCGTGCGGTGTTGGCACCAACGCCACTGACGGTGATGAGGAGCTGGAACATCTCACGCTCTTTCTTGGTGGCGAAGCCGTAAAGCACATAGGCATCTTCGCGAATGGCTTCATAGACATAGAGCTTTACCTCTTTCTTTCCCTGGATGGCACTAAATGTATTGAGCGAAATATTCATGCCGTAGCCTACGCCTGCTGCCTCGACGGTGGCCAAGGCTGGCGTCAGGTCGGTCAACTCTCCCTTGATATATTCAATCATATACTGAAATACTAATTAATAATCTACAAAAAAATAAACGGGCACCAAGGCCCGTTTATTGTGTTTCTGCACGCAAAAGTGCGTGATTTTATTCTTTAGAAGTCGGTGTAGAACCAGTCTCTGGGCACGCTCTGCTTCTCGGGCATCCAATTCCAGGTGTCTGATGTAGCGATAATCATAGGAGCCTCACCAGCCTTGGGGAATGGAATGACAAAGACAGAGACGTTGTCTTGCTGTCTAACCTTGACAGAGATGTTGTTGGTATAGGGATCCCAGCCTTCAACCTCGTACTCTTCTTCCAAATCTACATCCAGAACGCCCTTACGCTCAGGCAGTTCGGTAGAACCGATGGTCAGCTGGAAAGGCAGCACGCCACCCAGGTGACGAAGAACGGCCTTTTGTTTCTTCTCGGTGCCAACCAGCTCGTTGGAAGTTACCACACCGTTGGTCAGTGTTCTCTTATAGGTTGACTTGACAGTCTCGGTCACATCGACAACGATATCGTTGAAGTCGAAGTCACCAATGCTACCCAGGTCTTCAATCATATAACGCTTGGTGATGCTGGAAGTGACATCATACTGATCGTCGGTCACCTTGATTTCCTCGGGAACTTCAGGATTGCCCACGATGGCCAGCACCACGTCATTGTAGTCATGGTCCGAACCATTGCCGTTGTTGTCCTCAATACCGATATACTTGACGATGGCATTGTCGTGCATCTCTACACCTTCAGGCTTTGCAGAGGTCTCCACATAGATGGCCTGACCGTTGAAGGTACCAACCGTTGGCTTAGAGTTTTTGCCATCTTTCACATTGGCCAGATAGATCTCGATGGGTGTACCAACGGGAGCCTCGATGCGCAAACCTGGCATGTCTGTATATTGGGTCAGATAGAAGCCAACGAGCGTATAGACACCCTTCAAGCCTTCGCCATTGACAAAGCCATGTGAATAGTTGGTCCAGTTCTTAGAATAGACCTTAACAGGTGCGGCATCGCCAACCTTCACATAGAGGTCGTGAGTCCAAGCACCCTGAACGCTGACAGGATAGATAGTGAACGAGTTGCTGGGAGCTGTCAACACAACGGGAACACCGGTGTGCTGCTGACCGTCGGGAAGGAAGGTCTTGATAGCGTCATAGAGCGACTTGTTCATAGAACGGGCGTTCATGGTTGTTTGCAAGCGGTTGCTCACTACTCTGTAGTTCAGGTCAAAGTACAGACCGTCAACCAGCGTGGCATGGGTGCCTGTAGAGGCAGCACGAGTCTGTGATGCAGAAAAATCTGTCAGATCCCATGTTTTGTCTGGGCTGATTTCACCATACTGAGTTTCGAACTGGTCTGCATACGACATCTTTTGTTTTTGTTCGATGTTAGCCGGATCAAAAAGGTCCTTCTCATTTGAGCAAGCCGTAAATGAAAGGATTGCTGCACATGCTATAAAAAATTTTTTCATCTTAAAAAAACTATATACAACCGAAGTAATTAATAATCACAAGGTTTGGTTTACGAAATTAACGGGTGCAAAGTTACTACTTTTACTTTGAATACGAAACTTTTTTCAATATTATTTTTTTAATAAGTATACATTATTTATCTAATAAACAGCGACTGAGCGTGCTTTTCAAGACGTGCGTCCAAAAGAATTTTAATATTTTTTTTATCCGCAAGTCGCGCTATTCAAGAAAAAAGTAGTACTTTTGCACCCAGTTTTAAACTCACAACACAAAAGAACAATGAAAAAAATCAGAGCAGCCGTAGTTGGTTACGGCAACATTGGTCGCTACGCCTTGGAGGCACTCGAAGCAGCCCCCGATTTCGAAGTAGCAGGTATCGTGCGCAGAAATGGTGCACAGGATAAGCCAGCCGAACTGGCACAGTATGAAGTCGTTAAGGACATCAAAGAGCTGAAGGACGTTGATGTAGCCATCCTGGCCACACCTACCCGTTCGTGCGAGGAATATGCCAAACAAATTCTGCCACTGGGCATCAACACAGTGGACTCATTTGACATACACACCATGATTCGCGACTATCGTCGCAACCTGATGGAACTGAACAAAAAGACGGGCACCGTGAGCGTCATCGCTGCCGGATGGGACCCAGGTTCAGACTCTATCGTTCGCACACTGATGCAGAGCTTGGCTCCAAAGGGACTGAGTTACACTAACTTCGGACCTGGTATGTCTATGGGCCACAGCGTATGCGTACGCTCAAAGGCTGGCGTCAAGAACGCCCTTTCAATGACAATTCCCTTGGGCGAGGGCATTCATCGCCGTATGGTGTATGTTGAGTTGGAAGATGGTGCCAACCTGGACGAGGTGACAGCTGCCATCAAGGCTGACCCCTACTTTGCCAGCGACGAGACTCACGTGTTCCAGGTTGAGAGCGTTGATGACGTTCGCGATATGGGTCACGGTGTAAACTTGGTGCGCAAGGGCGTGAGCGGCAAGACTCAGAACCAGCGCCTGGAGTTCAACATGAGCATCAACAACCCTGCCCTGACTGGTCAGGTGTTGGTCAACGTGGCTCGCGCTTCTATGAAACAGGAGCCAGGATGCTACACGATGATTGAAATTCCTGTCATCGACATGCTGCCAGGCGACCGCGAAGACCTGATTGCACATCTGGTATAAGGGTAAGCGTTTTTAATATTTATACAAGAGAGAGGTGTAGGAATACATCTCTCTTTTTATTGCACAAAATCCGGAAAATGTGCACGAAAAAGGAGCTTTTGTGCAATTTTTATACTTTTTACTTTGTTAAATGATAGAAATAACGTATCTTTGCACCCGCAAAATTTTGAACAAATAGTTTTTATATACATTTAAATATTATGGCTTTAAAGATTGTTGTACTGGCCAAACAAGTGCCAGACACCCGAAACGTGGGTAAGGATGCAATGACCGCAGAAGGAACCGTAAACCGTGCTGCCTTGCCCGCCATCTTCAATCCAGAAGATTTAAACGCCTTGGAGCAGGCCCTTCGTCTGAAGGAGCAAAATCCAGGCTCAACAGTAGGAATTCTGACTATGGGTCCTCCACGTGCAGGCGAGATTATCCGTCAGGGATTATATCGCGGCGCTGACACAGGTTGGTTGCTGACCGACCGTCTGTTTGCTGGAGCAGACACCCTTGCTACATCATACGCACTGGTTCACATCGCCATCTACGTCAGCTACGCTCCACTGATTCAGATTCAGTTCGGGGCGCTGCTCATACAGATAGTCGTATGGTGTGCCTTCGGCAGGACGCTCCATAGGACAGGTGGCACGCTTGTACTTCATCACC
>JAILHK010000050.1 GCA_024695815.1 Prevotella sp.
GCCAGCCAGGTGTCCATCTGTAGCAGGTAGAAGAAGGCGCCGATGAACATGGCCAGGGTAGAGATGATGGACGGCAGCGTCTCGGTGAGGAATGTCACCACATTGGTCACATCGGTTTCCAGTCGGTTGGTGATATCTCCAGAATGCTTAGCCTCCCTGCCACGCCATTCCGAACGTAGCAGTCGGGCCAGTGTGTCCTGCTGCATCCGGTTCCTGGCCTTGACGCCCAGGATGTTTTTGATCCATACCCGTGAGATGCCGATGGCAAACTCGCAGAGAATCAGGGCTGCCATCACCCCGACGGCCCCGTAGATAGACCCCTCTATTACCCCCGAACCGATGTCAATGGCGCGTTGCATCGCCCAGACAATCGCCAGGCTGATGCCCACTCCCAGCAGTCCGATGGTCGCATTGAGTGTTGCTTGCAACCGGTTCCCCCTCCATGCCTTCCAGAGCCATCGGAAAATTTCCATGGCCGTGTATTTGTTATGAGGGAAGAGGTCCTTGAATGTCATCGTGATCAAAAAAAGAGGGTTCTAGAGCATGTGTCGGGCTATCTGATATCAGCACCCCACATCATCTTTTCACGGAGCGTAGAGAAATAGCGGGTGCCGTTACGCTTGACCAGCTTCATGGGGTAGGGGGCGCGCGATAGTCGCAAGGTGGTACCCTCCGGCAACTTTCCCGAACGGCCGTCGATGGCCACCAGGAACGTATGACTGCGACTGCTCACCGTCAGCTCAATCTGTGCGGTGTCGGGGAGCACGATCGGTCGGATGTTCAGGGAATGAGGGGCGACAGCGGTCATCAGGATGACGCCCGTCCGAGGCACGATGATGGGTCCGCCGTTAGATAATGAATAAGCCGTAGAACCGGTGGGTGTCGAGACGATGAGACCGTCAGCCTGGTAGGTGGTGAGATAATCCCCATTGATGCTCGCCCGGATAGAGATCATCGAGGCCGAGTCTTTCTTCAGGATGGCGACATCGTTCAGTGCACACTCATACCCTTCAATCGGTTCCCCGTTCGTCTCTACATGGATGAGGGCCCGGTCCTCGACCGAATAGTCATTGCGGTAAAGGGCATCGAATGTTTCTTCGACCTGGTCGGCACTGATATCGGCCAGGAAGCCCAGTCGGCCCATGTTCACACCCAGGATAGGAATCTGCTTCTCCCTGACCCGACTGGCCGTCTTCAGCAGCGTACCGTCGCCACCCATCGAGATGGCGAAGTCAGCCTCAAAGCTACAGCCGTTGAACGTCTGGTAGTTGCGCACATCGATCATCTCCGAACAACAAAGAAAGTCGTAGTACTCCTCGTCAATGAGTACGGTGGCACCATACTCCTGCAGGGTGGTCAGCACCTGGCGGATGGCGGCCGACTTGGCGTGTTGGTAAACGTTACCGAAAAGTGCGAAGCGAAAAGGTTGTTGTGGCATATCTCATTCGTTTTGTTTTTGCAAAAGTACAAAAATAATACATAAATTGTCATGAAATGCGGTTTTTTATCGAAAAAATAGGCATTATTGCGGTTTTTTTGTTAACTTTGCTCCATCAAGAAGTTGAAGTAGAAGTTATATTGAACTATAAAGATATGGCAAAAGTATATGTATTTCTGGCCAACGGCTTTGAAGATGTCGAGGCCCTGATACCCATCGATGTGTTGCGTCGTGGCGGTGTGGAGGTAGTAACGGTGAGCACCACGGGCGAGGGCCAGGTGGTAGAGAGCTCACACCAAGTGCAGTTCATTGCCGATGCAATGATTGAGGATTGCAATTTCTCCGACGCCGACTTTCTGCTGTTGCCCGGCGGTATGCCTGGTGCCAGCAATCTCTATGCTCATCAGGGTGTCAGAGAAGCTGTGCTCCGCCAGTACGAGGCTGGCAAACGTATCGCTGCCATCTGTGCCGCACCCGGTGTGGTGCTGGGTCAGTTGGGTGTGTTGAAGGGCAAGCGCGCCACGTGCTATCCCGGTTTTGAGCAGTTGCTTGAAGGCGCTACCTATACTGCCGACCTTTGTACCGTAGATGGCACCATCACCACGGGCGAGGGCCCTGCCGCCGCATTCCCCTTTGCCTACGAGCTGCTGTCGCAGTTGGTTGACCAGCAGACGGCCGACCAGATAGCTGAAGGCATGCGTTTCAAACACCTGATGCAGCGCTGATACGTTTATGGACTACATCATCATCGTAGCAGGTGGAAAAGGCCTGCGTATGGGGGGCGAGGTGCCCAAGCAGTTTTTGCCCATCGGTGGCATGCCCGTGCTGATGCGCACCTTGCAGCGCTTCCGCGACTATTCCAAGGACCTGCAGATCATCCTCGTGCTGCCCAAGGCGCAGCAGGACTACTGGCGCGAGCTTTGTGCCACCTATCAGTTCGACGTGCCCTATCTGTTGGCCGATGGCGGACAGACCCGTTTCCACTCCGTGCAAAACGGTCTGGCACTGATTCCCGACGATGCTCAGGGCGTGGTCGGCGTGCACGACGGCGTACGTCCCTTCGTGTCGGTCGATGTGATCCGTGCCTGCTATGAGACGGCGCGCACCCACAAGGCCGTGATTCCCGTCACCCCCGTCGTTGAGACCTTGCGCCATGTGGGTCAGGGCAACGTCTATCGTGCCGACTACCGCTTGGTACAGACCCCGCAGACCTTCGATATTCAACTGCTGAAGGCTGCCAACCGTCAGCCCTATACCGAGTCGTTCACCGACGATGCCTCTGTGGTTGAGGCCTATGGCGAACAAGTGACCATGGTCGAAGGCAACCGCGAGAATATCAAGATCACCACACCTTTCGACCTCAAGATAGCAGAGACACTGCTATAACCAAGCCATGAACGGGTTTCTCGAACAAGACATCACTTACTTGCCGGGCGTTGGTCCCAACCGCAAGAAGATGCTGAGCAAAGAACTTGGCATCGAGACCTTTGGCGACTTGTTGGAGTATTATCCCTATAAACATGTGGACCGCAGTCGCATCTACCAGGTGAGCGAGCTCACCGGTGACATGCCCTTTGTGCAGGTGGTAGGCCATATCCTCAGTTTCGAGACCTTCGACATGGGACCGCGCAAACAACGTGTGGTGGCCCACTTCACCGATGGCACCGGCATCATGGACCTGGTGTGGTTCAATGGTGGCCGCTATGCCAAACAGGCCTACAAGATAGGCACCGACTATCTGCTGTTTGGTCGTCCCTCGGTTTATGGCAACCGCATACAGGTGCAGCATCCCGACCTCGATGACGCCAGCAAGGTGGACACCTCGGCCATGGGCATGCAGCCCTACTACAACACCACCGAGAAAATGAAAAAGGGAGGACTCAACTCGCGGACTGTGGAGCGACTCACCAAGACGCTCATTGAGAAGATGCCCCCGTTGCCCGAGACCATCCCCGACTTTATCATTGCACAGCATCATCTGATGAGTCGCGATGAGTCGCTGCGCAATCTGCATTATCCCCAGAACAGTCGTGACCTTGAAAAGGCGCGTGTGCGCATGAAGTTCGAGGAACTGTTCTTTGTCCAACTGAACATCCTGCGCTATGCCAGCGACCAGCGTCGCAAGTATCGCGGCTATGTGTTCAATCGTATTGGCGATATTTTCAATACGTTCTATCACCAGAACCTTCCTTTCCCTCTGACGGGGGCTCAGAAACGTGTCATGCACGAGATACGGCGTGACCTGAGCAGTGGCCGACAGATGAACCGTCTGTTGCAAGGCGATGTGGGCAGCGGCAAGACACTGGTGGCCCTGATGACCATGCTCATAGCGCTGGACAATGGCTTCCAGGCCTGTATCATGGCACCCACAGAAATCCTGGCCGAACAGCATCTCTCCACCATCAAGGCTTTCCTGAAAGACATGCCGGTGCGGGTAGAACTGCTGACGGGCATGGTGAAAGGCAAAAAACGAGAAGAGGTGCTGAACGGACTCCTGGACGGTAGTGTCCAGATACTGGTGGGCACGCATGCCGTTATCGAGGATGCTGTGCAGTTCCGGCAGCTAGGCCTTGCCGTTGTCGATGAACAGCACCGTTTTGGCGTGGCTCAGCGCGCCAAGCTGTGGGCCAAGAGTGCCAATCCCCCGCACGTGCTGGTGATGACCGCAACCCCCATTCCCCGTACGCTGGCCATGACCCTCTATGGCGATCTGGATGTCAGCGTCATCGACGAACTGCCACCCGGACGTAAGCCCATACGTACCACCCACGTGTTCGACACCCGCATGACCACCCTCTACGATGGCATCCGCCAGCAGATTCGTCAGGGCCGTCAGGTCTATATCGTGTTCCCGCTCATTGAAGAGAGCGAGAAGATCGACCTGAAAAACCTGGAACAGGGTTTCGAGGTGCTGCGCCAAGCCTTCCCCGAGTTCCGTCTGAGCCGGGTGCACGGCAAGATGAAACCCAAGGAGAAGGAAGACGAGATGCAGAAGTTTGTCAGCGGCGAGACCCAGATACTCGTGGCCACCACCGTGATCGAGGTGGGTGTCAACGTGCCCAATGCGTCGGTGATGGTCATCCTTGATGCTCAGCGCTTTGGCCTCTCGCAGTTGCATCAGCTCAGGGGTAGGGTGGGCCGTGGTGCCGACCAGTCGTATTGCATCCTCGTCACCACCTATAAACTCAGCGAAGACACGCGCAAGCGTATTGATATCATGTGCGAGACCAACGACGGCTTCCGTATTGCCGAAGCCGACCTGAAACTGCGTGGTCCCGGCGATTTGGAGGGAACCCAGCAGAGCGGCATGGCCTTCGATTTGAAGATTGCAGACATTGCTCGCGACGGACAGATTGTGCAGATGGCACGCGACACCGCACAGGCTATCATCGACGACGATCCCACCTGTCAGTCGCCAAAGTTTCAACAGTTGTGGGACCGCCTGAAACAGCTGCGCAAAACCAACATCAATTGGTCTGCTATCTCCTAACATGCAGAAAATGAATAAATTAAAAGATGTTAAGTCTTATTAATTTACGATTGGTATGTATGTTTTTCTCATATTTATTTATTACCTTTGCATCCAGAGTAACCAAAACAACCGTAACCTCGGGTAATTTATAGAGAATGAATAAACTTATTTTTTGTGCCATTTTAAGTCTCGCAATGTCCGTAACAGCCGTGTTCGGACAGTCCACAAAGTCACAACCCTTAACTCTTGAAGATGTCATGAGCGAGGTAGAGGAAGTGTATGAAGTGGGTGCAGACGAAGAGATTGACAACTTCGACTTTCTCTATGATGGCAAAGAATCTTTCAAATACGACGGAACGATGATAGACAACCTCATGAACGAGGCCTATAAGCACCTTGGTGCCCGCTATCGTCTTGGCAGCAAGGGTCCCAACACCTTCGACTGTTCAGGCTTCACCAGCTACGTCTATCGTCAGAGCAATATGAATATCGGCAACTCTTCTCGCGACCAGTATGCGCGCAACATCCCCGTGAAGCGCAGCGAGATGCAGCCCGGTGACCTCGTGTTCTTCACCAGTCCCCGTTCGGGTCGCGGTGTGGGGCATGTGGGCATCGTCATTGATTACGATCCTGTCACACAGGTGTTCACCTTCATCCATGCCAGCACAAAGGATGGCGTGAAGGTCAGCAAATCGACCGATGGCTACTATAGCCGCCGCTTCGTAGGCGTACGCCGTGTGCAGTAGTGCACAATAGAACATGAAAAAAAAGATCTTTACCACCCTTACTATCATGGCTGCCAGCTTGCTGAGCAGCCATGCTGACACTTTAACGGTAGCTATGGTTGGCGACATCATGATGGGCACGACCCATCCTACAGTGATGCTTCCGGCTAACGATGGCGCCGATCTCTTCAAAGATTCCAAATCCATTTTGCAGCGGGCCGACCTGGCCGTGGGCAACCTTGAAGGTGTGCTCTGCGATGGGGGCACCAGCACCAAGAGTGGCGGCCCTGGCAGCTATTCCTTCCGCATGCCCACCAAGTATGCCCCACTACTCAAGGAGGCTGGCTTCGACTTTCTGAGCATGGCCAACAACCATGCCAACGACTTCGGGTTGGAGGGCATCGAGTCCACCGAGCGCTGTCTCGACGAGCAGGGCATCCTCTATTCCGGTCTGGCAGGCCGTAAGTCGTGCGCCATCTTGCAGCGTCATGGCAGGAAGATTGGCATCTGTGCCTTCGGTCACAACCATTTCACCATCCGTCATATCAATCTTGACAATGTGGCCCACATCGTTGACTCGTTGGCCAGCACGTGCGACATCGTCATCGTGTCGTTTCACGGCGGTGCCGAGGGGCGCGACAAGTGTCATCTTCCCGATGGCTCCGAGTCGTTCCTGGGCGAGAATCGCGGCTCTATCCGCGAGCTGGCACACTTCTGCATCGACCATGGTGCCGACATCGTCTATGGCCACGGTCCGCACGTGATGCGTGCCGTCGAGGTCTATAAAGACCGTTTCATAGCCTACAGCCTTGGCAACTTCTGCACCCCCTATAATGTGAGTCTTGTCGGCATTTCCGGACAAGCCCCCTTAATGGTGGTTGGCATCGATGAAAACGGCCGTTTTCTGAAAGGCTGCGTCTATCCCATGACGCAGACGCGAGGCGTCGGTCCGCGCCACGACAAGACCGGTAATCTTATCAAACAGTTGCGTATGCTCACCGAGTGCGATGTGCCTCATAGTCAGGCCCGTATCGACGAAAAAGGCCGTATTTTACCCTTGAAATAGTGTAAAAATGCAACTTTTATGTTAAAAGACCCCAAAAGATACCATATATATTTGGTGTAAATAGATAATTTTTTGTAACTTTGCAACGTAATTTTTTGGACACATAACTTTACTTAATCAGCAAAGAATGTTTAAGACAATAAAAAAAATAGCCCTTGTGGCATTAGCTTCCATTTCTGTGATACCCGCTGCTGGTCAAGATCTATTGGCTAGTCAGGCACCTATTGATCGCAAGATGAGAGCTATAGATTCAATAGCACTGCAGCGCATGCTCGACTACGAAGTTTACGAGTCGCCCGCAGCCAGCCTCTACAACGATTGGAACAACCGCTATGCCCACCAGGCTACACAGTTGCCCGATTCGTTCCGTATCAACCTGCGCGACTTCTGCATGCCAACCAAGAGCCGCATCATCACCTCTAATTTCGGTGCCCGTTGGGGCCGTCAGCACAAAGGACTGGATATCAAGGTGTACATTGGCGACACCATCCGTGCTGCATTTACTGGTAAGGTGCGTATCGTACGCTATGAGCCAAAGGGCTATGGCAAATACGTGGTGATTCGCCACAACAACGGACTGGAGACCATCTATGGTCACATGTCCAAGCATCTGGTAGTCGAAAACCAGGAGGTTCGCGCTGGCGATCCTATCGGTCTGGGTGGTAACACCGGTCGTAGCACTGGTTCGCACCTGCACTTCGAGACACGTCTTTGTGGTGTAGCCCTGAACCCTGCGCTGATGTTCGACTTCCGCAATCAGGACGTCACGGGCGATACCTACACCTTCCGCAAGAGCACCTACAATGCCGAGTCGGCTCAGGCCACTCGTCTGCGTGGCACAGGTGGTGAGTATCGTGGTGGCGATGGTCTGGAAGAGAACATGAACCGTGCCACGGCCAGCAAGCGCCAGAGCCGTGAGGTGCAGTCAGCCCGCTATCACAAAGTGGCAAAGGGCGAGACCCTTTCGGCCATTGCTCGCAAGCATCGCACCTCGGTGAATGCCATCTGCAAGTTGAACCGCATCAGCACCAAGGTGCGCCTGATGCCCGGACAGATTTTGAAATACTAATCAATCATCATCCGATATGAAGGAGCAAGCACTTAGAGGCTTGCTCCTTTTTTTTGTTGTTTCGGCCTCACCCCCAGTCCCTCTCCGAAAGACGAATAGACTAGTGGGAGCAGTACAAGCTCCGTAGAAAGACCGAAACGACTGCTCGTTACATCCCTTTTGAAGATCAAGAGTGGCACTTTTACGTGCTCATAGTGGCACTCTCACGTGCTCATAGTTACGCTTTTACGTGCCAATAGTGGCACTTTTGCATCCATTCTAGAGTCTAGAAACCCCATTTCTAGAGTCTAGAATGGGTTGTTTTAAAGTCTAGAAGTGGCAGTTCTAGAGTCTAGAAATGGCACTTCTAAAGTCTAGAACCAAAGCAATA
>JAILHK010000008.1 GCA_024695815.1 Prevotella sp.
CCTGCCCCTCCCCTACAAGGGAGGGGAGAGAGGCGGCTTCCTCTGCGGTTCTCCCCTCCCTTGTAGGGGAGGGGCAGGGGGTGGGGTCAGTATTGTTATTATTCATGTCTGCTTTCGTCTATTCGAAAAGTTTGCTGCAAATATATAAAACAATGTGATTGGTTGTAAGAGAAATGCAAGAATTTGTAAAATTATTACGATTAATTAACCAAAATGACACAAAAAAAGGTCTTCACTTGATGAAGACCTTTTTGCCATTTTTAATATACAATCCGCGACGAGGATGATCGATGCGCTGCCCTTGCAGATTGTAATAAGAGTTGTCGTGAACCCTGTCTGTGACGACAGGCGCTGCAACCGATGTTGACGTGGGCAGGTCGCTATAGACTTTCTGCCAGTCGAACACGCGATAGAAGAACGGACGATAGTAGTCGGCCGAACCTCTGGCGTTGAAGTTCATCCAGAAATCATCGGGGTCGCTATTGGTTGAGAACACCAGCTCGCCTTGGCGCGAGAGGGCTGGATGGAGGTTCACCATGTAGAGCCAGTGATAGGCTTGCGACCCAAGCTTGTCAAGATGGTCGGGCAAGCGGAACAGCAGTTTACGCTCGCTGAAAGGACCATACGGCGTTCTGGAACGATAGATATAGACATCGGTAGAGAAGATGGGTGCCTGCGAGGTCATGAAATACCAGTCGCCCTGCTTGAACACCCAAGGCAGCATGATGGCATAGTCAGAGGAAGCCATGATGCTGGAGCGGCGGCGCTCCTCCTCAGTAGGATAGGTGTCCTGCCAGTTCCACTGTCCGTTGGCATCCTTGATATAGTATTGCCAAGGACTATAGAGGTCGCGGGTCTGCGAACGTGCCACCACCGTGCCCATATTTTCTACGGCATAGAGATAGCAGTGACCGTCTTCATCCTCCCACAGGGTGGAACCATAGGCACAAGGCCCCACAAACTTGTTGGGTGTGTGACTCTCACGATAGAGGTAGTCGCCCTCGTGAGGCAGGTAGTCGGGAATGGTGGGCAGATAGTAACCCTCGGGCTCGTTGCCATCCAGGCTGTAGGTGGCCAGCGAACCGTCGAGGTTGAGCAGCTCGGCCGACTCCACGCCCACCCATATCATCTGCAGCTTTCCGTTATAGACCGTGCCATCGCCCGACCAATAGACCTTCGTCTGGTCGATGTCGCCAGCAGCAATCTCGGCAGCGGTCTTCTCGCCTTGGGGGTGGCGCAGGTGTGTACGGGCATGGAAATAGCGGTCAGCGCTGGCATCGGTCCAGTTGACATAGTCGGCCAGCCATACCAGGTCCTGAGGCGTCTCGCCCAGCACGCCGTCGCGACACTTCTGCACCATGATGCTGTTGCGCGGGAAGCTGCAACTGCCACGCGCACGCAGACGGTCGTTGACAACGCCATAGAAGCTGTCGTTGAAGGTCCACAGCACATCGCCATTGGGCAGTCCCACGGTGAGCACACCGTCGCCGCCGTTCCATCCGAGTGAGCGCGTAAACAACTTATTATACTTCAAGTCCTTGTAGGCGCGAGCCGTACCGGCATAAGTAGCATTGGGCATAGCCACCAAGTCCCACTCAACAGGTGTGGCCCACTCCAGATCGCCGGGCTCGTCCATGCTGCCATCCGCGTTCGTGACACGGATGCTGGTGTCGGTGAGATAGAAGTTGCTGATGCTGTCGGCCTGGAAGGTAGCCACGCGGGTGGCCCAGTCGCGGTCCACGGCACCTATCTGGTTGACCTTGTCGTGTGCAATATGACCAGCCACATAGTCCAGATAATAAACACCGGTCTTGTTGCTTGAAGTAGCAATGGTGTAGTTCACGTAGATGCTATCCACACGTTTTGCCGCATCATTGCCACTGAGCAGGGTTTTGAAGTCGCTGGAAGTGACGAATCCCAACCACGTGTAACCCGCGCGCGGATAGCAGCGGTTCAGCAGGTCGGTATAGGCCTGGCTCGACTGCAGGCTACGCGTGATGGTTTGATTATAGTCAGGGTCGCCCGTATCGGTCGTGGCCTTGGCCACCTGCGTCATCACGATTTGCCCATCGACCTCCCATCCTTCGGGCACACGAATACCAAAAAGGCCATAGACGTGCTCCACGCCACCGGCCGTGTTGTTGGTGTCCTTGATAACCATCTTGCCATTGAACACATTGCCCTTGACAATGCTGTGAGCTTGAACAACGAGCGTGATCTTATAGCACGACCAGCACAGACAGGCAGCCACAGCCAACAAGGCAACATTGATAAACAGAAAACGTTTGCGATTCATAAGTTAGCGTTTGTTATGATGAAAAAACTTTTGGAAAAACAAAATCTGATAGTCGATAGCATTGGCCCAGTATTCACTGTTGTGACCACCGGGACGCTGAATGAAGTCGTGGTCGATGCCACGCCCCAGCAGACGCTGGTGCAGGTTCTTGTTGACCTCGAGGAAGAAGTCGCTTTCGCCACAGTCGAAGATGATGGCCAGCTGATGGTTCTGGATGCGGTCGATAAGGTTGACAGCCACGTGCTCGTCCCAGACGTGCTTGTTGGCAGCCATCTCGCCCAACTCGTCCTGGATGTTCCAGTTCTGAGGAAACGGGCGGAAGTCCACGCCACCGCTGGTGCTGCCCACAGCACCAAACATGTCGGGATGGCGCAGGGCTGTGTGGAGCGCACCATGACCGCCCATGCTGAGACCCGTGATGGCACGACCCTCGCAACTGGCGATGGTGCGGTAGTGGCTATCCACATAGTTAATAAGTTCGGAGGAGAGGAAGGTCTCATAGCGCACCTCGGGATGCTGGGGACTGTCGAAATACCACGTGTTATAGGCACGTGGCGTCACGAAGATGACGTGCTCACGGTCGGCCACATCGGCCAGGTCGGGGCGAATCTCGAGCCACGACCGTTCATGACCGTAGGCGCCATGCAACAGGTATATCACTGGACAAGGTCCATCGCCCTTGGTAGGAACCACCACGGTCACCTCTACCTCGCGGTTCATGGCCTTGCTGAACACCTTCTTAGAATCAATGCGTCCTGCACTGACTGCCATCACGACAGCCAAGCAGGACACAAGAGAAAACAATCTTTTTACCATGTTCATAAGTAAAACCTCTTATTTACACAAATAGTATTTATCATCTCTTCACTGGGGTGAGCACAATCCGGCGCACCTGTGGTTTATTGATCTGATAGATGCGCTCCACGATGAGGTCCATCTGGCGCTGGTGCATGTCGCGCACCTCCTTGTGGATCATCTTGTCGTAGAGGCCACGCTTGGCAGCCACCCAACCATCGTCTTGTCCGGCACGGAAGGTGCGGGCAGCCTGTTCGTCGTTCTGGTCCAGCATGCCACGCTTCATGAAGAAGTTGTACTGCAACCAAGCATAGTCGCGGAACTGGCGCTCTATCTCCCAGCGGTTCTCGTTGAGCTCCATGATGGTCTTGGCCTGCTGGTACTGAGGTGTGTGGCGATAGGTGGCCAGGTTGATGCCCTTAGCCAACTGTGCAGCGGTGAAGGTATCGATGAGCTGACCATCGATGAGCAACTGGTAGTTGCCCTTCAGGCCTGTCACGCAGAAAGCCTCGTTGTCCATCTCGTCCATAAACTGAGGAATCACCTTCAGGGCGTCGGCCTGCTGGCGCTTATACTCCCATCCGCGGGCAATGGTGTCGATGGGGAAGGGCAGCGAGTTGGCCAGATAGTCGAAGCTGACCACACCGCTACGGTTTTCGACATTGGTGATGGTGCAGTTGTCGCTCTTCAGCACCTTCTTGCTCTTGGCGTTGACCTCGACGTCGGCCACCTTCTTGCCAGCCATGCCCTGCGCCTTCAGGAACAGATAGGCCATGACCAGATGACCGTCGTTGTCGGGGTGGATGCGGTCGTTGCCACAGATGGTGAACTTAGGATTGAGCTTCTGTTGCTCCTCGTTGATCTTGGTCATCGGTGCCCAGAAGTCCACGAACTCCCAGTGGTTGGCCTTGGCAGCAGAGTCTTGGAAAGCCACAATACGACCAATGGTGTTGTTCTTGTTGCGGAACACATTATCGTTGAAGGTCGATGTCTGGTCGTAGGGCGACGTGCCAATCATAATCATACGTGTGTCGGGACGGTTCTGCAGGCGCTTCTCGATCTGATAGAAGTATTTCTTCGAGGTGGCCAGCTTCTCGGCTGCAAACTTTTCGGGCTCGGGACCGTTGTATTCGAAATAGCCGCTATCGTTCATGCCAAATGTCAGGGTGATAACATTCGGACGCTTGGCAAACACGTCGCCATCCAAACGGTTCAGGATCTCAAGACTGGTGTCGCCACCCACGCCACAGTTGGCCATCCACATCTCCTCGAAGGGGAAATGCGTCATATAGTATAGCCAGATATAAGAGTGGTAGTGACCGCCATCGGTAATACTGTTACCAACAAAACATACGCGGTCGCCCTTCTTGAAGGGGGCTACCTGCTGGGCCTTCATGGCCAAAGGCATGCTAGCCAACAGCAGCAGTGAGATCAGGATATTCTTTTTCATGTCGATATTAATATTTTTAATTAGGAAACATTCAGATAGGAATGAAGACGCCCCAACGCCTTGGTCATGTGACACTCTACGGTGTTGACCGAGATGCCAAGCTCACGGGCTATCTCTGCATTGCTTTTATTCTCGTAGCGACTCAGCTGGAATACGGCTCTGCCACGCTGGGGCAACCGGCTGACGGCCTGCTCTATGCGGGCAGAAAGCTCACGGTACTCCACATAGCGCATAGGACTCTCTAACTCGCATGCCAGATGCAGGTTGGCCCACACACTGTGACGATGTTCGCGCACGTAAGCCTGGTGCTTCAGATAGTCCAGACACTTATGGCGCACGGCAGCACTGGCATAGGTGTGAATATTGGCAACGAACGTCAAGCCGTCGCGGCGCTCCCACAGCTTCACCAGCACATCTTGAACCAGATCTTCTGCATCCTCACGCGCTATCCAGGCCGATGCCATTTGCACCAGTCGGGGGAAGAGTTCCGTGTAGAGCTGATCAAAATTCATAATTGCCGTTTTTAGCTTATTGGTTTTCGCTGGCAAAGGTAGTCAATAAGCCAATGACGATACATAAAAATCGAACACAAAAAAGCAAAAATCGAACCAAAGTGCCTATAAGCAGGCCTTTTGGTCCGATTTTCGCATGGATTGCTATGTTTGTTATTTCTTCAACTTAGCAGTGGCCGTGGTGCCTTTCTGCCAAGGAGAATAGATGACCTTGCCACCTACCAGCTGGCCGATGCGCAACCAACGAACGGGGTGCTCGCGGCGACCAGCCTTCTGCTCGAGCGACACGGTGAGCACTTTTCCTTCGGCCTTGGCCTGCACCTCATAGTCGGCATAGTCGCCATGACGATAACCGAACCCTTCGCCGGCATCCTCATACAGACGACCGCTGGCCTTACCATTGGCATCGAGGTTGACCAAGACGGTCAGTGAGTCGGTGCTGTACTCTTCGGTGTTCTGACTCAGGTTGGCCAAAGGCAGCACGGCACCCTCGCGCAAAGAAAGGCGGGCCTGATAGCCATCGTCGCCCTGTTCCATGGTGAAGGTCTTCCAGTTGCCCTTTGGCAGTGCGGGGTTCTCGGCCCAACGTGGCACGATGAGCAGGTCGCTGCCCAACATAAAGGCCTGCTGCTCGCTGCGCAGACGCTGGTCCTCGGTATCGCTCATGAAGACTGGGCGCATGACGGGCAGACCGGTCTCGCTCGATTCGCGGAAGAGGGTGTAAACATAGGGCAACAGACGGTAGCGGCGGTTGATGGCCGTGCGGCACACCTTCTCCACCTTTTCGCCAAAGGCCCATGGCTCTTGCTGTACCTCCTCAAGGCTGCAGTGGTTGCGCACGAAGGGGAAATAAACACCGATGGCCGTCCAGTGAGCCAAGAGCTCGCCATTACAGTCGCGGGCAAAGCCACCAATATCAGGACCGTTGAACGCCTGACCGGTGAGTCCCATGTTCAGGGTCATGGGGATGCTGGCCTTCATGTGTTCCCAGGTAGAGGCATTATCGCCTGTCCACGTGGCAGCATAGCGCTGACCACCCAGGAAGTTTGAACGCGACAGCACGAAAGGACGCTTCTGGGGATTGGCTGTCAGGATGCCCTGACGCGTAGCGCGCACCATGTTATAGCCATAGACATTATGATAGCGCAGGTGAGAACCGGCCACCTCGACAGTGCCTGCGGGCGAAGCAATGCCGTGCTGGTTGTCTTCAGGCATCGAACTGTCGGGACCGTCAAAGACGGCAGGCTCGTTCATATCGTTCCATACACCATCGATACCGGTGGCCATGAAGTCCTTATAGAGTGTGCTCCACCAAGAGCGCACATCCTGACGGGTGAAGTCGGGGAAATGGCAGTCGCCGGGCCATACCTTGCCAACGAAGTTCTCGCCATTGGCCTTCTTCACATAGTAGTCGCCGGCCATGCCCTGCTGATCGACGAAATAGGTGGAATCGACCTTCACACCTGGGTCTATCATGAACACCGACTTGAAGTGCTTCTTGTGCAGATAGTCATTGAACTTCTTGGGATCGGGCATCTGCTCGGGCGAGAACGTGAAGATACGGAAGCCATCCATATAGATGATGTCCATCCAGATTACGTCGCAAGGTATCTGTTTCTCGCGGAACGTGTCGGCAATCTCCATGGCCCATGTGTCGGGCACGTAGCTATGACGACACTGGTGGAAGCCCAGAGACCATAGTGGGGGCATCTCCATAGTGCCACTCAACTGGCCCAGCTCTTTCAGCACCTCGGCAGGTGTCTGGCGCTCGATGATGATGATGCGGAAGGCAGGACCCTCACTGTCGAAACGTACCACAGGACCAGTGGTGAGCTTTGACTTCCAGGTATTGTCGGCAATGATACCAAAGGCGGTGCCATCCTTTCTGACACCAAGCACCCAGGGATGGGTCTGGTAGAGGCGCTTGCCGCCATCGGTCATATAAAGACCGTTGTCTTTGTTCCACATGCCAATGGTCTCACCATTACGACGCAGGTCGCCATAGACCTCGCCAGTGCCGTAGAGGTCGGCATCGCCCACATTGATGGTGGCAATGCTATGACCGTTCTCCTGAGAGAACTGTGGCTTCAGCTGCCATTTGGCTGGCAATTGCAGGGCCGTGGGTGTTAGTTCGTGAACAAAGATAGGTGATGGCTGGTGGTTGGCAGCATCGTAGTTCTTAGGATAGAAGACAGCCACATGGTCGCCTACCATCGTAGACACTTGTGCTGATGCCGTGAGCGACAATGCCGTCAACAGCGAGAGAAATAATCTTTTCATTCTGTTTTTACTTACTATTATTTATGATTGGTATTACACACAGCAACGCCGACACGCGAATCGGCACAACCATAATAAAGCAGCCAATGCTCATTATGATACACTAATCCTTCAGCAAAAACCGTGCCAGCCGGATACTGTCCGCTACGCTCGTAGTCGGCCTCTGGAACAAAGAAGGGTTCGTCGAGCCGGTCGAGCAGTTTGGTGGGGTCTTCGGCACTGAAAAGGGCCTGTCCGGCACAATAGGTATTAGCCTCATAGCGCGGGTCGCCGTCAGCACCCTCCAGGTTCTTGCCGTTATAGATCAGCACAATGCCCTGGCTGGTAAGCACGGCTGGCGGACCGCACTCGGTGAGCTGACTATCGAAAGAGCCTTTGCGCGGCGACATGACACGCAGCAGCTCGCCGTTGTCGTCGAGCAGCGGGGTCCAGTCTATCAGATTTTCGGACGTGGCCACATTGACAAACTGCTCGCCCCAGTACATCCAATATTTATCACCAATACGGGCTACCACCTGACGACCGTCCTTGAGACAGGTGACGACAGAGGCCGACTTGGAGAAGTCGTCCTTGAAACGTCCGCCATAGGCATGCGCAAAAGCGGGCCCATGCTTCTGCCAGTTGACCAGGTCGCGAGAGGTGGCAACGGCCAGTCGTGCCTGCTTGCGGTTCCACTGGGTGTACATCATCACATAGAGTCCGTCGTCGGTCATCACCACGCGCGGGTCCTCGCAACCACCAGGACACTCGTTGACGGCCTGTTCGTCGGTGGCCGACGGGAACAGCACGGGGGCACCATGACGCTGGAAGAAAAGTCCGTCGGCCGACGAGGCATAGCCAATGCGCGATGTGCGCTGACCAATGCCGACAGCCGAGTTGTCTTCGGCCCGGTAAAGCAGCGCCACACGGTTGTTGATGACCGTGGCTGCAGGATTAAAGGTGTCGCTGCCCTCCCACTTCACCGCTTCGCCACGCATGGGACAGAAGAAGACGGAGTTGGTGTCGGGCGAGATGACGGCCCCCACATTGACCGGACGCTTGAAAGGACCGAGCGCCCATGACTTGGACTGTTCGGACGAGGATTTGCAGCCCATCAGGGTCAGCATGGCTGCTACAGCAAAGAGGAGTGACTTATTCATAGGAAGGAGGTGCTATCTGCGTGCCCCACTTGCGATGAGGACTGGCAGCGGTTTGATATTGAAGTGTGGCGCCATCAGCGATAGTCTTCAGGTCTAACCAGGTGGACGGATGCTCGTGTCCGTTGACGGTGAGGCGCGTGGTATATATCTTCTGTTCTGAGCCACCCTTGATGATGACATCGCCATGAGGCAGGTGGATGGTGGCATGGGGAAAGACGGGGGTGTTCAGTGCGAAACCGCCCACGCCGGGAATCATGGGATACATGCCAAGACAAGCCCACACATACCAGGCACCCATGGAACCGAGGTCGTCATTGCCCGGCAGACCGTCGGGGCGGTCGGTGTACTGTTCGTTGAGGGTGCGACGCACCACCTGCGACGTCTTCCACGGGCTGCCCACCCAGTTATAGATCCAAGGCACCTGGAAGCTGGGCTCGTTGCCGGAGGCAAACCACGTGTCGCCATAACCGGCATCCAACCGCTTGAAATAGGTGTCCAGTCGCTGTTCGGCCTTGGCTGGTCCGCCAATGATGTCGATGAGCCCTTTCAGGTTGTAGGGCACCATCCAGAAATAGTCCTGATAGGTGGCCTCACGGAAGTCCTCAGTGAGCGGTTTCCAGGTGCCATCCTCATAGCGCGACTGCAACCAGCCCGTCTGGGGATTATAGAGGTTCTTCCATGAACGGGCCGTGTGGAAATAGCGCCACGAGGCAAACTCATCGCCAGCAGCATGAAGCGCATACTGGCCTATAGCAAAGTCGGCAGAGGTGTATTCCAACTGAATGGAGGCCGGACAATAGCCTTTCTCCAGATACTGCTGGAGATAGGGGCGCGTCTCTTCCTGCTGTGACTTGGCACCAGGCAGCTCGGCACCTCGGCGCATGATGTCGAAAAGCGGCTTGGGGTCGTAACGACGTGCACCGAATGCCCATGCGTTGCTGACAAGGATGGACGAGGGATCGCCCTGCATGATGCCGGTCTCGATATTGGCCAGCACCCAACGGGGGAAAGAGCCTCCCGACTGTTCGGCAAACAACTGGTGGGAGACCACGATATCGCTGGCCCAATCGGGTTGCAGCAGGGCCAACAGCTGTATCTGGGTGCGATAGGTGTCCCAGTTGCTGAACTGAGAATAGTATTTGGAGTTGGTCTTGTGTACCTTGAAATCGGCACCCATATACTCGCCATTGACATCGCTGGCCACACTGGGATGGATAAAGGCGCGATACAGGTGGGTATAGAACTGCGACGTGCGACTGGCTGAACCGCCTTCCACCTCGATGAGCGAGAGCATCTTCTCCCAAGCATCCTCGGTCTGCTGACAGACGGATTCAAAGCACCAGCCGGGATTCTCCTGACGTAGGTTCTCTTTGGCATTCTCTACGGAGACATAGCTGATGCCCACCTTGTAGTGGACAACAGGCTGCCGACGGGTGTCGAACGTGAAATAGACACCCGAGAACTCGCCTTCGGCAAAGGTGTTGCCGGGATGAAGACGGTCGCCTTTCCAAGTACCGATGGCAACGGCATCGGCATCGAATTGTGCAGCCATATAGACCTTATACGGTGTGCGGATGCCACAGAAATAGCCTCCGTCGGCATAGCCTTCAACACTGTGGGGCGATGTGACAACCAGTGCGGCCTCGGTGATGCGGGTGGCTGCTATACCGGCGCCGATGATGATGGTGTTCAGTTGGGAAGAGTCGGGGAAGACATATTCTGCCATGCCCGTGCGCTCAGTGACGGTGAGCGCTGCCTTGACATCGTCGTTGACATGCGCCTCGTAATAGCCGGCATGGGCTTTCTCGCCGCTGACCTGAAAACGGGCGTTACGAATCTTATCGGGAGACGCCGTGAGCGCACCTTTCACAGGGAAGGTGGGAAAGTTGCCCATATGCTCGCAACCGCCGCCACTATTCTGATTAACAACAAAACCTGCATTCTTGGCAAAATAGGTGGGGGTGAACTGCACCATGCCACCAGGATAGGTGGCCCCAGGAAAGAGATAGCCTGAGGCAAGGCCTACGCCCTGTGTACCGATGAACGGGTTGACCATACGGGCACGGGAACCAGCCCACGAGGTCAGACCAAGGGCTGCAAAAAGGATAATAACAAATAGTCTTTGATGCATACAATCTTTTTTAATATTATTCTTAGAAAGAAAAGTCAGCGTCGGCTGGCCCTGGCTCTGGAAAGAGAGAATGGCGCTGCCTGTTTGGAAATGGCACGCTGGCGATTAGGTACTGACGACATCTGAAGGACAAGTGTCCCGCCACGGTTGATTTCATCGTAGGTCAGGTAGTTGCGCTCAAAGGGCTGACCATTCAACGTGGCAGACTCGATATACACATTCTCGGCACTGTTGTTCTGTGCCTCGATCGTAAAGTGTCGGCCTTCTTCGGTGGTCAGCGTCATGCTATTGAAGAGCGGACTGCCAATCACATACTGATCAGTGCCAGGAGTTACGGCATAGAGACCCATGGCACTGAGCACATACCATGCAGACATGCCACCCTGGTCCTCATCGCCTGGGAAACCCTGAGGGCCACTGTTATAAAGGCGATTCATAATCTGACGTACCCAATACTGGGTCTTCCATGGCTGACCGGCATAGGTGTAGAGATAAGGCAAGTGCTGGATGGGCTGATTGCCATGGGCATACTGTCCCATATCGGCCAACTGCATCTCTTTCATCTCGTGGATGATGCCACCATACCATCCGGGCTTCACGGTGTTCTCCATCGTGAAGACACTGTCTATCTTTTCCACAAAGGCCTGATCACTACCAAAAAGGTTGATAAGTCCCTGCACATCGTGAAAGACAGACCATATGTAATGCCAGGCATTGCCCTCGGTATAGGGACCGCCCCACTCCAAGGGATCGAAGGGTTCTGTCCAACGACCATCGGAAGAGCGGCCACGCATGAAATGCGTCTCAGAATCCCACAGGTTTCGATAGTTCATCATCTGTCGGCCGAACACGCGTTCCCAATGTTTCAAGCCCGCAGAGCGCGCCAACTGCCATGCACAGAAATCGTCGTAGGCATATTCTAATGTCTGGGTGACGCTGCCATGCGACTCGGGAAAAGGAACATAACCCAGGGTGAAATACGACTTCCACCCTGCACGTCCGTTGGCTCCACCCCAAGGGCCTTTGTTCATAGCCTCGTGAGCATAGCCCTTCAGGATGCTGTCGACAGAGACGGTTCTGATACCTTTTGCCCATGCGTCGGCCAGAAGAGAGATGGCATGATTGCCCACCATGCCGCCAGTCTCTCCGGGAAAAGACCATGACGGAAGCCAACCGCACTCATGCTGGGCCTGAAGCAGTGCCTCCATATAGCGACCCTGCTGGGTGGGATGAAGCAGACATGTCAGGGGGAACTGCGAACGGAAGGTGTCCCAAAAGCCATTGTCGGTGTACATATAACCATCGTGTACATGTCCGTCGTAGGGACTATAATAATAGGGGGTGCCATCGGAGCGACGTTCATAGAACTTACGCGAAAAGAGATTGGCACGGAACAAACACGAGTAGAAAGTGCGCAGCTGTTCTTCTGTGCCACCTTGCACACGGACCTGACCAAGTAGCTGATTCCAAGTCATACGTCCGCGCTCACGGGTCTGATTCAGAGAACGATCGCTGCCCAACTCGGTCTGAAGGGTCAAGCGTGCCTGCTCTGCACTGATATACGACGAAGCAGCCTTGACCTGAACCTTGGTGCCAGGGGCAAAGCCAACATATACGCCTTCGTCCCACTTTCCTTGTGAGGTGAAAGGCTTGTCGAACTGAAGAATGAAATAGCAACGGAACGTCTCGGGATGGTTGACAAAACGGTGGTTGTTAACCCAGCCAACAATCTGTCGACGGGCGGCATCGACCTTCATGTCGCACTGACCATGATAGCCATCAATCACCAGCCATGCCTGTTGACCGCGTGGATATGAAAAACGGAAGTGAGCCCCACGTGTTGTGGGGGCCACCTCCGCTATGGTACCATCGTTCAGACGTACACGATAATAATGTGGAAGAGCCGTTTCGTTGTCATGAGTGAATGCAGCAGCACGCGTCCTTTCATCCGTACGCAACCTTCCGGTAACGGGCATCAGGGAATAGACCGCATAATCGCCTACCCACGGACTACATTGGTGCGACTGAGAGAGACCTCGCAAGCTATCGGCCTTCCATTGGTATTTCCATCCATCGCCATTAAGCCCTGTTTGTGGCGACCAGAGGTGCATGCCAAAAGGCATACCTGTGGCTGGATAGGTATTGCCACGACTCAACCCGAAATCGGAATCGGTGCCCTGACGGGTATCGACAAAACGTGTCAGGTCGTCGGCAGAAGCATGCACGATGGAAAACACGCCAAGCAGAATGGGAAGAGACAGTATGGTCCTTAATCGATTCATAACAACAACCTCCATCGTTTAGAATGCCATAGAAACACCGAAGTTCAAGACACGCTGGTTCATGTAGGTATCGCCAGCCGAGTTGGTCTGTATCTCGGGATCCTGCTGATACTTGTCGTAGCTGGTCCACGTAAACAGGTTATAGGCATTCATGTACAGACGCAGCGAGCTGAGGAAGCTGGGCGTGTATTTACGAGGGAAGTCATAGCTCAGATCGATGGTCTTCAGACGTACATACCAGGCATCGATCAACCAGAAGTTTGACATATAGGCTTGTGCACTGTTGATGGTTGACGGGTTGCTGGTGAGACGAGGGAAGTTGATGGGTTCGCCATTGGTATAGCGCTCCAAGGTCCAACGTTCTTTGTGCAGTGGCTGGAACTGGCTCTTGAAGGGTTCGATGCCCGTTCCAACAACGCTGAAGCTATAGTTGAAAGAGCCTTGGAACAATACACTCAGTGTGAAGCCCTTCCAAGAGCCGCCAATGGTCCATCCCATGGTGGTGTTGGGCAGATTGGGCAAACCGATAGCACTCTTGTCATAGTCGTCGATGACGCCATCTTCGTTCAGGTCCTTATACTTCAGATCGCCTGCCTGTACGGGGATATCGGTGTTAGGTACAGCGGGAGCACCTTCGGCTCCAGCCTTGATGAGAGCAATATCTTCGGGAGTGTAATAGCCAATCCACGTATAACCGAACTGCTGACCGATGCTATGACCTGTCTGTGCCAACCACGGATGTCTTTGCTGAGCCTCAGCCATGTATTCAATTTTGTTCTTGGCATACGAGAACACCAGGTTGGTGTTGAAACTGAAATCGCCCCAATGGTTGCGGTAGCCAATCTGGCCGTCGAAGCCCTGATTGGTGGTGCGGGCCACATTGATAGGTGAGGTGCCGACACCGAGCATCAATGGGATGTCGTTGCGATAGACCAGCTGGTCGTAGCGCTTGTCGTGGAAATAGTCGAGCGTCATAGACACGCAGTTCCAGAGGTTGATGTCAACACCAAGGTCGAACTTCTTGGCCTTCTCCCACGTCACGTGGTCGTTGCCCAAGGCACCCTCACGATAGCCTTGGAACCACTCTTCTTCATACTCGGCAAACTGATAGCTGTTACCACGCTCATAGACCTGGTTATAAAGGTAGCGGTTGCCCATAGCCACATCGGAACCCACAAGACCATAGCTGGTGCGAATCTTCAGCAGTTCGACACCCTTCACATGGTCGCGGAACCAGGGCTCTTCAGAAATGGCCCAACCGGCACCAACAGCGGGGAACCAACCAAAACGGTGGTCGGCCTGGAAACGGTCTGAACCATTGTATGCCACATTGAAATCGAGCAGGTAGCGATTCTTGTATTTATAGCCCAGCTTTAGGGTGGTGCCCATAAACTTCTCGGGTACCTTTGGCTGACCAACAAATGCAGGGGTATTGAGTTCGGTGGTGGTGCTCTCGCGGTTGTAGAACAACATACCCTCTACGTCGTGAGCCTCGTTGAACACACGATGATAGTTCAGCGATGCCATGAGGTTCATATCCTTGATGGCTGTTCGGGGCTCAACGGTGATGGCAGGCACACCTTTAGTGAACACATTATCCGGATTGATGGTATAGGTGCCATTGGCCGAGTTGTAATGCCAGGTGGGAAACTCTGAGCGCCAGGCAGAACGGGCATTCTCGTCGATGGTAGAATAGGCCAGACGGACGTTTGACGACAGGCCCTTGGTCAGGAAGTCCATGTTCCATGTAGCCTGATAAAGCAGGTTGTTGTCGTTACGACGTGAACGCACATAGCCCTCGTTGGCCAGTCGGGCATTGAGCGTTGGACGACGTGTGTCGGTATCGTAAAGATAGGCATAAGAGCCGTCGGGGTTCATGACAGGTGCAGAATAGGGATGCATGGCCGAGAAGTTGTAGATCTCGCCAGTAGCATTGATACCACGCGGCTCGTTGATGTTCATGAAACGTGACGTGATGTCGAGACGCATAGAGAGGTTCTTGGTGACCTGGAAGTCGAGATTTGAACGGAAGTTGAAGCGGCGATAGCGATAGTTGCTCTTCAGCTCGTCGCCAGAATCGAAATTGCGCACCAGACCATTCTGACTGAAATAGCCCACGGACACGAAATACTTCAAGCGGTCGGAGCCACCAGACACGTCAACATTGACATTCGACTGCTGTGCCGTCTTCTTGAAAATCTCATCGTACCAGTTGACGTCTGGATGACCATAGGGGTCGTCGCCCGTACGGAAGTGTTCGAGGTCAGCATCGGTGAACATCGGCGTCAGTCCGTCGTTGGCACGTGCTTCGTTGACCAGTGTGGCCGTTTCGTAGCTGCCCAGGAAGTTGGGGGTGCGAACAGGCATCTGCACACCAGTCTCCATGCGCACATTGATTTTGGGCACACCACTCTCGCCACGACGTGTCTTGACCACCAGAACACCATTGGCACCCTTGATACCATAAATAGCCGTGGTAGAAGCATCTTTCAGGATAGAGATGCTCTCAATCTCGTTGACATTGATCTGCGACAACTGGTCGTAGGTGTACTCCACATCGTCGACAATGATCAGCGGCTTGTTGCCATCGCTATTCAGTGAGCTGATGCCACGAATGAAGAAGTCGCTGGCATCCTTACCAGGCTGGCCGCTGCGCTGCTGCGAGAAGAAGCCGGGGAGCTTTCCTGCCAATGCGTTCTGGACACTGCTGACAGGCACTTTTTGCAGTTCCTTACCATTGATGGCACTGACGGCACCCGTCAGCGTGATACGCTTGGCCTGGCCATAACCAACCACAACGACCTCGTTGAGCAAGCTATTGTCGTCTTGCATCACCACATCGAGCTTGGCACCCTTGACCGTGGCGACGAACTGACGGTAGCCCACATAGGAGAACGTGAGACGCTCGCCCTGACGAACAGTCAAGGAGTAACGTCCGTCGATATCGGTGGTGGTACCTACACCGGCAGAGCCGGCCTTGACGGTGACACCAATCAGCGGCTCGCCATTCTCTTGCGAAGTAACGACACCGCTCACTGTGAGCGATTGGGCTGTGATGAGCATGCATGTCATCAGACACGCAAAGATGATTATCAGTCGTTTCATATCTTATTTCCAATTGGGGTTCTGAACCATGTTCCTATTCTTGTTGACTTCACTGAAGGGTATTGGGTAGAGATAGTTGCGAGCAGCAAAATTTGCCTTGAGCACGTTAACACGTGTGTAGGTAGTAGTGCCCGAGCTCTCAACAACCTGCATTCCCTGCAAGGGCTTGGCAAACACATCCTCGGCAATGCGCCAGCGACGGATGTCATAGTAGCGGTGCTCTTCGAAGGTCAACTCTATACGGCGCTCGTTGTGAATGGCTTCGCGCATCTCGGCCTGCGTCATATTGTTTTTCAGACCATAGCTATAGCCAGCCTCTGTGCCCTTCTTGATACCGGCACGCTTGCGCAAGAGATAGAGGGCATTATAGACCTCAGAGGTAGGACCAACGGCCTCGTTCTCGGCTTCGGCAAAGTTGAGGAGTATCTCTGCATAGCGGAACATCACCCATACATGAATCACGGAAGAATACTCGTTTTTGTCGGCAAACATACCCATAAACTTACACATGTAATAGCTGGTGAGTGAATAATCCGTGCCGTTGGCAGGATTGTTGGTTCCACCCTGCCATGTGGCGAGCTTGCCACCTAACCACTGAGAGCCATTGTGCAGGACTGTCTTGTCAAGACGAGGGTCACGGTTGGAATAGGGGTCGGCATCCGAATAGGGATAGAGCGGACTCTGTCCGGGCATACGGCCGTCGGCCATGGGGAAAGCATCAACAAGATTCTGAGTAGGACAGGTACGTCCGTTGCCCATACGAGAACCGGTGAATCCAAGAGGACCATTGCTAATCTCGACGCTGGTGTTATTGCCTCCCTGGCGGAAGAAGATGAGCTCGGGATTGGCACCATAGTCATAGAAGTTGAGGAACACATTGCGTACATCCTCAGTCAGTGTGAGACTGTCTTTGCCCTTATGGCCCTCGCCTTCAATCAAGTCACGAGCAGCATCGGCAGCACGCTTCCAACGAGCAGCGTCGTAAGTGGCATAGCCCACCAGTTCATTGCCGGCCTCGAGGGTCTGACCATTGAACAGAGGCGAAGCGGCATAGAGCAGCACACGCGACTTCAACGCCTGACAGGCCTGCTTGGTGGGTGCATGACCAAACTCGGACACATTGCTCATGGTACCAACCGAACGCAAGGAATCCTGAATGTCGTCCAGCTCGTTCACGATATAATCCACACACTCGCCAAAGGTGTTGCGGGGCAACTCGATGTCGTCATTGATGCTGAACACCCGATCACCCACAATGGGCACACCACCATAGCGGCGCAACAGCTGGAAATAGAACCAGGCACGCAGGAAGCGAGCCTCGGCCTTGAAGGTCACGCCAAGAGGACGAACCTGTCCGAGGGCGTTCTTATAAGTAGCACGAAAGGGAACCCTGTCTATGCCCGAGATGAGGATGTTGACCTTACGAATTCCGGTATAATACTGTCCCCAGCGCATATCGCTGCCAACGGCATTGCTGGCTGTGTAGCGGCCTGTAGCCAGTCGCAACACATCGGGTTCGCCATCCATATCGATGCTGATGGCATCGTCTGAGGCTGCATCAAGATAGTCACCACCCACACGGTTGTGACCGTTCTCCATAATATCATAAATGGTGTTCAGGTACTGGCGTGCCTGCTTACCTAACGAGTCGGTTGTGGAAAACAGATAATCGGTAGTGAACTCATCGGCAGGGAGCGTCTCGTAGTTGTCCATACAGGACGTCAGCGTCATGGTGGAACCCACTGCCAGTAGTATGAGATATTTTATTGTTTTCATTGCACTTTCTTTATTTTAGAAGTTGAGATTGATACCTGTAAAGAAGCAACGCTGCAAAGGTGAGGAAGTGAAAGAGACTTCCGGATCGACCAGTTTGCAGGCCGAGAAGGTCAGGGCGTTCTGAGCATTGAAGAATACTTTCACGCCAACACCACCAAGATGCTTCTGACAGAGCGACTTGGGCAGATGGTAGGCTATCTGCATGTTCTTCAGACGGATGAAGTTGCCTTTGTGCATCCACAACGAAGAACCGTAATATCCACCGTAGTTATAAGTGTTGCCTCCTGCCGATAGTCTTGGATAGGTTGCCGTAGAGGCCGTTTCGGGCGTCCAACGACCAAGAATGTTCTGATAAGCCTGACCATAGGTGTTGCCAATGCTTTGGAATCCCTCGACAAGGGTGCGGTCGTCCACATAGAGGTCACGATTATAGACACCCTGCCAAAGCATAGAGAATTCAAATCCATGGAAGCTGAGACCGAGGTCGAGACCGAAGTACTGCAGGGGCTTGTCGCCGCCAATGACCGTACGGTCGTACTCGTCAATAATCTCATCACCGTTCAGGTCGGCATACTTCACATCACCTGGTTGTACTTCCACACCTTGCATCACAGGATAGCCGGCTGCAATATCCTCGGCACTGAGGAAGCCCAGGGCTTTCAGTCCATAGACAACGCCGAGCGGACGACCTGTCTGACGAAGATAGTTGAAGGGCTGTTCCTGCTCATCCATGAAAAGCAACTTGGTGTACTCTATGCTCCAGTTGGGGGCTATATAGTAAGACACGGGACCCACATGGTCTTGCCAGCTGAGACTGATATCGATGCCCTGACGGCGCGACTTGCCAATGTTTTCCGTGGGATAGGTGGCACCAATCAACTCGATGCTCTTACCACGGGTCTGCAACAAGTCAACGTACTTGTCATTATAGTACTCGGCTGTTGCTGTCAGACGACCATTCAACATGGTGGCATCAATGCCGATGTTCAGCTTGCGGGCCTTCTCATAGGTGATGAATGGATTGGCCATGGGCATCGTCTCGCTGGTGAAGATGCCTCCCGAGGTGCCCATGGACGTGCCCTGGGGATAGGTTGCCGTAGCATTCTGCGAGAAACGCTGACGGTACTGATAGTAACCGGAATTGTCGATGCCATTACCCGTATGACCATAGGTGGCACGCAACTTCAGTTCCTGGAGCCAATCGGATGTTGACTGCATGAAGTTCTCACGACTAACCATCCATGCACCACCGAGGGCGAAGAATTGTCCCCAACGGTTGTCTGGCGCATAACGGTTAAAGTAGCTTTGCGTCATGGCTGCCTCCAGGAAGTAGCGACGGTCGTAGTCATAGCGCACACTTTCCATAATGTCTGAAGGAATCATGGGCAAATCGTACTGAACCACCTCATGACGTGTGTCGCCCATAGCACCTAAAGAGAGGTGATGCAGACCGAACTGACGGGTATAGTCCACCGACAGGCGTCCATAGAGATTCTGATAGGTTGACACAGCCGTGAAATTATTACTCTGCGAAACAGAATTACCATAGCGCAGATAGGTGGGCACGCCATCAACGATAGAATATTGATAAACGGGATTTTGTTTCGTACGAACAATGGCCGTACGTGTCTGATGCGTCACATGACCTGTAAAGGTGGCCGACAAGCCCTTTACAAGTTTATTAAAATCATATTTCAAAGACAACGTGGCCATGATGTCGCGCATGTTGTCGTTGATATAACCCGACTCCCATGCCTGTGATGCCAGGTTGTTTGTAAAGGCAATCGTGCCGCCCCAAGAGCCATCTGGATTATGAACGGGATAGGCATTATTCGGCGTACGCCAAATGTTCAGCAGCAGGTCGCTATAGCCTGACCCCGAACCGCCGGGCTGATTGCCCTCGATGATACGTCCGATGGCAGTCATTGAAGCCGTAAAATCTTCGGTGATGTTGATATTGACCTTCGACGAGATCATGTATCTGTTGATATCGAAGTTCGTGTTGTAGCCGTTGTCGTTGTTTGTCTTGAAGAGACCATCCTCGCCGGTATAGCCTAACGAGACAAAGAACTGTGCCACCTTGCCACCACCCGTGACGTTCAGGTTGTACGACTGAGAAAGGGCGTTCTTGTTCATCAACTCATCATACCAGTTGACATCGGGATGAGTGAATGGCGAAGTCTGATTGCGATAGGCGTCACGATCTTGAGCATTATAAATAGGCGTACGACCATCGTTCTGCAGTGCTTCGTTCAGCAAGTAGGCATACTGGCTAGAGGACAGTGGCTTTTGATTGAACGTATTGCCATGAATGCCCCACTTGGCGGTGAAGCCGAAGTGAAGACGATCGCTGGTTGGCATCTTTGTGGTGATAACTAGCGCACCGCGCGAGCTTTTCATGCCAAGGAACATCGATGAAAGGGCGTCGCGCTTCAGTGTGACGCTTTCAATGGCCTCAGGATCGAGCGACACCATGTCGCGCTCGATACCATCGACAATGATAACAGGTGCCAGTCCACGACTGGAAAGTGTGAAGCGGGTATTGTCGCCATAGGGAAGCTGACCATAGGAAGCTGGGCGATAGCCAATCAGGTCGGCAGAAGTGTTAACCGAGATACGAGGCAGGTCGCTGCCGCGATACTGGCCAATATTAAAGCCTGCGATGCGTCCCTGTAACGACGTCAATATATCTGTAGAGAGATATTTCTCCATGTCTTTACCACTCACAGACGGAGCCGATGCCGAAGCAAATTCAGCCGTCGTAGAATCTTCTCGCTGGCTGACGGGCTTACCAAAACCCTGCGTGCTAACAGCAGCGAGAGCGAGGAGTGCGAATGTTGTTCGAGATATTGCTTTCATTGCTTAATAGTTGTTGGTGATTATTCACATTCAAGCTTTAGGTTAAATGGTTGGTTGTCACTGGCTGCCGATCCCAATTGCACCAGGTCGTCGGTTGACTGATTGACAATTCGCGTGCCATCGGCACTCACGAAATAGTAGTCTATGTAGTCTATCAACTCGTCTGTTGGCACATTGAAGAAGCCAGAAGGCCAAATGGTCAGGTTGAATGTGCGGTTTTGATTGTTCGTTCTGTACATCTGCGTCTGGGGACCAATCGCAGGAGCGTTATACTCACGTCCATCTATGGTCACAGCCTTTCCCTGCAGATAGATCTCGTCTGTCTGGGCCAAAGGATTGCTCGTCACCGAGGGGTCAACGTCTGCCAAGTAGCTGATGGTGATATAGTCGTCTTGCAAAGCCGTCAATGGTGAAACGCGATTAAAATGACGATTACAGAAATCGATGGTCATTCCCTTACCGCCAACCACCTCAAAACATTCATTGGCAAAAATCACCTTCTTATGTTCTGTGCCATTGCTGAAGCCATCGTCTGTATGGTTCACAAAGAAGCCCAACTTGCATTTCAGGTTACGTTTGCCGACATGCGTACGGACAAGTATCTGATAGGTAGGGTCCTGGTTGTTGCGGATGTTCCAGGTCTTATCCGTCTGGAAAACCACCCATTCCATATCATCAAGCACATTAGGACCTACACCATACTCAGACAGCAAGCACTGCGTCCATGTGCGTCCTTCGCCATTCTTTGGCAACTGCGATTCAGGAATGACAGACATGGGGAGCTGTTCGTTACGGTCGTCCGACAAATCACATTTGTAAGTCACCACACCCTGATGGGCCAAGTCCCAATCCTTTGGAACCAGCATGGCAAAGACAAACTTCGTGGTACAGCCATCATTGTCTGTTGTACGACACTGGATATTGCCGTCCAGGGTGAAAGTCACATCCGACTGTGCCTTGGCGTAAAAAACCTCACGCCCACTCTCGTCTTTCTGGGCTATCTGGTAGCGGTCGATAAACACGCAGTCGGCAGCCGATAGTGCCACGGCCATGGCCAGCACCATCACATAGGTTATATGTTTTAAAAACTCCTTTTTCATATACTACGGGTTATTTTTTTCTTTCCAAAACATACGTATAAACATTGCTTGCGCAACCTGGCGAGAGCGTAATAAACAATGTACGCTGACCATTCACAACAGGAAAGTTGAAGTTGACGTTAACACTATTGGCTGCCCCATCCTCAAGAAACGAAAGTTGGAAAGGATAGAGAGGATCGTCTGTTGTCCAAGTGCCGTCTTTCTCAACAACAAAAGGCAAATAGTTTTCTATGTGATAACGACCATCGTTTGTGATGTGTAGTTCAAACTTGCTGAAGTCCATGTCGGAAGTAATATCAATGTCGTTACGTGTCACGTTCTTCAGCTTCCACACGCCACTGACATTCTTTACGGCCTCTGTCACACCGTAAGGCGAAGAATCGTCTGTGAACTGCGAGCAACCCGTCAGCAACAAAGCCATCAGGAGTGCGCCACCAGTTTTCTTTATTATATTATTCATAAGGGAAAAGTTCTAGTGTGTTAATAATACTATTCATAATAAGGATTCTGAATCAGTGCTGGCGTTTTCACAATCTCTGCATAGGGAATGGGCCAGAAGTACATGGCCTTTCGGAACACATGAGAACGCACCACAAATTCGCGAGGCACATAGGTCACCTTGTTGTCATCGCCTACCACACGCGAGATCTCAAGTCCGTGCATCGGCTGGTTCTCGGTCTTCTCTGCTATCATCCAACGACGCACATCATAGAAACGGAATCCTTCGAAGGCCAGTTCTATACGGCGCTCCAGTTGAATGGCTTCGCGCATCTCCTGTTGTGTCATTCCAGCTTTCAAACCATACATGCCATCGGCTCCGGGCTCTATGCCTGCACGACGACGTATCAGTTTCAGTGCCTCAAGAGGACCATAGGTGTTGCCATCAGAGAGTGTCTCCTGGAAATCAGGTCCCTTCCACTCGTTGGCAGCCTCAGCATAGCTCAGCAATACCTCTGCAAAACGAATGAGCGGACGTGATTGAGGTGGCTCTACCCACCAGTTGCCCGATGCAGCACGTGGCAACATCTTACGCGTATAAAGTCCTGTCGGCGTACCAGAATAGATGGCATCCTGCGTAGAGTTCTCGCCCTGATAGGTATAAACCGAGTAGGCATAATTCTGCTGGTTGCATATCTTACTGCCATTATAGACTATAGAGATATCGAAACGCGGATCGCGATTCTGGGCAGGCTGAAGCGGGTTGTAGGTATAAGAGCTCTGGTCGATAGGCTTACCATCAATCATGGGGAAGCATTTGGCCAGGTCGTAATAGGCATAGCCTGCACCACCATTACCCCCACATGACGGTGGGTCTAACAGTTGACAAGTATGAATGTTCAGAGGCATCTTCCTCATCAGAATAATCTCTTGATAGGAAGCATACGGATAACTGAACGAGCCACGGCTGGTTTCGTCGGTGGTCACATTTACAAACTCTGCTGGTGACTGAACAGCATAAAAGCCCCAGCCTGGTTCAGGACCATCGTCAGGGAACTTATGACGCGTATGACATTCAAACAACCGATAGTCGCCCTGCATCTGCATGCAGCGCTTCGCAGCCTCATAGGCACGCTGCCAGCGCTGAGGGTCTGCATTCTCATAACCCAACAATAGCTTGGTATCTTCTGTTCCAAAACCACTTCCATTATGCAACGGACTGGCAGCATCGAGTGTCACTCGCATGATAAGAGCCAAACAAGCTGCCTGACTGATACGTCCGTTACTACGTCCAGAGTTGCGCGGACGCAACACTTTCTCGGCCAGAACGGCATTACACTCATCTACGATATAGTTCACGCACGTCTCGTAAGTCTGTCGGGTGGCATCTATCTCGTCGTTGGCTCCATATATCTTATCATATACGATAGGCACACCACCATAGTGACGCAACAGCATGTAATAATACCATGCACGCAGGAACCGAGCCTCAGCCTTATACTGCTTGAGTGTGGCAGCAGCGATAGGAGCACGGTCGGCAAACTGCATGAACTTATTACAACGACGGATATTGGTGTAACAGCGACTCCACACATCGTCTGTTACAATGACAGGGTTAATGGTGCCCATGGCAAATGCCACACCTGTCGTGATACGAGACGAAGCTCGTGGCTCTGCCTCGTCAGTGGCACATTGCAGGCCACCCTCACCAAAACGGTCCAGTTCAGAATCAAAACCTATGTCGGCATAGATTTCCGTCAGAAATCCCGTCGCATAGGCACTGTCAGCAAAGACGCTTTCCTCATTAAGGTCGGTTGTTGCCGTCTGATCGAGGAAACTGTCGTTACACGAGACTATGCCAAGCATACCCAGCAATAGTACAAAAAGATTTCCTTTTGCTTTCATTACGTACATTTATAGTTAAGTTATTTGGTTATGATCTTTATAAGATGATATCTACATCACGATTAAGTTGCTGCCAACCACTAGGTCACCACGTTAATACTTGTTAAAACGCCATACTCCGCTGCCAATAGTACGCTTCTTGTCTCCCCATATCACATCGGCCGTAACGCCGACGGGCAACTCCACGCGCAGTGTTTTCTTTTTCCATCTTACCGAGACATCACCATATGGTGTGGGCACTCTTGCCTGAACCCAACTGACACCTTCTGTCTGCTGCGGTCGAATGGTGATGTGGCGATAGCCTGGCTGCTGCGTGTCTATGGTGATGCCTGCCAAGGCCTGATAGAACCAAGTGCCTATACCGTTATAGCAGTTATGCACCCTGCTTCGTTCACCATTCCAATATTCCCAGGTAGTGGTGGCACCGTTGTTAATCATATGCAGATAACCCGGATAATCCGGTTGTCTGAGAATGGTGGCCATGAGGTCTGACTGCTGGTTGCGAACAGCCCACTCAGTGAAAACAGGTACACCGAAAAGACCAGCAGCAATATGTGCGTTGTATTTCTGATAAGAGTCTGCAATAAGCTGACTTTTCACCTTGTCATAGAGTGAGTCAGGAACAATGCCAGCCAACATAGCATAGCACATGTCGAGAGGAGTGCCGTTGGCATAGGTATGTGTTTCTGCATGGTAGAAAGAGTCGTGAATACGCTTGTTCAGACGCTCACGCTTAGCAGCAAAAAGACGGGCTTCGTCAGGCTTATTCAGCCATCGTGCCATCTCTGCCATATTACCAAGACAGTCACTGATAAAGCAATTGTTGGCATGAATCACAGATTCTCCACCCACATCAACACCATCTGGTGCCAACCAGTCACCAAGAAACCACACACGGTTCTGGGTGTCTGGCCAAGGCTGCAACAGTCCGTCAACCATATACTTCTCGACATACGACATCCATCGCTTCATCAAGGGGTAGTAGCGTTCTACAAATCGTATGTCGCCATAGTTCAGATAAGAGCGCCAAGGAGCCTTCACCATGAAGCCACACCAGTAGGGACCGCCGCCACCGCCACCAGCTGGTGCCACATGCGGCAAAGAACCGTCCTCGTCCATCACGTCTTCCCATGCCGAGAGCCAGTTCATGTAGGTTGGCGCCACGTTATACATCGTCTGCAAGGTCATGGTCGAGGAATTGCCGTCGCCACCATAGCCCATGCGCTCCAAATGCGGACAGTCCACCATATAGCCCGACATGGTGAGGCACTGCATCGTGTAGTGAATCATGTTGTGAACGGCATTAAGGCGCTGGTCAGAACAAGCAAACGCCGACACCTCGCAGCCCTCTTTCGGTAAAGCACTAATCTGCAGTGCCTCTATGCGCTTCACCTGCTGCGTACTGACCTTCACATAGCGGAAGGCATGAAGATGAAACTTATTCTCGAAATGCTCTGTCTGCGTGCTGCCCGATGCAACATACACATCGCCATTATCACTATTCGCCTGCTTGGTGAAGGAAGCGCCTCGGGGGATGTAGTCGGTATAGTCAATCTGTACCTCTTCCTTGTGCTTCAGATGTTCAAAATCCACCGTGAGCCATCCCGTTATCACACGTCCGAAGTCTATCAGAAGAGAGCCGTCAGCCAGACGACTGATGGTCTTAGGCAGCAGTCTGTCGGTTATCTCATTACCCTCGAAGAGTTGTGGTGTGGCGCGCATGTTTCCCACATTGAATTCCGTTGCCTGGCTCCACGTGTCAACAACATTAGCATCATAACGCTCCCCGCCAAACTGCAGAGGAAACCAACTGCCAGTATAGCTATAGGGCGATGCCGTTGCCTGCCAAGAGCCATTGGTCTGCAGCAACGTCTGCCAGTGGTCATTCATTAGCTGCGACACCTCAGCCTTGACCAGCGGACCTTCGTATGACGTATGGAAAGTGATGGCCCTGTTCCACCCTTGTCCTATCCACAGCATCATCTCGTTGTTGCCTTTATGCAGATAAGGCGTGATATCGTAGGTCACCACCAGCGAGTGCCTGTCCAATTGAGACATGGCCGGCTGAAGAACCTGACGACCTACCCGCTGACCGTTCACATAAAGCTCATGGTAACCTAAAGAGTTGACATAGGCAAAAACAGGTTTTTCCACATCGTTAACGACAAAAGCGCTTCTTACCTTACACGTAGGCGCTATCTGTTGACCCGACGCAGCTGTGACATATTGTCCTTTCATGCCATCAAGAGCACCAACAGCAAAACGTGCTATACGGCTCCAAGAAGAGCAACGCCCTTTCTCATCCCATGTGCGTACACGCCAGTAGCAGAGCTGTCGCGGCTGTAAGACTGGTCCCCCATAGGCCACCATCACCTGGTTGTCCGATTCCATACGACCACTTTCCCACAAGAGAAGTTGCCCTTTACTCAGAGCAAAGCTATCCTTTGCCACCTCTATTTCATAGGCTGTCTGTCGCTGTCCTCGGTGTGTCAGTGTGTTTTGCCAGCTGAAGTGCGGCGTTGTAGTGTCGATGCCGAGAGGATCTTTCAATCCTTCGCAGCGCAGTTCTATGACGTCGGCAGCAGCAACCTGTGTCATAAAGACTGCAAATAATAATAGATAGTTTTTCATTGTTTGTTTTTGTATTTCACCTTAGCGCACACGCGCTCCTTTTGATTAAATTGTTTCAGTAGAATGTTCAGTCCGTCGGTCATCTTCTCGTTGGGTACCTCTACACGAAGTGTGCGCTGCTCGCCAGGCATCAACGTCACATAGCCGTCGCTCATAATGGCAGGCAGCACACGCTTGCCGGTCTTGCTGTTCACCACGCGTAACCGGTTAGCAAAAGCCACCGACCTACCAGTGTTGGTAAGTGTGATGTTTAATGCGGCATATCCCGACCTCTCCGTCACCACGGGCTGATCCGCAACGACCTTCAGCTTTGCCTCAGGCAGTGTGAGAAGAGCACGATAGTCAAGCTCCTTCTCCCCATTACGCCAATAGAAGTTACGTGATAGCACCTGCCCCTGATTGGTCATCTCCAATTGAATGAAGTGCAGAGGCGAGAGCTCCTCATCAGCGAAGTCCAGCACAAAAGCCTCCTTGATGTTAGAAGCCTCAACAAGAGGCACACTCCTGGTGGTAGTCAATGCCGTCACTTCACGTCCGTTGATATCATAGATACGTGCCGTGACCACCACATCCCGCAATGGCTGACTCGAAGCGTTTATCACCTTCACGCTGTTCGTCAGACAGTTCCACTGCACATGAAGAGGTTCGCATGCCTGCTTTGCCCCCCAGTAGCAGCCCGTAGGGTCATAATAGTAATCATATGTCTGCCACACAAACGAAGGATAGGCTGGATGGCTCATCCATATCAACAGAGCCGAGGCGTCGTTCCACATTTTATCGTTCCAGGCTTCATACATGCCCTTCATGTCTTCCAGGTTTATCAACTGCGCCTTCTCGCAGAAAGCCTCGAGCGATTCTGATGCGCCATAGCGTTCGTTCACCGACTTCTTATAGTCAATTGGTCCGCCGTTCCAAGCCTCCTTACCAAAGAAGTGTTTGTTCCACATCGTGTCATCGTCTTTCTCCAACTGTTCATCAGTAGGCAGCGGCCACCAGTCTTTTTTAGGAATAAACTCACGGACAGACTCAAAGGTAGGGAATGTAGCCATGCCTATCTCCGAACGACACCCGTAGCCATAGTCGTAGCCATAAGGATAGCTGGGCGTGTTGAATGCCAGGTTCGATGCCGATGTCTCGAAATGATGGCGAGGCGGCATGTCCTTCCACCAGCCACTACCCGATTTTGCATCCTGGTTTGAACAACTGGTATAAAGGCGATCATTTGCATCCTCTTCCATCACAATCATGCGTAGCGCCTGGTCAATGTCCGCCACGGGATGCGTCTCGTTGGCTCCACACCAGAGAGCTATACTAGGATGGTTGCGCAGTCGGCGCACCTTGTCGCGTGCATTCACCTTGAAAGCCTCATGCTCGGCCACATCGTTCCACGCCACATAGAGCCAGAAGTCGTTCCACACCATGATACCATACTCGTCACAGTAATCATAGAACTCATCATCCGTAACGCATCCTGTCCACAGACGTATCATGTTATAGTTCATCTCCCGATGCAACCGGATGGGCAACTCATACTGCGCTCCGTGCATTCTGAGCAGATACTCGCTCATGCCCCAATTACCACCTTTCACAAAGACGCGCTGGCCGTTTACATAAAACGTCAGCACCGGCATGTTCACGGCGTTCTTCTCTATACGATACTCATATTTCTTGATACCAAAACGAACCCTGCGCACATCTGTCGGCTGACCATCAACCACCGTTCGCAACTGACAGGTGTATAGATTCGGATCGCCATAACCATTGGGCCACCACAACTTCGGCTTTCTGACCAGCAGCGCCTCCACATCATGATGGTCTATCTGCAACTTACGCGTCTCGCCGCCATTTATCTCTATCGTCCTCTCGAAACGAATATTCCCTGGCTGAATGACACCTTCCAACACCACCTTCTTTTTCTCTGCAGACAGATTTCTCAGTTCGCTCATCACCGAAAGCTCTGCCTGTTGGAGCGAAGGCAGGAAAGAACGCACCCAAGGGTCTCTCATCACCACATCGCCCGTTATCTCTATCCTCGCATGTCCTGTGATGCCAGCCAGTCTGCCTGGCACATAAGGCATCCAGTCCCAACCGGCCGCAGCCAGATAACTGGGGCTACAGGCCACGCCGTAAGGTCCTTCCTCTTTGCGTGTCTTCTTCTGGTCGGCATCGTAAACAAGGACAGCAATGGCATTCTTGCCATTCATCTTATAGTAAGGTGTCACGTCAAATCGCGAGCGAAGCATGTGTCCGCTGACATCCTTAGTCGATTCCGCCGTGCCCGATATCTTATGACCATTGAAATAGAAATCAGCATAACGGTTCGTGTTGTCAAAACACAACCACACGCGTTGTCCGTTCTCTATGGCCGTGCCGTTGATCTCCGTACGATACCAATAAGGTTTACTGTATTTCCTCTCGTCAACACGATAGATATTGTCGGCCACATCAGGGTTCTCCTCTCTGCCCGCAGTCACATAGTCGGCAAACACCACACCCGGTACCGCTGCCACGACAGCATCGTCAAAGTTAAATCCCGACAACGACACCTCCTGGCCCTTTACCTTCACCTGGTCTTGCGGAGCCACATGCCACACCACCTGCTTATCGTCAGAGTCCAGCGATACCACACGCACCTGCGCCTCCATAGAAAGACTGCTTGTCAGTCCACATGCCAGCGCCATCATTATATTACTTATCTTCATCACGATTACTTACTTGCTTTATTACTCATCTGCATTTCCAGCACCCCACCCTGCATGATGTCCTTGAAATCAATAAAACACTGCTTATGGGCTTTGCCGTTCAGGGTCATCTGTTGAATATAGACATGGTCCTCTGCATTATCCTTTGCCTCGATACGAAAAGACTTGCCGTTAGGCAGGTGGAACGTCACCTTCGAGAATACGGGCGATGTGATCTCAAAACGCGTATTGCCAGGACATGCCTGATGAATACCTGCTGCCGTCAGCACATACCATGCCGACATCTGTCCCACATCCTCATTACCGCAGAGTCCCTCCACCTTGTTTTTATAGGCGTGCGCACAGATATAGCGTGTCCAGTACTGCGTCAATGAGGGAGCACCCAACTGGTTGAACAGAAAAGGCACGAATTGCACAGGTTCGTTGGCATGGTTGTAGTACACGTTCCAGAACATATCCTCGGGCGTCTGTTCAAACATCCATTTCAAATCTCTCAGCACAGCCTTTCTGCCACCCATCAGTCCAACCATTCCCTTCACATCGTGAGGCACGAACCATCCCTGTTGCAGGGCGTTGCTCTCCATGGCGCCATACCATTCCTGCAGGCGTCCCTGTTCGGGCCATTCCACCCACGTGCCGTCTTCGTTGCGCGGACGAAACCACCCCTTCTCTTTGTCAAACATCAGTCTGTAGGCCTGACTCTTCTTCAAGTATTCCTTTTCATCGGCTTTCTTCCCCAGGGCCTTAGCCAACTGAGCCACACACCAGTCCGTATAGGCATATTCCAGCGTGTGCGACAGTCCGAGTGTGCCGGGCGTATATCCCAGTTTGTCATTGCCAAACCTGGCCGACGAGTTCTTGGCATACTGATAAGCCTTCTCTATGTCATAGCCACGAATCCCTTTAGCATAAGCATCGGCCAGCACCGAGATGGCTGGGTTGCCAAGCATACATCCCGAGTAGCTGTTCAGGAACTCCCAGCGCTCATAATACCCCTTGCCACTCTGCTGGGCCAGAGAAATCAGCGAGCCCAGCATATCATTCACCAGCGTCGGGTTGATAATCGTCTGCAATGGCATCTGCGAACGAAACACATCCCATCCACTGAAGATGGTGCGCTTGGTAAACGTGCCGTCGCTCTGGTGTATCTGGTAGTCGCCTCCCACATAGCGCCCATCCACGTCGGTATAGATGCGGGGGTCTATCATCGTGTGATAGAGAGCCGTGTAGAAAACCGTTCTCTCATCATCCGTACCGCCTTCCACCTCTATTCTACTCAGTTCCCTGTTCCACAGTGCCTTGGCGGCATGACGCACAGCCTCAAAGTCCTTATCTCGAAGTTCTGCCTCGAAGTTCTTGCGTGCTCCCTCCTGGTCCACAAACGAGATGCCCACCTTCAGCTCCACCTGGTCGTTGGGTTCGGTGGCAAACTGCGTAAAGAAACCAATATGGCGGCCCTGCAACGACTGCTGACCACGAATAATCTCAGCCTTCTCCACCACGTCCAGATACGCGTTGCTCACCACATCCTCATTATGACGACTCATGCCGTCGGCTATCGCTGCCGACCAGAAGCCATAGTCTGTCATCGGTCTCGACAGCTCTGCATGGAAGTATATCGTGTATAGGCCCTTGCCTTCACCGTCGCCCCATCCGCCACCGTCGGGCGTGCATCGCATCCATCCCTCAATGGTGTGCTCGTCTATCACCTTCACATATTCCTCCTCGGCCGTGCCACCCACTCTTCGTGCCAAGTCTATCTGAATGCGCGACTGGTCGTTCTTTGGGAATGTCATCCTCAGAACACCACCATGAGGTGTGACAGAGGTCTCCACACGAATGTCATAGTCTGTCAGCACGGCTGCATAGTAGCCAGCGCGAGCCACCTCTTTCGATTTATCCTGACGCGAGCGCCATCCCGGTCGTTTTCCCTCAATGCCGGCAATGGTCTTCATCGGTCCCGTCGTAGGCATCACGAGGAAGTTGCCCAGATCTCCGTTCCAGCCTATTCCGCTCATCTGCGTCATGGCAAAACCCTCTATCGTCTTGTGTTCATAACTATAGCCCGAGCCGTTGTCACCCCCCGTGATGGTCTGCGGACTCACCTGTACCAGTCCGTAGGGTGTCGTTGCACCGGGAAAGGTCTTTCCCAGTCCATGATAGGCACCTGCAGCATCCACATTCGTCGATGCGCCGATAAAGGGGTTCACTGCATCCGCAGGGGTTTGAGCGTTGATGTCAGTCAAGCATAGCAAGCTTCCCACAATAGACATCAGAGTCCAATGTGATAAATATTTTCGTGTGTACATAACTTTTTTTATATGGATTATCTTTCCGGATATATTTTCAGTGTCTTAATGGCAAAACGAGGCATCTTCATGCTGATGGTGCCCTTCGCATCTGGTCGATGGTGTGCTAATGGCTCTCCGTTCAGGTCCACCTCCACAACATCCTTCACGGGGAAGCCCAGCCTCAGCTGTTCACGTCCGCCTTTGCCGTCGGCATTGAAAAGTCGCAGTATCATGGCACCATCGTCTTGCATCATGGCAGCGCTCAGCTGACAGGTGGCTGCGAGCAACTGGCGTGTGGGGTACTGCTGTGCATGACAGCCCGAGGCCACCAGCGGGTTGTGCCAGTCGTCCACCATATCCTGCAGCTGTGCCTGGTCCCATCGTCCCTGATGCGGAACCAAGGCATAGTTCATCTCCGTAGCACCATTGATTGGATAGCGGCGCCACCATAGTCCGTCGCCAGCATACTGCACAGTCAGTGCCAGCGGTTCGTCGGCACCGTAAGAGTAGCTGGTGGTATGGTCCGACAACAATGCAAAACCCTGTCCTTTCCGTCCTTCGCTGAGGTCCACCCAGTTCAGCACCACGTTGTGCTTGATACTGTCCCAACGGTTGTAGAACGTGTCATCAAGCCGACTCTCGCAGACGTCGAAAGGTGCATCCTTACTCAACCGAGGCTGTTGCAGCGCCACAGGGAAGAGCATTCGTAACATGTAGCGCGTGTCATAGTAAGGCGTGCGGTTGGCATTACTGCGATAGCGGAAGGGATCACCCACAGAGGTATCTTCCGTCCAGTGTATAGTCAACTGACAGTCCACGCGCCGCTGTCCCTGTGTCAGTGTGATGGTATGCGAGAAAGGCACCCCTGCCACATAGCCGTCTATGCGTATCTGCTGTTTCAACGGGTGGTCTGCCAAACAGGTGGCCGTGGCTACATTCTCTGTTGATGAGCGCATACCGCCGTGCTGATTGAAATAGCCTTTCAACTCGCCAAAATGCGACGTGCTCCGTTGGTCAACCAGTTCCCTGCCACCTTGTTGTTTGTCTATCCAGCTACTGACGATGCCGCCTCGTTTCAAATCGAACGTCAACCGATACTGGTCATTTTCCAGGACTGCCGTTGTCTCGCCCTGCCATCTGTCCTCACGAGCCTGCGCTGCCACGGCAGTATCCACACGGCACGTTGTCTGTCCGAAGGCTGGCACATCGACCCACAGCAGTCGTCCATCGGCCGTCGTTGTCACCTCCTGTCGGCGGTGCGCCGTGGTGTTATAGAACGTCACATACGGGCCACCTTGCTTTCCAACGGCAATAGCGTCGCTCATCATCTTGCGTGCCGTCGCCACACTGCTGTCGGTCCACATGCGGATAGCATCTGCCCACGTGCCGTAGTCCTTCAACTTGTTGTAAGGCACAATCCACGAGTCGTGATGCTGCGCCAACATCAGCGTGCGCCATGCCTCGTCCATCTGCCACTGGTCCATACGATGCCCCGTCAGCACACCGAGTTTCTCGGCCTGCACCAACAGGTTCTCGGCCTGTCGCACCTGTCGGCCAATGCGCTGCATCACCTGCGAGCCCCACATCAGTCCTGGGTGTATGTCCTCCTGCGACCAGCGCCATTCCTCCACGTTCTTCTTTTGCGTATAGCAGTCTATATAGTCCGTCCATCTCACATACTGCGTCTGTCCCTTACGGTCACGCAACCAGGGGCCATAGTTCCAACCGGCATCCTGATAGCACATGCCCACAGGATTCTGGATGCCAGCCTTCTCACATATTTGGATATATTCGTCAGAATTAGTCCAACCAATGGTCTGCCACACCGACCCTTCCTGCAGTTTCTCGCAGGCATAGCGTGGCACAGCTATCATCTTGCTACCGTCTGGGCCCACAAGATTCACCAGCTGACCGCCATGTGCTTCCGTATAACCACCCCAACAGGTGTCGGGACACTTCAGCACCATATACTTAAAGCCCAACAGTCTCAACAGCTGTGGCAACTGACTTGTGAAACAAGGCTCTTCACTGCTGTAGGTATTAAACGTGATACCGGGAAAATGGCTGCGCAACTTCTGCATGCCATACTGAAACTGGCGAATGATGCTCTCACCATTTATATTATATAGATAGGGCTGCGCATAGGTAGGATTGGTCACCTCAACCTGCGAACTCAACATTTTCTTCTGAAACAGACGGTAGGCTTCGGGAGTGCGCACCGCCACGGTGTCCCATGTCTCGGGTTCTATCTCTAAACCAATACGCCAGTCGGGATGCCGTTCTAACTGATCTACCATAAACTGCGTGTAGGTGTCCAGAGGATAGTGACCGTAAAGTCCGCCATGAAAGCCATCTACAAAGAAGTTTCTGGGCTGCGCCTCAACAGTCAAAACAAACGTAGAACACAAAAAGATTTTTAATAGCCGTGTCATCATAGTTAATTATCCGTTAACAGCCTTCTTCCTCTTAGCATTCGACAGACATCTTACTGCCAGTATCATGACGACTAAACCATGGGAAGTGTCAATCTGAGAAACAAAAGGCGTGAGCAATATGAATACAATCAATAATAAGAAATAGCCTAATACCAAGTGACGGAATCCCGACCACTGGTGAAGAACGAGCCATAACAATAACGGCAACGGGTTGAACACCAACACATACCAATTACCCGATGTTCCGTCAAGCGAAGAACAGAATGTGGTGTAGCACAAGGCCAGTCCTATCACCGCCTGCAACAGTAGCAGTAACCCATCGACTGCTATTGTCAGTTTGCGCAAACGTCCTTTTTGCTCGGCTATGGTGAGCGCCACCATCAATAGCAGCACGATGATGAAACACCGGGTCGGCGTAAACCACCCTGTGTCATGACCGTCATTGCCAGCTATCAGCACATGCCCGTTGTTCTCTAACAGCAACGGGCGTCGGCTGCCCATCGCATCCACAACAGACGCATGCTGCCATGTCTCCACGAGTAGCGATGGCGAATACTTTTGCCCTTTTTGTCCCACTTTGTCGCCCTCGGCCCCCAAGAGAGTGTTCCAAAAGAAGTCCACCCATGGGCGGTCTTTAGAGATGTGATGCACAAAGTTGCGATAGGTACCATTCAGTATCGGCGAGATAGAATCATACACCAGCTTTGTATCGTTCTGCAATGCACTGGTCACGGCATAAGCGCACATGCTGGCGCAATTGGTTGTCAGGTAGTTATATTGACGAAAGGCGCCACGTGCCAGCTCGTTATCAAGCAGTTCCCACAGTCGTCTCTTCTGTTGCAGACTGAGGTTCAACTCATACTCCACCACCTGTCGCCCCTCGTTGATGTAGTCTTGCAGATAATCACTGGTATGCGCAACAGAGTATTCCCCCATGGCATCACCGGTAAAGAATGCCAGCCGATTACCTGCCGTATCATCGAGTCCATAAGTGAAAGAAAGATCTAATCCTGCCGACGGACATTGCAGACGCAAGGCGCAATGACCATGTGCCGTATAGATGGTATAGCCGGGAGCCACACTGAGTAGCGATGTCTTGATATCAGTGGCCAGCCCATCCTCGTCGGTTTGAGAAAAGCCCATCGCGGGCAACAGCCATAAGACCGTTGCCACAACGATGAGCCGAATAAAAACCTTCCTTAAAAACATTTATCTTATGATCTTCTTTCCATTGACAATATAGATACCTTTGCGCATGGCGCTGACTTTCTGACCACTGAGCGTGAATACCTGCGCCTTAGAAGTCTGACGCACCACGTTGTTGATCTTGTCAGGATTGTCACCACCCTCAGGCAGCACAGTGCCCTCTGGCAAGAACACCGCATAGATCACATGGTCTGGCTCTACGTTCCAGTTATCCTTGGCTCGCGCAGCCTCACGAGCCTGATCAGCGGCATCATCACCTTGGAAGTCATCCGCTTTGGCATCGACATCACGCGGACAGTTAGCATTGAACACCAGTCCACCATCGGCAACGTAAGGGTCTGTCCATCCATTACTATCGCTTGTGGGGGCCACAAGCAGGTCGGCCTGTGTGTACTCGTTGTCTGCCTTCTTCACAAGACTGAAGCCAGCCAGCACGTAGCCATCCTCTGGTTCTCCGAAAAGTCCCACCTGATAGAATCCACGCAAAGGGTCACCGTCTTCGCGTGTCAGGTCGTTACCATTTTCTCCAATGGTAGCCTTCAGCGTGATCGACTCAGCCTTTCGAGTCTGCTGGTTGGATGGGTCTTCTGTTTTCATATAGACCACACCGCGTCCTGTCTCGTTAGCCACTAGCTGCACATGAATGTTTTTGTAGGGAGTAGCCTGTGCACTCATAGCCACCACGCAGAGAGCCATTGCGGCTACCATTCTGCGTACACTTGAAAAGTAAACTTTTTGCATAACGTTTTTGTTTTTAGGTTACTAAATAAATTGGTAAATTGAACACGCTGCAAAAGTACGTACTATTTCTATTTTGGGCTATCAAAAAAGAACACAAAAGCATTAAAAACGAACCAAAAGCACTATTCCTGCACATTTTTCTGATTGACGAACTCCTTTGGCAACATTCCAAACTGTTTTTGGAAGCACTGTGTGAAGTAGCTGGGCGAACTGAATCCCACCATGTAGCACACCTCATTGATCTTTGTCTCGCCTTGTTTGAGCAACAGCGCTGCCCGTTTCAGTCGTTCCACCTTAATATAATTATTGGGTGTAAGGTTAAACAAGCCACGCATTTTCCTGTTTAAGTTCGTGCGACTCATACACATCTCACTGGCCAGCGCATTTATGTCGAAATCATTATTCGTCATGTTGGCAGTCATCACCTTCTCCAGTCGTTTCATAAACTCTTCGTCGGCCTTCGATATCGACACCGTGTCTTGTTGCAGGAATGGCGAAGTGGCATAAGCCTGCTTGATGCTTTGTCGCGAACGGAGCAGGTTCTGAATCACACTGAGCAGGTAGTCCATTGAGAACGGTTTCTCTATGTAGCTGTCAGCACCACTCTCCATACCTTGTATCTTTGCTGAGTCCAGTGTCAGGGCCGTCAGCAGAATCACGGGTATATGACTGAAGTTCACGTCGCTTTTTACGTGCTGGCACAGTTCGAAGCCATCCATAGGTTCCATCATCACATCCGACACGATGATGTCCACGTCACTATCGGTCAGCACCTTCAGTGCCTGTTCGCCATTGATGGCTGTCAGCACACGATAATGGCGTTGCAGGTGGTTCTTCTCATGAGCCAGCAAGGCTGCATTATCCTCAACAATCAGTACTGTTGGCAGTTGATCGCGCTCGGGCTGCTCGTCCGTTTCTTCTGTTTCCGTATCAGTGACAACCACTTCTTCGTCCAGCCTCATCACATGGTCTTGTTGCTCTATGGGCAGCAGCAGCCGAAACACGTTGAGTGCGGCATCGTCTATGATCTCCAGGTTGCCTCCGTGCAACTCGGCCAAAGAGCGAGCCAATGCCAGACCAATGCCTGTTCCCGTCTTGGCCTCGGCATTGTCTGCACGATAGAACGGCTTGAAGATCTGTTGTCGCAGCTGAGCATCGATCAGCCGTCCGTCATTGCGTGTGATGATCTCCACCTGTTCTTCGCTGGCTTTCACCTCCACGCTGACTTGATGCTCACAGTACTTCGTGGCGTTGGTCAGCAAGTTGCTCACGATCTTGGTCAGCGCTTCACGGTCCACCCATGCCATCAGTGGTGTTTCAGGCAGCACGATGTTTCCCTCAATGCCACGCTGCTGCATCAGTGGTCCGAAGCGCTTATACACATCATTCACGATTTGTCCGATGTTACAATGCTGGAAGTTCAGTCGCAGTCCGTCGCGTTCAATCTTACGGAAGTCCAACAACTGGTTGGTCAGATCCAGCAATCGCGTCACGTTCTGGTCCATGATGTTCAGATTCTCGCGGTCTTCATCATCATGGATATCTTTCTGCAGTATATCCGTCAGTGGCCCCTTTATCAGTGTCAGCGGCGTACGTATCTCATGAGCCACATTGGTGAAGAAGCTGATCTTGCTCTGGTATAGCTCCTGCTGTTTCTCGTGCTCAAATTTCTCCATGGCCAGTTGCCTATTCATGCGCGAGCGCTCTTTTAGATAGCGATAGACCAGCAGTCCTACACCCGTCATCAGCAACAGGTAGAGCAGCCATGCCCACCAGCGCTGATACCAGGGGCGCAGCACGGTGATGCGCAACGTATAGGGCTCGGCCGTCTTACCGATGTTCGACATGTCTTGCACGTGCAGCACATAACTGCCTGGCGGCAGGTTGGTATATCTGATATAGTTGTCGCTATACAGGTTTTGCCATTCATGGTCGAAGCCCTCCAGGTAATAGGCTATCTGTCGCATCTGCGCATCGCGGTACGACAGCACCGATATCTTCAGCGAGAACGCATTCTGATCGTGGTTCAGGGTCAGCTCGCGCGTCACCGTGATGCTCTCTGTCAGCGGAGACTCTGGCGTAAAGTTGTCCACCACACTTCCCTGCAACATCAGCTCTGTGGCAATGATGACCGGGGCCGAAGAAACCCCCAAAAAACTCTCGGGCGAGAAGGCCACCAAGCCCGACTGGCATCCCAGATAGATTTGTCCCTTAGAGCTGCACAGCGAAGAGTTGCTGCTGAAATCGTTATCCAGCAGACCGTTAGCGGTGGAATAGATGCGGGTAGAACGGTCGTCAGGATTGTAGCACATCAATCCCTCGTTGGTTGTCAGCCACAACTGTCCTAATCCGTCTTCCACCATGCTCTGCACCACACGCTGCGAGCAGAAACTGGGTATGGGTACATGCTCAAAACAACGCTTTTTCTCGTTATATAAGCTGGCACCATTGCAATCTGTATATACCCATATATCTCCATGTGATGTTTCGTAGAGCCCCAACACGTTATTGCTTGCCAACGTGCCATCAGCCTCACGGAACTGTCGCCACTGCTTGCTGCCTGCTGCCCGCACAAAGACGCCACAGTCATAGATAGCCACCCACAGATTATGCTTGCTGTCCTCCATGATGTCTTTCACGATTTGCTGCGGCAGTTCCTTGAGGTGATTAAACCTGTTCAGCACCGGATCATAGCAATACACGCCGCCCAGCGTACCTACATATACAACATTGCTCTGCCTTGACTTTTCAAGTGTCAATATGAAGTTGTCGTGCAACTGTCCCTCTTCGATGCTCGATTCATAGCTGCGCAACAATCGTCCTGTGGCAGCATCCATCACCTTTAGGCCGTTGTTCAGTGTTCCTGCCCACAGTTCATTGCCCACCAGACACAGACTTTGCACATTAGGGAATGCCACACTGGCAGACAGGTGTTCAAACCGTCCCGTCGTGGGGTCCAGACTGTTCAGTCCGCCATCCTCAGTTGCCACCAAGATATGTCCGTTGGCAGCCTCAACCATTTGTCCCACACGCCTGCCATGCAGTGAGCCTGCCACATCGACGCGCGGCATATAGTTGTTGAAAGCATACGCCATACGCGGTGCATAGCACACGCCACCGAAATAAGAACCCACCCAGATACCTCCATCCTTGTCTCTGAACACCTTCTGCAACGAGTTGTCCGACAGAGAGAAAGGATTGGTGGCTTCATATTTATAGTGCGTATAAGTGTTGCTGCTCATATTGTAGGCAAACAGCCCACTCTCTGTAGCCATGAGCAGTTGGTCATCGCTCTTGATAAGGTCTCTGGCATAAAGTTCCTTTCCGTCAAGAGAAGAGATGAGTGGTTTCAGCTGCTTCTCGGGGATGTTCAGTTCAGACAGTCCCGATGCCGACGAGCAGATAAAGAAACGTCCCTGCTCAGTAGAGGTCATCCCCATGATCGTCTGGTGCTCCATGATATTACGTCCATTAGCCCCCGTGAAGCTCACTATCGTCTTAAACAGATTGCGTGTAAACGAGAGGCCACTCTCATAGAAGCCTATCCAGATGGTATGGTCGCTGTCCATATACAGACTCGACACCGCCGGATAGCCCTCAAGCTTATGGTGTTGCAGCTTGCCTTTCTGCAGGTCGTAGATATAAACACCCTCGTTGTTACACCCTATCAGCACCCGTTGTGCATCGCCCGTGATCACGTTGACCTGGCGCTCTATGCTTTCGCCCGCCGCCGTCTTGGTCGAGAAACGACGGAAAGAGTCGGTCGTTGGCGAATAGATATAAACCCCATGATCCGTACCCACCCACAACTCGTGGTTAGGTGCCTCGTACATCACACCGATACGGTCGCTGCCCAACTGGTTGGCACCGTTGCCTTTATGATAAACCTTAAACGAACGCCCGTCAAAACGGTTCATGCCGTCGTTGGTGCCAAACCACATAAAACCCATGTTGTCCTGAACAATAGACATCACCGAGTTCTGCGACAGCCCGTTGTTGGTATCGTAATGTCTGAACTGATATTCTGCAGCAGTTGCCATGCCACCATACAGGCACAGCAACAGATATAAAAGGCGAATGATTTTCAGTCTCATCAGCAATATATAGTTTTCACTAACTTTTCATACAAAAGTAGCTTAAACCACAGACAACCCCTACTATCGTCCCGTATTCTTATTGATTTTTAACATTCAACGGGACCGTTCGTCATTCATCTGTAAAAACAAAAAGCTTCCCGCCCACAAGTACGGCGGAAAGCTTTTTGTTTTTACCAGAAATCTGTCTTATTACTTCTCTATGATGCTGGGAATCTTCTCGAAGATAGCCTTCCACTTGGCTGCATCAAACTTAGGACGACGGTCGTAGTAGTAAACGCCGTTCTTCTCCTGCTCCACGTCGGTGATTTGCGTATAGCAGAATCCAACCACGTTCTTACATGCCTTGATGGCATCAATCTCCTTTTCCAGAATCTCGAAGAACTCGTCCTCGGTCTCAATCTGAGCGCCGTAGCCCCATGAGTTGCTGCGCTCAGCCTTGGGAATCCAGCCCAGTCCGCCAAACTCGTCGATCATATAAGGCTGACCTTCCCATTCTGCCAAATAGTCCTTGCCAGCCATGTTGCGATAGTGGGGAGCGCCATTTCTGAAGGTGTGGTTCTCCACCAGCTTGTCGTATTCGCGTGTGTAGTCATGAACGCTCCAGATGTCGGTCTTCACATGACCGTCGCCACTGGCATCGTTCACAGGACGTGTGGGGTCGATGGCCTTTGTCTGGTTATACAGGTCCTGCACAAAACGAACATAGGTGCCGGCCTGTGCTCCCCAGGTCTCGTTAAGGGGTGTCCAGGTCACGATACATGGATGGTTGCGGTCGCGCACCACGAGGTCGGTCCACTCACGCAGGAAGTTTCCTGTTGCCTCCTGGTTGTTGACGTTGGTGCCCCACGATGCCTGCTCACCCCAGCAGATGTAACCCAGCTTGTCGGCCCAGTAGTAGTAGCGCTCCTCGAAGGCTTTCTGGTGCAGACGGGCACCGTTGAAGCCAACGGCCTTACTCATCTCGATGTCGTGCTTGAGAGCCTCATCAGTAGGAGCTGTCCAGATGCCGTCGGGATAGTAGCCCTGATCCAGCACCAGACGCTGGAAGTAAGGCTTGTTGTTCAGATAGAAGTAGCCATCGGCACAGTGGATCTTACGCATACCGGCATACGAGCTGACCTCATCAATCACCTTACCGGCAGCATCCTTCACGATGTACTTCACGTCGTAGAGGAAAGGACTCTCAGGGCTCCACAGCTTGGGCTTCTTAATGCTCAGCACCAGGTTGCTGCCGTTCACGGCATTGGCTGTCTTGGTGGCAACCACCTTCTTGCCGTCCAGCACCTGCACGGTCAGCGTGTTGCCGTTAGCCTCGCCATAGAACTCCGGACGTACCACCAGCTGCTGCTGGTCGATATCGGGAATGGCAAACACATTCTTCAGTCCCTGCGCACTCACGGGCTCCAACCATACGGTCTGCCAGATACCCGTTGTGCGGGTGTAGTCGCAACCGCCAGAGTAGTAGTTCCAGCACTGTTTGCCGCCAGGCTGCATGCCGCTGCGCAGGTTGTCCACAACGCGCACAACCAAGTTAGCGCTCTGGCCGGCAGGCACATATTTCGTGATGTCCATCTCGAAACTGCTTCCCGTGCCGAAGTGCTGCATCACCTCTTTACCATTAATATATATCGTAGCCTCATAGTCCACGGCACCAAAGTGCAGCAGAATCTTCTTGCCAGCCCATGCTGCAGGCACGCTGATGGTGCGCTGATACCACATGCAGTTGATGAAGTCCGTGTGCTCTACGCCGCTGAGCTTACTCTCAGGACAGAAGGGAACCAGGATCTTGTCGTCGAAACCCTTACTGTTGCGGAAGTCGCGCGCATCGCCCGACTTTCCGAAGTCGAAGGTGTAGGTCCATGTGCCGTTCAGGTTCAACCACTGACTGCGCTCAAATTGCGGACGCGGATACTCTGCTCGTGGTGTGCTGGCTTTCACAGCAAAAGCCCCCATAAGAGTCATCATAGCCATAAAAATTACTCTTTTCTTGAAAGTTGTTCCAAGGATGTTGATTGATCTCATTTTTTTGTTAATTAGGTTTGAATTGAATTGAGCTATGTGTCTATAGATTACCATCAAGCATGATAATGACTTTAATGAAACTAAGGACAGCTCACAATATATAATCGGGCACAAAGGTAAGTAAATTTTTAGAATTATCGGCCATTATACTTGAATTATTATTGATTTACATCAAATTTCCAAGCCACCGATCATGCACCCAAAACACCTCCGGGACGCCCCAAAACACAAAAAAACCTGGACCATCATCATGATCCAGGTTGGCAGGTTGGTGGCGCGCCGCTATGCAGCCACACACGATATCACACCCAGCGAGGTGGCAATAGCCGTCAGCACGGCAATGGTGGTCTGAAGTATAAACTTCCAAATATCCATCTTCTTCATCATCTACACTTTTTATTCGTTCTTACCTCCAGATCAATCCTCATTCTCAGCATCCTCGCTCTTTGCATGACCATACTCGGGCAGCTCCATCAGTCGGCAGCCACTGGTCAGCTCCTTCACATGGTGCTTGTCGGCCGAGATACGGGTCTCGGGCTGGAAAGCCACCCTTACGCTCTTCACATTGTTCGTAGTGAACGCTTCGGCACTCTCGGCACCAATAGTGCTGATGGCCAACTTAAACGCACCCAGATAGGGCAGCTTCACGCGCTTTGAGTCCTGAAGCAGGTCGCGCACGGTGGGACCCAGCTCGCTCAGCACCGCCAGGATGTCGGCACGCTTCACCGTACAGTTGTCCTGCATCTTCAAGGCAATCTCCTCGATACCCACGGTCTCGGTGATGGCCACGCGGGCATACCACTTACCGAACATCTTAGAATTCTTCACTTCGTTAACATACTTCTTAAAAAACAGTTTCATAATTGTTTGTGTGTTTTAAATGGTTAATAAAAAATTTGTTGTGTTATCAATGTTGTGTGCCTCTGCACACGGTCTTTTCTTTTTTTTTATACATTCAGCTCCTTGACCATCTGTCGGTTGGCCCTCCGCCCCGGCTGGAAGATGTAGCTCACGTGTATCCAGCAACAGCCATTGCTCAGTCGTCGTTCCAGCAGCAGCTGGTCGAACACCAGGTGTTTGCTGATAAAGAGGTAGTAGCGCTGTGCTGTCTGTTGCGAGCCGCAGTGAATGTCGGCCGCCTCGCCCCGCATGTGTTGTGAGTTCTTGACGCCGCCCACCGCTTTGTTCAGCGCCTCACAGCGATAGCCGCTCGCTATGATGATGCGTCCGAATTGTTGTCTCAGTGGTTCCAGCACCTCCTCGCACAGATGCCTCAGCGCTTCCACCTCTTTCTCGCCAGGTTCGTTTTTCAGTCCCAGTCGGATGGCCGTACCCGAGGCCATCATTTCTTGGAGCGTGAAATGCTCCGTCAGTTGTGTTTGTGTTTTCATGGTTCTTTTTCTTTTATTAATTATTAAGGTATTAATGGTTGGGAATCCTTGTCGGGATGTCTCTTATTCCTTTCGACGTTGCAAAGGTACAACATTTCGCCAGCCAAATCAAGTCCTTGTATGGTAGAGATAATGGTAGAAAAAAAATACCGTGGGGGAACCACGGCATTACACTATTCATCATATTGCCACCAGTCGTCACGTCGGCGGCATAATGCCTGCACTATACAGTTCATCGATTTGCACTCTGCCACTGATATCTTCTCATCCCTGCGATGGTAGCGATAATGCCAAGGCGTCGCAAACAGTAGCCGACCCTCAAGGCAGGCCTGCATCTTCTCTTCTGAAGGATGATACATCTCCGCAAAGCCGTTGTCTAGGACAATAATTACCGGAGAGCCTTGCGCCATCACTGCTGCCATGATCTCCTGCTCGCCTTTGGCAATGCGGGCAGACACCAATACAGCCCCACCTTTGGCAGCCTGCAGACACCGCTGCTTCTGTCGTTCAAAGAGGGACTTGTCCTTACGATGACACACCACTGGCAACAGCCGTTTCTGCAACAAGCTCCTGTGACCATAAGTGTTACAGCCCACCTTTCCACCTTCATCCAGCAACCGTTCCTTCAGCATCAGCCAGGTCCCGTTATCCATTTGCGAGGCATCGCACTCCCGTTCCAGATAGCCATGCAGAGCAGAAAATGTCAACGCTGTATCAACACCACCCTTCTGAATCCTCAGTCCCCCACAGCTTGACATACGAATCAAGCGCATTCTTGGGTTCTTCCTGATATATTGCCGCTGCTGCTCCAACTGTTCGCTTTGCAGAGGCATCACGTCCACATAGCCTGAGTCAAAAAGAGGAGGTCTGTCACTACACGCCTTCGATGGCACCTTTTCACCTTCCACATAGCCATCCGTCTGCCTTTCTATCCCAGTCATTTCCCAAAAGAGCCTATTACACCCCTTCTTAAAACCAGCAATCACATGTCCCAGATGCATCACATGACCATTTCTGCTAACCACATCCCTATGTACCACAGCAATAAAATGCACATGATCTGGCATAATTACATAATCCTGAATCTCAACCATCGGGTAGTACTTAGAGATACTATTCAGCAATTCTCGTTGCACCATCAAGCCAATAGCCGACAAAGCCACATGAGGACCATTCGGATCATCATCATCCCTATTCAGATCACCTACGATACGTCCCAAAGCCTGCGTTCTTCTATCGTTTAGTACAAGAGTAATATGGTAGATGCCCGTCCGTCTATAGTCATGAAACTCACATCGCCGTTTCATATTATGCCCCTTTTCCATACACCTTTTTATATATTCTCAAGTATAGTTTAGAGCCGCAAAGTTACCTGTTTTCCTGCAAACCGCCGCCCATCATCATCAAAAAAAATGCAGATACCACATAAAAAACAACCAATACACCCCCTCGCATATCTTGCCATTTCCCCGCAAGAAGAAACCAAAGCACCACAAGCACCCGCAACCGCCCCTAGTGTGTCTTGCGGTTTCCCCGCAAGAAAAAAGCAAAGCACCACAAGCACCCGCAACCGCCCCTAGTGTGTCTTGCGGTTTCCCCGCAAGAAGAAAACAAAGCGCCACAAACACCTGCAACCGCCCCTAGTGTGTCTTGCGGTTTCCCCGCAAGAAAAAAGCAAAGCACCACAAGCACCCGCAACTGCCCCTAGTGTGTCTTGCGGTTTCCCCGCAAGAAGAAACCAAAGCACCACAAACACCCGCAACCGCCCCTAGTGTGTCTTGCGGTTTCCCCGCAAGAAAAAAAACAAAGCACCACAAACACCCGCAACCGCCCCTAGTGTGTCTTGCGGTTTCCCCGCAAGAAAAAAGCAAAAGAAAAGGCCCACCGTTGAAGGACGATGGGCCGGGACCTAATGTTTTCACAACGCATCACAGCCTGTGAATCTTTTGATATCAACGACCTTAAAGTTATATTTCCTCCAGAAATGGCAGTCGATTATCTGTCTCCTCATGACAAATAAAGCAATCTGCCTGAGTGTCCTCGGCCTTCACTATGTCTGGTATCTTTTTCTTGAAAGTAGTAAAGGTCTTGATATTCTCTATCTCTTCGCGGCGGGCACGGCTGATTTGGGCAAATGCCTCTTCTTGCTCAATGCCCAGAAAACGGCGCTCCAACAGATTGGCAGCAATGCCCGTAGTGCTGCTGCCGGCAAAGGGATCAAGAACCCAAGCACCAGGCTGCGTCGATGCCATGATGATGCGAGAGAGTAATCCAAGTGGCTTCTGCGTAGGGTGCTTGGTGCACTTTTTCTCCCATGGTGCAATAGCAGGCAATCGCCACACGTCAGTCATTTGCTTATCATCATTGATGTGCTTCATCAACTCGTAGTTATAATAGTGTGCCACTTTCTCCTTTTTTCTCGCCCAAATGATGAACTCCGTCGAGTACGTGAAGTAACGACAGGAGATATTGGGCGGTGGATTGGTCTTGGCCCAAGTAATAACATTAAGAATCTTGTAGCCTAACTGCGTCAAACAATTGGCAACAGAAAAGATGTTGTGATAGGTGCCCGATATCCAAATTGTGCCATTATCCTTCAGTTTCTCGCGGCAGAGCGAGAGCCACTTCAAATTGAAGGCGTTGATGTTGTCCTGAGACATAGACTTGTCCCAGTCACCCTTATCCACACACACCACCTTCCCACTTTGCACTGAGATGCCGCCACTCGATAGGAAGTATGGTGGATCGGCAAATATCATGTCGAACTTGAAATCGAACTGTGGCAGCAGTTCAAACGTATCGCCATGAAGCAGATTGAAAGTATGATCAGAAGATTTATAATAGGGCTTTATCACAGTTCTGAACGTAATAATGAAACAAAATCCTGAATATTCGTCAGATTAAACACATAAGGAATTTCTTCGTATGCTTCTTTAAATGAGCCAACACCATCCCATCCTTTACCGTCTGTTATCCAAACAAATTTATACCCAGCTATTCCATTAATCTTGGGTGATAATTCCGAATAGGCGCGTGCTACTTCACTTGGCTTAGATCCTCCGCCCTTTGAATAGAAATTAACTTCAATCAAATATGTCTGTTTTTTTGTTTTAACAACAAAATCAAATCGCTTAATATCTTTACCAAGTACAGCTTTTACATCTGGAAGATATTTACATTGTACCTCTTTCTCGCAAGGTATGCCATTCTCGATAAATATGTCATACACCCAGTTCTCCATCACATGTCCACTCCTGTTTTTTCTTGCATTCGAATCAAGACCTGTCTCTACGCCAAATACATAGTCAACAAGGTTTTTAATCTCACGGTTTTGGAAAACCTTAGTTAATCCAGTTCCGCTCATGAATTCCAGAACTCCCTCAACACTAGTAAAAAGTTCATTTATGGGGCGAGCAGTTTTATCAGGTAACAAATACATTTTCTCATCCTTTCGTCTTGTGGCAATAAGAATGTCAAGCACTTGAAAAACCTGAGGGTCTCTATCCCATATCAACTTTACTGCTTCTGGAAAATTCTCTTTTCCAATGAGGTAATTGAGTATATTCAAATTAATTGCAATCTCTTCAACGTTTTGCTGAATCTTATCAAAGTCGCAATAGAAATCGAGCGTAGCATTTGTCTCATAGAGCTGAGACATAAAAAGGTTGAAATTCTTATCCATAGTTCATCATTAATAGTTCTGTCAGTTTTCCTCGCTTTTCTGGGTTGGCATTGATGAATCGAGAGGCGAATACCCGTTCAATCCGATAGTCCTTATATAGTTCCTCGAAGAAGGTGTCCTCAGGATTCTTGGCTGAGCAATCTGCGTTGCTTTCCATCCAGTAACAGCCAGCATCATCTAGTTGACGACAAAAAGCTGCCAGCGCCCTTTGGTCATCATCATTGAAATCACCTCTAGCATATGCCGTAAAACTCGAAGTAGCATCCAGTGGACGATAGGGAGGATCAAGATAAACAAATGTTAGTCCATCGATATGCTGAATCGTTTGTGCATAATCGCCCTGACAGATTTCAACTTGCGCAGATTGCAGAAGTTGACTGTCAGTCCTTAATAGTTTTCCATTGCATATAGTTGGATTAGCATGTTTACCAAATGGCACATTAAACTGTCCCCGTCTGTTAACTCTAAAAAGGCCATTAAAACATGTCTTATTCAAGAATATCAGTTGGGATGACCTGTCTATATCATCACCGATATGCTGGTTGTATTGCTCACGCACCTCGTAGAACATCTGGCTTCGCCCGTTTTGGTCAGTTATGGCCAAATACTTATTCTCTAATTTTTCAAGATTATCAATGAGCGCTTCTACTTCATCCTTAATAATTCGGTAAGTAAGAATCAGGTCTTCATTGATATCATTGATTACGGCTTTCCTAATGTTGCGAAAATGCTGCAACATATAGAATAGCATTGCTCCACCGCCTACAAACGGTTCTACGTAAGTGAAAGGTTCTTGCTTAATTCTCTCTGGCAGCTGTTCAGACAACTGACTTAATAATTGTCCTTTGCCTCCTGCCCATTTCAAAAAAGGTTTTGCCTCTATGCTCATTGCTCTTTTGTCGTTTGGCTGCGGACAAAAGAAAGCGTACCCTCCTCCAATCATCCCTTAACGAAGGCCGTCCACCACAGAAGCCCGTACAGAGAGATGAAAGGAAGGGGTACGCCTATACAGCATAGGCGTATCCTCATCCCCAGAGACTCTCTGTAACTTAAACTTGTTTGGTGGACTGTTTTCGTTAAAAGTCTCTTAGAACTTAGATACTGCTATCTAATTCCACATAGTTAGCCAGCGCTCATAGTGAGCAATAAGCAGTTGCAAAGTTAAGCATTTCCATCGACAAAACAAGCGTTCTGCTTTGCTTTTTCACCTTTTCACGCTGATTTCTGTTTCTACGTAGTCAGAAGCATCAAGAACAATTTCGCAGTTTCGGTACATCTGTCTCACCATCTCAACGGCATCATCTTCATTTTCTGCATCCGTCTCAATAATGCGACTCAACACCTCTGTCAGTTTTATTCTATACTTCGTCATACGAATTGCAAAAGTACCAAAAATCAACGATGATTTTGCTCTTAGATCAGAACTTAACAAAAAAGATCAAAAAAGATCAAATCAAAGAAAAAACCACCCTTCCTTTGACTTGATTAGTGATATTAATGTTCATTGACGACTACGCCACTATAAGCATTTTTTCTTTAATTAGTGTAGATAATTTAGTAGGTTAAGAGTTGAGAGGTTGTTTATGCTCAGTGCAAAGATACTAATTTTTTAGCAAATCATCTTATCGAAAGTTCTAAATTACTAAACGAAAAGAGGAAAAAATGTAGAATAGTTAATTTTTACATAAAAACTTGACCACCTTATGGTAAAAATGATTATTTTTGTTCCCAAATAACTCGTCGTTTACCTTAAAACGACGAATTAACTCTATTAACCACAATGAAAAATACTTTGTTATTTCTTACTTGTATAATTGTATTGATGACGGGGTGTAGAGAAACAGGAAAGGACGTATTTTATAAGCAATTTAGAAATGATGAACTTGGAATTGAAAAAGATAAAGATTTGTAAGGCGACCAAAGAACAGGCATCAGAGATTGCCCGTTTGATTATGATAGCGATGACAGACGAATGCTGTCTCTACTTCTGTGGTGAGGGATACGGACTGGATGATTTCCGCAAGATGATGACCATGCTGGTTGAACAAGAAGATTCGCAGTATAGCTACAGGAACACCCTGGTGGCTATGGACGGGCATCAGGTTGTGGGCTGTTCAGTGAGTTATGATGGCAGCCAACTACACGCGTTGCGTTTGGCTTTCATCAAGGCTGCCAAGGAATATCTCGGCAAGGACCACTCGGGTATGGAGGATGAGACACAGGCAGGGGAGCTGTATCTTGACTCGCTGGCCGTACTACCAGAATATCGCCGTCAGGGAATAGCGAGAGCATTGCTGCTGGCAACCAAGGAGCGAGCCAATCAACACGGGCTACCTCATGTTGGCCTTCTGGTGGACACCGATAATCCTAATGGCGAAGCACTCTACTCGTCTGTCGGTTTCCGATACGTAGGGGACAACAGATGGGGTGGACATCCCATGAAACACATGATCCTGTAGCGAGGCACTGAATCGCTGCGATCCGGTATCATTTTCTTAGTTTTTTTCGCGTGACACTTGCCTGCAGGTCTTTAGCGCTTGTTGCTGAAGAACATGCCGGTGAGGATGAGCATCGTGCCGATAAGGAAGTAGAGGGTGATGCGCTCGGAGAGCATGAGCCAGGCGAAGAGAACGGTGGTGACGGGGTTGAAATAGACGTAGTTGGTGGCCACGACGGCACCAAGCTTCTTCAGGGCCCAGTTCCACGCGATGAAGCAGATCATGGAGGCCACGCAGCCCAGCCACCCGAGGTTGTTTATGCTCAATGCAAAGATACTAATTATTTTGTAAATCACAACTGGTTGCTGTGCCAGAGCAACAAAATTGTGGCTCACACTGGTCTAAATGACTAATTTAATTCTTATTCGGAGTCTTTCTCTTCAAATGGCAGTTCGCCCAGATATTTGTCAAAGTCGCTTTGGAACAGACGGTCCTGAATAATTCGATACTTCTCAAATTCAGTTTCAGCATGTAGCACAGCCTCTTCATGAGTTACACTACCAGCATCGTTCAACAAAGGGCGCTCGTCGCTACTCAGATAGGCATCAATACGTTTGGCCCAGTCTTCCATCGTCATAGGGATATGACGCTTGGCTCGGCTCTCAGCAAAATCGAGCACAGCAGTTACGATATGCCCCATATCGTCGAGTTCCATCTCATTCAGATAATTCTTGGCGATAGAAACATCCGTCTTAACAATTTTTCCGTCAGGCGCATTCTCCCAAGTGGTTAGTCCCATGTGCTCTTTTTCAGCATCGGCCCGCTCCATGATGAGCTCCGCTGCCGTATGCTGATGCACAGCATAGTGCATCTTGTTTTGAATGCGCTTATAGAACAGCCGTGTGGTAGGTGCATCCTTGTTGTAGTCCATGCTGGTGGCATAGATATCTGTGAGCTTTTGGTAGAAACGACGCTCTGAAAGACGAATCTCTCGAATCTCTGCCAGCAGGTGCTCAAAGTAATCCTCGCCCAAGAAGGTTCCATTCTCCATGCGCTTCCTATCAAGCACATAGCCACGGATGGCATACTCACGCAACACACTGGTTGCCCACTGGCGGAACTGAGTGGCACGGATGCTGTTCACACGATAGCCCACGCTGATGATAGCGTCGAGATTGTAATATTGCGTATTATATTGCTTACCATCAGAAGCTGTTCGTCGGAATTTCCGACAAACTGACTCTTTAACCAATTCACCAGTATTAAAAGCATTTTGCAGATGCTCTGTTATTGTTGATCGCCCTTTGTCAAAAAGTACTGCAATAGCATCCTGTGTACACCAAATTGTTTCTTCGGCATACATAACTTCGATTCCCTGTTCCTTCGCCTCGGCCTGGAAAATCAGGAACTCGGCCGTACTGTTTCTTATCTCGAATTTCTTAGGCATATATGATTAGCTTGTTATTAACCCCGTGACGGAATCACAGTGTTCACTAAGTTGTTTATGTACGGTGCAAAGATACTAATATTTTAGCAAAATTGTTTCATATGCTATGATATTTCGTTCATTGGAATAATCACGTTCCTATTTGACCTGTTATTTTCAAACAGTTCAAATGACAGAAACTACTTTTGCAATGTTTTTACAACTCATTTGTTTTTTACGCAATAACTAAATTAATTATGAAAAGAACTATTTATTATTTCTGCCGACAACGGTTCTTCGGTTTTCCATTAGCGATGATCTGTATGGCACTGATGGGCTGCACAAAAGCGGCCGACGACATCATCATTCCACCAGCATCACTTACTCTTGATGCTTTCTACACGGGCTACATCAGTAGCACAGAACAGGACAATGGGGTGGTTTGGACGTGGTCACTCCTTCCTGACAACATGCAGATGGACATCACCATCACTTGCAACGGCATTCCATACTGCCATGAAACTACACGCGCCACAACCCTCATTCAAAAGGATCTTGATACTAATGTGCGTTACGACTACCTGTTCCGACTCTTCGACGGCACCCATTACAGCGATGCTATCATGAAGACCTACACCCGCCAGGGAGCCACAAAACCACAACAGCTCTGCGTTGAACAGCAAGAGGGTACCGACGCCTACGAACTGTTGGTCAGCTGGACACCGAGCTACGACGCAACCGAGATTCTGCTGAAAGGAACCAATGGCATCCGAATGGTACAGGAAACACTGAAAGGCGATGCCACCACATATACGATAGATCAAATTACCGACAACGAGACGTGGACCTTCGAGCTGACGGCACTGAATGAAAAGGGTAACTCGCTGCCTGTGACCACCATCTTCAAGTCGGGCAAACAAAAGGTGGCTTTTCTGAGCCAGTATGCCTCACCTGAGGAGTGCGTGAACATGGGCGACGATGATGAAGCCAGCGCATGGCTGTGGTTTCACGAAACATATCCCAACAGCAAGTTTCTCAGCGCTTCCGACATCAAAGCGACAGAGGATCTTGCCGACTATCGGGTGCTCTTCTATATACGCGATATAGACAGCGGAAACGAAGACGACGCATGGAACCAGCCAGTCAGCATTCAGCAGGCCACGCCCTATATACGCGAGTGGTATAAGGCGGGTGGAAACATGGTACTGTGGCAGCACGCCGTGGCATTCATCACCGATCTGGGACGCATGGACAGAGACATGATGCGCAGTGTGGATCACCGGGTGACCATAGGCAACGGCAGCTGGAATGGAGGCATCTGGCACATGGCAGTACAGATAAACCCTGGCAGCTATTTCGTGGAGGACTTCTCCTCTCATCCTCTCTATAAGGATGTAGATGTGCGCACCGACGGACGTTCTAAGTATGTGACCGTGAAAGGACCAGCATGGACTGAAGACCATAATATCGTGTTCCATAACCTGCCAAGTCTGATAACAGGTTACAACAACCAGGACCCCCGCTGCTACGATGCACTGACTGAGATTTACGGCATCTACCCACTGGGGGTATGGGACTCACAGATAGACTGGGTGAGTCAGCTCAACGTATGGGAAGCCCGTCAGGGCAATACCGAGTGTCGAGGCACGCTGCTATGCATAGGCAACGGTGGCTGTGAGTTCTCTTACAAGAATAGCGACGGCACGCCCGACAAGAATGCTTATCCGCACAATAGTCAGTACCAGTCAAATATTTTAAAAATGGCAAGAAACGCAATAGAGTACCTTAAAACACGATAAATCCTTATGAAAATGAATATAATAATAGCAGTAATGGCTCTCATCGCAGTGGCCTGCAAGACAGAAGATCCGAATGTGATACTACAAGAGCGCGCATTCGTGAGCGGAACATCAGTGAACGTGGAACAAAACATTCCCACAATTGACAACGGATGGTACAGGGAGAAAAACCGTCCACAGATACACTTCACACCAGAAAAGAACTGGATCAACGACCCCAACGGCATGGTATATGCCAACGGCATTTGGCATCTTTACTACCAATACAACCCCTACGGACACGACTGGGGTAACATCTCGTGGGGCCACGCCACCTCTACCGACCTGTTTCACTGGAAAGAACAGCCCGTGGTGCTCGAACCCGACGAGCTGGGCTATATCTATTCAGGATCGGCCGTGCTCGACAAAAACAATACCGCCGGCTTTGGCGAGAATGCCATCGTGGCGATGTACACCGCGCATGGTGCTCACGAACAGCAGTGTATCGCCTACAGCACCGATGGGGGCATGACTTTCACTAAGTATGAAGGTAACCCTGTCATCAAAAACACCACCCATGGCGACTATCGCGACCCCAAAGTGGTGTGGGACGACGTGACCAGCATGTGGTACTGCGTCTTCGCGCTGGGCGGAGAGCACACCGCGCAGATATGGAAATCGGCCAACCTCAGGGAATGGAGCATCTGCAGCACCTTCAATGCCAGCGCATATCCAAAATGCAACGATGGTATATGGGAATGTACCGACCTGTTTCCCATGCAGTACAAAGGCGAACGCAAATGGGTGCTCACGGTGAACATCAGCGGCGGCGGCCCTGTCCTTGGCTCGGGCACCATGTACTTTGTGGGTGATTTCAACGGCAAACGCTTTGTTGCTGACCACTATAACTACCCCCTCTGGGAAGACCACGGCATGGACGACTATGCCAGCGTGACTTGGAGCAATACTGGCGATAGAACGGTGTGCATCGGCTGGATGAACAATCAGGCGTATGGCGGTTATCCGGTGTCACCTTGGCGCTGCTGCATGACGCTGCCTCGCGAAATGGTGCTGGAGGAATACGATGGACAGCCACTGCTGAAGACCACCATCGTCAGCGAGATTGAAGGCATCGCCGATGACTGGCACTCGGTGGAGGGGCAGACAGCCTCTATATCATCCTTGCTTGGGGCACTTCCTATGGGTATGAATGGCACAAAACCATCGCTCGATGCCTATCAGGTAAATGTAACGATAGACACGAGTGCTGACTGCGAGATAAAGCTGTCTAACAGCGTGGAACAGGCCTACACCGTGAAATATCTGGCGGCAACGAGGGAACTTGTCATCAACCGTGGTGCCAAGACAGGAAACACGGGCTTCCATCCCAACTTCGCCATCCCCGACATGCGCTCATCTATCTTCTCAAACAAGGAAAAGGTGACGCTCTGCCTGTATGTAGATCAGTCGAATGTAGAGGTTACTACCGACGATGGCTCGGTCATCATGTCAACACTGGTGTTCCCTGACTTCATCTATGACCAACTGATGGTAAGCGGACAGAAGGCTAAGTCGGAAATCAGAAACCTAAACAGGGTGTGGAAGAAGGATTGATTAGCTACTTCATTCGGGTAGAAACTGATAAACACAAATGAAGTATTTTGGGCGGAAACCTATAAAAAAAGCAAGTTTCCGCCCAAGATAAATAACAATTTTATTCAGACAACGGAATTGCCTGACACGCTATCGCTTGTTGCTGAAGAACATGCCGGTGAGGATGAGCATCGTGCCGATAAGGAAGTAGAGGGTGATGCGCTCGGAGAGCATGAGCCAGGCAAAGAGGACGGTGGTGACGGGGTTGAAATAGACGTAGTTGGTGGCTACGACGGCACCGAGCTTCTTGAGGGCCCAGTTCCATGCAATGAAGCAAATCATAGAGGCTACACAACCCAAGAACAGGAGGTTGAGCACCATCTGGGGGGTGAACACATGGAACACGCGGGGGGTGAAGATCCACACCTCTTCGGGACGCATCAAGAAGTAGGGGACCATGAACACAAGGCCGTAGAAAAACACCTTGCGGGTGATGAAGAGGGTGCGGTAGTGATGGGTGGCGGGTATCATCAGCAGCGAATAGAAGGCCCAACAAAGACAGGCACCAAGGGCAAGGGCATCGCCCAGCGGCGAGAGGTGGAGCACGAAATGGCCGTTGAGCACAACAACGACGACGCCAAGGGCTGCCATCAGGGTGCCTACGATCTGGATGCCGTGCAGACGCTGGGAGCGATAGAAGAGGCTGATAAGACCGGTGGCAAACAGCGGACTGAGGCAGACGATGAGCGAGGTATTGGTGGTGGTGGTATAGACCATGGAGGTGTTCTCGGTGAGGAAGTAGAGGGTGCCACCACTGAGACCGAGCAGGGCCATGAGCAACTCATCGCGCCACGAGGCGGCAAACCAACGGAACGAGCGGCGCGTCATGGCATAGGCAAGCAGCAGCACGTAGGCAATTATAAATCGCAGGGTGAAAATCTGGGCTGCCGTGAGGCCGGCCATGAGCAGTAGTTTGGTGTATATAAAGGTGGTGCCCCAAATGGCTACCACAAGAAAGGCTACTAAATGATAAACTAGTTTGTTCATAATGCTATATAAATGGTATGCAAAGGTACGGTTTATTGACGATACGCACAAATATTATAGTGTTTTTTAAGGGTTCACACAGGCTGTTTTAAAGCGCAATAGCGCCACTATGATGTGGCAATAGTGCCACTATCAGCGCGCAAGAGTGGCACTATTGGATGCCGTCTAGAGTCTAGAAACATCAATTCTAGAGTCTAGAATGGATCGATGTAGAGTCTAGAATGGGTAATTCTAGAGTCTAGAAATGGCGTTTCTAGAGTCTAGAAATGATGCAAGAGTTAAACTATGAGCTTTATATACCCACCATTCTACCCGGTTAAAGTTTTACTATTAGATGCGAAAAGCGTAACTTTGCAACTGGAAAATTAAAGCGACAAGATCGCCATACATACAGAGAACGACTATTTATAACCATTAAAAACACGATTATGGCACTATTTTACAAATTCAGGCAAAACAATGATAACACGAAACCTAAGGCCTACAAGAAGTGGTTTGCACGAGCTGTCCACACCGAGACGGTGGGCATCCGCGAACTGTCGGAACAGATGCAGTGCAACAGCACGGTGAAACGGTCGGACATCCTGGCCGTGCTGAGCGAACTGGCCGACACCATGACCTCCGAACTGCAAAGCGGACGCAAGGTCTATCTGGAGGGCATCGGCACCTTTATGCTGGGCATCAGCAGCCGAGGGTGCGACCACGCCCGCGACTTCAGGACAGACCGCGACGTGGTGGACGTGCACGTGGTGTTTCAACCCGACACCTATAAGACGCGCAACGGGGTGAAACGACACGCACTGACCGACGGCACCCGACTGGTAGAGATGCCACACTATCGGAAACCAGAGTAGTTAAATGATTTTAAATTCTACGGATTTTAACACACAAACTTACAAGATTGAACATATATTGCACTCTTTAAAGATACTTTTGCAACACCAAAACAATCATCAATTATTAAAACAATGAATGAAATCTACACAGGCCGCGAGGCTAAACTCCACCTTGCTTCAGAGGTGGAACAAATTCTGAGAAACCACAGTCGAGACGAACAACTGAAATGGAAGGGCTCGACAGTGGACCTGATGGAAGCGCTGCACATTGCCTTTCTGACCAACACGCTGACCAACGACGAAGGACAGTATATGTCGTTCACGGCCATCGTGCAGAGCGTGTGCGAGGTATTGCACGTGCGCATGCCGCGCAACCCTTATAAATATGCTGCGCAGGGCAGTCAGCGACAGGGCTTCCGCAATCGTCCCTACATGGATCGCTACCTGTTTCTGCTAGGCAGTCATCCCAACCCCTTGTGGCAACAAATAGGGAAAAACTGATAAAAAGTTTAAAGTTTTGTTTAATATTTCAATATTAATTTATATTTTTGCCAACTGGAAAATCAAATAGTACAAAACCAAAACACATGAGGAAATATATATTCGGACTTTGCATATTGCTTTGCCTATCCTGTGACGACGTGTTTCAAACGCATCCCTACGATGTGAATATCAAGGGCGAGAAAAACCTTAACGCCAAGAATATTGCCATCATCGAAGAGACGTATGCCGACAAGAACCCGCTGCGCGTGGCTTTTATCAGCGACAACCACCTGTGGCAATCGGACTTCCGCGACGAGATTAGCGACCTGAACAAGCGCACGGACGTGGACTTCGTGGTGCACTGTGGCGACCTGACGGACACGGGCACCAACAAGGAGTTTGAGTGGTCGCGCGACATTCTCGGCAAGCTGAACCACCCGTTTGTGGTGCTGATAGGCAACCACGACTTCCTGGGCACGGGCGACCAGACCTACGACGTGATCTATGGCGAGAAGAACTTCTCGTTTATTGCCAACCGCATCAAGTTTGTGTGCATCAACACCAACGCCACGGAGTATAACTACATGGCTGCCGTGCCCGACTTCAACTTCATGGAAGAGGAGATGGTGAAGGATGCCGACCGCTTCGACAGGACCATCATCATTATGCATGCCCCACCCTACAGCGACCAGTTTCCCGACAACGTGGTCAAGGCCTTCAGGCGCTATTTGGACTATTTCCCGCGGTTGATATGCTGCGTTTACGGCCATTGTCACCGCAACGAGGTGAAGGATATCTACAACGACGGCCTGCTGTTCTATGGCATTGACAGTGCCGAGGGTCGAAACTACAGAATATTCACTTTTACAACCGACGGTTATGAAACAGAGCAGATTAATTATTAGCCTACTGATGTTGCTATTCGCCCTGCACATAACCGCCGGCGATAGCATCTATGTGCAACAGGTGCAGGAGAGCAAGTACGACAAGCGTATTCGTCACTACCGCAAACACTGGGCGGGACTCATCCCCACGCAGTTTGTGGTCCAGAATGCTGGCAACATGGGATTGCTGTCGGCCGGTCTGGGATGGAACTATGGCGGTCGCCGACAGTGGGAGACGGACCTCATGGTGGGATTTATACCCAAACACCAGTCCACACGCACCAAGATGACCATGACGCTGAAAGAGAACTATATCCCCTGGAGCATCACGCCACACATGGACTTCAACAAACAGAAGCTGCTGAGCGTGGAACCGCTGACAGCCAGTCTCTACATCAACACCGTCTATGGCGACGAGTTCTGGAAGAACCAGCCCAACCGCTACCCAGACAAATACTATGAGTTTATGTCGACGAAGTTCCGACTGAACGTGGCACTGGGACAGCGCATCACGATGAACATACCCGAGAAGTTGCGCATCAGACACAGCCGCGTATCGCTGTTCTACGAGGTGAGCACCTGCGACCTTTACATCCGTGCCATGTTCCAGGACAGCAGCGTCAAGCTGAAAGACATCATCGGTCTTTCGCTGGGTATCAAACTACAAACACTATAACAAAACATCACGCAGATGAAAAGATTCATATTACTACTTGCCTGCATACTGACCATAAGCACCATCGGTGCTGAACAGCAGGCACGACGAAAGAAGGTGGGCGTCGTGCTGAGTGGCGGCGGCGCCAAAGGCGTGGCACACATCGGTGTGCTGAAGGTGCTGGAAAAGGCTGGCATACCCGTTGACATCATCACGGGCACCTCGATGGGCAGCATCGTGGGCGGACTGTATGCCATTGGCTATAACGCCCACTCGCTCGACTCGCTGGTGCGCAACCAGGACTGGACCTACGTGATTACCGACCGCGAGAACCTGAAAAACCAGAGCCTGAGCGACCGTAAGAAACAGAACACTTATTTCATCTCGACCAACGTCACCAGGACAAAGCGCAACAAACTGGCGGGCGGACTGATCACCGGCAAGAACATTGCTGAGTTGTTCAACAAGCTCTGCATGGGCTATACCGACTCGCTCGACTTCTCGCGCGACCTGCCCATACCGTTTGCCTGCGTGGCCACCGATATTATCAACTACGAGGAGTATCACTTCCACAGTGGCCGACTGCCACAGGCCATGCGTGCCTCGATGGCCATACCGGCGGTGTTCTCGCCCGTAAGACTGGACAACAAGGTGCTGGTGGATGGCGGACTGCGCAACAACTACCCGGTGGATATTGCCCGCGAGATGGGTGCCGACATCGTGATTGGTGTGTCGGTGAACGACCACCCGATGGGCTACGACGATGTGTGGGGCACGATGAGCGTGGTGAACCAGATTGTGAACATGAACTGTAAGAACAAGTTCGACGAGAACAAGGAGGCCACCGACCTCTACCTCTATGTGGACCCCGACGGCTATACCGCCGCCAGCTTCTCGGCCACCGCCATCGACACGCTGATACGTCGCGGCGAGAATGAAGCCATGCGCCACTGGGACGAGATCATAGCCTTGAAAAAGCGTATCGGCATCAGCAACTCGTTCAAGCCCACCATCCTGCACCCGCTGAATCCGAAGGTGATGACCATCAACCAGAAGATAGACAGTTGTGTGTTTGTGGACATGACACCACAGGACGAACGCTTCCTACGACAGAAGTTCCACCTGGACAAGCTGGACAGCATCAACGCCACACTGGAGCAGCAGATCACCACGTCGGTACGTGTGGACCTGTTCTACCAGACGGCTGAATGCCAACTGGAGCCCACCAAAGACGGACAGGTGCTGAGAATCGTGGCTGGACAGCGCAAGCGCAGCCGTTTCCATGCCGGCGCCCGCTACGACAATGAGGAGTATGCTGCCATACAACTGGGACTGGACGTGCCGATGAAAACTGCCATACCAATGAACACGGACTTCACCATGCGACTGGGCAAGCGACTGATGGCTCGGGGCGAACTGACTATACACCCGCTGAACTTCACAAGACCGACGCTGCGCTGCACTTTCTATCGCAACGACATCGACATATACTCGGAGGGCGACCGCGACTATAACATCCTGTACAACCAGTTCCAGGCAGAGCTGACACCCATCAACCTGAACCTGCGACACTTCAACCTGAAGATGGGCGTGAGGTGGGACTATATGCACTACCGCAACAAACTGGGGTCGGAATCGTCGGCACTGGTGATACTGGAAAACGAACACTTCTATAGCTACCGCGCACAACTGGACTACAACAGCGAGGACAACTGGTACTTCCCTACCCGCGGTGCACGCTTCAAGGCTGAATATGCCTACCTGACCGACAACTTTGCCAAGCTGAACAATAAACCGGGCATCAGCGATGTGAATGCCAACTGGCGCATCTCGTTCACCATGGGCAGCCGCTTCACACTGCAACCGATGTTCTACGGACGCATACTGTTGGGCACCAACGTGCCTCTGGTGCTGGGCAACACCATCGGCGGCGAGTGGTTCGGACACTACGTGGAACAGCAGATGCCCTTTGCGGGTATAGGCAATATGGAGTATGTGGACAATCAGTTTGTGGCTGCTCAGCTGCAGGCGCAACAGCGCATCGGCGACAAACACTACGTGCTGCTGCGCATTGGCGGCGGACAACAGGCCCACCAACTGAAAAACCTGTTGGACCGACAGACGCTGCTGGGCACTCAGCTGGCCTACTACTACCACACGCTGTTGGGACCTGCCGGGGCTACCATGGGATACAGCAACCACACCAAACAGCTTTATTTCTACCTGAACCTGGGCTTTGAGTTCTGACGAAACACGGCAATAATTGAAAATAAAAAAGAAAATAATTGGTAGTGTCAGAAAGTTTTTGTAAGTTTGCAGTTTGAAATAGTACTATAAAAAAAAGTTAGTGATGACATTTACTGAACAAGCTAATCAGATCTTCCAACAGGCGATACGCGACTATCACTTGACAGACAACGTGGACACGCCCATGAGAAACCCTTATGAGCGCGAGTCAATAGAGTACAACCTCTATCTGAAATGCTGGATAGACACCGTACAGTGGCACTATGAGGACATCATACGCGACCCACACATTGACCCCACCGAGGCGCTGTCGCTGAAGCGACGTATTGACCATTCTAACCAAGACCGTACTGACCTTGTGGAGAATATTGACTCGTACTTCCGTCATATATACAGCGACGTGAAGCCTCTGCCAGACGCACGACTGAACACCGAGAGCCCTGCATGGGCCGTGGACCGACTGTCTATCCTGGCACTGAAAATATGGCACATGGAGGAACAGGTGGAGCGCGAGGATGCCGACGAGGAACACCGTCAGCGCTGTCGCGCCAAGCTGAACGTGCTGCTGGAGCAGCAGGTTGACCTCTCTACAGCCATCGACCAGCTGCTGGAGGATATCGAGGCTGGACGCAAATATATGAAGGTGTACAGACAGATGAAGATGTACAACGATCCCAGCACTAACCCCGTGCTGTATAACAACAAATAATGATCTGCAACAGACTCCTAAGTTAGGACATGCAACCGCTTCCTAACTTAGGAGACTAAATACTGACATGAAGCGACAACACTTACTCGTGATAAGATTCTCAGCATTAGGCGACGTGGCTATGATGGTGCCCGTGGTCTATTCGCTGGCCATGCAATATCCTGAGTTGAGAATCACGGTGCTGAGTAAGCCGTTTGCTCGCAGCTTCTTTGAGGACCTGGCACCCAACGTAAACTTCATGGCTGCCGACATCAAAGGCGAATATCATGGCATGAAGGGACTGAACTCGCTATACCGCCGACTGGTGGCAAAGCAGTTCACACACGTGGCCGACCTGCACTCGGTGCTGCGCTCTAACTACCTGCGACTGCGCTTCATGATGGGAAACTTTAAGGTGCAACACATCAACAAGCACCGCAAGGACCGCCGACAACTGGTGAAGCGCAACAACAAGCTGCGCCGACCTCTGCCAGCACAGCAGAACAACTATATGGAGGTGTTCGAGAAACTGGGATTCCCCATCAAGGAACTGACCTTCAACTCGGTGTTCCCTGCCGAAGGGGGCAACCTGAACATGCTGCCCAAGGCCATCGGTCCAAAACGCTACTGGGAACAGTGGATTGGCATTGCGCCGTTTGCTGCACACCAGGGGAAAATATATCCGCCTGAGAAGATGGAACAGGTGGTGAAACGGCTGACAGAGAACTATCCTAAGTGTCGTATCTTCCTCTTTGGACGCGGCAAGGAGGAAGACCGCTACTTCAAGAAATGGGTGAAGGAAATGCCACAGTGCGTATTCGTAGGCTGGCATCTGGAGAACATGCATCAGGAGCTGATTCTGATGAGTCATCTGGATGTGATGATTTCAATGGACTCTGCCAATATGCACCTGGCCTCACTGACCAACACGCCCGTGGTCAGCATATGGGGTGCCACACACCCTATGGCGGGATTTATGGGCTACAGACAAACAGAGGAAAACAGCGTTCAGCTGGAACTGGACTGCAGACCATGCAGCGTGTATGGACAGAAGCCTTGTATCTTTGGCGACTATCACTGCATGACAGGCATCACTCCCGAGATGATTGTAGGGAAGGTGGATGCTATTTTAAATAAGGTTCAGCAAACTGATAAATAACGATTCCTGCCGTCACAGAGACATTCATGGAGTGTTTGGTGCCTAACTGGGGTATCTCCAAACAGCCATCGCTGGCGTCTATCACTTCTTGGTGGACACCTTTTACTTCGTTGCCCATCACAATGGCATAGCGCTTGGTGGGATCGGGCGTGAAATGATTCAGCATGGTGCTGCCCTCGCACTGCTCTATGCTGAGCACTACCACTCCCCTACTCTGCAACTCGCGAACGGCTTCGAGGGCAGTAGGAAAATGGCGCCACTCTACACTGTCCTCGGCACCTAAGGCTGTCTTGTGGATTTCGGCATGTGGCGGACAACCTGTGATGCCACAAAGATATACTGCCTCGGCTCGAAAAGCATCGCAGGTGCGAAAAACTGACCCTACATTATGCATCGAGCGCACATCGTCCATGACCACAATCAGTGGTAACTTCTCTGCTTCGTGAAACTCCTCGACCGAGAGGCGCTTCATCTCTATCGTACGTAACTTTCTCATTTCGTTTGCAAAGATAAGTATTTTAAGTGAGAAGTGAAAAGTGAGAAGTGAGAAGTTTTATTTGAAAGGTGAGAAAAAGGGTGTGGATAAGCTGGTGGATAACCCTGTTAATAACTATAGAATAACTTTGGAATAAGTTGTGGATTATACAATGGGCATTAGAGAGGGGTGGATATCAACACCTTTATTCAGGGCTTTTATTTCACTTTTCCACAGTTTTTCTTGTGAAAAAGATATAAACTTATTAATTTTGCACCGAATTACGGAATTGTGGATAAAACATCTATAGTGTTCATTCTCAAATAGAAACAACAAACAGTAGGTGTGAATAACTGTGTATTCCGTGGGGAAAACGAAATGGGCAAGTAAAGTGGCATTTAATTACCAACTTATCAACGGCACATTATACTACTCATTTCTATTTTAAAAAGAAAAAGAAAAAAAGGAATATAATTATAAGATGTTGAAAAAGGAGTGGACAGAGCAAGGCTTCATTGATGAAGCTGTGGCTGAGGGAACAGACTTGAAGAAAGAGATACGTAGTCTGTGCAAGGAGAAAAACGCAGTGATATTGGCACACTATTATACCGTTGGCGACATACAAGATGTGGCCGACTTTGTTGGCGACTCGCTGGCATTGGCACGTAAGGCTGCCGAGACCGACGCCAAGATGATGGTGATGTGTGGCGTGCACTTCATGGCAGAGACCTGCAAGCTGTTGTCGCCCGAGAAGACTGTGCTGTGTCCAGACCTGAATGCTGGTTGTTCGCTGGCCGACAGTTGTAAGGCGGACGACCTGAAGAGATATAAGGAGGAGCATCCGGGCTATCAGGTGGTGAGCTATGTGAACACCACTGCTGCCGTGAAGGCACTGACCGACGTGGTGGTGACCAGTGGTAATGCCAAGAAGGTGGTGGATCAGTTGCCTAAGGATGCAAAGATTATCTTTGGACCTGACTATAATCTAGGTAACTATATCAACGAGGTGACGGGCAGAAAGATGTTGCTGTGGAATGGTGGTTGCCATGTGCACGAGCGCTTCTCGCCTGCAGCTATTGTGAAGTTGAAGGCGCAACATCCTGATGCTATCGTGATGGCACACCTGGAGTGTAAGGGTCCGGTGCTGGCTCTGGCCGATGTGAAGGGTTCTACAGCCGACATGCTGAAGTATGCGGGCAATAGTGAGGCTAAGCAGTTTATCGTGGCTACAGAGGCCGGTATTCTGCACGAGCTGCAACGTATGTGTCCGGATAAGGAGTTCATACCTGTGCCACCAGAGATTACCGAGAGCGGACTGGAATGCTCGTGCAACGAGTGTCAGTATATGAAAATGAACACGCTGCAGAAGATCTACAACACGCTGAAGTATGAGTGGCCACAGATAGAGATTGATCCTGCCATTGCCAAGGATGCTGTGAAGCCTATTGAACGAATGCTGGCATTGAGCTAAATGGCACATGGTATGGCCTTATATAAAAAGGTTTTAGGATATATACTCAGACCTATCGAAGAGAACATGTTGTTTTTTCTCTTCATGTATGTGTTGGGTGCTGTGTGTATTCTCTTTGAACCGTGGGGTGGCTGTAGTCGTTTTTGGTCATTCTTTGAACTGCTGTTCGATGTGTATGTGCTGAGCGCCCTGCTATGTGTGGTTCCGAAGCGGTTGCGACAGGTCGTCAGGGGATGTCTCTACCCTATCTTTTATCTGACAGCCATTGTGGATATGGCGCTGTTCTACCGTTTAAATTCGCCTATCATTCCTATCCTGCTACAGATGGCGATGCAGTCGAACGTGAACGAATCGACAGAGGCTATCAATAGTTATATAGACAGCAGTCTGCTGTTATCGCCAGTGTCTTTGGTATTTGTGGTTCTGCTGGTGCACTTATGTATCGCCGTGAAGCCCGACTGGCGCCAGAAGCTGAAAGACTTTTTGCAATGCGTGATGAAGCGTCACCGACTGGTGATTAGCAGCGGGCTTACCGCCTTGCTGTTGTTTTCAGGGTGGTCGTGCGCCATGAATAAGAAGTTCCTCTATTATAATATTATTGAGGGTTTGAAGGTCATCGACGTGCAAAAAGAGATGGGCGATGACGATACACGTACTGGTTTTTATATTCCCGTTTACCGCCTTTTGGATGCCATCGTCGAGAACAGGGAGATGAAGGACATCATCATGAAACTGCATGAACATGCGGGTAAAGGTGAAGCTACACTTGGTGATGATGCACCATCGCATGTGGTGTTTATCATCGGCGAGAGTTACAACAGGTACCATTCGCATCTTTACGGTTATGATTTACCCACCACGCCTTATCAGGACAAACTAAATGAAACTGGCAGAATGGCTGTGTTCACCGATGCAGTGAGCAGTTGGAACGCTACCTGCGAGTCGTTTCAGAGCATGTTGTCTATGTATTGTGTAGGCGACAAACGGTCATGGTATGAGTATCCGTTCTTTACCACATTGATACGCAATGCTGGTTATCAGGTGGCCTTTTTGAGTAATCAGTTTGTGATGGATTGTGGCACATCGTACAGCTCGTTTGTGGAGGATGTGTTTATCAACGATAAGGTATTGAGCGATGCTCAGTTTGATATTCGTAACAGCGAGATACATCCTTACGACTTAGGACTCGTTGATGACTACAGACAGGTGAAAGATAAGGTTGCCGAGCACAACCTGTGGATATTCCACTTCATGGGACTTCATGCCGACTTCCATGAGCGTTATCCGGAGAGCTGGAAGCACTTTACGGCGAAGGATTACCACCGTCGGGATTTGTTGGCTGCGGATGTAGAGATACTGGCTGATTATGATAATGCCATACGCTATAACGACTATGTCATCAAACGCATCATCGATGAGTTTAAGGACAAGGATGCCCTCATCGTGTTTGTGGCAGATCATGGCGAACGTGTGTATGACGACTGTCAGGTGTTTGGACGTAACCTGACGTGGAATGCCACTGATATCAAGTCGCAATTCTCTATTCCTTTCTGGATTTATGCCACACCGCGATACTACGAGCACCATCAGGACGATTTTAAGGCCATTCTGGACGCTCGGAACAAACGATACATGACAGACGCCATTGGACACACCTTGCTGCGCTTAGCGGGCGTTAAAACGCCTTATTACAGAGCAGAGCGTGATGTTATATCGACAAAGTATGATGAGAATCGCAAGCGAATCATTCGCGAAGAGCGCGACTTTGATGAGATTGTGAAGCCTTAAGCGCATCGTCATTTCACGATAAACTTACGACCGTTGTGGATATAAAGGCCTGGGGTTGGTTTACGCACGCGTTGTCCATTCATATTGTAGATTGACGTAGGTTGTTGGCTTTGTGGAATATCGTAAATGCTGTTTGTCAGGTTATCTATTTGTTGAGTTAAGATATTGATTCGTTGAGCCACGAGCGAGTTTATTTCATCATACTGTGATGAGAACTTTCGGCCTTCATTCGGATATACTTTTTGATGTTGTTTCACTGACTCATCGAAGATGTATTCAAAGCGCTGCTTAAGTTTTTCCATCCGGCTGATATAGTTGTGATATAGGGATGGTTTAATGTTATTCCACAGTCGCAGGTAGGCATTTACAAAATCAGTGCGCTGGAAAAGTTTTTGATAGTAGCCGTAATGATGCAGGCTGCTCCACCCTATCTTGGTTCTGAAAGAAGAGTCGTAGTCCCATATAGGTCCAGTTTTGATGATGGTATTGTCTGTTTGGTTATAGATAGAGTAGAACTTATTGCAACCCAAGGCATCGTCTGTGCCAAGGATATCGTGGATAAGTATCCATTTAGCCCATGATTCTATGTCTATGAGTGTTGAAATATCCTCCTGTCTGTGAAGTGCCTGTTCGAAGGTGGTGATGGTGGTATTAATGAAATCTATTTCATTGCTACTAATATCTTTGTCGTCAGGATATTTAAAGGTCCATGCGGTGTTGTCTGGTTGCTGATCAGTGTGTGTATATATGTTCTCGTTCCAGAAGAATGTGTCATCTTCGATGATGAATCCTTCTTTGCTGATGTTAATTCTGTTTTCACCTCTTGCCACCGCTTCCATGAGATAATACATGCCCTGATACTGTCCGTTGAGAATGAGATGTACAAAGATATATTCGGGTGTCCATTCCTTTTCTAAGCACTGACTAATAGTGGTTCCTGTCATATTGATAATGTTGCTCTCTTTTTCGGTCATCATCGTATTCCATGTATATAGAGATAGAAGGAGCCATTCTTTATGGTCATCTGCCGGATTATTCCTGAAGAGTAAATCTTTTTTCTTGGTCAGTTTCAGTTTGTAGGGATGTTGGTCAAGATATAAGCCCGTGCTGTTGCCTCTTCTTTTTATTTTCATGCCAGATAAATCTTTTACGTAGGGGCCTGAGGCATAGAGAGTGTCGCTATTTGCCAGCATGATCATGCTGCCAGTGACGTAGTTGTTGTTAGTAATAGTTTTTGGCCAGTTGCTATTTGGTGGCAGTGCCACATCGGCCTGTGGCATTACACTATCAGTGGTGGTGATGATGATCAATGGTGCACCTGTTTCTCTGAGTGTTTCTATGGATTGAGAAAAACAGAAAGTACTTATGCAAGATAGGAACAAACAAACTAAAAGGCGCATAACTATTTGATTATCTGACGATAGCTATCTTACTCACTACCCCACTCTTTCCTTCGCTGGTGGCCACTGCCACCATATAGACGCCGCTGACCACACGGTTACCATGCAGGTCACAGCCGTCCCAGGTGTAGGTGCCACCGTTAGAGCGGCCCTGTGAGACGAGTTTTCCGCTGGGGCTTAGTATCTTTACGTCGGCATCGAAAGAGAGGCCTGTGACCGTTATAAGACCCGTGTAGCCGGGCTCTACGGGGTTGGGATAGGCATAGACATTGTCTTTCTCCATCTCTTCGGCTGGTTCGGTGGCATCGCTGACATACGAGCAGAGACCATTGAAGGTTCCAAAGTACACCTTGCCGCTAGTGGGGTCAATAGCTATAGACTCAATATTGTTGCTGAGCAGCGGACTGTTCTCGGTGGTAAAATGATAAATCTGCTCCATATTGTCGGCACTGATCAGATAGACACCGTTACCATTGGTTCCTATCCACTTGCGGTTGCCGCCATCAATTGCTATACAACTGATGTTGACACCATTCATCAGGTAGTCGGCAAAGTTGCTGCCGTCGTTGCGTGGCACTTTGATTTGCTGGAAAGTGACTTTCGATTGTCCTACTTCGTCGCTGGCAATCATGAAGAGTCCCTTGGCGGTGCCCAACCAAATGTTATGGTCGCGGTCTTCGCTGATGGCATTGATATAAGACACGTTGTAGCTGACACCATCCTGATTGGTGAAATAGTTCTCACCATTAACGGAATAAGAATAATAGGATTTAAGTCCGTCAAGCCAGATGTCATAACAGAATACAGTAGGTTTTTCCCAGTTAGAATTGACAAACCATAGGTAGCCGCGACTATCTATCATCATATTTGACAGACCAGTTAATCCTATATTGTTCTCATTTGTCAGTTCCTGCTGATAATGATCAACCCACTCTCCTTCTTTTGTCAGTTCTAATAGATTAACGTGGTCGGCTTGACTATTAAGTATCCAGAGACTTTCGTTTTTATCAAACTTGAGTCCGTTGATGAGTATATAGGAATTATCTAATTGTTTTCCTCGGTCAACAGCTCCCTTCAGCGGACTATTGTCTTTGTTATAGTACTTTGATAGTTTTCCATCCAGAAACTCATATAATCCACATCGTCCACCCACAAAGATATGGTTTTCATTAAAGGGGTCAACAGCAAAACAGTTGTTGTCTAAATATGAATAGCCAGTGATAGTCTGAAGATTATCTTCTAAAATTTGCCATTCGTCGTTTTGTAATATCTGTGCAGTCCCTGGTCGATGGAGATCCATGGCCCCGGAGAGGAAATAACCACCCACGGTGTAAAGCCGATTGCCTACGAACTGCATGTTGTAGAAGTAGTTGTACTTAGGACCACCTGGTTGGAGGGTCTTGACCACGGGCAGGTTGGTGTCGTAGTCGTCGGTCTTAAGAACGGGCAGCGAGGTGGGATACTGCGGATGGGTGGGACGATAGGTGTCGCTGATTTCCCCACGCTGCATGTTGACTTTGATAATGGCAAAGCGGACATACAGGTAGGCGTAGATGCCATCGATGGTCAGGCTGTCGATGGTCTTATCGTCGGTCATAGACTTCTTGTAGAGTGCTGCAATATTGGTGATATTACCATTGGCATCTAGCAGGTCTATGTTGGAGTTCTGATAGATGATGATGAGCTTACGGGCGTCGTTGTTCCAGGCAATATGTGTGATATAGGTGTCGCTGAGACCTGTGATCTTGTCGTAGGTGGTGATGCTCTGGTCGTTGAGGTTGTACTGATACAAGCTGTTGGACGCCAGCACATAGAGGTTGTTGCCACCTTTCGCAATTTGCTGGGGCTCGTGGTACGACATGTATGCCTGCCACGAACCTACCTGTGCCTGCAGTGACACGAGTGCACATACGGCGATTAGTAATAGAACAACGATTCTTCTCATTTTATACCTTTTGTAGGAAGTCGGCCAGCTTCTGGGTGGCACGGGCGCGGTGGCTGATGGTGTTTTTGACATCCATACCCAACTCGGCAAAGGTCTTGTCGTAGCCTTCGGGACGGAAGATGGGGTCGTAGCCAAAGCCCTCTGCCCCACTCCGCTCGCGGGTGATCTCGCCATCGACGATGCCCTCGAACTGATATTCCTGTTTGATGCTGGTGCAACCACAGGGACAGACATCCTTTTTTAGTATTAACGCAATGACGGTGCGGAATCGTGCCTTGCGATTGTTATTTTCTGCTAAATCCTGAAGCAACTGGGTCATGTTGGCTTCGCTGTCGTGACTTTCTGCTGCTGGATTCTTGGTGTTGGCATAGCGGGCGCTATAGACGCCGGGAGCGCCTTTGAGTGCCTCTACCTCAAGACCGGTATCGTCGGCAAAGCAGCTCATGTGGTAGTGGTCATAGACATAGCGGGCCTTTTGCAGGGCGTTGGCTTCGAGCGTGGTGCCCGTCTCAGGGATATCTACATCGCAACCAATGTCTTTCAGGGATAGTATCTCTACCCTATCGCCTATAATCTGTCGTATCTCGCTGAGCTTATGCTCGTTGTTGGTGGCAAAAACTATCTTCATACGTTTGTTATGCTTTCAGTTTTGGCGTCTTGCGCGCCGTGGGGTCAATGGTTTTCTGACCGGGTGTCTTCACCTTGATGGCATCAAAACCTTCGCCAAAGACACCAATAACGGCACTCTGCGACACGAAGGCGTTGGGGTCTATCATCTTGATGAGACGGAACATGTCGGTGCTCTCGTTCTTCTTGGCCAGGATACACAGCACTTTGCGCTCCTTGCCCGAATACCAGCCGTGACCATCGAGGATGGTGACGCCGTGGTCCATGCGGGTGCCGATGGCGTTGGCTATCTCCTGCCACTTCTCAGAGAAGATGAGGAACTGCACTGAAGAGCGGCGACGGTTGTAGATATAGTCGAGCATGAAGTTCTCGATCATCATGGTACAGAAGCCGAACACTACCATGTGAGTGCGGTCGAGCATGTCGCCAAACTGCGGGATGAACAGACAGGAGCCTACAATCATGAAGTCGAGGATGAATAGCACCGTGCCCAGCGACATGTTGTAGTACTTGTTCACAGAGGCCGCGATGATGTCGGAACCACCTGTGGAACCGTTGTTCAGGAACACGATACCCAGCGACGAACCTGTCATCATACAGCCGATGATGAGCGACATGAAGTTCTGGCCCTCGCCCAGTATCTTCACCATCTCGCCCGACTCATCGCGCGGCACCAGCTCTTTCATCAGTCCCAACAGGAACGTCAGCACGATGATGGCATAGATGGTCTTCATCAGGAACTTCAGTCCCAGGATCTTCAGTGCGATGACCAGCAGCGCCAGGTTGATGAGGAAATAGGTGTATTGGTTGGGAAAACCACTGGCATATTCCACAATAGCAGCGATACCCGACACGCCTCCGGTCACAATCTCATAGGGCATGAGGAAGAAGGTGAAACCAAAGGCATATAAAAAAAGGCCAAGGGTTATGAAAACATAATCCTGGACCTCTTTCATGATGATGCGATGATTGATAGTCATTTATTTGATAACGATATTCACCATACGCTTAGGGACGATGATAACCTTTACTATCTGCTTGTCTTCTACGTACTTGGCCGTACGCTCGTCGTTGCGTACCAGTGACTCGATGGCGGCATTGTCGGCATCGGCAGCCAGCTGAATCTCGAAGCGGGTCTTACCGTTGAAGGCTACACCCATCTTCACGCTGCTCTCTACCAAGTAGGCCTCGTTCCACTCGGGCCACTGTGCGTCGCACACACTACCCTGCTCGCCCAGCATCTCCCAAAGCTCTTCGGCCATGTGGGGTGCGAAGGGGGCAATCAGGATGACGAGCGTCTGGAGCAGTTCCTTGTTCTTGCACTTCTGCTGAGACAGCTCGTTGGTGCAAATCATGAAGGCCGAGATAGCGGTGTTGTAAGAGAATTGCTCGATGTCTTGCGACACCTTCTTGATGAGCTTATGAACACTCTTCAGGTTGTCGGCGGTAGCCTCGCCCTCGAAACCATTCTGGAAGAGGTTCCAGAACTTCTTCAGGAAGCGGTGGCAGCCATCGATACCGTTGGTATCCCAAGGCTTTGACTGCTCTACAGGACCGAGGAACATCTCGTAGAGGCGCAGGGTGTCAGCACCATATTTCTCTACAATCATGTCGGGGTTTACCACGTTGTACATAGACTTAGACATCTTTTCTACTGCCCAGCCGCAGATATATTTACCTTCTTCGAGGATAAACTCGGCATTGTTGTACTCAGGACGCCAAGCCTTGAAGGCCTCGATATCCAGCACGTCGGCAGAGACGATGTTCACATCCACGTGGATAGGTGTGGTCTCCTTGTAGTTCTTGCGCAGGTTCAGGCTCACGAACTTACCCTTGTCGGCACCTTCGTCCTCGATACGATAGACGAAGTTAGAGCGTCCCTGAATCATACCCTGGTTCACCAGCTTCTTGAAGGGCTCGTCCTCGCAGGTGTAGCCTGAATCGTAGAGGAACTTATCCCAGAAGCGTGAGTAGATGAGGTGACCAGTGGCGTGCTCGCTACCACCCACATAGAGGTCCACGTTGCGCCAGTATTCGTTTTTATCCTTGTTGGTCAGCGCCTGGTCGTTGTGGGGGTCCATATAGCGCAGGTAGTAGGCTGATGAGCCTGCAAAGCCGGGCATGGTGTTCAGCTCGAGGGGGAAGACGGTCTTGTTGTCGATGTCGGAAACGCTGACCACGGTGTTGGTCTCGGTGTTCCAAGCCCACTGGCGTGCGCGACCCAATGGGGGTTCGCCAGTCTCGGTGGGCTTATACTCGTCGATCTCGGGCAGTTCCAGAGGCAGACACTCCTTTGGAATCATATAGGGCATGTCGTCCTTGTAGTAAACGGGGAATGGCTCGCCCCAGTAGCGCTGACGCGAGAAGATAGCATCGCGCAGACGGTAGTTGACCTTCACGCGGCCCAAGCCTTGCTCGGTGACGTATTTCTTGGTGGCAGCGATGGCCTCTTTCACGGTGAGTCCGTTGAGCGAGAACTTATCGCTGGCAGAGTTGCACATGATACCGTCTTTGGCATCGAAGCTCTCCTCGCTGACGTCGGCACCCTCGATGACGGGGATGATGGGCAGGTTGAAGTGCTTGGCAAAGGCATAGTCACGAGAGTCGTGAGCAGGCACAGCCATGATGGCGCCAGTGCCGTAGCCAGCCAATACGTATTCAGAGATCCATACAGGAATCTTGTCGCCTGTAAATGGGTTGATGGCGTATGAGCCAGAGAACACACCAGTTACGCTGTGGTCCATCTGGCGCTCGCGCTCAGTGCGCTTCTTCACATAGGCCAGATACTCATCGACGGCAGCCTGCTGGTCGGCAGTAGTCAGTTCTTTCACCAGGTCGCTCTCAGGAGCCAGTACCATGAAGGTCACACCAAACATGGTGTCGGCACGGGTGGTGAAGATGGTGAAGTGCTTGTCGCTGTCGGCCACGTTGAATTCAACCTCAGTACCCTCGCTACGGCCAATCCAGTTGCGCTGAGCCTCTTTCAGCGAGTCGGTCCAGTCGATAGTGTCCAGTCCGTCGAGCAGGCGCTGTGCATAGGCCGATACGCGCAGACACCACTGGCGCATCTTCTTTTGTTCTACGGGATAGCCACCACGTTCAGAGACACCGTTGATGACTTCGTCGTTGGCCAGCACGGTACCCAGTGCGGGGCACCAGTTCACCATGGTCTCGGCCAGATAGGCAATACGATAGTTCATCAGCACTTCCTGCTTCTTCTTCTCAGAGAATGCGGCCCATTCGGCAGCCGTGAAGTGCAGCTCCTCGCTGCCCTGAGCACCGCAGTCCTTAGTACCCATCAGTTCGAAGTGCTCAATGAGCTTGATGATGGGCTGTGCCTTCTGCGAAGAAATGCTGTAGTAAGAGCGGAACATACGCTGGAAGGCCCACTGTGTCCAGTGGTAATAGCCTGGGTCACAGGTGCGTACCTCGCGACTCCAGTCGAACGAGAAGCCAATCTTATCCAACTGCTCGCGATAGCGGTTGATGTTCTGTTCGGTGGTGATGGCAGGGTGCTGGCCCGTCTGGATGGCATATTGCTCTGCGGGCAGTCCGTAGGCATCGTATCCCATGGGGTTCAGCACGTTGAAACCCTTCAGGCGCTTGTAGCGTGCATAGATGTCGCTGGCAATGTAGCCGAGGGGGTGACCCACGTGAAGTCCGGCGCCGCTAGGGTAGGGGAACATGTTCAGAACGTAGAATTTCTTCTTTTTCTCATCTTCCACTACGCGATAGGTGCCATTGTCCACCCAGCGTTTCTGCCATTTTTTCTCAATGTCTCTGAAATTGTATTCCATATCTTTGTTTTGCTTTTATTTCCTAATGTTTTCAAGTGTGCAAAGTTACTGAGAATAATTCTTTTCTCCAAAAAAAAGAGTTCAAATCACATTATTTAATAAAATTAATGCTTAAAAACGTTGCTGTTTAAAATAAAAAAGTTACTTTTGCATACAAATTCATTTAATATTAACTTTAAACGATACGAAAGATTATGATTAAAACATTACGCTTGTTTTTGGTAGCTATGTTGGCTATGGTTGGCATGAATGCAAATGCGGGAAAAATCGTGTTTGCCGATATTATTCCTGAACTGGTGAATGGTACAGCCTATACTGATCCATTCGATGGTGGTGACTTTACCGTGACCTTTGCTGGTGGTGGTAATAACGGTAAATACTATAATACTGGTACTGGTATTCGCTTGTATGCTAATGGAACTATGACGATTGCCGCTAAGGAAGGCACTATCAAGAAGATTGTCATTGTTTATGATGGTACCAACAAGCCTGAAAGTGAAGATGTTGTAAACGTAGGTACTTATAATGTAGCTGGCGGTTACTGGACTGGTGATGCTTCAGAGGTTGTGTTCACACGTCCTGAAGGTGCTGGTCACTGGCGTATTAAGTCAATTGCTGTCAACGACGATGCTATAATTCCTGAAGTTCCCACAGAGGGTCAGACAGCTGAGACAGCTATTACCGTAGCTCGTGCTTTGGAGATTATCAATGGTCTTGACACGGGTAAGTCAACTGATTTCACTTACTATGTGAAGGGTATTGCTACTTCTGAAGTTGAGATCAACTATAGCAGTGCAACCTTTACCATTGCTGATACAGCTGAAGGTACAGCCGTTCTGAAGGCTTACAACTTGAAAGGTCTTGGCAATAAGGACGCTGCTACAGGTCTGTTTAAGAAGGGTGATACTGTTGTGTTGTTCGGTAATCTGCTGAAGTATGAGAAGACCGACGTTAATCCTGTTGAGATTATCCCTGAGATTACAAGTGGATATGTTGTATCTGTCAATGGTGATACAGAGCAAAAAGTAGAGCTCATTGGTGTTGCACAGGCATTGGAGCTCATCAATGCTCTTGATGATAATGCAACGACTGCAGCTTATCAGGTGAAGGGCTTCGTCGTGGGTGGTGATCCTACCTTCGATCGTAAAACTGAAGATAATAGTCTCTTTGGAAATACCACTTTCACTATTGCTGCTGAGAAGAATGGTTCTAACACTCTGACAGCTTACCGTTGTAAGTTCTTTAACAATAAGAACTTCGGTGAAGATGACATTACAGCCCTCAAGGATGGTGATGAGGTAGTTATTCAGGGTTCACTCCAGAAGTATGTAAAGGATAATGTTACTACTCCTGAGTTGAAAGACTGCTACATCGTTAGCATCAATGGTGCTACCTCTGGCATCAACAACATGAAGAACGAAGGTGTTAAGAAGGTAATCTACAACCTCGCTGGTCAGCGCGTGAAGAGCGTACAGAAGGGTCTGTACATCATCAACGGCAAGAAGTGCTTCGTGAAGTAATTCGTTGATAATACCTATATCGGCGAGGCAAGAACCTATGGGTTTTGCCTCGCTTTTTTTGTTATTACAGAAAAAAAACGTAACTTTGCAACGAGAAAAGCATAGCTTTACAGGTGGAATAGTGGCACTTTACTATTCTAAAAGCATAGCTTTGCGATAATAAAAGTAAAAGAATGGCAAAGAAAGACGGGGAACTGACCCCGATGATGAAACAGTTCTTCGACCTGAAAGCACAGCACCCCGAGGCGCTGCTGCTCTTTAGGTGTGGCGACTTCTACGAGACTTATTGCGACGATGCTGTGGAGGCCTCACAGATATTGGGCATCACACTGACCCGACGCAATAATGGCAATAGTGGAAAGGGCGACGAGATGGCTGGTTTTCCTCATCATGCACTCGATACGTATCTTCCTAAGCTGATTCGTGCCGGCAAGCGCGTGGCTATCTGCGACCAGTTGGAGGATCCAAAACTCACTAAGAAACTGGTAAAGCGTGGCATCACCGAGCTGGTGACTCCTGGTGTGGCTATGAGCGACAACGTGCTGAACTACAAGGAAAACAACTTCCTGTGTGCTGTGCATTTCGGCAAGTCGGCCTGTGGCGTAGCTTTCCTCGATATCTCTACGGGCGAATACCTGACGGGAGAGGGCACCTACGACTATGTGGAGAAGCTGATGGCTAGCATACAACCTAAAGAGGTGCTCTACGACCGCGACCACCGTCAGGACTTCGAGCGCTATTTTGGTGTGCGCTACGTGACGTTCGAGATGGACGAGTGGGTGTTCACCGAACAGTTTGCCATGCAGAAGCTCCTGAAGCACTTCAAGGTGAAGTCGCTCAAGGGATTTGGCGTGGATCATCTGCACAGTGGCGTGGTGGCTGCTGGCGCCATTCTGCAATACCTGGAACAGACACAGCACACGCAGATTGGCCATATCACGCAGATATCGCGCATCGAAGAGGATAAATACGTACGACTGGATAAGTTCACCATCCGTTCGCTGGAACTGATACAGACCATGCAGGAGGGCGGACGCTCACTGCTCGACGTGATAGACCGCACCGTGTCGCCCATGGGCGGACGTATGTTGCGCCGCTGGCTGGTGTTCCCCCTCAAGGAGAAGGCAGCCATCGAGGGCCGACTGGACATCGTGGACTATTTCTTCCGCGAGCCGTACTTCCGCGACCTGATCGACGAACAGTTGCAACAGGTGGGCGACCTGGAGCGTATCATCTCGAAGGTGGCCGTAGGACGAGTGACTCCTCGTGAGATGGTGCAGCTGAAGCGTGCGCTACAGGCTGTGGAGCCTATCAAGCAGGCTTGTCTGCAGGCCGACAACCAAGTGATTCGTCAGTTGGGCGAACGCATGAACGAGTGCCGCGATATTCGCGACCGCATAGAGCGCGAGATTGTCAGCGACCCGCCACAGCTGGTGCAAAAGGGTGGGGTGGTGCGTAATGGTGTCAACCAGGAACTCGACGAGCTGCGCCACATCGCCTATAGTGGCAAGGACTACTTGCTGCAGATACAGAACCGCGAGGCTGAACAGACGGGCATCCAGTCACTGAAGATTGGTTATAACAACGTGTTCGGCTATTATCTCGAGGTCAGAAACACATATAAAGACCGCGTGCCGCAAGAGTGGGTGCGCAAGCAGACGCTGGCTCAGGCCGAGCGCTATATCACCCAGGAACTGAAGGAATACGAAGAGAAGATTCTGGGGGCCGAAGAAAAGATTCTCTCGCTCGAGGCTCGCATCTTCAATGAGCTTATTATAGCCGTACAGGCGTTTATACAGGAAGTACAGACCAATGCCACCATCTTGGCACGCATTGACTGTCTGCTCAGCTTCGCTAAGACGGCACAAGAGCATCGCTACATCCGTCCGGTGGTGGACGATGGTGATGTGATAGACATCCGTCAGGGGCGCCATCCGGTCATCGAAACACAGTTGCCCGTAGAGGAACAGTATGTGCCCAACGATATACTCCTGGATCAGGAACGACAGCAGATAGTTATCATTACGGGCCCGAATATGGCCGGTAAATCGGCGCTGTTGCGTCAAACGGCGTTGATAGTATTGTTGGCCCAAGTGGGTTGTTTTGTGCCCGCAGAGGCCGCGAAAATAGGTTTGGTGGACAAAATATTCACCCGTGTGGGTGCCAGCGACAATATATCACTGGGCGAATCTACGTTTATGGTCGAGATGACAGAGGCCTCTAACATCCTGAACAATGCCACGCCGCGTTCGCTGGTCTTGTTCGACGAGTTGGGTCGTGGCACCTCTACCTACGATGGCATCTCTATTGCTTGGGCCATCGTGGAATATCTGCACGAGCATCCCAAGGCACAGGCACGCACGCTCTTTGCCACCCACTATCACGAGCTGAACGAGATGGAGAAGACTTTCTCGCGCATCAAGAACTATAATGTCAGTGTGAAAGAGGTGGATGGCAAGGTCATCTTCCTACGTAAGTTGGAACGTGGTGGCAGCGAGCACTCCTTTGGTATCCACGTGGCCGAGATTGCTGGCATGCCTCGCAGCATCGTGAAGCGTGCCAACGTCATCCTGAAACAGCTGGAGAGCGAGAATGCACAGGTTGGTGCTGTCGGTAAGCCCACAGCAGAGATAGCTCAGAGTCGCGAAGGCATGCAACTATCGTTCTTCCAGCTTGATGACCCCGTGCTCTGTCAGGTGCGCGACGAAATTTTAGGTTTGGATGTCAACAACTTGACGCCGCTTGAGGCGCTCAACAAACTCAATGAAATCAAAAAGATAGTCTCAGGCAAATAACCTGAGACTATTGCTTTAAATCATACAAATCTTTAATAAATGGATAGCAGGCATAATTATAAGACGGTCATGGAGGTGCTGAGGAGCCGGTTGGTCAAAGGTACCTATGCCCATGGTACACTACTACCTGCCGAAACTCTGTTAGCGCAAGAGTTTAACGTATCGAGACCTACAATAGCAAAAGTGTATGATCAGCTGGCACGTGAGGGCTTGGTGAGCAAGAAAAGGGGTATTGGCACTGTGGTTACACTGCCGAAAGTACAGGAACGGTCTTATACGTTTGGTCTGCTACTACCTGGAGCAGGTGAATCTGAGATATTTGCCGAGATTAATAATCGCATTCTTCAGCAGGCTGACAGGATGGGTTTCTGTTGTGAGTGTGTTGGCACTACGGCAAATAATGCTGAGACCAGAAGTATGATGGCAGTTTCTTCCTTAGAGAGTTATATTGCAAAAAAGGTGGATGGCATTTTCTTTGCGCCTTTCGAACTTGTCAGAAATGCGAAAGCCATTAATCATACTATCTGCGAGATGGCCAGGAAGGCAAATGTGCCCATGGTGTTGATTGACAGGGATGTGGTGGCTGTACCCGAGAGGAGCCCGTTTGACATGGTCAGTCTTGATAATTATGCTGCAGGCATGGTGATGGCTCGTCATATGATAGCTGCCGGATGTAAGAATATCTATTTTTTTGCCAACGACTATTCCGCCAGTTCTGTAGATATCCGGGTGAAATCTGTCAAGCTGACTGTCATGGAGGCAGAACTTGATTTCTTCAAAGAGAGTTATATCTGTGGCAATCCTAAAGATATGAATGTTGTGCGACGAATACCCATTATTCGCCGACAGACAGGCATTATCTGTGCCAACGATGCCACAGCGGTGATGCTGATGTCGTCGCTCGACGAACTGGGCTACCGTTGTGGCATCGATTATTTGCTGAGTGGTTTTGACAACATGAAGTATTCCAGTTTCCTTTCGGCTCCACTGACGACCTTCCAACAGCCATGCAATGAGATTGCTGATGTCAGTATCGAGTTGCTGATGCGGCGACAGAGAGACAGAGATGCACTGCCTTTGACGGTGCTTCTGAAAGGTCAATTGGTGGAAAGGAAATCTACCGTCTTTAGAAATCAATAGATGGCTTTCAGGTCTTTAGAGACAAGTATCTGCTTATTTCCTTTTCCTGAATGGGTGACGGCTTGTTGTCCGTTCAGACGAAAGTAATGGGTCTGCGTATTCTTAATAGTGGTAGAACAGATGGTGGTGGGTATGCCATTGACCAGCGTGAACTGCGAGGTGCAGAAAGGTGAGCCCTGACGGCGACCGTCAACGGCCTGTACGCCTACGGTATAACTGCCGTCTGGCAGTGAGAAGGTGGCCATGGTTGCTGTGCCGCGATTGCCAGCTTCCTCAACTTTTCGCAGCCCTTTGTGCTGTTCGTCGGTATAAGCCCTGCAGTTGCCAAGCAGTGTGCCATCGGCGGTCTTGATAAAGAGTTCGTAAGTGGTATTCTTAGGGGCACCATCAGCAGGTGTCCATGTGATGTTTACCTTCCCCTTGTCAACCTCGGTAACAGTGACATTCGCAGGTGCAACAGGTGCCGCGGTTGGCTTTTCGCTGCATAGGGTCACGATGAAGGTACGACCATTGCTATAGTTATGGTCTGTGTACTGCTGGTTTTCACAGAATCCCGTTGTCAGGACATCCTTGATGCCGTCACCATCCCAATCGGTAATGACAGTTGCAGACTCTGAGCCGCCACCATAATTCAATCGCCTGTTGAACACACCGTCAGTGCTGTTCAGCCAGATATACCCACTTTGTTTGTTCTCGTCTGGACACCATCCCTGATGCAGTATATCGATGAGTCCGTCTCCATTCCAATCATAGGCATTGGCAACATTCGTCACGGAGTTAAGTCCTCGCACCCTGAAGCGGTCGAACTGACTCTCAGGCAGTGGCGAAAAGTGGCCTGTGCCATCGTTCACGCATATCATGGTGTGTTCCCAATATCCCTCATCCTGTCTGCCGGTGAGCTCAATGGCCTTTGGCGTGCCAGGAAAATAGCCACCGTCGCCGCTCAAGAAAACATCTAGATAGCCATCGTTGTTGAAGTCGGCAACGGCTATTCCGCCATTATATACCGAAGGGTTTTCCAGTCCCCAGTATGTGCGCCGGAAATGCTCTCCAGTGCCATCGTTGAGGTACACCTCTGTGAAGCGTTCCCAGTCTGCTCCTATGTTTTGACGATAATCCCAGTTGTTCGACGTCACGATAAAGTCACAAAAGCCATCGTTGTTGAAGTCGGCAGGCACTACGAAACCATCTGAAAAAGAACGTCCCCGACGTTCGTTGCTCCCCTCAATAATACCGTCATCGAAATAAATAGGTTTGAATGTGATGGTTGTACCATTACTACCTTGATTAATAAGCACAACATTGTTTTCCGTATTTCCAATACCAACGATGTCTGTCAGTCCGTCGTTGTTGAAGTCGGCCACAGCTCCAGAGCGGATAAGGTTTATGTTCTTGAAGGGTGTTTCAAAGTTCTCGGGCAGTTGTACTCCTGTGTTGGTGATTTCTACGTTCAGTTGCTTGAAAGTACCATCGCCTTGTCCGAGGAAAATGCCTTTATCATGACTATATTTATTTCTGATGGTCTCGTATGCATTGGGAAGTGGGTTTTCAAAGCAAACCACGTCCATGGTGCCATCGCCATTAAAGTCGCAGATGCTGTAAGAGGGGCGTACATGGCACTTCAGCGGGTTGCCGATGTCGGTCCATCCTTGTTCTTCTTTTTTCAATAGCCAATTTGGGCGTTCTTGGTAGTAGACCTGTTCGCCAGCAACCAACAATTCCATCTTGCCGTCGTTGGTGAGGTCGGCAGCAACGATATTGCCGCATTGTGTACCATATTCATGGGTAGATAGTGCAACGAACGGGGGCGTAGCTATGTAAAGTCCAAGATCGGCATTTGATCCACCAAAGTCATTGTGCACGTGCATGGCCAGCACATTGTCTGTTCCATCGGTATGGACGAGTTTTGTGTCTTCTTCGCTGAGCAGATATTGTGCACTGAGCGAACCGTCTGGATTGCCGTCAGGGTAGGCCACAAGCAGTTTGCCGTTGAGGTAGATTTCGCATGGAGCATCATCAAAACAGCTTTTCACCACAAGGCGTCCGTTGATGGCATTGTTGATGGTGAATGTCCGGCGCAGATAGATGTCTGCTGGAATATCTACGTTAGCCCACGTACCGGTGCCCATGGGTGCACACATATCCTTCCATTTACGATTGTTGATGTTCGTTAGCTGGTAGTCGGTGTCATACCATTGGCGTCCTTTTTCGTCGCATGGTGGTGTTCCTACCACAATGCCGCTCATTCCATCATGTTGTTCGCGCCATTGGTTCCAAGGGATTTGGTCGTTGAACACCATTGCTTTGACCGGATAAGAGTATTTGTCTAAGAAGTAGGCGGGAAGGATGGTGTTGGCATCGAATACAGCTGGAGTCGGTTCAAGTGTGCTCACCTCAATGTTGCTAAACTTGGCATTGCCTTCCTTTGAATATAACCAAAGGAAACTGCCATTTTGGTCGGGAAGGCGGTTCACGATGCAACGCTGATGATTGATGTCCACATCAATGATGTCATCCTTCATGATGATGGTCAGAGAGAGCTTTTTCTGGAGACCGCTGACTGCGTCTATCGATGCATCGTGTGCCAGACGTACACGCTGCTCGCTGGGCAGAAAGGAGAGCAGGTAACCATTATCTCCAAGCTCGCCTGAACGTAGTCTCAAACCATACTCCTTACAGTTTTCGTCAGGTTCTATATCAAGTGTTATCTTGCAGTTGCGAGGCATGTCGGCCACGTATTTCTTACCATTGGCTTCGGTGATGGTAGCCTTTTGAGGAACATCGCCTTTGGGTATCACCTCCTCAGGAAACTTCGTAGCCAGATCGCCATTGGGCAGTTGATAGGTCTCGCGGAGCACCACACTGCCGCCAAACACCTGTCCGCCGGAGTCTCTGCCGTCTGATCGGCTGGCTATCCAGCCTGCAACGATGCGTCGGTTGTCGGCAAAAGAGGCTGTTTTTGCTACGTTGACCCATTGCTCCTTCAGTGCCTGCGTCTCAGGCCATTGCCATGGGCCATAGGCGCTTTTCGACTTCACATAATACGTGTCAAGTCCAAGTCCGAACACGAGGTAATACCAGTCGTTCCATTTGAAATAGTCTGGACACTCTGGCACACCATTCAGACCGTCAATCACTGTTCCCACCACATTCCAGTCTTTCAGGTCGGTGGATGTCATATGTACTAGGCAGCCGCGCGGTCTTTCTCCTTCTGTTCTTTCAGACGAAACAAATAGGTGAAATACGCCATCTTCATCGATAGACACCTTTGGGTCGCGGAAATGTCGTTGACTGAAGCCGTCGGCCGACAGGAAAAAGGGGTTCGGTTGTTGCTTGGTAAACGTTAGTGCGTCTTTACTGGTGGCATAGCTCAGTCGTTCACACACATTACCATTGTCCACCAGTCGGGTGGCATAGAAGGCATAGAACAGGTCACCGCTGGCTACCACAGAGCCTGTGCAGATCGATTTCTCCCATTCTTCGTCAATGCCAAGTGCGATGGGGTGATGGTCCCAATGCACCAAATCGGTTGTCGTGCTGACGCACCATTGGTGTCCGCCCAGTCCGCCCAGAGCGCTGTGGTGCCCTTCGTCCAGTAGCCAATAAAGATAGTAGGTACCATTGTGCGCGAAAGGAATACAGTCGCCCACAAAGTATTTCCCGCCAACGGGCGTAAAATACTGCATCGTTGAGGGCTGCAGCGTGGGGTCATAACCGCTTGCACCCAGCATTGATACATGGGTGAGCATCGCCATGCTCAACCATAGTAAAACTAATTTTTTCTTCATAACAGCATATATTTAGGTTTTTGTTCAGGTGCAAAGATACAGAAAAAGCATCAAATATAAACAGCCTAAATACGTGACTTTTTTAGTGATATGGCACCTATTTGTTTACATGCTGGTACTAAAAAAAGGCTGTCACAGCTGCTCTGATATTGGCAAGAGTCAGTGTGGACAGCCTTATTATGCTGTTTTTTACATGCATGTTATTGATGCTTCTTTTTTATAGCTTTTATCATGCAATAAGTACCTATCATGACAAACGGTATTGAGAGAATCTGTCCCATATCGATGGGGAGGGTATTCTCGAAGGCCTCCTGCACCTCTTTAGTGTATTCAATGAAGAAGCGGAAGGTGAAGATATAGGTCAGACAGAGACCGAAATAGAAGCCGGTGCCTACCTTCTGTGGCATCTTCTTATAGAGGATAATCATCAACAAGAAGAGTAGGGCATAGGCAATGGCCTCGTAGAGCTGTCCGGGATGGCGGGGTAGGGCATCTACACGCTCGAACACAAAAGCCCAGGGCACATCGGTCACCTTACCAATAATCTCGCTGTTCATCAGGTTGCCCAAGCGGATGAAGCAGGCGGTGATGCCCGTAGCAATGGCAATGTTGTCGAGCACCTGCCACAGGGGCACCTTATGGTGCTTCACATACAGCCACAGCGCAATCATCAGTCCCAGCGTGCCGCCGTGCGATGCCAGTCCTTCGTAGCCCGTCAGTTTCCAACTGCCGTCGTACATGAAGTGGATGGGCAGCAGCATCTCTACAAAGCCCTTCACCGACGTCAGGTAGTAGTCGGGCTGATAGAAGATGCAATGGCCCAGACGGGCACCAATCAAGATGCCCAGAAAGCAATAGACGAACAACGGTTCAAACTTCTCCTCAGCTATCTTCTGGTTTCTGTATAGCCATCTCACCATGAAGTAGGCCAACAACAAGCCTATCAGCCAGCACATCGAGTACCAGCGAATGGCCAACGGACCCAGATGGAACGCTTCGAGCGAGGGGTTCCAAAGGATGTATAATAGTTCAGCGTTCATAATTCATGCTTGTGTATAGAAAGACGATAGCCTTACACGTTGAATCTGAAGTGCATGATGTCACCGTCCTGCACCACGTACTCCTTACCCTCAACGCCCATCTTGCCAGCCTCGCGTACAGCAGCCTCTGAGCCATATTTCAGATAGTCCTCGTACTTGATAACCTCAGCACGGATAAAGCCCTTCTCGAAGTCGGTATGGATCACACCAGCACACTGAGGTGCCTTCCAGCCCTTCTTATAGGTCCAAGCCTTCACCTCCATCTCGCCGGCGGTGATAAAGGTTTCCAGGTTCAGCAGCGCATAGGCCTTCTTGATGAGTCGGTTCACGCCGCTCTCTTCCAAGCCCAGCTCCTCCAGGAACATCTGCTTGTCTTCGTAGCTCTCCAGCTCGGCAATGTCCTCTTCGGTCTTGGCAGCAATCACCATGGCCTCGGCACCTTCCTCCTTGGCCAGTGCCTCTACCTTCTTGGTGAAGTCGTTACCACTCTTAGCTTCAGCCTCGCCCACGTTGCACACGTAGAGCACGGGTTTAGACGTGAGCAGGAACAGGTTGCGCGCGCACTCTTGCTCCTCTTTGCTGTCGAACTCCACGATACGGGCATTCTTTCCCTGCTCCAGCACCTCTTTATATGCCTTCAGCACGGTCACTTCTACCTTTGCATCCTTATTACCGGCAGCGGCAGCCTTCTCGGTCTTGGCCAGTCGCGAGTCGATGGTCTCCAAGTCCTTCAGTTGCAGCTCGGTGTCAATGATTTCCTTATCGCGTATGGGGTCTATGCTACCATCTACGTGGGTGATGTTCTCGTCTTCAAAGCAGCGCAGCACGTGGATGATGGCATCGGTCTCGCGTATGTTGCCCAGGAACTTATTGCCCAGACCTTCGCCCTTAGAAGCACCCTTCACCAGTCCGGCGATGTCAACAATCTCGCAGGTGGCGGGCACAATACGTCCCGGGTGTACCAGCTCTGCCAGTTTGGTCAGTCGTTCGTCGGGAACGGTAATCACGCCCACGTTGGGTTCAATTGTACAGAAAGGGAAGTTTGCTGCCTGAGCTTTAGCGCTCGACAGACAGTTGAAAAGTGTGGACTTGCCCACGTTAGGCAGTCCCACAATACCACATTTTAATGCCATTTTTTTCTATAAACGTTTATTTCTGAGTGCAAAGGTACGATTAAGTGAGCGAAAATGCAAATTTATTTGCAATTTTCCGAACGTGAGTACCTTCGGCGCAGCCAAAGGTGGCCGAATAAGCGAGAAGAAAAGCAAAGAATTTATTCTTTTTTTGTCGAGCGTGAGTACCTTTATAGAAGCTAAAGATACGAATAAGTGTTAAAGTGACACAATAAGCATTAAAGGAATGTTATCGTTGCATAATACTTATATGATTATTACCTTTTTTTTGCTACCTTTGCAGTTGAAAAGATTGTTAGGATTCAACCACAACCAAATTTAACACTATAACAAACACGGGAAAATGAATCAGTTCACGAAAATGAAACTGAGGCTTAAACGGGTATTTAATGGTGGCTTTAAAAGTCACCATTTATACGAAGGACCTTATTATGGCGGTAAGGCATCTTACTCCTACTATGTAGACAACGACAATATGCGCGTCTTCGATGGTCCTTTTCATCTTCGTCTAAGTACGCTCAACCGTTATGCCAAGGAAGTTCAAAGCATGGCTCGAGGCAGCTTTATAGACGGTCTGAAGAATGGTAGTTGGTGCTATTTTTACAAGAGTGACCGCAGACGTATGAAGTTGAACGTAGAGTATGTCAAGGGTTTGATAGACGGAAAACTGCATTTTGAGACTTTCGACTCTGACAACATCAAGAATGTGCCTAAGCGCACCAGTCTCACATTCTTTGTTCATCATCGCCGATTGGTAGGCGAGATCAACGGTTTTCTGCATGGCTTCAGATTTCATGGCTTGCTCGACGAAGATGGTCGACCACACAATCTGTGGTCCTGCAACGTCTTCGACGAGTTCAATGGCGAATGGCGCGTTGTCGAAGAGTGGTATCACGGACGCCAGGTGAAGGCCGAACGCCAGATGGTTACCTATGGTCGCAACGAGCGCGTAGATTCGAATATGTATCATCAACTCAATGAGCTGATCGACGATATAAATAACGTCATGTTGCCCATTATGCAACATGGTTCACTGGGAGGTCTTGCTAACATCCCAGCTGTTTAATACTTTATTATTACTATTTTTTCATTAGTGGGCGTCCTCAGTTGATGATCGCGCCCACTTTTTTTGTATGCTTAGTGTGCCTCTTTTGTATGCTTAGTGTGCCTCGAGCCAGTTTTTGCCAAAACCCGAGTCGGCCACCAGTGGCACGTCCAGACTCATGGCGTGCTGCATCTCTTCCAGCACGATGCGCTCCACCAGCTCCTTCTCCTTGGGATACACGCTGAAGTTCAGTTCGTCGTGCACCTGCAGTATCATCTTGCTCTTGATGCCTTCGGCCTTGAAGCGCTGGAAGATGCGTATCATTGCCACCTTGATAATGTCGGCTGCCGTACCCTGGATGGGGGCGTTGATGGCGTTGCGCTCGGCAAAGCCTCGTACCACAGCGTTCTGCGAGTTGATGTCTGGCAGATAGCGGCGACGACCGAATAGGGTAGTGACGTAGCCCTGCTGGCGGGCCACCTCCTTCGACTGCTCCATGTACTGTTGCACCTGTGGGAAGGTGTCGAAATAGCCGTCTATCAGCATCTTAGCTTCCTCGCGAGGAATGTCGAGTCGTTCGGCCAGTCCGAACACGGTGATGCCGTAGATGATGCCGAAGTTGGCGCGTTTCGACTTGGTTCGCTCGTCGCGACTGACCTCCTCGATAGGCTTTTTATAGATGTTGGCTGCGGTGGCAGCATGCAGGTCTTTTCCGTTTTTAAACACCTCGATCATGTGTTCGTCTTTCGACAGATGTGCCATCACGCGCAGTTCTATCTGACTATAGTCTGCCGAGAAGAACAGACATCCAGGTTCTGGTATGAAAGCCTTTCTGATCTCTTTGCCGTCTTCGCCGCGAATGGGAATATTCTGCAGGTTAGGGTCCGACGACGAGAGGCGTCCGGTGGCTGTCACCGTCTGATTAAACGACGTATGGATATGTCCTGTGCGTGGGTTTATCAGCTTTGGCAGCGCCTCGATATAGGTGCCTACCAACTTCTTCAACCCTCTGTGTTCCAGGATGTCTGCCACAATCTCGTGCTTGTTCTTCAGCTGTTGCAGCACCTCTTCACTGGTCACGTACTGTCCAGTCTTGGTCTTCTTGGCCTTCTCTACAATCTTCAGCTTGTCGAACAATATCTCGCCCACCTGTTTTGGCGAGGCAATATTAAACTGCTGGCCAGCCAGTTCGTAGATGCGCGCCTCGATGGTGGCCATGCGTTCGTTCAGTGCCTTCGCCGTTTCCTGCAGCGAGTCGGTGTCCAGGCATACGCCGTTCATTTCCATCTCTGCCAGTACCGGCATCAGTGGCATCTCTATCTCGTAGAACAGTTCCTCGCAGTGGTGTTCTTTCAGCAGACCCTCCAGCTTGTTTTTCAGTTGCAACGTGATGTCGGCATCCTCGCAGGCATATTCATAAATCTGTTGTGGGGTCAGGTCGCGCATAGACCGTTGGTTCTTTCCCTTCGGTCCTATCAGTTCTTCTATATGCACCGTCTGGTAGTTCAACAACGTCTCGGCCATATAGTCCATGTTGTGATGCAACTCAGGTTGGATGAGGTAGTGCGCAATCATCGTGTCCCACATCTGACCGTCCAGATGCACGTCGTAGTTTCTCAACACCTCGAGGTCGTACTTCAAATTTTGACCGATTTTCAAAATCGAAGGGTCTTCATAGACCGGTTTAAATATGTTAACAATTCGCAACGCTTCTTCACGTTTAGCAGGAATGGGCACATAAAAGGCCTCATGTTCGGTCACGGCGAAGCTCAAACCCACCAATTCGGCGTCGATGGCCGAGGTCGAAGTGGTCTCTGTGTCTAGACAAAGAATTTGTTTTGTCCTAAATAAATCACAGAGATTTTTTAAATCCTCCTCATTTTCAACGAGTTTGTAGTTGTGGGCTACCGTTTTAACGGTCTCAAAACTCGAAAATTTTGGAGTTTCCGTCCCCTCGGTTGCAAATTCTTCAAAGAGAGAAAGCTGCGAATTATCAGATTTTGGCTTCTTTTCAACTTTTTTAAGAACTCGTTGTGTCAGTGCCTTAAACTCCAGTTCGGTGAACAGTTCGCTGAGTTTCTCCTCGTCGGGTTGCTGCAGTTGCAGTTCGTCGAGATTCAAGTCGATGGGTACGTCGGTGCGGATGGTGGCCAGGAAATAGCTCATCTTGATATCGTCCACATGTTCCTCTACCTTTTTCTTCAGCGCCCCTTTCAGTTCGTTGGTCCTGGCCAACAGCAGTTCCACGCTGCCAAAGTCGGCAATGATCTTGGCAGCTGTTTTTTCGCCCACGCCCGGACAACCGGGGAAGTTGTCGGCCGAGTCGCCCATCAGTGCCAGCAAGTCTATGATTTGCGTCGTGTTTTCGATGCCATATTTCTGGCATACCTCGTTAGGGCCCAGCACCTCGTAGCCGCCACCATGGCGTGGACGGAAGATTTTGGTGCGCTCGCTCACCAACTGTCCGTAGTCCTTATCGGGTGTCAGCATGAAAGTCTCTATATTTTCGATAGAATCGGCCTTTTTTGCTAGTGTGCCAATCACATCGTCGGCCTCGAAACCGTCCACCTGCAGCACCGGTATGCGGTAGGCCGCCAACAGGTCTTTGATGATGGGCACCGCCTTGCGGATATCCTCGGGGGTAGCTTCGCGCTGTGCTTTATAGGCGGGGAACGCCTCGCTGCGGAAGGTCAGTCCGTGGGGGTCGAAGGCCACACCCAGGTATTTGGGTTGCTCTTTCTCTATCACTTCTTGCAGGGTGTTCACAAAGCCAATGATGGCCGATGTGTTCAGACCTTTGGAGTTGATGCGTGGGTTTTTGATGAATGCGTAGTACGACCTGTAAATAAGGGCGTATGCATCTAAAAGAAACAGTTTCTCCATGTATATTTCAGATTTTTCGGTAAAATTACTAAAAAAATTGGTATTACTCCGATATTTTCAGTAATTTTGTCTCAAAATTATTCATAATGGACTATCTATCGTTAATCAAACGACCTATCGAGTCGGAACTAAACGAGTTTATTGCGCTCTTCGAGCAGTCTTTGAGTCATGAGGATGAGTTGCTTTCCGAGGTGCTGTCGCACATCAAACAGCGCGGTGGCAAGCGCATGCGCCCCATGCTGCTGATGCTGTTGGCAAAGAACTACGGCAGCGTGACGGACGTGACGCTGAACTCAGCCATCGGTCTGGAACTGCTGCACACGGCCTCGCTGGTTCACGACGACGTGGTTGACGAGAGTGAGGAGCGCCGCGGACAGGCCTCGGTGAATGCCACCTATAACAATAAGGCTGCTGTGCTGGTGGGCGATTTTATCCTTTCCACCGCACTGCTGAAGGTGTCGTTCACCAACAACCAGCGTATCATCGAGACGCTGGCAGAGTTGGGTAGGGTGCTGGCCTCGGGCGAGATTCTGCAGTTGCAGAACATCAAAAACGAGGATATCTCAGAGGATGTCTATTATCAGGTGATAGAACAGAAGACAGCGGTGCTCTTTGCCGCCTGTTCATCGATAGGTGCGCTCTCTGCCGGTGCCTCTGACCAGGAGGTAGAGAAGGCTCGCCAGTTTGGTCATGACCTGGGCATTATGTTCCAGATTCGCGACGATATCTTCGACTACTACGACTCGAAGGAGATTGGTAAGCCTACGGGCAATGATATGACGGAGGGTAAGCTGACGCTGCCCGTGATCTATGCCTTGCAGCATTCGCCCTTTGACTCGATGATGACGCTGGCCAAGAAGGTGAAGGCGGGCACTATCAATCCCGATGAAATCGCCGTCTTGGTAGAGTTTACGAAGCAGCAGGGTGGTATAGAATATGCCGAGAAATGTATGGAGGACTACCACCGCAAGGCGCAACAGTATGTGGATACCTGTGTCAAGGACCCCACGATAGCCACGGCTCTCACCGCCTATCTAGACTATGTTATTCAGAGAAGAAAATAGGAAAAAGTTTCTAACTGAGAAACTTTTTAAGTGAGAAGTGAGAAGTGTTACTAAGTGGGAAGTGAAAAGTGAGAGGTGAGAAGTATTATTAGTACTACTCACCTCTCATCTTATGTATAAAGCCCAAAAGTGTAATTACACTTCTCACCTCTCACTTCTCACTTAAAAGGCGCTTAGAAGAATTTCACCTCTTCGCCTACCACCTCGCTCAGCAGCAGGTTGGCCAGACGACTGGTACCCATGCGGAACCACTTGTTGGTGAGCCATTTCTCGCCAAGAACCTCTTTTACAATGGTGTAGTAGATCAGTGCATCCATCACGCTGTTAAGGCCGCCAGCGGGCTTAAAACCAATCTGTATGCCGGTCTTATCATAGTACTCTTTGATAGCCTGACACATCACGTAGGCAGCCTCGGGGGTAGCGGCGGGCTCCAGCTTGCCTGTAGAGGTCTTGATATAGTCGGCACCGCCATACATCGACAGCAGTGAGGCAATCTTGATGTTCTTGGCCGTCTTCAGACAACCAGTCTCCAGAATCACCTTCATGGCCTGTTCGCCGCAGGCCTCCTTCTGTTGCTGAACCTCATCGACCACGGTGTCGTAGTCGCCCTCCAGGAAGGCACCCACGTTCATCACGATATCTATCTCGGTGGCACCGTCTTTTACGGCCAGCGAGGTCTCTACGGTCTTCACCTCTATCAGCGACTGACTGCTAGGGAAGCTGCCTGATACGCAGGCTACCTCGACACCCTCTACCTCGAGTGTCTCGCTGACGGTCTTGGCAAACTTAGGATAAACGCAGATGGTGGCTACATGGGGTAGGTCAGGGTACTGCTCTTCAAACTGGTTCACCTTCTCTGTGAAGGCCATCACCGACGTCTCGCTGTCGGTGGTCTTCAGGGTTGTCAGTTCCACGCTTCCCATCAGGAATTTCTTCACTTCGTGTGTATCGTTCAGGGGCACCTTTTCGGCGATGATCGTCTTCACAGCCTCACGTACTTCCTCGTCGGTGATGTCGAGGTTATACTGGCTCAGCACTTGTTCAATTTTGTTCTTTTCTTCCATAGTTGTTATGCTTTAAGTTTAGGGTTACATATATGTCTTGTTGCGTCTCTTTTTGTCTTTTTATCGATAGACTTCTGTAGCTCTTCGGTTAGGTCCACACCCGTCTGGTTGGCCAGGCATAGCAGCACCCACAGCACGTCGGCCATCTCTTCGCCCAGAGCCTCGCGGCCGTTGTCGGCAGCCCTTGGATCATCCTTTTTCCACGACTGTTCGCCGTAGCGTCGGCTGATGACGCGTGCCAGTTCGCCCACCTCTTCGGTCAGCACCGCCATGTTGGTCATCTCGGCAAAGTACTTCACGCCATACGTCTTTATCCATCTGTCCACAGTCTCCTGTGCTTCTTCTATCGTCATGCCTCTTGCTTTTTTATTATATCTCCCTCTCCTTCTTTCTGAGGAAAGCGCCCCTTTGGGTCGAGCGGGGAGAGGGCCGGGGTGAGGTCTTCACTCCTTGTTCTTTGTATCCATACAGATGGTCACCGGCCCGTCGTTCAGCAGTTCCACCTTCATATCGGCGCCAAATTCGCCCGTGCCGCATGGTTTTCCCATCTCGTTGCTCAACTTCTTGCAGAAAAGCTCGTAGAGCGGCACGCTGACCTCGTGCCTTGCTGCTCTCAACCACGAGGGCCGATTTCCCTTCTTGTAGCTTGCAAACAGCGTAAACTGGCTCACTACGAGGGCTTCGCCGCCCGTCTCCATGATAGAACGGTTCATCACCCCGTTTTCGTCGTCAAAAACGCGCAGGCCTACCACCTTGCGTACCAGCCAATCTACATCCTCTTCGGTATCCTCTTCGCAGACGCCCAACAGGATCAGATAGCCTTTGCCTATACTCGATTTCACGGCCCCATTGATGGTTACTGAGGCGTGGCTAACGCGTTGAATTACAATTCTCATGCTGCAAAGGTACGATTAAGTGAGCGAAAATGCAAATTTATTTGCAATTTTCCGAACGTGAGTACCTTCGGCGCTGCCAAAGGTACGAATAAGCGAGAACAAAAACAAAGAATTTATTCTTTTTTTTCCGAACGTGAGTACCTTTCATTTTTACTGCTATTCCTTTGCAATAGCATCCGAATAGTGCCGCAATACCAGCCGTTTTGCACCCTTATACTTCCGCTTTCGTGTTGCAATACTTACCCTTTTGCTTTCAATCTAGCCCCTAGACGAGTCAATTCTAGCCCCTGGACGAGTCAATTCTAGCCCCTAGAACAGTGCAATTGAAGTGAACCCAGAAAGTTGGACACAACTTAATGGTTCAAAATGAAACGTAGTTACAGTCTAGAAGAAAAGTTATGTGCAATTGGATTCGTATTCCAAGGTGAATCAGTCAGTTCGGTCTCTCGCAGGTTGCATTTTGG
>JAILHK010000011.1 GCA_024695815.1 Prevotella sp.
CCAAAATGCAACCTGCGAGAGACCGAACTGACTGATTCACCTTGGAATACGAATCCAATTGCACATAACTTTTCTTCTAGACTGTAACTACGTTTCATTTTGAACCATTAAGTTGTGTCCAACTTTCTGGGTTCACTTCAAAAGGTAGAATCTAGGGGCTAGATTGGGTGCGTCCAGGGGCTAGACACGACATTTCTAGGGGCTAGATACGAATCAAAAGTAACAGTATTGCGACTTAAAAGTGGAAGTTTAAGACTACAATAGTGATACTATTGCGCATTAAAAGTACAAAGATGTACCCCCGACTTCTCTCCAATCGGAAAGAGGTCGGGGGCAATCCAGGCATCCCCCGCTGTGGAGGGATGGGGTTTCTGCTATGATGTACGTCTTCTTTTTACTTCATCACCTTCCGGCAACGGCCATCGGCCTGTCGTTCGATGACGATGCCACGATGACCCTTGACAGTATTCAGACGCTTACCGTCGAGAGAGAAATACTGCGAAGCGCTAGGTGTAGCCGTTGCTGTTGAGCGAACAGCAAGCAGCGTGCCCAATGAAAAGCTGTTGGCATTGATAATGTCCTCTTCCAGCACGTTGTCGTCGGTCACGCGGTCGGTAGCCTTTGTGAGCAGTGCCACTACACTGAGGTTGGCTGGCACGAAATCAGCTGGCACCGTATAGACCAACTGCTCATGATAGTTGCCCTCGGCATCGGGCGTAAGCTTCTGTCCCAGCGGGTCGGTCAAGAAAGCGCGCAACACGTGGTTGTGCTGATAGTTCTTGACAGTTCTGATACGACCAGAGAAATCATCATATGACTTCTGCGAAGCCGTCACCGCGTTCTCGGTGAGCAGCAACGTAAGAGCCACATCGCCATAGATAGCGCGTGCCTCGTCCAGCAAACGGCCATCGGCCTGAACACTGAGCTGGCGTGAGGTCTCGTCATAGCCGGCCTGCACACCCACGGTGGCAAACGACGGGAACTCTAAGTCTTGCATCACCACATCGCCAATGATACCTGCCGAGAACTCTGCAGGGATATTAACCAGATAGTCGTTGACATCGTAGGCAATATAAGCCTCGCCAGGGAAATACGAACGATTGCTGGTGAAGGTGGGATAGGCGTAGGCATAGAGTTCCTCCAGATAGGCAGCACCATCTACTGCCAGCTCATTGCCCTGACGGAACACGTTGGCCACGCATACCTGTTGGGTGTTTTCCAACATGCTCTCAACTGCCTTGTCGAGGTAAGGCACATAAACAGAGTTCTGGTCACTGTAGATTTCCATATATGACTTGCTGCGGTCAACACGATTGCGATAGACGGCAAACTGGGCCGTCATGCTCTTCTCTTTGTCGTTAGGCAGTGCTTCACCCTGCAGACTCTTGACAAAAGCCTTGATGGTGTGCATGCCAATGGCAAGATTCTCGGGCAGCACCACCTCGTACTGCCAGGAGTAAGTTCTGGCACTGTGCACCATATCGCTGATGGTGGATTCTACGGCAGGCAGGTCGTCAATTTGATAGCCCAGCACGAAAGAGGTCAGCGAGTCGCGACCCACATTCTCCATATTAGCCAAGAGGTCGAACCTTTCGCCCGCCATCTTGTATTTAAAACCAGCATCGAAGTAGCTGATCTGCATATCGTGGGCAGGCAGATTGCTCACGTCGATAATCAGTTGCACACACAGACGACCAATGCCTGAGATAGGATAGAAAGCCTCACCATCGCCAAAGTCGCCATAGGCCATGAAGGCATTTTCTACATCTTGGCCCACACCACAAAGGGCACCTTCTTTAGCAGCTACCATATCTTCGCTCTCGTGGTAGTCGAAACCAAACAGATACGGAGTACTTTCCTCTATGGTGATGCCGTCGCCATTGAAGAAGACGGTGTTCCACCCCTCGTAGGTGCGCTGATTCTGCGTGTAAAGCTCTACGAGTCCTGTGGGGGTCACCTTATTAAGAAACACGCGCGTGCGCCCGATGCTCTGACTGACGGCAAATCGAATGCCTACAATCTTACAACCCACATAGGGAGAGGTGGCCTGGGCCGACAACATAGCTCCCACAGGATACGTGCCGGCCGCACCGAAGTAGGCTCCCTTCACAGAGAAGCTGTCTGTCTGGACATATCCCAACACGCGCTGGTTGAGGGCTAATCCCTGTGCCCATGCTGCGGAAACCGACAACATGAGCAGAGAGAGCAATGCTATAATACTTTTCTTTGTCATTACTTAACGAATTTTTTACGATTCATGATATACACGCCCTTAGTGGCATTCTTCACCTTCTGACCAGCCAGTGTGTAGATATCGGTGGACAGAACGTCGAGGTGATAGCTTCGAGGTGTGACAATGCCACTGACAACATCCAGCTGATACTGGGCCATCTCCGACGCACCATTCTGATAGATGGCCTTGATGCCCACCACATGACTGCCTGGCTGAACGCCCTGCAACTCATAGACGGGAGTGTCGGCAGAGCCCACCAGCTGTCCGTCGAGGTAGATATCGAAGCGCACCACATTACCGAAGTCAATCACCTCGCCACCATCTTCCTTGCCAACGGTGAAGTCATCGACCTGAGCCAGGAAGGTGTCGGTAGAGGTGTAGTGCACAGCCAGACGGACGGTCTTTCCGGCATAGTTGGCAAGCGACGTGTTATAGCGCGACCACTGGCCAGAGCTCACGGGGTCGGCCACGCTCAGCACATGGAAGTCTTCAGGACGGGTACTGCCATCACTGATGCAGAACTCCATGGTCTCGGGGTAGTTCATGTCGTAGCCCTTGGCGGTGATACCGAAAGAGTAGTCCTCGTGAATATCGAACAGTGGTGAGATGAGCCATTTGTCATTTTTGCCACGTTGAGCCGAGAAGAAAATCACTGTCTTGTCGCCCGTGGGAGCTATGATGGCAGCATCGGTGGGAGCCATGGCCGGAACAGTATTCTTAGGATTGAACACCATGGGTGCGATGGCAGTGGGATTGGTGGCTGTGCCTGAACCGGGGAACGACACGATATTGCTCATACCACCCAAAGCAATGGGATAGACAGGCTGTTTGTCGTTGTCGATGGTGATCCAGTCGCCAAAAGAACCAGTGGCAAAGTCGTCATAGTCCTCGAAGCTGTCTGAGAAGCTGAGCACCTGGTTCCAGCGCAGCGTGTAACTACCCTCCTCGCCCTGCTTGGCGGTGATGTTATAAGGCTGGATGATGCGGTCTGTCAGTGCCACGACGACCTGCTGATTGGCAGAGACCTCGATGGTCTGCTGATAGTCGTTGAAGGCGCCTTCGGCCACATTGAGCAGGTAGGTACCGTTGGGCAGTGAAGCAATCTCAGCTTTGCCATTGGCCACGGTCAGCTCATAGCTCTCGCTGGTGGCGGCATTGACCAACTGCAACACCTGTCCATCGACCGTGAGTTTGCTGTCGGCCGAAACCAGGAACTCTACCTTAGAGAAGTTGGCCGCAGCAGCAATCTCTACCGGCGTGGTCACCACGTCGCTCTGTGCCACACGATAGACAGCCTTCACACCCAGCGTATGGATGCCCGAAGGCACATTGTCGATAGTATAGGAATAGGCCTCGGTGGTACCGACTTCGTTGCCGTCGAGGAAGATGTGGAACACCTCGTTGGGGTTGGCTGGCGAACGGAACTGGCGAGCACCAGTCACCGACTTGTTCTGACCCACATAGACATTATCCACCATCAGCATGAAAGAGCCGTTGGCGTTATAGTGACTGATATAGCGAATGGCCAGCTTCACTTGCTGTCCAGCATAGTCAGAGAGGTCGTAAGTGAAGGCTTTCCATCCCGTATAGTCAACCGACTCGTAGTTGCCTTTGTCCAGACGCACGAAATCAGACACCACGGGATTGTCTGTCTTGGTGGTGACATAGACCATGAAGCGCTCGGGGAAGCGGTCGGCAGCCTTGGCCATGAACTCGAGGATATTGTCGGTGCCTACGGTGATTGCAGGCGTGATAAGCCAGTCGTCGTTCTGATTGCCCGAGCTGGTGCGGGTAAAGCCCACATACTGTTTACCATCATAGGGACGGAGTATGGGGTAGTCGTACCACCAGGTGGGTTCTACGGTGAGGGGGTTGATGATCTGTGCATACTGCATCACATTGCGGTTGGGATACATGCCCAGCAGTGCTGCGGCAGCCTCCTGATCGCCATCGATGCCAGTCCATTGACCAAACTGCGTGGCCCAACCGTCGTAGCTCTCGAAATCGTCGAAGAAAGCAGGTGTCTCTTTGTTCCACGATAGCGTCACGCTGTTATTGCCAGTGAAGGCATCGTGGTGTGTAACGGTCTGCAGAGAGAACGGGGTGCGGGTCTTCTCGACCAGCTGCACCGAGATGGTGGTCTCGGCAGCCTCTACCTGAAACTCTTTGACGGCCTTCTCGAAACCGGCGCGCTCGATGGTGACACGATGCTGGCCGGCAAACACCTTCAGGGTGCAGCTACCCTCGGCATTGAGCTTGAGGGTGCCGTAGTCGGCCTGATACTCGGTCTGTTCGAGTTTGACTACCTGTCCGTTGAGAACGTCGCCCTTGACACTGCTGACCTGAATGGTGAGTGTTTTGTCACGGTTCTGTGCCATCGCTGACACGCAGAACAAACAAAAGAAAAATAATAGTTTGATATGTTTCATAGCTTTGTTATACAGAGAAAGGGTAATGAGCATACCGACGGGCGGTACATGACTCATTACCCTTATAATCTAATCGTTTTAACGACGAATGGTCTTCACGGTCTTGCCGTTGGCAGCCTTGACAACGTACATGCCCTTGCCAAGGTTCTGCATAGCCTGGGCTGCACGGCCCTTAGCTACGAGGACACCATTGACGGTATAGACAGCCACCTCGCCATCGGCAGTGGTCAGGTTGTCGATGGCATTGGGGGTCTGACCCAGCGCTACGTGTGTGAAGGTGAAGTCATCGAAGAAGGCCATCCAGTTGGCTGTGCCAGTGGTGTGGCGCACGGCTACATAGACATCCTTGCCGGCATAGGCAGAGAGGTCGGCAGTGAAGTGGTGCCACTGGTTCTCTGGCAGATACTCCATCTCACGGGCGGGCAATACTACCTTGAAGTCGGTGGTCTTGGTGTTGCCCTCCTCGCTGACGAGCACGGTCACGGTATGGAGGTCGTTGTCGCCAACGAATACACTGTTCTGTGTGCCCAGGTTACGAGCATAGAAGTCGAAAGTGGCACCCTGACCAATCTTCAGCGGACGACTGATAAGCCAGTCGTCGGCAGCAGAGTTGTTTTCGGGAGCGGTAGCTACAATGGTACCAACACCAGAATGTGCTGTCAGGTTAGGATTGCTGTGAACAGCCTGTGTGAAGGCATAACGACCGCCATCGTTCTCAATCTGGGTGAGGTAGTAGTTGGCCTGATAGGTTACTTTCTTATCCACATCGATTGTGGTGAAATCGGCTGTCCAGTCGTAGTCCAGAGGATTCTTTTCAAAACCATAGAAGATGACATCCTGCGCCATGCCCTGACCCTTGACAGGGAAGTTAGCTTTCAGGCCACTCTCGAACTCAACGGTCATCACATCTTCAACGAACTGAGAAGCCTCGTTGGCAGTGAAGGTCACATTGAAAGAGATACCACCCTCAACAGGAATCTCGGTGCCCGCAGCGATGGAGCTCGCGAAGCTGTTGGTGGTGAAGGTCACACTCTTAACCTTCTGGACGTTCTTTCCGCGGTTCAGCATCGTGATGTCGGCAGACTTTGTGGCCTTGGTGTAGTTCACCATACCTGCATCCCAACCGTCCTTGTTAAAGACAACGTAGTCGCCTACGATGCCGTTGATCACGATATTATCGAGGGCTGCCTCACCAGTAGAGTTGCCATAAGTGGTGTTCACCCAACGGAACTGAACACGTTTGCCGGCATAGGCAGAGAGGTCGATAATCTCATGGCGCCAGTATTTCTTACCATCGGTTTCTTCAATGGGGTTCTCTGAGATATAAGAAGCCTGAGTCCACTCGCCATTGCAACCAATCTCGAAGACGATGTCGCTCACGCCATTACCGCCCGGAACGTTCTGCTTCTTCAGCAGTCCAGTCTCGTCAATAATCAGGTCAGAAGGATGACCGTCGCCCCAATCGAAAGAGATGTTCATGCTCTGGCCTTCAGCAGGCAGTACGAACTCGGGAGATACCAAGGTTGAACTTTCGCCCTTGTTCTTCCAACCAGTAGCCATTGAAACACCTTTTTTACCATAAGGATAGATATTGTTGGGTCCCCAAGGCTGGAAAGTAGGATACTGTCCGGTGGTAGTACTCAGCCAACCTGTTGGAACAGGCATATCTTTCGTACAGTTGTCGAAGTTCTCCTCCCAGGGGAACTCAAGCACAGAGGCATCGGGCTGGGTGGTGAAGCTATAGACGTTTGAAGCGGTCTCACCCTTCTCGTTGTAAGCTACGATCTTCCACTTGTAGGTGGTCTCATAGGCTGTCTCGGGGATGACAATAGACAGGTCGTTGTTGACATTAGCACCATTGACGAGGTTGTTCATCTCGGCATTGCTGCCAACGAACACCTTATAGCCTGTAGCAAACTGGGCGGGTCCCCACTCCAACTTCACATTCTTGGGATAGATATTGGTAGCACCGCTGGCTGGTTTCAGCAAGGTAGCCTTGCCTGGAACGCCATTCATGCCATAGACATTGGGGAGCAGCACGCGGTCGAGGGTGAAGTTTGACAACTCTGGTGTTTCTTCTTCTTCACCAGTAACAGCAGTGGGATAGACAAAGCGAACATAGCACTCGTCGCTGCCAGAAGGCAGTTCTACCTTGGCTGTAAGAAGCTTGTTCAGATGAGCCTCATCGTACTCGCTCTTCCACACTTGGCTCCAATTGTCGCCACCATCGGTGCTCAGCTCAACAGACACATCGATATCAGGAACGCTCTCGCCTTCGTACTGATTGAAATAGGTAAAAATCAAATTACCACCATTTGTCAGGTCGAGACGGGGAGAACGCAGGGTAGCGTTAGAATAGCCACCACCGCAATAGGCACTGTGATCGCCCTCAATGGCTGCATCGGCCCAGCTCCAACCGTTGTTCTTCCATCCTGCAGGTGGGAAGTAGTCGTTGAAGGTCTCGATGAGATAGCCCTCGGGCAGGAACTGCTTGGTAGCACTCAGCGCAATCTTCACGTCGCCGCCAGTGGTATGGATGGTCACGTCTGCCTGACTTGGACTAGACATCGTGGCAGTATAGGCCAGCTGGAAGCGCACCTGATCATTCTTATCGAGGTTCACGCTCTGAGGATCGATATTGATGCTTACGCACTCGGGCTTATCAAAACCGGTGATTTTCAGTCCGTTCTTACCAGTGTTGGTCATGGTGATAACCTCGGTATAGAGTTTCTCGCCAATATACATGGCACCAAAGTTGTAACGCTCCATGTTGACTGAAGCAACAGGACCTGTAGGAGGAGTGAACTGCTTGACGGTGACATCGTCCAACCAGGCGATGTTAGCACTGGAGGTGTACATCTTATAAACAAAAGCCAGCTTCACCTTTTGTCCCTTCCAATCAGAGAGATCCACCTTAGACACATGACGGTCCCAGGTGTTGATGGGGAATACGGTGACGCCACTCTCCTTCAGCATATTCTTGTCCTGAATAGAGAAGACGGTCTCGGCACTAGCCAGATCGTCGTTTTCTACAACACGCACCTGGAGGTCGTAGCGAGAGTTATCCTGACAGTTCATAGGACTAACTATCCAGGTGAACTGCAGCTCGTATGTATTGTCCAAATTGAGTTCGGGCGACAACAGAACTTCCTCGCGGGGACCTGAGCCATCTACCACATTAACATTAATGGGTGCATCACAAGCAGCGCATCCAGCACCACTGATGATTGGACCCGACTGACTGAGAGGATCGCGATATTCGTTGAACCAGTTATAACGATAGCTATCACCTTTATAACTGTTTACCGTGGTCCACCCTGTTCCACGAGTGAGGGGAGATGACTGCGATGTCGTAGCACCAGTCTCGAAATCTTCTTCAAGAATGGTCTGTGCATTTGCAGTCAGGACGCCAAGAAGAATGGCAGAAAAAATTAGTAGTTTTCTTTTCATTTCAATAATCTTACATTGTTATTTGTTATCAATTTGGCGACAAAGTTACGCATTTTTATCGAATCGTCATCATTTTTATGCATAAAACTTTCAATTTATAAGTATAAATCTCAAAATTTGGGGTGGCGTATAAATAAAAAGGCCCATTAATACTTGTATATATCGAAAAAAACATTTACTTTTGCACTCGTTATAATTATGCAGAATATGAGTAAAACAGCTAAACGGATAGGGATAGTGATCCTCATTCCAGTTTTATTGTTTCTTTTGCTCTTTATATTAATATATGTACCACCCGTGCAAAACTGGATGGTACAGCAGGTGGCACGTATGGCTTCGGAACAGACGGGCTACGATATTTCCGTGGAACATGTTGACTTGGACTTCCCTCTGGACCTGGGCGTGGACGGCGTGGTGGTGAAGAGCGAGACTGCCGACACGATGGCTGACATCAAACGTGTGGTGATAGACGTGAGACTATTGCCACTGGTGGTGGGCAACGTGGTGGTGGACGAGCTGAGCATCAGCGAGGCAAAAGTGAACACCTTGAGTCTGATACCCGACATCCAAGTGAAGGGTGTGATGGGACGACTGCAACTGGCACCAAGCAAGATTCACCTGACGGATGGTAAGGCAGACTTGAGCACCATTTCACTGGACGACGCCAACGTGACGGTGCTGATGAGCGACACAGCAGCCGTGGATACCACGGAGTCAGAGCCTCTGCTATGGCGCATAGGCATCGAGAAACTGGCTGTAAAGAACACGCAGGTGGCACTGCACATGCCTGGCGATTCGATGTTGGTGGGCGGCTATATCGGTGAGGCAAATGTGCTGGACGGCGATATAGACCTGGGCAAAGAGGACTATAAGATTGGGCATTTTGAATGGAAAAACGGTCGGGCTTACTACGACCTGCCTTATGAACCGCGTATGCAGCGGGGCTTGGACTATAGTCATATTGCACTGAACCACATCAACGTGAGCATCGACTCGATTGCCTTCAAGAGTCCTCTAACAAGACTGATTGTCAGACAGGCTGCACTGAAGGAGCAAAGCGGACTGGAGATTACCGAGCTGCGCGGCGCGGTCAGCGTGAGCGACACGAATGCTAAACTGGCTTCGCTACTGCTGCGCACACCGCTGTCGGACATCAGCGGCAACGTGGATGTGGACTATAGTATTGCAGACTCTATCAACCCGGGACAGATGCACATCGACATGCTGGCGCACCTGGCAATGAAAGACATGCTGCTGTTTGCACCCGACGTGGACGCAAAGATGATGCGACACTGGCCTGCCATGCCCCTGACACTGAAAGGGCGTATGGACGGCAACCTGACTGAAGCGGAGATTCACGAGCTGGTGGCAGAGCTACCGACGGCATTCCGCATGGAGACCTACGGAAAGGTGGGCAACCTGTTGGACACAGACAAGTTGTTGGCACAGCTGGACTTAAGGGCTGAGACCTACAACATGAGTTTCCTGACACCAATGTTCGGTCTGCCAGCAGACATACGCATACCGGGCGGACTGACTCTGAACGGCGATGCTGACATCAACGGACCGCAATACAATGCGCACCTGTTTGCCCAGCAATGGCCGGGAGAGCGTAGCATGATGGCAGACCTGCAGTTTAACAGAAAGACGGAGGCTTATGAGGCTGACGTCGACATACACAGACTGGACCTGCATGCTTTCATGCCAAAAGACTCGCTCTACGACCTGAGCGCTACGCTCTTTGCCAAAGGACAGAGACTGGACTTCCAAAACCACAATGCATGGATGGATGCAGAAGGTGAAATCAGCAAGTTGCAATACGGCAAGCTACAATTGGACAGCATTCTGCTGATGGGACACCTGAAGAACGGACACGGACAGCTGGAGGTGAACGGCAGAAACCGCGTGTTCAACGGCGACATCTGTCTGGATGCGCGCATCGGTCAGAAGGAGGCTATCTCACAACTGGGCGTCAGCACGCAACTGAACTTGCTGGACCTTTATGCGCTTGGAGTGATGAAAGAGCCTCTGCAGATAGGATTGGCGGGCAACTTCAACGTGAACAGTGACCTGAAAAAGAGTCATAAGCTGAGCGGACTGTTCAGTGATATCTACCTGCGAGACTCTGCCAACACGTTCCATCCGGAGAACCTGGGTGTGCTGATTAGTGCACAACCAGACACCACGTATGCACGACTGCAGAACGGCAACCTCATCGTGAAGTTTGATGCCAGCGGCAACTATGAGACGCTGATAGACAAACTGACCGTACTCGGCGACACCATCATGGAACTGAACAATCGCAGGGCAATAGACCAGCAGGCCATCAAACAGTTGTTGCCAACCATGCGACTGTATGTAACAAGCGGTAGGGAGAACCCATTGGCGGACATCCTGCGTGTGTCGCAGAACATTGACTTCAAAGACCTGGCAATAGACCTGAGCACCTCGGCTGAGAGGGGCATAAACGGCCAAGCACATGTTTACGGACTGAATGCCGACTCGACCCGCATAGACACTATACTGGTGACACTGAAAGACAGTGATCACGGACTCACATTCCAAAGCCGAGTGGCCAACAACCGTCGCAACCCGCAGTTCGTATTTACTGCTACCGCCGACGGACTCTTGCAGGAACATGGTCTGAGCCTGGGCATACGCTTCTACGACAGCAAGGGCGACCTTGGCTTGCGACTGGGTACAAAGGTGGAAATGGAAAACGATGGCCTGCGCTTCACGCTGATGCCTAAAAGACCGACCATCGGTTATAAGGAGTTTGCACTGAACGAAGACAACTTCCTGTTCTTGCGCAATGACTTCAAACTTCAGGCAAAGGTGGACTTGTTGGCCGACGACGGAACAGGTATCAAGGTGTATTCAGAGAATCAGGACTCGACACTTCTGCAGGACTTGACCGTCAGTCTGCACCGCTTTGACCTGGCACAGCTCACGGCAGCCCTACCCTACGTGCCACGTATCACAGGACAACTGGACGGCGACTACCACTTGATGATGAATCAGCAACGGCAGATTTCTGTAGCCAGCGATATGCAGGTGCAGCAGATGACCTATGAAGGTAGTCCGATGGGTACCATCGCCACGGAGTTTGTATATCTGCAACGTGAAGACCAGACGCACGCCGTGGAAGGTACGATGATGCAGAACGGACGAGAGGTAGCCACGCTGAAGGGTAATTATCGAAACAAGAAAGAAACGGGTGGAAAGGAGCAATTGGATGCGAACTTGTCGCTGATGCATGCACCACTATCTCTCATCAACGGTTTTATACCCGACCAGCTGATTGGTCTGGAGGGATATGCCGAAGGAGACATCAGCGTGAATGGCTCACTGGACAAATTAGACATGGACGGCGAGGTGATGCTTGACTCGGCCTACTTGATCAGCATCCCCTACGGCATCCGTCTGCGATTCGACAACGACCCCGTGTTGATACAGGACTCTAAGCTGCTGCTGGAGAACTTTACGATGTATGCCTACAACGACAACCCGCTGAATATCCAAGGTGTCATTGACTTTGGCGACATGGACAACATGAGCATGGATGTGCGCATGAGAGCCACGAACTATCAGCTTATCAACGCGAAACAGACTGCAAAATCACTGGCCTTCGGTAAGGCTTTCGTGAACTTCTTTGCCGTGATGCGCGGTCCGATGGACCGACTAAAGGTGCTGGGTAAGCTGGACGTGCTGGGCACCACGGACCTCACCTATTTATTATTAGACTCTCCACTGTCAACAGACAACCAGTTGGACGAGCTGGTAAAATTCACCGACTTCAACGATTCTACACAGACGGTCATTGAACGTCCGGCTCCCGAGGGCATGGACATGGACCTCCGCATCAGCATCGACCCAGGTGCGCACGTGAAATGCGGACTCAATGCAGACTTGAGCAACTATGTGGATCTGTTTGGCGGCGGCGACCTGCGTATGCGGTTCAACAACACGGAGAGCCTGACGCTGAACGGCAGATACACGCTGACCAGCGGTGAGATGAAGTACTCGCTGCCTGTCATCCCGCTGAAGACGTTCACCATACAGGACGGCAGCTACGTGGAATTCACGGGCGAGGTCATGAACCCCACACTGAACATCACGGCCACAGAGCGCAACAGAGCCAGTGTGGGCAGCGAAGGACAGGCATCGAGAAGTGTGCTGTTTGACTGCGGCGTGGTGATCACACAGACACTGAACAACATGGGACTGCAGTTCATCATCAATGCCCCCGAGGATATGAGCATCTCGAGTGAGTTGCAGGCCATGACACCCGAACAGCGCGGTAAGTTGGCGGTAACAATGCTGACCACAGGTATGTACCTGGCCGACGGAAACACCAGCGGTTTCTCTATGAACTCGGCACTGAGCTCATTCTTGGAAAGCGAGATCAACAACATCACGGGCAACGCCCTGAAGACCGTTGACCTGAGCGTTGGTCTGGACAACAGCACAGATGCCACGGGACAGATGCACACAGACTACTCGTTTAAGTTTGCAAAGCGATTCTGGAACAACCGTCTGAAAGTGCAGATTGGCGGAAAGGTTTCTTCGGGAAGCGAGGCACAGCAGAATGGCCAGAACCAGTCGTTCTTTGACAACGTGTCCATGGAATACCGACTGACGCCGACATCGAACCAATATGTGAAGTTGTTCTACAATCAGAACATCTACGACTGGCTAGAGGGTTACACCGGTGAATATGGCGGTGGCTATATCTGGAAACGCAAACTGGACTCGCTGTGGCCACGCAAAGAGAGCAACGACAGCATCAAGACACCACGACTATATGAAAAGAAGAAATAACTATATAGCATGCTTACTGTTGATGGTGCTTGCCGGTGCTTGCTCCACCACGAAAATGGTACCTGAGGACGACAAACTGTTCACAGGACTCACAAAGATTGAATATAAGAACTATGTGGACGATGACTACTTCATCGAGACACAAGAGGAGATAGAAGCAGCCTTGGCCACAGCGCCTAACGGTGCGCTGTTTGGCTCGAGCTACTACCGCACGCCGTTCCCCTACAGGCTGTGGATATACAACTACGCACATGGCTCTAGTGGAAAATTCAAACAGTGGCTGAACAAATCGTTTGGCAAGGCACCAGTATTGATGAGCCAGGTGAACCCGGCTCTGCGCGCCTCGGTGGCTCGTTCGGTGTTGAGAAAGAACGGATATATGCATGGCGACGTCACTTACCAAGAGGTGCCTCAACGCAACAGGAAGAAGATGAAGATTGGCTATACCGTGGTCCTCGACACACTTTGTACGATAGACACGCTGCAATACGTCAACTTTCCGAAAGCAATGCAAGCACTTATCGACTCGACTAAAAGCGAGGCGAAGATTGTGAAGGGCTCGCCTTTCTCGGTGGCATCGCTCGATGGCGAGAGAAGCAGACTGAGTCAGCTGTTCAGAAACAATGGCTACTATTACTACCAACCGGGATATGCCTCGTATCTGGCAGACACTTTTGACATCGCAAACCGTGCGAAGCTGCGTCTGCAACTGGCCGACTCGCTGCCACAACAGGCCCTGCGCCCTTGGTATGTGGGTAATGTGAGGGTGAACCTTAAGAAATCTTTCCGCGAGGAGATGACAGACAGCATAGGACGTAGTTTTCTGAAGGTGTTTTGGGGCGGCGACAAGAAGCATGCGCCCATCAGACCGCGCGTCATCTTCCGCGACATGAAACTGCGTTCGCGCAAGGCTTTCAGTTACGACGACTACATACAAACGGTGCAGAAGTTGAATGCCACAGGTGTTTTCTCGTCGGTGGATCTTCAGTTTGCACCGCGCGACCGCGACACGTTAGACATGACCTTGAACTGCACTTTCGACCAGCCATGGGATGTGTACTTGGAAGGTAACTTCGTCAACCGCACCATCGGGCGCATGGGACCTGGCATAAAAGCTGGTATTGTACGTAGAAACGCATTCCGTGGCGGAGAAAAGTTAGACATCAACGTGCATGGCTCGTATGAGTGGCAGACCAGTTCGCAGGAAAGCAACATGAACACGTATCAGTATGGTGCGGATGCCTCGGTAGAGTTTCCGCGCATTGTGGCTCCTTTTGTCAGCGAACGACTGAAACGCGATAAAAATGGACGCTTCAAGAGACCTCGCCGCTTCTTTGCCACACCATGGACCATCGCCAAGATTTCTACCGACATCGTGAACCGGCCTGACTACTATAAAATGCATATCGTCAGCGGTGAATGGACCTATCGATGGCAGAAGAGAGAGAGCACCCGACATGAGTTCTCTCCCCTGACACTGAAATATCAGTTTATCAACACTCGTACCCAGCGATTCGACGACATGCTGAGCCAGAATCCGTACTTGATGACCTCGATGGATGACTACTTCATCCCGAAGATGCGCTATACGCACATCTATCAAGGGTCGTCGAAAAAGCACCGTTCACCAGTGCATTGGGAAACCGTCGTCGAGGAATCAGGTAATGCGGTGGCTCTTTATGACGTGCTGGTAAAAGGGCATAGCTGGAACGAGAAGGGGAAAAAGCTCTTCAAGAATCCATATTCACAGTATGTCAAAATAGAGACAGACCTGACAAAGACATGGAAGATAGACAACAAATCACAGCTGGTAGGTCACCTGAATGCTGGACACATGTGGTGCTTTGGCAATTCAAGCGAGGCGCCTTTCAGTGAACGCTTCTATGTAGGTGGCGCAAACAGCATCCGTGCGTTCACAGTGCGCAGCATTGGTCCCGGCGGCTTTGGAGGTAATGTCAACAAGCAGATGTCGTACTTATTGCAAAACGGTAACACCAAACTGGTTATGAACCTGGAATACCGCTGTCAACTGTTCGGCAGTCTTTATGGTGCCTTTTTCCTTGACGCCGGCAACGTGTGGAGCAGTTCAGACTACAGTATCGACAAAAACAGTGCTACAAACAGCGAAGAAGAGACATTCATAGAGGATTGGAACAAGGCCGCCAGCGAAACGAAATTCGAACCTAAGAATCTGCTGAAACAGATTGCCACCGGCACGGGTCTTGGCCTACGCTACGACCTTGACTTTCTGGTGGTGCGCATTGACTGGGGCTTCGGTCTGCACGTGCCCTACGAAACATCAAAAAATGGTTATTTCAACATCCCACGTTTCAAGGATATGCACTCACTGCATTTTGCCATAGGATACCCATTCTAAAGGTGTGAGACAGAGACTCATAAGACTCTTTTCCAAAAAATCATTTGGTTACTTCAACAATAAATAGTACCTTTGCAGCATTAAAATTTCAACTATCAAAAAAGAAGAAACAATGAAGCCAACTTTATTCTTGCTCGCTGCTGGCATGGGCAGCCGCTACGGTGGCCTGAAGCAGCTCGATGGTCTGGGCCCCAATGGTGAGACTATCATGGACTATAGTATCTACGATGCCATCCAGGCTGGATTCGGCAAAATCGTATGGGTCATCCGTAAAGATTTCGAAGAGCAGTTCCGCACACAAATTCTGGCTAAATATGAAGGACAGGTACCTTGCGAACTTTGTTTCCAGGCCCTCGACGCACTGCCCGAAGGTTTCAAAGTACCTGAAGGACGTGTAAAGCCTTGGGGAACCAACCACGCAGTGTTAATGGGTAAGGACGTTATCAAGGAGCCTTTCTGCGTTATCAACTGTGACGACTTCTATGGTCGTGATGCTTTCATGCAGATTGGCAAATACCTGAGCAACCTGCCCGAAGGTGCAAAGAACCAGTATGCTATGGTTGGCTTCCGTGTAAGCAACACGCTTTCTGAGAATGGTACTGTAGCTCGTGGCGTATGTGCTTATAACGACAAGCGTCACCTGACTGACGTTGTTGAGCGCACAGAGATTGTTCGTTGCGCAGAAGACGGTTCTAATGCTGGCGATGCCAACCAGCCCATCCGCTACAAGGACGAGAACGGCAAATGGGTGGCACTCGGCGAGAACGTACCCGTGTCAATGAACATGTGGGGCTTCACTCCCGACTACTTTGAGCACTCTGAGGCTTACTTCAAAGAGTTCCTCAGCGATCCAAAGAACATGGAGAACCTGAAGGCTGAGTTCTTCATTCCTCTGATGGTCAACAAGCTCATCAACGAAGGCACCGCTACTTGCGAGGTGCTCGACACTACCAGCGTATGGTTTGGCGTTACTTATGCTGCCGACCGCGAGGCAACAGTTGCACGCATCAAGAAGCTGGTTGACGACGGTGTATATCCCAACAAGCTGTTCTAAGCTTTCACATAGATAACAACAAAAAGAATAGCGACCTCATCTTCGAAGTGAGGTCGCTATTTATTTTATCTCTTTAAGGACTTACGATACGAAAGCTTGCTTCATTAAATGAGATGAAGTGTACCCATCATGTAAACCAAGCCGAAACCCAATACCATAGAAATGACACCCATGATGATACCAATCTTCGACATTTCCTTCTGCTTGACATAGCCCGTAGCAAAAGCAAGAGCATTTGGTGGGGTTGAGATAGGCAGAATCATTGCTGATGAGGCTGCGATAGCCACACCGATAAGAACGGTTGGTGTACCTCCGATAGGTGCAAGCTTGTCGCCCATTGCACCGCAGACCATTGCCAGAATAGGCATCAGCAGAGCTGCTGTAGCAGAGTTTGAGATGAAGTTAGACAGCAGATAGCAGATAGCACCACCAATGAGCAGGATAAGCAGCGGTGAGAACTCACCGAAGGGGATGCTCTCTACAGCATTAGCTGCCAGACCAGACGAGTTAAGACCATAACCAAGTGCGAAACCGCCGGCTACCATCCAAATCACGCTCCAGTTGATCTGTTCAAGGTCGCGCTTATTGATAACACCTGTGAGGGCGAAGATACAGAAAGGAATCATGGCCACTGTGTTGGCATTGATACCAGTAAAACGGTCAGAAAGCCAAAGAACTACAGTAATAATGAATGTAATAATGACTACCCACGAATGGAATCCCTTCTGCATACCACCATCAATCTTCAGCTCTACCGTTTTCTGACTGAATGGGAAGAACTTAAGCAACAGACGCCAGCTGATGAACAGCAGCAACATAACAAGTGGGAACATGAACATCATCCACTGTCCGAAACCAAGACCCAAATTCAGTCCCTCTGGATCGTTAAGGTACTTCAGGGCAATAGAGTTAGGAGGCGTACCAATAGGTGTACCCATACCACCAAGGTTGGCTGCTACCGGAATAGACATTGCAAGTGCAATACGGCCCTTACCCTCGGGAGGAAGCTGATGGAATACAGGTGCAAGGAATGTAAGCATCATAGCTGCCGTAGCAGTGTTAGATACGAACATTGAGAACAGACCGGTGATGAGCAGAAAACCCAGAAGCACCATCTCACTACGTGTGCCGAATGGACGGAGCAGCACTTTTGCCAGCTGCGCATCGAGACCAGTCTTTGTGGCAGCAATAGCCAAAACGAAACCACCGATAAACAGCATGATGATAGGATCGGCAAACGAAGCCATCACGCCTTTGTGAGAGAGAACACTACCAACTTCGTCTGGATTAACCAGCGGCGCAATACCACTGTCAGAGCAGAATAGCAGCATCAACACGATGATAGCAATAGATGTTGCCCACGAAGAAACAATCTCTAAAATCCACATCAGCGTTGCAAAAGCAAAGATAGCAATAATGCGCTGCTGTATAACTGTTAATCCCGCAATTCCGAACCAGTCGGCCGGCATAAACCAAAGCAACAGCGTAACGATAGCCACGGTGGCTATCTTTGCCGCGGTCTTACATTTGTTACCTGGGTGATATTTACGTTCGTGACGCCATTTTCTGGCCACGTCAACAAGTTGAGTACCTATGTGTTGGTGTACCATTTTGTTTAATGTTTTTGTAATTTTTATAGTTGGATTATTAAAATTCGGCGCAAAGGTACAAAAAAAATGCTTATAAACGCAAATTATTATCGCATTTTATTTTCGTACGTCTTTTTCTTTGTAATAACCCAAATATTTCTTACCTTTGTAGCGGAAATACTATAATATAATAATGTTCTATTAAACTATGAAGAAAATTCTAGTTACTGGAGGTGCTGGGTTTATAGGCTCACATCTTTGCGAACGTCTGGTAAACGAAGGAAATGATGTAATATGCCTTGACAATTTCTATTCTGGTTCGAAAGAAAACGTGTGGCACTTGATTGGCAAGCCAAACTTCGAACTGGTGCGCCACGATGTCGTCAATCCATACTGGGCAGAAGTCGATGAAATCTATAATCTGGCATGTCCGGCATCGCCTATCTACTACCAAAACGATCCGATACAGACAACAAAGACCTCTGTATTTGGAGCCTACCACATGCTTGGTCTGGCTCGTCGAACACACTGCAAGATATTACAATCGTCAACAAGCGAAGTCTATGGCGACCCCAATGTTCATCCACAACCAGAGAGCTACTGGGGCAATGTAAATCCAATAGGCCGCCGCTCTTGTTATGACGAAGGCAAGCGTTGTGCTGAGACGTTATTCTTTGACTACCACCGATTGCACGGTGTTCGTTCAAAGGTGATACGCATCTTCAACACCTATGGTCCGCGCATGGCAGCCAACGACGGACGTGTCGTTTCCAATTTCGTTGTCCAAGCACTACGTGGAGAAGACATTACCATCTACGGTGATGGTCAGCAGACACGCTCTTTCCAATATGTCAGCGACCTGATTGAAGGCATGATTAGAGTGATGGCTACCGATGATTCATTCCTAGGTCCTGTGAATTTGGGTAATCCAGGCGAATTCACCATGCTCGAACTGGCAGAAAAAGTGCTGCAAAAGGTTGGCGGCAAGAGTAAGATTGTATTCCAGCCCCTGCCCAGCGACGACCCAAAGATGCGCCGTCCAGACATCACATTAGCCAAAGAAAAGCTTGGCTGGGAGCCCAAGGTGAAGCTCGACGAAGGACTCAATTATATCATTGACTACTTCCGTAAAAAGCTAAACACTTGACCTTGAATAAAAAAAAGAGTAAGCACCGTTAATTATTGAAAAGAAAAACCCGCGTTTTACGAATTATTTTGTACCTTTGCAGCTCGTTATAATATATCACATATAAATACTATGGCTGAAGTAAAAAAGATTAAGACTGCCTTGATTTCGGTTTTCCACAAAGACGGACTCGACGAGTTATTGAAAAAGCTTAATGCAGAGGGAGTTAGCTTTCTGTCAACAGGTGGCACACAGAAGTTCATTGAAGAACAGGGTTACAAATGTCAGAAGGTAGAAGATGTCACAACCTACCCTTCTATTTTGGGTGGACGCGTTAAGACATTGCATCCAAAAGTATTTGGAGGCATTCTGGCACGTCGCGACAACGAAGGCGACCGCGAGCAGATGGCTCAGTACGAGATTCCCGAGATTGACCTGGTCATCGTTGACCTCTATCCCTTTGAGCAGACCGTAGCAAGCGGTGCAAGCGAAGCCGACATCATTGAGAAGATTGACATTGGCGGTATCTCACTGATTCGCGCTGCTGCCAAGAACTTCAAAGACGTAGTCATCGTTCCTTCAAAAGCTGAGTACAGCGTACTGCTCGACATTCTGAACAAGAAGGGTGCTCAGACCGACATTGAGGACCGCAAAATGTTTGCCACCCGTGCTTTTGGCGTCAGCAGTCATTACGACACAGCCATTCACAGCTGGTTTGAAAAATAATAATTGATTAATAACATTAATGGGTTTTTTCAGTTTTAGACAAGAGCTGGCCATGGACCTTGGCACAGCAAACACAATTATCATCAGTGATGACAAGATTGTGGTAGACGAGCCCTCTGTCGTAGCGCTCGACCGTCGTACGGACAAGATGATTGCCGTAGGACAAAAGGCCAAGTTAATGTACGAAAAGACGCACGATAGCATTCGTACCATCCGTCCATTGCGCGATGGTGTGATTGCCGACTTCTCTGCTTGCGAACAAATGATGCGTGGACTCATCAACATGGTTCACACCGGACATCATTTCTTCTCACCTTCTCTGCGCATGGTCATCGGTGTTCCTTCCGGTTCTACCGAAGTAGAGCTGCGTGCCGTACGCGACTCTGCCGAGCATGCCAACGGCCGCGATGTCTATCTGATTTTCGAGCCCATGGCAGCAGCCATCGGTATTGGCGTTGACGTTGAAGCCCCCGAAGGAAACATGATTGTTGACATCGGTGGTGGTTCTACCGAGATTGCCGTCATCTCACTGGGTGGCATTGTATCCAACAACTCCATCCGTACGGCCGGTGATGATCTGACTACCGACATTCAGGAATACATGCTTCGCCAGCATAACATCAAAGTTTCCGAGCGCATGGCCGAACGTATCAAGATTCACGTAGGCTCTGCATTGACCGACCTTGGTGACGAAGCACCCGAAGACTACATCGTACGCGGTCCAAACCGTATCACAGCCCTGCCTATGGAGGTGCCTGTATGCTATCAGGAGATTGCGCACTGCTTGGACAAGACCATTGCCAAGATTGAGAATGCCGTTCTCTCTGCTTTGGAGAGCACACCTCCCGAGTTGTATGCTGATATCGTCAAGAACGGTATCTACCTTAGCGGTGGTGGTGCATTACTGCGTGGTCTCGACCAGCGTCTGACGGACAAGATGAACATTCAGTTCCATGTTCCTGAAGATCCTCTCCGCTCTGTTGCTAAGGGTGCAGGTATTGCACTTAAGAATGTTGACCGATTCTCGTTCTTGATGCGATAGTGAATAATCTGCTCGCATTCATCATCAAATACTACCACTGGCTGATTTTCCTTGTATTGGAAATCGTCAGTGGTGTGATGTTGTTTGGATACAACAACTACCAGGGTAGCATGTGGGTATCCTCATCGAATGCTATAGCAGGAAAAGTATATGAATGGCAATCCAGCTTCTGGCAGTTTTTCTCTCTGACCCAGCGCAGCGAACAATTGACGCAGCGCAACATCTACTTAGAAGAAAAACTGCACGAGCTCAGGAAAGAGAATGCCAGACTGCGAGGAGACACCACCCTATTCTTGCCCGACGAGAAACAAGTGTTGAGTCAGACAAGATGGATTCCTGCCAAGGTGGTTGACAATTCCATTAACAATCCCGACAACTTGATAACCATTGATCGCGGCAGTGCCGATGGCATCAAACGCGACATGGGTGTGATTTGTGGTAAAGGCATCGTGGGCGTTGTCTATATGGTCAACGACCACTATTCCGTGGTACTGCCCGTGCTGAACCGCCATTCACACATCAGTTGTACCATCCGCGAGAGCGACTATTTCGGTTATCTGGTATGGGATGGTAAAGATCCAGCCATCGCCTATTTGGAAGATGTGCCTCGTCATGCCATTATCAAGAAAGGCTATTGGGTAGAGACCAGTGGTTTCTCTACCATTTTCCCTCCGGGCATCTCCGTAGGTAGGATATTAGCCATTTACAACTCGTCCGACGGTCTTTCCTATCGTGTGAAGGTCCGCCTCTCTACAGATTTTGGTAAGCTGCGCGACGTATGTGTGTTCGACGATTCCTCGATTGCCGAGCGTGCACGTCTGAATGCTGCAGCCAATGACTCACTGTCAAAACTGAAGTAAGCAATGATATACGATCTATTAAAACGGGTGATGCAATTCGTGCTTCTTGGACTGTCACAGGTGCTTGTATTCAACGGCATGGACATTTTAAATGGAGCCTTTCCCCTCATCTATGTTTACTTCATCATCATGTTTCCACGCAACTACCCTAAATGGGCTATTCTGTTGTGGAGTTTCGCCATGGGTGTCACCATGGACATGTTCACCAACACCCCCGGTGTTGCTGCGATGTCACTCACACTGATTGGTGCATTGCAACCCTACTTGTTAGAGCTCTTCCTGCCTCGCAATGCCGACGACTATATCAAGACATCCATCCACACACTAGGTTTTGGCAAGTTCCTGTCGCTGACCTATATCCTGGTCAACATCTATTGCTTGGCATTCTATACCATCGAAGCATTCAGCTTCTTCAACTTCTTCCATTGGTTCATGTGTATCATTGGAAGCAGCCTACTCACAACCGTATTAATCCTGGCCTTAGAGAGTCTCAGAAAGAAATAAAAAGAAGGAAAAAGTGAAAGATAACTCAGGCGAATATAGAAAGCTTGTCATTGCCATGGTGGCTGTTGCAATTGTCACCATCTATATCCTTCGTCTGTTCTCACTACAGCTGATGAGCGACGACTATAAGAAGAACGCCGACTCTAACGCCTTTCTGAAACGTATCGAGTATCCTGCACGTGGCATCATCACCGACCGCAACGGCGAGCTGTTGGTTTATAACCAGCCCGCCTACGACATCATGGTGGTGGTCAACGAAGCCAAGGATCAGTTCGACACGCTAGAACTCTGTCAGTCGCTGAATATCACCCGCGAAGAGTTCGACCAACGCATGGAGATGATGAAGGACCGCAACAAGAATCCCGGTTACTCGCGTTTCACCCAACAGATGTTCATGAGTCAGTTGTCCGACCAGGAGTTCAGCATCTTCCAAGAAAAGAAATACCGTTTCCCCGGCTTTTACGTACAAAAGCGCAGCATCCGTCAATACCGCTATCCCTTTGCAGCGCATGTCCTGGGCGACGTTGCCGAGGTATCGCCTGCCGATATCGAGAACGACGACTACTATCAGCCTGGCGACTATATTGGCAAGTTAGGAGTAGAACGCTCGTACGAACAACAGCTACGCGGTAAGAAAGGCGTACAGATTCTGTTGCGCGATGCCCATGGCCGCATACAAGGCAGTTATCAGAATGGATTATACGACAGAAAGCCCGTGGCTGGCAAGAACCTGACCCTCAGCATTGACTATAAGCTTCAGGAACTGGGCGAAAGACTGCTGGAAGGCAAGATTGGCTCTATTGTAGCCATCGAGCCAAAAACTGGCGAGGTGCTCTGTATGGTCAGCTCACCCAGCTACGACCCACGCATGATGGTGGGCCGTAAGCGCTCCAAGAGTCATAATCAACTGAATCGAAATACTTGGAAACCCCTGCTCAACCGCAGTATCATGGGTCAATATCCTCCCGGTTCAACCTTCAAGACCACCCAGGCACTCACCTTCTTGAGCGAGGGCATCATCACCGCCCAGACAGCCTACCCCTGCTACCACGGATTTGTCTTCAAGGGTCTTCGCGTGGGTTGTCATGGTCATGCCTCTCCCCTGCCCCTGGTGCCAGCCATTTCCACCTCGTGCAACGGCTATTTCTGTTGGGGCCTCTATCACATGATAGGCAACCGCCAAAAATACCACACCGTACAGGATGCCATGAACACCTGGCGCGACTATATGGTATCGATGGGCTTTGGCTATCAGTTAGGCATCGACCTCCCCGGCGAGAAACGAGGCCTTATCCCCAACGCACAGTTCTACGACAAAGCCTATAAGGGCTCGTGGAACGGACTCACCATCATTAGTATCTCCATTGGTCAGGGCGAGGTGAACGCCACGCCACTGCAGATTGCAAATCTGGGTGCCACAATTGCCAACCGTGGCTATTTCATCACCCCCCACGTGGTCAAGAAGATTAAAGGCGAAAAGCTGGACACCCTCTATACCAACAAGCGCTATACCAAGGCCAACAAGCAAGCCTACGACTATGTGGTACAGGGCATGCGCTCTGCCGTTCTCGGAGGAACATGTAAGGCCTTAGCCGGCTACGACTTCATGGCATGCGGTAAAACAGGTACAGCCCAGAACCGCGGTCACGACCACTCCGTGTTTATGGGCTTTGCACCGATGGACGAGCCTAAGATAGCCGTGGCTGTCTATGTAGAGAATGGTGGATGGGGTGCCACTTATGGTGTGCCCATCGGTGGACTTATCATGGAACAATTTATCAATGGCGAGCTCTCGGCAGCATCCAAGAGCAAGGCCAGCGAGATACAACATAAACGTATTGACTATGGAGCAGGCGACAGATAAACATCCCGGTGTATTGCGGTCTATTGACTGGTGGACCATCGCCATCTACATGGCGCTGCTCACCTTTGGTTGGCTGAGTGTCTGTGGTGCCAGCTACAGCTTTGAAGAACCCAACCTCTTCTCGTTGTCCGCCCGTTCCGGCATGCAGATTGTGTGGATTGGCACCTCACTGTTTCTGGGTCTGGTCCTGCTGCTGCTCGACGACAGGTTCTACGACACCTTTGCCTTTGTCATCTATGGTGTCTTACTACTCCTGCTATTTGGCACCATCTTCAATCCCCACAGCATCAAGGGTTCACACTCCTGGCTTGTGTTAGGTCCGCTACGACTGCAACCAGCAGAGTTTGCCAAGTTTGCCACGGCGCTGGCATTGGCCAAGTTCATGGGACGTTTCCGCTATAACATCCACGACACCAAGGACTTCCTACTGACGTTGGCTATCATCTTCGTACCCATGTTTTTCATTGTCATGCAGCGAGAGACAGGTTCCGCCTTGGTCTATCTGTCCTTCTTCCTCATGCTCTATCGAGAAGGCATGACCGGCAGCGTCTTGTTCACCGGTGCTGCAATGGTGATCTACTTCGTCATTGGCATCCGCTATGCCGAACCGCTGCTGTTCGACACGCCCACATCCATTGGCAGGTTCATTGTCCTGCTGCTCATCCAGATATTCTCCTCTGCCCTCATTGGCATCTACTGTCGCAATCAGAAACAGGCCCTTCACTGTCTGGGGCTGTGCCTGGGCACCACCCTGCTCTGCTTGCTGTTCTCTGTTTACGTCATTCCCTTCGACCTTTTCTGGGTTCAGATGGCTCTCAGCCTCATACTCATAGGCTATCTGTTGTGGCAGGCACTGTTTACCCGTTTCCAGAACTACCTATGGATAGCCCTGTTTGCCATGGGGTCTATTTTGTTTTTCAGCTCAGCAGACTATGCACTGAACAACATCCTTGAGCCCCACCAGCGCACACGTATCAACGTGCTGTTGGGTTTGGAAGAAGACCTTAAGGGAGCAGGCTACAACGTGCATCAGAGTGAGATAGCCATTGGCTCTGGCGGTCTCCGCGGCAAAGGTTTTCTGAATGGCACGCAGACCAAGCTAAAGTACGTGCCCGAGCAAGACACCGACTTTATCTTCTGTACAGTGGGTGAAGAGGAAGGATTTGTGGGTGCAGCCAGTGTGCTGCTGCTGTTTCTGGCGTTGATATTACGTTTGATACAATTGGCCGAACGTCAATCAACAGCCTATGGACGTGTCTATGGCTATTGTGTGGTATCCATATTCCTATTCCACGTGTTCATCAATGTGGGCATGGTACTAGGACTAACCCCCGTTATTGGCATTCCACTGCCTTTCTTCTCGTACGGCGGTTCGTCGCTATGGGGCTTCACGTTCCTGTTGTTCATATTCCTGCGCATCGATGCTGGCAGGAACATGGCACACCGCTAACCCTACTTCAGTTTTTTCAGCGTGACACCGATATCTGCGATACCGGGCAGATTATTATTCAACATATAATGATGTACACGTACATATAGAGTATCGCTATCACTCAGCGTCACCTGTCCCAGCGGCAAGGCGTGATAATAGCGACTGATGCCCGTACCCGTCAGCTTACCGGCACGGTTGGCCATGTCCACCTGCAGTGTGTCGGTGCGCTGTATTCCCGACACCGACTGCTGACTGGCTACCATTGTCAACTGCATATACGGATACTCCACGCCGTTGCGCATGCCCAGCTCCTCCTCATAGGTACCGGCAGGTATGCCCGCTATCTGAAAAAACAACGTATCATCTTGTCCCCAGCCATCCAGTTCCACATGTTCGTAATGGCTGAAAACAGTCTTACGATTGCACCCGACCAATGTCAGTGCAATCGTAAGCAGTATCAGGATGAGCCCTTTATTGCTGTTGCTCATTATTATTGCGTCTGTCAGACGGCTTTTTCTTTTTCTTCTTTTTCTTCTTAGACTTGTCAAAGCGCGTGATGCTGTCGCCAGCCAACAAGTCCACTGGCCCGTTCTCCTTCTTCTGATTGCCAGCTTCCTGCAAGCTCTCAGGCTTCTCGCCACGACGGTTCATCTCAATCACCTCCTTGGCGCGCTCGGCCGTAATCGTCTCCAGGTTGGCAGCGATACGCTTATCGGTAGAGTAAGTGACCAGCCCAGCCAGGATGTCAGCCTTGAAGTAATAGTAGTCCGAGTCGAGCGTCTGCAGTGCTATCTCTCGACTAGGCAACTGTCGGCCAGCCTCCATATACTCGTCCACCTCGTAATTCAAGCAGCACTTCAGTTTGGCACACATGCCAGCCAGTTTCTGTGGGTTCAGCGAGATATCCTGATGGCGCGCAGCACCTGTTGACACGCTGATGAAGTTCTTCATCCACGTAGCACAGCACAATTCACGGCCGCAAGGCCCCGTACCACCGATACGGCCAGCCTCCTGGCGTGCACCAATCTGTTTCATCTCGATACGCACATGGAAGGCAGCAGCCAGGTCCTTGATCAACTGGCGGAAGTCCACGCGCTCGTCGGCGATATAGTAGAAGATAGCCTTATTGCCATCGCCCTGATACTCCACGTCGCCAATCTTCATGTCCAGCCCCAGTCCCTTCGCAATCTTTCTACTCTCGATCATCGTCTGGTGTTCCAGGGCCTTCGCCTCGTGATACTTGTCCATGTCAACCTGGCGCGCCAGACGATAGATGCGCTTAATATCGTCGGCCGACTTCAGGTTAGCCTTCTTAATCTGCAGTGCCACCAGTCGTCCGGTCAGCGTTACCACACCGATATCATGACCAGGACTAGCCTCAACAGCCACGATGTCGCCCTTCTTCAGTGGCAGACGATTGATGTTGTGGTAGTAGCCCTTACGTGTATGCTTGAACTGCACCTCGACAAGGTCGGTCGAGTCGGCATTGCCTGGCACGTCGGCCAGCCAGTCATAGGTATTCAACTGGCGATCCTGTCGGCCGATAGCCTGATGACAGAGTCCGCGATCACAGCCTGTACATATTTCTAATTCCTTTTCCATTTCACTATCATTGTTTAGGCGGTATCAGCAGTACGATGATTTTCAGTACGAAATCGAAGAACACAATCTTAGCGTTAGCATTCTGTCCGATGTCGCGGATGGCCACATTGGCCAAGTCGTAAAGCTGTAATATATTATTTTCGTTGATAAAACGTGCAAAGTTCTGCGCAAACTCCTCTTCTTGCTGCGTCATGTAGCACAGCTCTTGCTGCTGGAAGTTATACATAAAGTTCTCGCGCAGCAAGCGCATAAAAAACTGCAGGAAACGTTTTTGCTTCTCGCGTCCGAAGCCACTCAGCGTCTCGCTCCACTTACGCAGGTCCTTCACATTGCGCTTATATGCCAGTCGCATCAGCACCTTAAAGAGGTCCAGGAACTGCTCGTTCTCCGTACCCACCTTCAGTTCTTGCAGGGCATTCAACCATGAGCCACCACTCAGTCGACTGATGCGCGTGGCCTTATCGGCATCCATGCCGTGACGTTCCATCAGTGCTTTCTGTACATCTTCGTTGGCCAATCGCTTCACGTCGATGCGCTGCACACGACTGCGTATCGTCTCCAACAGCTTGTCGGGCTCTTCGCACACCATCAGGAACACCGTCTGCGTGGGTGGTTCCTCAATAAGTTTCAGCAACTTGTTGGCACATTCTATGTTCATGCGCTCTGGCAACCAGATGATGGCTACCTTATAGCCGCCCTGACTAGACTTTAAGCTAAGCTTGCGCACCAGCTCATCGCTCTCGCCGGCCGTGATGATAGCCTGTTGGTTCTCGCCCCCCATGGCCGTCATCCACTGGTCCATCGAGAAGTAAGGTCCCTGCATGATCAGGTCGTGCCACTCGCGAGCAAAGTCATCGCTCACCGGTTTGTGGTCGCTACTCATCGATGGCAGCTTGATGGTGGGAAAGGTGAAGTGCAGGTCGGGGTGCTCCAGCTTTGCCAACATCGGTGGCTCCGCGACGCTGTCGTCGTCGTTGCCTTCCAACAGGTAGCAGCCAAAGGCCACTGCCAGTGCCAGCTTGCCCACACCTTGCGGACCACACAGCATGATGGCGTGCGGCAGACGGTCTTCTGCCACCATCTGTTTCAAGCGCGCCTTGCATTCCAGTTGTCCTATGACCTCACTAAATCTCATTATGCCAGCTGCTTAACTATCTCTACGACCGAATCAACGGCACTGATGGTATAAAAATGAATATCGTTCACACCATGAGCATACAGTTCCTGACATTGCTGGGTGGTCCATTCAATACCCAACTGACGGGCGTCCTCGTCGGTCTTGCATTTCACAATCTCACGCGCCAGCGCCTCGGGGATGTCGCAGTGGAAGGTGCGTGGCACCACGGTCAGCTGTGTCAACTTGGCCAGCGGCTTAATACCAGGAATGATAGGTATCGTGATACCCATGCTTCTGGCCTTCTCCACAAACTGAAAATATTTCTCGTTGTCAAAGAACAACTGCGTCACCGCATACTGAGCGCCCAGGTCCTGTTTCTGCTTCAGGTACTGCATGTCCATCTCCAGATTGGGTGCCTCCTCATGCTTCTCAGGATAGCATGCCACACCAATGTCAAACCTCTTTCCGGGATTCTTGATAGGTGTCCCGTCGGCAAAGTAGCCCTCGTTGAAGCGCATCACCTGTTGTATCAGGTCGGTAGTATGTGCATGTCCACCGGGTGTTGGCTTAAAGATACTATCCTCTTTAGCCTTATCTCCACGCAACAACAGCAGGTCTGTGATACCCAAGAACTGCAGGTCCAGCAACTCATATTCAATATCCTCTATCGTAGCACCGCTACAAATCACGTGCGGCTGTACGGGCACATTAAAGCGCTGTTGAATGGCGGCTGCAACAGCTATCGTTCCGGGGCGCCTACGCTGACGTTGACGTTCAAAGCGTCCATCGCTTAGTTCCTTATATACATACTCACTATGATGAGTAGTGATATTGATAAAGGCGGGGTTCAGTTCGCACAGTTTGGCGATGTCGCCGAACAGCTTATCGGTGCCCGTACCTTTCAGTGGTGGAAGCACCTCGAATGAGAACTGCCGCTGTTGGCTTTCCTGGTTGATAATATTTGCTACTGCCATTCTTTATTATTATTAGCACATTTGGGTGCAAAGTTACGAAAAAACGAGTGAAGAACAAAGCAAACTCGTTTGTTTTTTCTTCCGAGTGCCGTGTAAGTTCGCCATCTATGATGGCAAAGTTACGAAAAACGAGTGAAGAACAAAAGAAATAATAGGAAAAAGTGGAAGTTTTAAGGCATAAAAGGGCAACTATTATTAGATAAGAGTTAAGGAATAGGCGTGCAATAGTTTTACTTTTGGTGGCAATCTAGAGTCTAGAAAGGATGATTCTAGAGTCTAGATAAAATGATTCTAGAGTCTAGATAAAATGATTCTAGAGTCTAGAATTGACCATTCTAGAGTCTAGAAATGACTAATCTAGGGGCTAGAATGGACTAATCTAGGGGCTAGAATTGGGTAATCTAGAGTCTAGAATCAAACTAAAAGTAAAGGTATTGCATGAGAAAACGGATGCTTTAAGTGAGGAAAAGTATAGGTTTAAGCCCCCCAAAAGGGCTATTTTACTCAACAAAGATGTTAGAAATGGAAAATGGAAATTTAGCGATGAAATGGGCGAAAAATAATAATTGCAGGTCAGAAATATTACAATTTTTCACGTTTGGCACAAACGGAAACAACTTTGGCACAAACGGAAAGTCGAATTAATTCCTAATCGCATAACTTTGCGGTCGAAAAAAAACTAAAAATCGCTAAATAGTAATAATGAGTCAACGCAAAACCTTAATTAGGTTATTATTGTTCCTATTGGCCATACCCCAAGGCATGTTGGGTCAAACTACCAATGGCACGCTCTTCTTCATTTCCAATGCGCACCTAGATACGCAGTGGAACTGGGACGTGCGAACCACTATTAATGAATACGTGCGCAACACGTTGCAACAGAACTTCACACTACTAGACAAATATCCCAATCTTGTTTTCAATCACGAAGGAGCCATCCGCTACATGTGGATGAAAGAATACTACCCCGATCTCTATGCACAACTGAAAGAGCACGTGGCCCAAGGGCGCTGGCACATCAGTGGTTGCGCGGTGGATGCCAACGACGTGATGGTGCCGTCGGCCGAGTCCGTGATGCGCAACTGGCTCTATGCAAACCAATTCTTTAAGAAAGAGTTTGGCGTGCGCGGTGGCTACGACGTGATGCTGCCCGACTGTTTCGGTTTCTCATACGCCCTACCCTCGCTGATGCACCATTGTGGCTTCAAAGGTTTCCACACCGCTAAGCTGGCATGGGGCTTGGCCGACTACGACCAGCTGCCGCCCTTCGGCATCTGGCAAGGCGTGGATGGCTCGCAGGTGTATGCCGTCTATAAGCCCGGTGCCTACGATAGTCACGAACAATACAACAAGAACATGGCCACCGACAGCGAGATGGCAAGCATCATTGCCAACAACTATGATAAATATGGTGTGGCTGCCGAGATTCGCTATGTCGGTCCGCGAAGCGACCGTGGCGGCGGTCTGCAAGACAATGCCTCACAGCAAGGTGAGAACACCCCCTATTGGCTGAACCTCAGCGCCAAGACCGAGGGTGCCACCACCGTCAAGATGGCCACACCCGATGAAATCTTCGACTTCCTTGACCAGCACAAAAACAGTAAATATCACGTAAAGAATGGTGAGTTGCCCATGCGCACGCACGGCGTAGGTGCCTATACCTCGCGCACCATGCTGAAGCGTTGGAACCGCAAGAACGAGCTGTTGGCTGACGCCTGTGAAAAGGCTGCCTCGCTAGCCCAGTGGTTGGGCGTTCAAGCCTATCCACAGACAGAGATCAACGAGGCTTGGGTGCGCAATCTATGGCAGTCGCACCACGACGGCATCACGGGCACCAGCATCCCCAACGCCTACTATTACTCCGTAGGCGACTACGTGCTGGTCAACAAATCGCTGGCACAGACCATGGCCACAACAGCAGGCAGCATCGTCAGCTGGATGAACACACAGACAGAAGGACTACCAGTGGTTGTCTTCAACCCTCTGTCGTTCGCCCGTACAGACATTGTGGAAGGCAAGCTAAAAACCGACGAGAAACCCGATGGAATCGCCGTTTTCTGCAAAGACGGCACCGAGGTTCTTTCACAGATAAGCCACTACGACGAGACCACTGGCGAACTGACGTTCATCTTCGCCGCCAGCGTACCTTCGCTGGGCTACGCCACCTACGACGTCAGACTGGGCGAAGCCTCGTCCATGACATCCGATCTGCAGGCCAGCAAGCGCACCCGCCAGTTGTCTAACGGCCAATACCGTTTGACACTCTCCAGCACGGGCAACCCCATGCAGCTTATCAACATGGCCACAGGCACCAACCTGCTCGCCAACTCGCAATTGCAGATGATCTACGACCATGAAGACGCATGGCCCTCGTGGGAAATCTCCTATACCGACATACAGCGCCAGCCAGAGCTTGTAGACGATAATGTCACCATCGAACTGGCCGAAGACGGTCCGCTGCGCAAGAGCTTCCGCGTGGTCAGAGAGAAAAACGGTTCTACGTTTGTGCAGTATGTACGCATGAATGCGCTGAACAATCGCATAGACATCGACACCGAGGCCGACTGGCAGTCGCGTGGACGTATGCTGAAAGCCTGTTTCAAGACACCCTTCGGCACCCCGAAAGCCACCTACGACCTCTCGCTGGGCACCATCGAGCGTGGCAACCGCAACAGCAACCAATACGAGGTGCAGGGCCACCAGTGGGCCGACCTTTCGACCACCGACGGCAGTTATGGCCTGTCTATTCTCAACGACTGTAAATATGGTTGGGACAAGCCCGACGACTACACCCTTCGACTGACCCTGATTCACACGCCATCTACAGGCAACAACTACACCTACCAGGCCAATCAGGACTTAGGTGTGAACCTGTTCACCTACGCCCTTTTCCCCCACGATGGGGCATGGAGCCAACAGACACAGATGGCGGCTGCACAGCTCAACCAGCCATTGCTGGCGTTCACTGCGCCGAAACACGACGGTACGTTGAATCCCAAGGCCAGCCTCATCTCGCTGAGCACCGACCAGGTATCGGTGAAGGCTGTGAAGAAAGCCGAGGAGAGCGACGAGCTGATTGTGCGCGTCTATGAATGGAGCGGACAGCACCACGACCGCGTCAGCATGACATTCCCCGCCGACATTCTCTCGGCTCGTGAGGTCAACGGACTGGAAGAATCACTTGGCGAAGCCACCTACGACGGTCGTACGCTGGTCTTCGACATCGAGAAATACCAACCCAAGACCTTTGCCGTGAAGTTGCAGACGACCGGCGTGCAGCCCTCGTCAACCGACGAGACCTCAACAGCCATCGCCCTGCCCTACAATGCCGACGTGATGAGCTACGACTCGAAGAAGAACGACGTGATGGGCATCAGCGACCTGGCCTATCCTGCCGAGCAGATACCCGATGTGCTGACCACGGGTGGTGTGGCATTCACCATGGGCAGTCGCGCAGGTGGCGATAAGAATGCGGTGCGCTGCAACCAGCAGACCATCGACCTCACAACGGCTAAAGGGCGCAAGCTATACCTGCTCATGGCCTCAACCAACAAGAACGGTGCAATGGCCGAGATAAAGATTGACGGTCAAACCTACCACATCGAAGTTCCCTACTATGGCGGCGTAACAGGTCAGCTGGCTTCGCCCTACAATACCGGCACCAACTATCGCCAACAAGACGTAGCCCTCTGCACCACTCACAGCCACAACATAAGCGGCAACAGCAACGAGGCCTATCGTTTCCTATACATCTACAAGTACGCACTGGCCTTGCCCGAACACGCCCAGACACTGCAGTTGCCCACCAACAACACCCTCTACTTGTTGGCTGCCACCACGTCAGACAACCCCAGCGACGACATCACACCGCTGACAACACTCAACACCTATATTAATTATCAGGAGCTGAACTACCTGGAAGAAGGTCACTGTGGTCAACGTCTGGAGCCACAGACCATTGCAGCCAGTCAGCAAATCAGCAACAACGAAGCAGGCAAAATGGCTGCCGACAACGACGAGATGACCAAATGGTGCGTCAGCGGCAACCAGAACCAAACGCCCTATCTGGAATATCGATTCAGCGAACCCATGCAAATCTGCCAATGGATGGTGCTGAATGCCGGCAACGAGGCTGGCGACTACATCACCAAGGCCTGCAAGTTGCAGCGCTACGAGGGCGGAAGATGGGTGGACGTGGATGTAGTGACGGCCAACCGCGAGAACAAGATAGTGCGCGGCGTGACACCATTCACCACCAGTCGCGTGCGCCTGCAGATTACACAGGGCGAACAGCAGAACTTTACCACACGCATCAACGAGTTTGCCGTTTTTGGCACACCCGCAAGCACACTCAGCATAGAAGACTTAACAGTGGCGGACACCAACCACCGCCGCTCCCTATTGCTATATGGCAACACACCCAACCCCTGCGCCGGCATGACAAGCATCCACTGTCAGGTGCCGCCAGGCGTTGACAAACTGACGCTGCACCTGACCACCATAGACGGTAGGCAGGTCTGTCAACAAGACTACTGCGTCGGCCCCGGCGACCAACAGCTCACTTGGCGAGGCATGCTGCCAGAAGGCATCTATCTCTACTACCTGACCGCTCAAAGCAAGAGCGGAACATTACATACCAACGCAAAGCGACTTTTTGCTTCATATCATTAATTAATTATTAATCTTTTAAACTATGTGTAAATCATTACATGGACTAAAAAAATCCTTTGGTTTAGCACTTGTCTTGCTGGCATCAATGGGAACCAGCGCACAGACCGAGATCAGCAATGCTGAGGGTCTGAAGGCAATCGCTAATGATTTAGCGGGTGAATACGTGCTGACAAGCGACATCACCCTGAGTGAAGAATGGACACCTATCGGCAATGCCCAAAATCCATTCTGCGGAACATTCAACGGACAGGGCCACACCATCAACGGTCTCCGTATCGGCGGCGGTGAGAACCTCGGTCTGTTCGGTTCGGCCAGCGGCGCCAGTATCGAGAATGTTCGACTGACCAACGCTGAAGTCGGAATCTACGGCAATGGCAAGGCCGTAGGTACCATCGTGGGTAACGCCCAGGGCGTCACCATCAAAAGCTGCTTCACGTCGGGTGTAGCCTATGGCCACGACCACGTAGGTGGTATCGCTGGTGACGTGCGCAACGGCACAGAGATTATCAACTGTATGAGCACCATGGCCGTCTATAGCTCAGGCTATCAGGCTGGTGGTATTGCTGGCGACAACTACGACGGTAGCTACACCAACAACCTGTTCTTGGGTCAGGTGTATGCCGGCAACAGCTGGAACGGCTGCGGTGGTATCGTTGGTCTGCAGGAAGGTCCTGGCAGCTGTACTATCAATGGCTGTGTGGCTGCCCCCGTTTCTCTGGGTGTGGCTGATGGTGTTGCCAACTATCACATACACGCCATCGTGGGTAACCCCGACCCAGACCCCAAGGCAGTGCTGAACAACTGCTTGGCTTTGGATCCCGTGCGCTACTACGTTGGCAGCATCCGCACTGGTGCAGACATCACCGGCGGCAAACTGGACACCATCATGGATAGCCAATTTAATGGTATTCCCAAGACCGAGGCTGAACTGAAGCAAAAAGCCACTTACACAGCCATTGGCTGGAACGAGCAAGCTTGGGATATGGCCGACGGCCGCTTCCCTGTACTGCAGGGTATGTCAGTGCCTTTCGATGGAGACTACGTGGTTTACAACAGTCTGCCTGAGTTCTTCAAGGGCACCTCTATAGATCTGGCTCCCTTCTCTACCTTAGACCGTCAGGTGACCATCAGCAGCAGCAACCCCAATGTGATTGCCGTTGATGGTACAAAGATAACCGCCGTTGCCATTGGTCAGGCCGTCGTTACCATCTCTACCGAAGGCGACGCCCTCATCAAAGGCTTCAGCAAGAGCATCGACATCACTGTCAACAGCATGGATACCGACATCAAGAATGCCGACGAGCTGCTGACCAAGCTGAAGCAGAACCCAAGTGGCGAGTTCGACATCGTGGCCGACATCGACCTGACCGGTGTTGAGTTCACCCCACTGCCCGAGTTCACCGGTAAGCTGCATGGTAACGGTCACGTGATACGTGGCATGCGCTTCGACAATTCCGGTCAGGCCAACGTGGGTCTCTTCTCTACCACTCGCAGCGCCCTCGTCGAGGACCTGGGCTTCGAGGATGCCTACTTGGTAGGTAACGAGAACGTAGGTGCCGTAGCCGGTCATGTCTATGGCGGTATCGTTCGTCGCATCTTCGTCATGAACTCATACATCGAGGGTCGCGACCACGTAGGTTCTTTCACCGGCGACATGAGCAACGACTTCGGTGCACTGAGCGAAATCTCTGACTGTATCTCTGATGCACAGGTAAAGACCCGTCAGTACCAGTCGGGCGGTATGGTTGGTGTGGCCAACGGTGGCGTACTGAAGAACTGTCTGTTCAGCGGTACTGCAGAAGACCTGCTCAACTACACTTGCAACAATGGATTCATCTCTCTGATTGACTCTGACACCTATCCCACCACCATCACAAACTGCTTCTCTGGAGCTGCCCACATCAATGGTGGTGATCCCAACACCCCACGTATTGCTCAGTCTAAGCGCGACAACACCGTGCTCTCTAACAACTACGTGATGGCATCGACCGTGTACAATGGCTCGTTCAGCACCATTACCGGTAATGCCAACAACGAGCAGGGCGCAATGATCGACGACAACACCGCACGCACCAAGGCTTTCTATGCCAACACACTGGGTTGGGACTTCGAGAACACCTGGACCTTCCTGCCTAACGCCGAAGGAAAGATGTTCCCCGTACTGAAGATCATGAAGACCCCGCTGAAGACTCGCATCATCGACGACGAGTTCAACTCTGCACTGGTCTATGAGGCCGGTTCTGAGTTCAAGGATCTGACCAAGGTTCACGCCTCATGGGGTCAGGCTCTTGACATCAAGATCACTGAAGGTGAGAAACTGGTTGACGTGGTTGACGGCACCAAGCTCTACTGCTCTGACGAGAATGGCGTATTCCTCGGCATGGGTACACTGACCATCCAGGCCAACATGCCTAGCGGCCTGGCCGAACTGTTCACCGTGGTTGGTGAGAACAGCTTCTCTATCCCCGTAACTGCCAACGATATTGTTACCGAGATCTCTACAGTAGAAGATCTGAAGAACATGAAGAAGATGCCTTCAGGCAAGTTCGTCCTGACTGCCGACATAGACATGAAGGACGTTGAGTTCGAGGGTCTCTTCAACGATGGCAATGCCTTCTCTGGTACCTTCGACGGACAGGGACACCGCATCAAGAACGCTACCGTAAACGTAGCCAGCGGCGACAACAAGGGTATCTTTGGCAACGTGAACGGTGGTATCATCAAGAACGTAGCCTTCGAGGACTTCCAGGTTATCTCGCCCAATAAGAGTGCCAACCACATCGGCTTCATCGGTCGTGCAGAGAACTGCACCATCGAGAACGTAGCACTGACTGGTAAGGTTATGGGTAACGACCACGTTGCTCTGCTGGCCGGCGACGGTGTGAATGCTACCGTTGAGAACTGCTATGTATGGGGTGAGGTGACTGCTAACCAGCAGATTGGCGGTATCTTCGGATGTACACTTGACAAGGGTGCTACCATCCGCAACACATACTACAATGGTAAGATGGATGCCGTGTTCCGCGGTTGCGCCGGTGGTTTCATTGGTTTGGTCGATGTAGCCAACAGCGAAATCACCATCGAGGGTTGTGTATCTATCGGCGACATCTGGTCTTCTTCCAACAACTGGAGCCACGCTGGTTCGTTCATCGGAAAGAATGGTGCGGGCGACACGCCAAACGGTAAGATTACCTTCACCAACAACATTGCCAACCAGTATCAGGACCTCGTAGGTGTACCCGAGAATCCTTGGCCCTACAGCAACGAGACTGCAGAGGGTGGCTTTGTAGAATACCAGACCGAGGTTCCCACACAGATGCTGGAGGAGCAGAGCACCTACACAAACATTGGATGGGACTTCGAGAACATCTGGACCTTCGACACCAACTCTGGTTACAAGTATCCTGTTCTGAAGAACATCGGCTACGTTCCTTTCACCCTGTCAGAGGAGAACAACAACCCCGACGGCATTGTTGAACTGAACGGACAGCAGACAACTGTTGCCAAGAAGCACATCTACGACCTGAACGGACGCCAGATGAAGGGCAACCTGAAGAAGGGTGTCTATGTTGTGAATGGCAACAAGGTAGTGATTAAATAATAATTTATACTTGAAAAACAGTAAGTAAATATGAGAATAACAGCAGATTGTATTAAAAAAACGCTGCTATCGTTCTTTGCCACAATGATGGTGACCTGCGCACTCGCAGGTCCCATCAAAGTGACGGGACGCGTACAAGACGTCAACGGCGAACCGCTCATTGGCGTCACCGTACAAGTGAAAGGCACATCAAATGGTGTAATGACCGACGTCAACGGCCAGTACACCATCAATTGTTCTGAGGGCGACATCATCACCACCTCTTATGTGGGCTATAAGGCTGAAGAGCGCAAGGCCAACAAGACCCTGATTGATATCATCCTTCACGAGCAAGTCAACGACATCGACGAGGTAACCGTAGTAGGTTACTCTACGCGTAAGAAGATCTCGGTGCTGGGTGCACAGACCACACTGAAGATGGACGATGTGAAGGCACCTGTTGCCAACATGACCTCTGTGCTGGCCGGTCGTGTGGCTGGTGTGGTATCGGTACAGCGTACCGGTGTGCCCGGACAAGACGACTCTGACATCTGGATTCGTGGTATCTCTACGTTGACCAACCGCAACGAGGGTCCTCTGGTGCTGGTGGACGGTATCGAGCGTAGCTGGAACAACCTGTCGCCCGAGGACATCGAGTCAATCACCGTGCTGAAGGACGCAGCCTCTACGGCCGTCTATGGTGTACGTGGTGGTAACGGTGTCATCATCATCACCACGAAGCCTGGTGAGGTGAGCAAACCTAAGTTCTCTTTCGACGTATTCCAGGGTATCACCTCGCTGACCAAGGTGCCCGACCTGGTCGATGGTATTGAATACATGCATGCCGTGAACGAGGCCTATCAGACCAGCCGTGGCTACGACTACTATGGTGCAAACCAGATTATCAACACAAAGATTGCCAACGGCATGCCTCTGACTGCCGATGAGCTGACCTACAAGCAGGGACTGATTGACGGCAATGGCGGCAAGCTGCCCGCTTCTATCAACAAGTACCTGTATCCTAATGTGGACTGGATGCGCGAGATGTATCACAAGTACGGATGGAACCGTCGTGCCAACGTCAACATCCGTGGTGGTGCGCCCAACGCCAGCTACTACATCTCTCTGTCGTACTATACCGAGAAGGGTTTGACCAAAGACGATCCTTCACAGGACTTCAGCTCTGAGATTGACTACAACCGTTATAACTTCCTGACCAACGTCAACCTGAAGGCCACCAAGACCACTAATCTGGATGTGGGCGTCAGCGGATGGTTGGCCAGCGGCAACTATCCTCACGAGTCGCTGAAAGACATCTTCAGCCGTGCCATGACCACCAACCCCGTCATCTTCCCCGTGCAGTATGCCGATGGTCGCAGCCCTGGCTCGTCACCCCACGACTACAGCCTGGACTCTCCTTGGGAGACGCTGACGCGCCGTGGTTATCAGACGCAGCACCAAACACAGATCAACACCAACCTGAAGTTGACGCAAGACTTAGGTTTCTTTGACTGGAGCAAGGGTCTGACAGCCCGTGCACTGGTGGCCTTCGACTTCCGTGCCACTCAGGCATTGAAGTACCAGGTGCGCAACTCAAGTTGGAAACCCACCGGTCGCCAACAGAATGGTGTGTGGGTTGAAGACACCAGCCTCTATCCTCAGCTTACCGACGAGAACGGCAACCTGTTGTGGGTGAAAGATGGCAACGGCAACGACACCACCACGCCACTGCTGGACACTCGTCCAGAGATGCTGCTGCTCACCGAGCAATATCGTGGTAACAACTCCATGAACGTGACAGCCGACAAGTGGGTTTATCGTACTTTCTACTTTGAAGGTGCTCTCGACTATCGTCGCACGTTCAACCGCTACCACAACGTCACCGGACTGTTGCTGTTCAACATGCGCAGCTATCTGGATGCCAACAACAACGACCTGTTGCAGACTCTGCCCTACAAGCAGCAGAGCCTTTCTACACGTCTGACCTACGACTATGACAACCGTTACTTCGTAGAGCTCAATGGTGGTTACACCGGTTCTGAGAACTTCGAGCCAGGCCATCGCTTCGGCTTCTTCCCTGCTGTGGCATTCGGTTGGGTACCCTCTAACGAGAAATGGTGGGATCCCATCTCTAAGTACATCTCGTTCTTCAAGATTCGTTATTCTAACGGTAAGGTAGGTAACTCTTCTACCGATGGTCGCTTCACCTACTTCACACAGATTGGCGGAACGGGCGACGATGGCAAGTACAGCAGCTACTGGGGCAACGACGGACTGGGCTTCAACCGCTACGGCTACACCCCTCAGTGGTCTGTGGTTCACAAGCAGGACCTGGGTATCGAGATCAACTTCCTGGACAATGAGCTGACCTTCATCGTAGACCTCTTCAAGGAGAACCGTTCTAAGATCTTCGTATCGCGCGACAACGTGCCCCTCTCTGCAGGTTTCGCCACCAATATCTCGGCCAATGTAGGTAAGGTAGAGAATAAGGGTATGGAGGCATCGTTCGAATACCACCATCAGTTTGGCAAGGACCTGTACATGTCATTGCGTGGCAACATGGCCATGAACGACGACAAGGTCATCGAGAATGCTCAGGCCGATCCCGCACATCCCTGGCTGGACCGCCGCGGTCACAACGTGCTGGCTGAATGGGGCTACGTAGCCGAAGGTCTTTACACCAGCGACCAGCAGATCAAGGATCGCAACATCACCCAGTTCGGTGAGACCTATCCCGGCGAGCTGGTGGCTCCTGGCGACATCATGTATAAAGATATGAACGGCGACGGTCATATCGACGAGTACGACCAGGTATGCATCAGCCGTGGCGACGTGCCACGCATCTACTACGGTTTCGGTGGCGACCTGCGCTGGAAGAACGTTGGTCTTGGCATCCTGTTCCAGGGTGTGGCTGATGCCGAACGCATCTTGCGCGGCAACGGTATCCGTCCGTTCACCTCTACCTCGGGCGGTGGTACACTCTATTCAAACATTGCCGACCGCTGGAGTGCAGACGATCCCGAGAATACTGATGTCTTCTATCCATTACTGGCATGGGGTGAGAATGACCCTCACAACATCAACAACTTCAAGACCAGCACCTGGTGGAAACGCGATTTCAGCTTCATGCGCCTGAAGCAGTTCACCATTTCGTACTACTTCCCCAAGTCATGGACTCGCAACACCTTCCTCAGCGGTGGTCGTTTCTACCTGATGGGCGAGAACGTGCTCACCTTCAGCAAATTCAAGCTGTGGGATCCCGAGTTGAATACCGACAATGGTATCTCTTATCCCAACGTACGCACATTCTCTATTGGTGTCAACTTCAACCTCTAACAGTATAATATAGATAATCATGATTAATAAAACAAAGAAATATTGCTTTGGAGTCTTGCTGACCGCCATGACTACGTTCACACTCAGCTCATGCGACGACTACTTCGACGACGTGCCCAACAACGCCACTTCGCTCGAGGATGTCTTCTCTAACCGTGGGCAGACTCTCAGTTGGTTGTCCAACGTTTATTCTTATATCCCCAACACCCTGCAGACCCGCTATCAGGGAGGTACCAGCAACGGTATGATGCTGCATGCCTCACTCTCGGGCTATCAGCCTTGGAGCGACAATGGTCAGGGTAAGCATCTGAACATCATCAACGGTACGCTGTCGCCTTCTACTGGTTGGGTGGCCGACATGTTCACCAACTATTATCGTGGCATTCAGTATGCCAACGTGTACCTGCAGCATGTGGACGAGTGCGACCCTCTGAGCGATGCTGAGAAGGCTACCACCAAAGCCGAGTGCCGTGCACTGAGAGCTTATTTCTACTTCTGTCTGATGAAGCACTTCGGTCCTGTGGCTATCATTGGCGACCGTGTGAATGGTGTAGAAGACGACCTGGGCAACATGATGGAAGAGCGTAGCACCGTGGACGAGTGCTTCGACTACATTCTCAGCGAGTTCGACGATGTGCTGAGCAGTGGCGACCTGCTGACCAAGTACGACAGCGAGAACACCTTCGTTCGTCAGTATGCCGGCAACTTCACCGAAGAGACCGTTCGCGGTATCCGTTCTGAGGTGCTGTTGTTCCGCGCCAGCTATCTGTTCAATGGCGATCCCTTCTATGCCGACGTTACTAATCCCGACGGCAAGAAGCTGTTCCCCCAAGCTCGCGACAACCAGAAATGGATTGACGCCCGCGATGCTGCCAAGGAACTGATCGACGACGGCCAGTGGCGACTGGTGCTGCGCAACAGCAGTGGCGAGCTGGTCAACTCGGTTGATCAGTCATGTCCCTACAACTCTGTTCTCTATGCCTGCATCGGCAACAGCGACAACGAGGAGATGATTGTGGGCACCACCAAGAACTCTACCGACACCTATCCTATGGTGCCGCGCAACAATGGTGGTTCGCTGCCCGCTCCCTACGGAACTGTTGACGGCGGTGCCGGTGCTTACACCGTACCCTTGGAGTTCGTGGACCTCTACTTCACCAACAAGGGTCTGCGCATCGAGGAAGACCCCGACTACTTCACGTATGACGAGTATGGCGACGAGACTCAATACACCAACGCACTGGTGAACCTGCGTAAGACCACCTACAACGATCCCTATTCTGGCTACAACTACTTCACCATGCAGAACGCACATCCTATCATGAAGCAGTTCTACGACCGTGAGGCTCGTTTCTATCTGGGCATCACCTTCCAGAATCGTCCTTGGAACATTGGCAATGGTAAGAACGCTCCCAGCGAGATGAACTACTCGGGCAACTCTGGTCCTAACTCATCTGGTACACACGACTATCCCGTATTCGGTACCATCTGCCGCAAGAGCTGTCAGTATGGTAGCGCACTGGGCGGCTGGAGCTACTGCGTGCTGCTGCGTCTGGGCGAAGTTTACCTGAACTATGCTGAGGCTTGCGCCGAGCTGGGCGAACTGGAGGAAGCACTGACGGCTGTCAATGCCATCCGTGCACGTGCCGGTGTGGCAGAGTATAAGGTCAATGCCAGCGACGACACCAAGGGTGCTCGTGGCGAAGACCGCATCGCGCTGCCTGCCTACGACCAGACCACGGTGCTGAAGGCAGTCTATCGCGAGCGCCTCATCGAGATGGCATTCGAGAACAAGTACTACTACGACGTTCGTCGTTGGGGTGTGGCCGAAGGTAAGTGGCGCACCAACGGCGAGGAACTCACCGATGGTTGGATCTACGCTCCCTACCACAAGGGTGGTGAAGGTGGCGACCTGTATGGCTACAACCTCTATGGCAGCAACACCGCTACCGACCTGAAGTTCTACAAGCGCGTGGTACAGCAGCACCGTATCTTTGCTAAGCGCATGTCGCTGCTGCCCATTCCTCAGGAGGAGCTGAACCGCAACCACCTCTGTGTTCAGAACAAGGGTTGGGAGAGCACGGTTGACGAGCACAACAAACAGTAATCATCCATAATCCTATATCAAGAGCGTGTGCCGCATTTGTTAGCGGTGCACGCTCTTTCTTTATATCCCACCGCTCTTCTGGTGGTCATGCGCCATATGTCTTCAACACAGGTCTATCATCCTTTGACATCTTTATATGACAAAGAACGGCCTGTAGGACTGATAGCAATCTAAATAAAGTTAAATAAAGTCGGAGTATTCGTGCAACCAAAAAACAATGTTTAATTTTGCAAAGCTAAATACATAAAGCTTGAACTAAATAGTAAGATGCGACGAAGGCTGTATGGTTTATTCCTATTGGCATGCGTCCTAAAGTCAACTTGTGCCTATAATATCAAGCACATCCAAGGACTGACCAATAGTTTTGTATTGTCCGTAGAACAAAAGCCCAGTGGCGAGATGCTCTTTGGCACCCTCGACGGGCTCGATGGCTACGATGGTGTACGCGTGTGGAGTGCCGACACCCATGGCAAGAACAGCATCCGTGGACGCGTTGTCGAGAACGTGATGTGCGTCAACGGCAACCAGACATGGGTACTCACCAACTATGGTCTTAACGTATTTACACGATACAAAAAGGAATACAAGTTCTTCTCTCAGTTTGCCGGACTGAGAAAGATGAAGCGCAACCCAAGGGGCGACGGCTTCATTCTTGACAACGGACGTCTTTGCTACATGGGTCCCGACGGCAATTTCCACTCTCTTTCCTTAGGACTTGGCGACAATGTGCCCTGGCCATGCGACTATGTGGTGACCGACCACCAGGTGCTGGTGTTCCAGAACAGTCGTATCATGACCTACGAGTTGCTGCGCCATGCCGACGGCACGTATCAGATAAGACGATACCACCAGCGGGCTGCCAACATCCGCATTGCCGTGGAAAGTCACGACAAGGAGTATATCATCGACGACCAGGGCATGCTGCTGACCTACTCCTACGCCACCCGACGCTTTCAGAAACTGTTCTCACTGAGCCACGAACTGGCCACGCGAGGCAGCATCAACGACATTGTGGAGTTCAACGGCGAACTGCTGATAGCTTTTGGCACGGGCGGCATGATCAGTGTTGTGCTGCCGAAAGGTCCTGACGACACACCGAAGATCACCGACCTGAACATCAACACAGGCGTGTTCTGCCTGACCAAAGACCGCTACAACGATATCGTTTGGATAGGTACCGACGGCGAGGGCGTGCTCATGCTGAGCGACGAGGCATATACCTACTGCACCTACACGGGCAAAAGCATCTTCACCAAGCAGCAACAGGCCATCCGCGCCCTGCTGCTCGATGCCGACAACACGCTGTGGGTTGGTTCTAAGGGCGATGGTCTGCTCCGTGTTCCGCACTTCAGCACCGCCAACAGTCAGTCGCTGCCACAGGGCACCCACTTCAACGACGCTACGCCGGGCTTGGAGAGTCGCAACATCTTCAGCATACTGGACAGCAAAGACGGACAGCACATCTGGATAGGTCACGACCGTGGCGTGAGTTGCTACGACAGAAAGAGCCAGCGTTTCATCAGAATGTCGCTGCCGGGCTATGCCGCCAACGTGATGGCCATGGCCGAGCGCGACGGTAGGCTATGGCTGGCAGCACTGGGCAACGGCATCGTGAGTGCACACATCGACCAGAAGAACGGGCAACCGGAACTCAGCGATGTGAAGTCCTACCGTCTTGACGGCGGCAGCATGTCGTCCAACTACTTCTTCTGCATGGCCGAAGGGCCACAGGGCTATCTGCTTTTCGGCAATCGCGGAAAGGGACTCTACAAACTGAAGGGCGACATCTTGGAGCATGTGCCCTTCGGCGATACCGAGAAGACACCCAACATCAACGACGTCTTCGCTCTAAGAAACATTGCCAACAACCTATGGATAGGCACCAGTGCCGGCATCATCATCCTGGACCATAAAGGCACCGTCAAACATATAGACACCATCCACGGTCTCCCCTCCAACACCATCCATGCCTTCACATTGAGCAGTCATGGCGAGGTGTGGGCCTCAACAAGTGCTGGTCTGGCTGCCCTTAGTCTGCAAGGCGACGTTATCAAGGTTGTTGACAGCAACACCATCCCAGGGTTCAAGGAATATTGCGACGGCGCAGCCTACCATGCAGGCAACACGTTGCTCTTCGGCTCTATCAATGGTCTTGCTGCCATCAGCTATGATGCCCATGCCACGCCCTGCGCCAACAAGTTGCAGATAGACTTCAACCGCCTGAGCATTCAAGGCATCCAACAGGACATCAACGACTTTATGGATCCAGAAGCAGTGGTCAGCACCCTACGTCTGGACCATCAGCAGAACTTCTTCACCATTGGCGTAGCCACCTACGACTATCTGGGCGGTTCCATGCTAGACTACTATTACCGTCTGTCTGCCAGCGACGAGTGGACAGCCAACGGCCACAGCAACCAGTTTACCTTTAGCGATATGCAACCGGGCCACTACACGCTGTATGTGAAGACACGCAACATCAGCACCGGCAAGGAAAGTGGCGAAGCTCTGCTTCATATCATCATCACCCCACCCTGGTACCGCAGGTGGTGGGCCTATGCGTTCTACATGTGCTGCGCCGCCATCGTCGGTTGGCTGTTGCGCCGCTGGTGGCAACAGCACCGCAAGCACGAGATGGAGGTAGCGCAACAACAGATGCAAATCGCCAGCGAACAGCAGTCATCGGCCAGCGGCAGCTTTTCCGATGCACTCATCGAAAAAGAGCAGCACGACTTCCTCGAAGAGGTCACCGAGGCCGTCGATAAGCATATCGGCAACTCGCACCTTGATGCCGAGATGTTGGCTAACATCCTAAAGATCAGTCGTCGCAACCTCTACCGCAAGTTCGAGACAGCCCAGCTGCCACCCGTCAAGGAGTTCATCAAGGCGTATCGTGTCAAAACGGCGGCACGCCTGCTCGCCTCTACCCACATGACCATCTCTGAGGTGATGTATAAGACGGGCTACGACACGCAGTCTACCTTCTACAAGGAGTTCAGAAGGCACTTCAACCAAACGCCTAAGGCCTACCGAGAGCAACAGCAGAGCAAGAACAACACCTTATAATTATAAAAACGTGCCATTTGTGCCAAAAAAGGAGTATTTTGGCACAAATGGAAAGCCCTTTTTGAATTGTAATGAGTACCTTTGCACCGCTTTACCGTCACCCTGACAGCGACGGGAACGAGAATGATACAATACCATCAACTAAAAAAAGTAATAATGACATGAAACGAAAACTATTAATGCTTGTTGCAAGTACCTGTATGGCATTTGCTGCACAGGCCAAAGGCAACTATGCCGACTATGTGAGTACGCTGGTGGGCACAGACTCGAACTTCGAGCTCTCTACCGGCAACACCTATCCAGCCACGGCCATGCCTTGGGGCATGAACTTCTGGACGCCACAGACAGGAAATATGGGCGACGGATGGGTGTACAGCTATAATGCCAATCGCATACGCGGCTTCAAACAGACCCATCAGCCCAGTCCATGGATGAACGACTACGGACAGTTTGCGCTGATGCCTACCACCGGCACACCTGTGTTTGCCGAGGGCGACCGCGCCAGCTTCTTCAACCATAAGGCAGAGACAGCCCTACCTTACTACTATCAGGTATATCTGGCCGACTATGACATCAACACAGAGCTGGTGCCAACAGAACGTGCTGCCATGTTTCGCTTCACATTCCCCGAAAACGAACAGTCGTGCGTGGTCATCGATGCGCTGGATCGTGGCTCGTCAGTGACCATCATCCCTGGTGAGCGTAAGATTGTAGGCTACTCGACCAAGAACAGCGGGGGCGTGCCAGGCAACTTCAAGAACTATTTCGTCATTGTCTTCGACAAGCCCTTTACCTATACCGCTGCCGTTCCTAATGGCGACATCCGCAAAGGCGAGCTGGAGGCCAGCGGCAACCATGCCGGTGCCATCATCGGCTTTGCCACGAAGAAAGGCGAGCAGGTGCACGCACGAGTAGCTTCATCGTTTATCAGCACCGAACAGGCCGAGCTGAACCTGAAAGAACTGGGCAAGCTGTCGTTCGACCAGCTGAAACAGAAAGGACGCGAGCGCTGGAACGAGGTGCTGGGACGCATCGAAGTAGAGAGCAGCGATGTGAACGAGCTGCGCACATTCTATAGTTGTCTGTATCGCAGCACCCTGTTCCCACGTATGTTCTACGAGAAGGATGCCAAGGGACAGATTGTGCACTATAGCCCGCACACCGGCGAAGTGCTGCCCGGCTACCTGTTTACCGACACAGGCTTCTGGGACTCGTTCCGCGGACTGATGCCACTGGTCAACCTGATCTATCCCGAGATGAGCGAACAGATGGAAGAGGGCTTTTATAATGCCTATAAGGAGAGTGGTTTTTATCCTGAGTGGGCTACACCCGGACACCGTGGCTGCATGGTGGGCAACAACTCTGCCTCGGTGGTGGCCGACGCCTTCGTGAAGGGCAATATCAAGAAGGATGCCCTCGAGATGTATAAAGGACTGCTGAAGGGTGCCAATGCTGTTCACCCCAAGGTATCGTCGTCGGGCCGACTGGCTTTCAAGGAATACAACGAGCTGGGCTATGTGCCTTCTGACGTAGTGGGCCAGAGCGCCTCACGCACATTGGAGTATGCCTACGACGACTGGTGCATCTACCAGATGGGTAAGCGCCTGGGACGCCCGGCCAGCGAGACCGACATCTACAAGCAGCGCTGCCTGAACTACAAGAACATCTATCATCCCAAATACGGCATGATGAGCGGACGCGACTCGAAAGGAAACTTCCCCGACGACTTCAAGGCTGACGAGTGGTGGGGCCCCTTCACCGAGGGTAACAGCTGGCACTGGACGTGGTGTGTGTTCCACGACATCCGCGGACTCATCTCGCTGATGGGTGGCGACCAGGCCTTCATCAACAAGCTGGACGCCGTATTCACCACACCTCCCACCTTTGGCGGCGCGGTGGACACACGCAAGCAGCTGATCCACGAGATGCGCGAAATGCAGGTGGTCAACATGGGACAGTATGCCCACGGCAACCAGCCCATACAGCACATGATCTACCTCTATAACTATGCCGGCGAGCCTTGGAAGACGCAGTACTGGGTACGCGAAGCTATGCGCCGTCTCTACTTCGCTACACCCGACGGCTATTGCGGCGACGAGGACAACGGACAGACTTCTGCCTGGTACATCATGTCGGCACTAGGTTTCTATTCTGTATGTCCTGCCACCGACCAGTACGTGCTGGGCGCTCCTCTCTTCAAGAAAGCAAAGGTGAACTTGGCCAACGGCAAGACCATTGACCTGTCGGCACCAGCCAACAGCGACGAGAACCGCTACGTGCAGTCGCTCACGGTGAATGGAAAGACGTACGACAAGAACTACTTCACCCATGAACAGTTGATGCGCGGTGTGAAGCTGAACTACCAGATGGGTAGCAAGCCAAACAAGCGTCGTGGCACGAAGCCATCGGCCTATCCCTATTCGTTTTCAGATAACAATGAGTAAGTCGTAAGCCCCACGGGGGCAACTGCTCAAAAACAAAGCCGGCCTGGACATGCATAACGTCCAGGCCGGCATTTTTCTTATACCAGGAGCCTACCCTACTCGAAGTAAAGCGTAAACACAAACATACTGCTACGTGCCGACTGCACGGCATTGGAGAATACACGCTGATTCACATCGCGCAACTCGTTAGCGTGACTCTTGTCGTACGCATTGGTCAGACCATAGCAGAACTTCAACTCAGGTATCAACTTGAAGAACGGCAAGTAAAGGTCGCAGCCCATGCCCACCTCCACCATCATATCGAAAGGTTTCAGGTGCATATAGTCCTGATCCTTGCCCGACAGATTCAGCATGGGGCTCACGCCAGCCAGCATGTAGGGACGATAGTTATTGAATCGTTCGGCGGCAAACTTCACATCCACGGGCACCGACACAGACGTATTCTTCATGTCCTGCGTTGTCTCGCGCGGCGTACCGTTCTCGCTCAGGTTGTCCATGTCGCGAAACACCAGTCGTTTCGATCCGAAATGCATCGACGGCGTAACGCGCAGCGATAGGTACTGATTCAGTCTGAGGTCGCCCACCACACCAACGCTAAATCCCGGATTCCACGTGTCGGCATCGCAATACACCGTGCGTTCCGTGTCGCCCACGTCAGGCAGCGACACCAATTGCGGTCCCACATTCTTCATTTTCACATCCTGCATATTCATGCCGATGCTGATGCCAAAGTGCATGGGTCGCAGATCCACATAGGGTCTGTTCTGCACTTTGCGCTTCTGGGCGGCGCCATTGGCCACGGCCACGGCCAGTATGATGAGTATCAAGAATAGTCGTTTCATTGTTTATTTATAACGCAGAATGCGCGCTATTATTATATATCCCGCTTGCAAATCACAATTTCGACACCGTATAAATTGATAAAAAAAATACCAAAAGTTTGGTACGGTTCCGAAAAACTTTGTATCTTTGCATCACAATAATTGAGTATTAACTAATCAAAAATTTAGAAAGATTATGGCATATGTAATTGGTGACGACTGTATCGCATGCGGTACATGTCAGGGTGAGTGCCCCGTAGAGGCTATCTCTGAGGGCGAGAAGTATTCAATCGATGCTGATGCTTGCACCGAGTGCGGTACTTGCGCTAGTGTTTGTCCTTCTGAGGCCATCCACCTGGGCTAATTCAATTTAGCTTTTCATAAACCACTAATGGCGAGTCATCCCAATGGAGACTCGCCATTTCTTTTGTATCTTCTCTAAACAAAAAGTTTGAGCGTTGCGCGTGTTAACTTTCGTTTCATAGCTACAAGATAATGAATTATTTAATTAATGTTTTTATAACGGATGGCTCTTGCAGAGGTCTGAAGAGCCATCCGTTTTCAATCTCGTGGTCACGCCATGTTCACCACTATATTTCTATAGAGTCAATGGTATCGACCATTAGAAGCTGCCATTTCAACGAATAGGGCAATCATCATAAGACATTCTTCCGAATATTATTTTAGCCCTTTGCATATACTCGTCCCAGTTATCTGCCACCTTCTTCAGAAGTTCCTTGCGCTCTTTCTCGTCATAGACAGCCTTTATCCACACATCAGTGATGGCACGCTTAGTGCCATCGGGGAAGACATGCGTGAACTCTGCAAGCAAGATACGACTATTCAGAAACTTATAGGTGAAATAAGCATCTGTCTCCCACTGCGGCCCTGCCTGGTGCAGCGTTATCTTTTCATGATAAGTGTTGTCGCTGGTAACCTCATAATTACCAAAAAGCCACGGATTGAAATCAAAATCCTCATAGTGATTGTAATCAGCGGGATTTAAGTAAAAGCCGAACAAACGGCCATCGGGCATAAACACCTTACCAGCCGAGCCAATCATTATAATGCCAGAGCCTCTGTATTCCACTTTCTGCCATACTCCGACCAAAGGATTGTTTTTGCCGGCAAAAGACACCATTGAACACAATGCCATAACGGCAAACGAAAAAAGAAACTTTTTCATAATTACAAATTGTTTTTAGTGATTATTGGTTTTTTATATTACACAGAATTCTTCGATCACTCCTTATTCTCTACAAACTGTCGGAAAGAGGTTTGCTGCCAAGGTTCAAACTCCTGAAGCACGCTGTTCAGTTCATCTTTGTAACGAGCAGAGAGATCGCTTACGACTGTACGCCACAGTTCTGAGACAGAATCTTGGGCCATGGCACCAATAGAGATACCTACCATCTTGCGGAGCTTCTCACGTACAGGAATACATCTCAACAACTTGAAAGTATAAATGTATCTATCGGCATTGTCACGGAAGCCATTATTTCCATACTCATCTGAAATCATCACGGCATAGAATTCACTCCACGTCGACGGGAACCCTTCGAAGAATAGGTGTTGCATCTCACGCTGATGCATGTTCTTTGACACTAGGTTCCTGTATGCCACAGCCATAAGGAGCGTATCTGTAACAGCAGAAGGTTCTCTCTCTCCGAATTTGCGTAACGGCTTTTCCGCCTCAGGGATATACATCTGAAGTATGGTTCCCTTATCACTATGAATGCGTGTTAAGACAATCCCTTTATCAGTCTTACAACTATCTTCCGTCATCCTACAAGGGACCACAAATTCGATTCCTGGAGTCTGCTTTGGTACACAATTCGTGATATAATAGCAAAGCGAATCTGTCATACAAACAAGCTCAACATCAAAGAACCCATATCCACGTCCATATATCTCTTTGATAAAGCGTTGCTTTTTGTTGCCCACCACATTCTTTTGCATAAACCTATTATCCTGCTGCATGAACTGCCAGAAACGAGCTCTTTGAAGCTCGGTCTTCTCATTCAGCAACTGCGAAACCAATCGTTTGTTGCGAGCCACCTTGGTTGCCACTATCTTCTGCCACATGTCCGAGGCCGGGGTGTTTTGTATCGGCATTCCAATGGTGACGTCAATGAGTTTACGATAGTACTCCTTGGTATCAATGTCCTTTAGATTGCTAAACGCATTGAGATACTTCTCAAAGTCGTGCGAGAAGTCCTGCTTGTAGATAGCATTTATATCGTTTTTGAAGAAAGCACCATTGAACGTGCGCTCAAAATCATACCATGTGGATGGGAACCTATCAAAGAACGCTTGCTGATATTGTTTGCCATGCTTTCTTATCAACTCTTTATAGGAGCAAGAAAAACGTAACGTATCGAATTTCTCACTATCATTTTTACTGAGGATTCGCTCGTTGTAATCGGCAACGTCTTCGCAATACAAGGAGATGCCATTGTCTGATACTGACATAATTCTAAAGTTAAAGGTCTTGGATGGCGTTGACTCATTCGATTTCACAACGACATACCTCCCTTTTTTGCTTTTCCCGACTAGGTCATCACGGAACTTACTGTGTGGTTCCATTGAAAGATAGTAAGCTTCTGCATCCACGCCTAAGCTCGACAATTTAGTACCCATATATATACTATCCTCCGTGAAAGCTACTTGATAGGAAATTCTGTTCCAATTCCACGAGCTGGACTTCAGAAAATCCATCGTCACTTCCTGAGCATTAATGACTGATGAAATCATTAATGCAAAAAGCGTAGAACTATATTTCTTTTTCATGTTTATAAATTTATAATTACGAATTTAAAGAGTCAGGTATAAGGATCTATTACTTCGTTTAACTTAAAAAAGCTATCATTGAAGAACTTATCTATCGAATAAAGTTCTTCTTTTCCAGTTCCTGGATTTATACATCTTAAAGATGATTTACCTTCAGAATAGTCGCAGCCTAAAACTAAAACCTCATGTCCCTGATTCTTATATTTTGGATTTGGATCAGCACCGGGTAACAATGTACCGACAACAGGTTTGTTAGCGCTGCTTGTTGCCTGTATAATGGAATCGTAAGAATTATCCACCTTTTCTCCTTTAAAAGCTTTTCTAAAAAAGGGTTCTACTTCACAATATGGGATCCCTTCGTCTATAGGAAATTTTTTACCATACCACTTATTATAAAGACTTACCATTTTCCCTTCGTCCATCCATAATGCACCAAGCATTGCTGCGGCATATGACATCACTGTAGGCACACATGTTCCATTCGCTGACTGTGGTTTATAACTACTACCATTAGAAGCTGTGGTTCCTGACGTTCCATAATTACTGGATCCATAGTCACTACCATAGCCATAGTCGGAACCATATCCATAGTCAGAACCACTACCATAGCCATAATCGGAACCATAGCCAGAACTACAACCGTAACCACAGTCTGAACCATAACCAGCTCCAGAATCTCCATTGTCGTATTGACCAGACCAGCATATATGGCCTACTTGATCATAATAATAGACGGCATCCGTTCCCGCATATTGCAGCCATTCAGAATATGTAAATGGTTCCAAGAGGGATCCATTTCCACCACCCACAATTCTTTTCTGTTCAAACAGTTTCATGATCTCTGCATGCAACTCCAATTGGGAGAGCGTTGCTTTGGTTAGTTTTCGTTTCATTGTTCCCTAATAGGTTTTTAATTACTTATTGCCTTATATTTTTTTCGTATCCCCAAAGGCCAAAGCCTTGGGGATACGGAATCTAGAGTTTTTTTGCAATCATCTCACTACCTTGTTTTCTACGAACTCACGGAATGACGTTTGTTGCCAAGGTTCGAACTCCTGAAGCACGCTGTTCAGTTCTTCTTTGTGTTGGTAACAACATCATCCAATGTTTTTGTATTCATAGCGATGACCATGCTTTAACAGCGAACGAAGATACTTTCTTACGCGTTTCAGCGTAATGACCTTCTCCAGTTTCATTGTTCGCGTGTCAACGACTACACCTTTATTTATTATCTTCTCCAACTCCAGAGAAGCTGCCCCACCCTGCGGATATATTCCACCGCTGACATAGACCGACCTAATGTAATCATCAATCATCTGTTGGGTGATGGCATTACCATAAGCCATTTCCTGCAAGAGCTGTTTCATATCATTCTCTATTTTATTGCTCTTTCCATGAGCACACGAGAAAAAGATACAATACGTCTGCATTGTTACAGGAAGAAACTCAATGTTTGCACGTACATATGGTGAATAGACATCACCATTCTCCAGGCGTATCCTATTGGTTACTACAGTACTGAATGCCGCTTCGAGTGCCTTATGCAGCATATAGTTCTCTGCCGTGAATGCCAAGCCATGTTCTTGGAACAGAATCATGGAGTAACAATCACTTTCGGGGTCAACAGAAGGCTCTACCAATATGGAATCCTTATTAACATAAAAATTCCTTTTGCACAGTTTCGTCGGCTCGTTCTTTGAAGGCAAGCCACCGATGTATTTCAGAACAAGCGGCATGATTGAGTCCTTGTTTCCCACATTGTCTATCGCTACGATCATGCCACTGTAGTCCGATTTATATTCTTTCCAGCTTTCACAAACTCTCTTGTAATCGTCTGCTGTCATCGTACTATCGCGTACATACTTTTTGGGTGCTATTGTAGGCGCAAAGATTACCTTTCTAAGTTGTTGGAGAGCTTTGTTATGTTTAGTGTTATAATTTTCTCTCCATTCCTTAGCAAGCTGAATAGAATCCTCCCCATTAATCTCGTAATTTGTTAATTCGTGGTAGATTTCTTTGAATCGTTCTTCAACTTCAGAATGACTAATATTATCCCTACTCAACTCATCATAATATCCAGATAAAAATAGACCTCCTCTCAAACCTGAGCAGTTATTCATGCAAGAGAAGCCCGCATATTGCAAAGAGTCTAACATATTCATATTCAATTCACGATGAGTATGCAAACTAATGTACTCGCCACAACTGTCAACCTCATGCATCAGCACCGTGACGCCATTTGAAAGAGTAAGTTTCCATACATCACTATCTTTCAACTTTTTCTCTTTCACGATTCTTCCTGGTGTGGGTTCTACGTTAAGTGTCAGAGATTCCTTGACTTTCTCTGTGCTTTCTTTCTTTGAAGGCAAACGTATCGGCTCTATTTCCGATTGATAGGCGTTGTCAATTACTTCCTGAAGCTCGTCCTTGGTAATCTCGCATCTTTTCGAGACAGAGAGTCGAAAGCTCGGGGCGGAAGCATGGAATAACTGTCTGAACTGCTTGACAAATCCTTCAAAGCCACAGTCATTCGTTAATATCTGGCTCATTTGGGCATCCACATCATTGTCCACAATCGGAGTTCCATAGAGAAAGTTTGATAAGCAATATTTAAATATACTGGAAGGATATACAACCACGGAATCATTAGACTCCCATACCTGTGAGTCCGTCATTTCCAATGTGTCCGTCATCTCCGCACGATATTCATCGGCTATTTCCTCGGGGAATCCATAATCGGCAATACTTCTAATCGTTTTTATTGATTTTGACAGCAGCTCTTTGGGACCATATTTATCTGACCAGATATCAATATGCAGAATTGGCACATTATCTATATCTTTCCTATAAGAGGTAAAGCAACTGATATCTTTACCATACAGTCTTTTGAATGTTTCAACGATAGGGCTGTTCAGGCTTAAAACAGCAGTACTCGGCAGAACGCTTTCTATCGTCTTAAGCCTATCTGCCAGCATATTCTGGCGAATAGCCAATTCTACATTTATCGTTTCATCTGTTTCATCCAGACGCTCGACAAATACTTTTGGCTCACTGTAGGGTGGAATCACGGCTCGTGCAGGAACCACACTTGTCCCAGCCGGAACTGGTTCAAAGATAGCCCGTATCTTTTCATACATCCGTTCCACGTCGAAAGGACCCACTACCACAACAGCTTGCATCTGTGGCTGATACCAGCGATGATAAAAATCACGTATGGTCTGTGGCGAACAATGAAGAATCGTACTGGTGTCGCCTATGATAGGTCGGGAGAACGGAGTGCCTGCAAGTTCCTCATTGCTTTCCCGACGCAACAGCCCTTCTTCAATGATGACATTTCGTTCTTTCTCTATGTCACTATCGTTGAGCTCCGCATCATACATCATGTCGCGTAACATCAGCAGACAGTCTGTTGTCATCCGATCGTTTCCTGAAGGAATATTCTTGAAGCTAAAGAATGTCATCTCGAAACCAGTCGCGGCATTTAGGTCTGGTCCAAATTGCAGACCCATTCTTTGAATCCGATCTACGATTTCGTGATTCTTATAGTGCTTTGTGCCGCAAAACACAAGATGTTCCACAAAGTGGGCAAGACCGTATTCGCCTTCCCGCTCTGCCAACGCTCCCGTTGGTTGTATGATGTAGAAGTCGGCCTTTTCGTTCTTCGCCGTCTTACAGATATAATACGTCATGCCATTCTTTAGCACCCCTTTCTTCACAGCCTTAGACTCTGGAATTGACTGCGTCAAATCCAGAGCAAGGCCAGATAAAGGAATGAACAAGAAGACTAAAAGACCAATAATAAAAAAACTCTTTTTGTTCATAAAAGTATAACTATAATATCTGAACACTAGATAGTTCAGTATATCGTTCTTGATGTGTATTCTTGTCGATATAATTGATTTGCATAAAGTGGTAAACGTTGTCCATCCTCCTTTCACATGAAGTCTTGAGTTTAACACTCCTTGTGGCATCAACGTTTTGTGATATCTGGAGCTTTAAGGCATTAAGTTGATTGTTTATTTTGTTCTCAATAATAGAAAACCACGGTCCTGCTCCAGGAATGTTTTTTAATAGTTCCCAAATAGGTCCATCCAAATAACCAACAGGGTAGCTAAATTCCGTTAATTCTTGCCAAGTCATAATTCTAGTTTGATCCGGTTTGCTCATATTTTCAGAATTTGGACCTTGGAACATGTTCGATGAACTACTGAAACTACTATCATAGCCGGAACCACTGCCATAGCCGTAATTACTGCCGTAACCGTAATCACTTCCATACCCACTGCCGTAACCGTAATCACTTCCATACCCACTGCCGTTGCCATAGTTTGAACCATAGTTACCGGAGCTATCCATTGTAGAACCTACATAGGCATGACCATTGGAATCCCAGTTTACACAATCATTAGCACCAACATATCCGAGACCTTCTACATAGCCTCCAGCCCAACTGCCGCTGGCTATCATTCCCATGTATTCCTCCATGGAGTAGGTGGTTCCAGATCCGCCTCCAATGATCATCTTCTGCTCGAACATTTTCACAATCTCTGCATGCAACTCCAATTCGGAGAGCGTTGCTTTGGTTAGTTTTCGTTTCATTGTTCCCTAATAGGTTTTTAATTACTTATTGCCTTATAATCTTTTTCGTATCCCAAAAGGCCAAAGCCTTTGGGATACGGGATCTAGAGTTTTTTTTGCAATCATCTCACTACCTTGTTCTCTACGAACCCCCTAAAAAGGCCGTACTATTCAGTCTGCACGCTATGAAATTCTTCCTTGGACTCCCCGACGTAGAAATCCTCATTGAATTCCATCCTGGTGCGTCCCGACAACCGCCAATCTTTAAATATGTCATGTTGCGAGAATACATCAATAGAAGACCGTCTGTCCCTTGGAAGGGCATACCGCGCAAAGTCCACATTCACCTGCACATGGAAGGATGTGGGCATCTTCTTTGGCAATACCAGCACACGGCTGACCGACGTCCCCGGATGTAAGAACACCGAAGCCCCCGAGAATAGGTCCTCGTGAAGATAGTATATTTGATGATTGTAATCAGCCTTCTTAATCGGCGTTACAGTTACGAACGTGCCAGGCTTTGCGCCCTCGCCATCCAAGAACTGAAACGACAGGCTATCAGATACATTCCGCAATGTGACAATAAGGGTTCCTGCGTCCTCATCATAACTCGACGTAGCTATCAACTGTGCGGAACATGGGCACACATGGAGTGCCAACAGTCCCAATATGATATACAAATAAATTCTTTTCATAGTCTGCTATTCATTTAATGATACGTAAAAGGTTCACCTCGCTTTTTCTGGGTAGCGTGTATTTTCGCCAGTTCTTCATTTTGTACTCAACAGGCTTCCCCCATTCTTCTTTGGGCATGTTCGCCCTCCAGTAGCTAATTTCCAGCAGGAAAGCCCGAACAAAACTGGCAGTTAATACCGGATATCCAATCTTCCATTGCTCACCGGGGTGCAGGAAAAACAGATGACCTGGTAATAAACTACACCTGCAAATCTCTGGATATAAGGTCTCACCATTTTCCAGTTCTATATAGCTCATCTCCGCATCAGGAACAGGCATCCGCTCACCACAGAAAATAAATGTCAGGCTGTCCGACATATTTTTAAAGATGACGTCTATCCCGCCCGACGACGTATTATACTCTGCATCCACAAGCAATTGAGCGCGGCCTTGCATGGCGCCCAACACGAATAGGAAAAACAAGAATATTTTTTTCATAGCTTCAATGCTGATTATTACTATAATTAATCATATTTATATACTCTTTGTACTGCCAGATTTTTGCTTTAATCTCATTTCTGTAATCTTGTGAGATATTGTAACCTAGACTTAATTCATGCTCGTAAGCTTTAATCTCATTTTGATACTTTATTGGGTCAAAAAGTTTTTCTCTTTTAACAAACTCGTAGATTTCTGAATCGGAATAAATATTAATTTTTTTATAATAGGAACGAACTTCCTCTGGAATATATGAGAAATGATAGCCCTCTAACTTCAAATCGACGTTTTCATCCTTGTTATAAGACTTGTCGCTTTTTAAATGATACAACTCATGCATAATGATTGAACATCTATCTACATTTGATAGATTCTCACTAAAAAAAGATTTACCAAATAATAAGGTTTTTCCATTCTCAGCTTTCCCCGCCCGAAGTAACGGCTGTGAAAAATTGTAGGCTAAATCTATTCCTGAAAAATCTGGCGGTGTTAAACCTGACAACCTAAAAAAGTTCTGCAATTCATTAATTATCTCACTCCTACTTTTTCCCTCACTTCCTTCATCTTGTGTACCTTGATAATATCCGCTGCCGTAATCGTAGTCACTACCAAAACCATAGCCGGAGCCATAGTCAGAACCATATCCATAGCCAGAACCATAACCGTATCCATAACCGGAATCATAACCAGAACCATAACCAGAACCATAGTCTGAACCATAGTCTGAACCAACATTGCTATCTCCATACCCATTTCCACCAGACCAGCAGAGATGACCTATTTGGTCATAATAATAGACGCCTGCCGTTGCGCTATATTGCAACCATTGAGTATACGTCAATGGATCCTGATAGGTTCCAGATCCGCCTCCAATGATCATCTTTTGCTCGAACATTTTCACAATCTCTGCATGCAACTCCAGTTCGGAGAGCGTTGCTTTTGTTAGTTTTCGTTTCATGTTTTTTAAAATTAAAGAGTTAAATTAATAAATAGTTATAAGCTTATAAAGCTATGGTTTATTCACAAAATTCATGTTTTATGGGGTGAAAGAAGCGATTCTTTGTTCCTAATGCCTCTATCTCCTCAGCAGTAAACTCAGGACGGAAACGCATGGTACAACAATCACGTCCCCGACATTGTACATAGAAGCGATTACGGAAGCCCTCTGGTACGAACTCACCTATTCCACCAAAATCAGCTATTTTAAATCCATTGTTATATAACGGGGTCGACATAATAACCTCATAGAATCCCTCGTTGCCTTCTATCTTCAGGTAGGAATCCAGAAAGTCCAAGGCCTTGGCAGAAATACGATAGACTGGATTAAAGGATTTTACCCAATTCTTCATTTCCACTTCATAACCCTCTGCAAACGACAAGGTGCGCCACCATTGCCATCTGTGATTCTTCCCGTCCTTGAAGAACTCTATGTGCGAACTGACAAAATCCGCATCGTTATCTTCAAATGCTGAGAACAGTACATCCCAGTTACCGGTAAACACCACATCATACTCTATGCACCAATAGTATTCATAATGAGGATATTCATGGCGGAAACACTCCATAACGAAATGCTCACTGCCATACATGCCTTCCAGCATCGGTGTGTAATCCAGTTCGTTTAGCTTCTCTATATCAAACGGATAGAAATTAACATCCATGTCCTTTAATGCAGAGTAGTCATTCTTGCTATCCACTTGAAAAGCCCAGAAGACATCACACTTGCCTTGCAGGTCCTTTTTGAGTTTAGCGTACTTCTTTATGTTACTATCACTCACGAAATGTGCCAAGAAAAGCACAGCAACTTTATTCTTTTCCATTTTTTAAATAATATTTAGTCCTCTAATTTCTCCGATTGCGATTTCACCAGTTCGTAATACAGGCCCTTGTGCTCAATTAACGAGTCGTGGTTTCCTACCTCTACGATGTTACCATGGTCAAGGACAACAATCTGGTCGGCATGGCGTATGGTACTCAGCCTGTGGGCAACCACGACAACGGTTCGGTTCTGGAATGCTGTGTTAAGGGCGTCCACAATCTTCTTCTCATTGATGGTATCCAATGCATTCGTAGCCTCATCGAGAAACAGGTACTGTGGATTCCTGTATAGCGCACGGGCTATCAGAATACGCTGTTTCTGACCACCACTCAAGCCTCGCCCACGCTCGCCTATCTTCGTGTCGAAACCCTGAGGCATGGCATTGATCTCATCTAGTATCTGAGCTGTCTTACAACAATCAATGAGTCGTTGCTTGTCCACATGTTCATCGTCAAGCACGATGTTGTTTGCAATGGTATCACTGAATATCTTGCCGTCCTGCATCACCACGCCACACATGTTTCTCCATTGGCGCAGGTTGATGGCCATCACATTCATGCCATCCATTTTAATATCACCATAACTCGGCTTGTAGAGTCGGCATAGCAGTTTCAGAAGCGTTGACTTTCCACTGCCGCTACCACCGACAATGGCCGTAACCTTGTTTTCCGGAATATGGAGGAAGATGTGGTTCAGCACGAACGGTGAGTTCATGGTGTATTGGAACATCACGTTTGACAACACAATATCCCGATGCTCTGGCAATATGGTTGTTGAGCCAACGGACAAGAGTTCCTCTTCGTCGTCCAATTGTCTGATCTCGTTCATACGCAGAAAAGAGATCTTGGCATACTGCGCTGAGACGACAAAGTTGATGAACTGGATAAGGGGACCATTGAGCATACCGATGATAAACTGTGTGGAAATCATGATACCATAGGTTATCTCGCCATCGATAACGGCAGTGGCACAGAAAAACACAATGGCCATGTTCTTGATATTGTCAATGAACTGCGCACCAAGGTTCTGCATGTTCGTGATAGCAAGCACCCGCTTGTTGACGTGATACAGTCCTGCCTGTATCTCCTCCCACTTCCATCTTCTCGAACGCTCATAGTTGTACACCTTGATGTCCTGAATGGAAGATACGGTTTCCACCCAGTAACTCTGGTTGCGCGAGATTAGTTCAAAATACTGCCAATCCAACTTCTTTCGCACTTTCAGGAACAACATCACCCAACATACATATAAGACGGATCCTGCCAAGAAAATCAAAAATATGGTACTGTTATAAAGAAGCAGGATAATTGAAAACAACACAAAGGTAAAGGTAGAGAATACCAATGCCAGCGAGTTGTTCATGATGAAGTTGCGAATGCGCTCGTGGTCAGCAGCACGCTGAAGAATATCGCCCAGCAGCTTATTCTCAAAGAAGGTGATGGGCAGTTTCATCAGTTTGATGAGATAATCGGAAATCAGGGCTATGTTCACACGGGCCGTGATATGCATCAGTATCCAGTCACGCAGTACATTGAACACCATGACACTGACCAGAATACAGATATTGCCTATCAGCACCATGTTGATGAAGTTTACGTCGGATGTCGCGATACCGACATCTATCACCGCCTTCGAAATAAATGGCAGGACACCCTGCAGGAGCGTTACCGCCATCATGATGAAGAATATCAGACCGAAGTTTTTCTTATAGGGCACAAAGTAGCGCAGAATACTGATAAAACTGTCTTTCTGCATCTCGCGCTCTGCTTTCGAGGTCTTAAAGTCGGCCGTAGGCTCTATGGCCAACAGGACCCCATGACTCTCGCCATCCAGGTACCAGCCTTTCAGAAACTCATCGTGGGTGTATTTCACATGCCCTTTCATCGGATCAGACACCCATACATGTTTTCTATCTGCATGATAGACCACAATAAAGTGGTTTTGATTCCAAAATACGATGGCAGGGAAAGGAACTTTCTCTACAAGATCTTTAATCGGGCATTTGATGGCCAACGTATGCAGGCCGATACTTTCTGCGCCCGTGCCCAGATCAAGCAGTGAGACGCCTTCCTTGGTAAGGCCGCACTTGTCGCGCAGATACTGAAGCGAGTAGTACCTGCCAAAATATTTAGCCACCATTTTTAGTGACGCAGGACCGCAATCCTGCGAATCCATCTGATATTCTGTGGGAAATCTTCTGAACATTATTCTATCCTGTTATTTTATTTCTGGCTCTTTGATTTCAAATTGTCAAACAAGCGCTCTATGAGTCGTTTGGGTTTTGTGATGATGTCTGCCTGCCCTTTGGCCTCAAAGTTTACAGTCAGTTTCTTTCCAAAGTTGGTGACGAGTCCCTGCGGGAACCTAACAAGGACCAGATAGGCCTCTGCCGTTCCCTTGTCCGTCTTCAGCTTGTTGGGAATCGAAGAGATGGAAACGACCTTGCCCTTTACCAGTCCGTACTCATCATACGGGAAGTCGCTGATCTTGATGTTTACTTCTTGTCCTTTGCAGACTTTACCAGCTCCTGATATCGGGATATACAGTTCCCCCACGGGCGTGTTACGCTCTGGAACCACGGAGAACAGCTCCTGCGTTGCGCTGACATATACGTTGTCGCGCCAGAAGCCCAGATACTCCAGCTTGCCGTCTATGGTGGACTTCATGACAAAGGACTCCAGCCAGCGTTCTGCATTGTCTTTGAGCACATTACGTTTGGCAAGCACATTTATATAGGCTTTCTTCAGCGCTTCTGACTCCGTCACGTTGACCTTCGCTATCTCCGTCATGTTCTGGTCTATCTCTGCCAGTTTGGACAGCTTGGTGCTTTTCAGGCCTACACGGCTCTGCAATGCTGACAGATAGCTGCCCTGACGGTTTTTCAGTTCCTCTTCGCTGATGGCATCATCTTCATATAGCAGGCTGTCCTTGTAAAGTCTATTTGCGATGTTATCCAGTGATTTCTGGCTGATTGTCAGTTCCTCATCGATATTGTCCACTATCTCATGGGCCGCATCTATCTGTTTATGCAGGGAGCTGCGCATATTGGCATACGTCGTTGTATGGCGCAGGATGTCGTATTCCTTATAAGCAAGGGCAAAGCCATTATAGTCAGCACTCAGATCGCCTAGACTCAGATCTTTCGGAAACGACAGCGTTGTCTGGGGTGTCATTTCATCCTTTAGCAACTTCAGGACTCCGCACACATCATGATAGTTGGCCGCATTATCAATATAGCCGATGACTTCACCGGCCTTTACTGAACTTCGGTTCGCTTTCACTAGATGGAGTTTTCCCGAACTGTTGGAAACAATTCGCACGGGCGCCTTGCCGGCTGATATACTGACCTCACCGCTGACTGTGTCGGGATACTCTATCAAGAAGCTCATCACCACGACACCTGCCATCAGGACTGACAGCACGCCTGCCACCCACCAGGTCCAGTCTGTAGGCATGCGGTCGATGATATCCTGCACCTCTTCTGACTTCTTATCGATTTCCGTTTTAGGATTCTTCATGATATTCACCTTATTATTTTATTGAAAGTATATATTCTCAAGACTCGCATTCTCAACAAAGTCGTAAAGTGCAAGATGGCGAAGCGCATAGTACTCAGAATAGACATTCTGGAGACTTGACGCATAGTCTATCATCGATGAGAGCAGCGAGCTGTAGGCACTGGTCACCTCATAGACGGATATCTTGCCTGCTGCAAACTTCTTGACCGTCAGTTGGTATTGTTCCCTTGACAGCTCAAAGGTCTTGTTGGCCAGTATGTAGTTCTTATAGCAGGTGTTGTAGCCTTCCACCTGTGTCTTGATGGAATTCTCGAATTCCTTTTCCGTTCTCTCAATCTCGAGCATCGAGGCCATATACTCATTCTCGGCCATCTGGCGCTTGTTATGATTGATACCCCATTGGAACACGGGAATGCTGAAGGTGACGGCCAGAGCCTGACGCTGCTCGGGATGACGATAGGCATCCCTTAGAGTCTCGCCATACTGGTTCATACCGAAACTGAGCGAAACATTTCCGTTGAAGCGCAGGCTGTTGCGAGTCTGCAAACGACTGTACTCAGCCTGCTTGCGTTGCATTTCCACGGAAAGATACTGTGGATTGTTCTGATGGACCAGTGACAATACCATAGTGTAGTCCATGCTTATCGGCAGGCTGTTGCCGTCTGGTCGTTCCACCTCCACATTGTCAGTACCAAGTTCCATAGCAAGCGAAATGAGAAGATCGTGATAGCTTCTTTCCTGTGTCACAACATTCTGTGCCGTCTTGAGCTGCTGCAGTTCTATCTGGTTGTATTCATACTTGGTGATGATGCCATGCTCAAGTTTCTTGCCTGCCAGTCGGAGAAGCGTGTCTCCCGTCTGCATGTTCTGCTGGTTAACTTCGTATTGCAGTTTACTTATATATGCCCTCAGGTATAAGGAGAGTATCTTCTGCTGTTCTGATGACATGGAATTACAGAACTCCTTCCTTGCCAGCTCGTGCTTCAGGTTTTGGATAGCCTTATTATAGCGGTACAACTTTGCTTCTCCATAAAGGGGTTGGCTATAGCTGAGATACAATGGCGATGTGTTGAAACTGTTTCTGTCTGCAGAGAATTCCCTTAGAAAGCCAAGGTTGCTGCTCAACGAGAAAGAACCGCCCGTAATGCCTACCTTCTGCGATATAGTAAAACCTGCTGAACTAGAATTGGAGTAATCATTCACGTATGAGTAATCGCCCGTTACAGGATTCTGAAGCAAACGGAATGAGCGGTTTAACGACATGGGCGACAGTTCAAAACTTATTGAAGGTAGGAAGCTCTTCAGATAGTTTTCATATTCAAGATTTGTATTCTGATATTTGTAAGTGATTGATTTGACGATAGGTGCATTCTTTATATAGACATTCAGTACTTCATTCAAAGGCACAGAGTAACACATAATCGCATTAGTCCACAACAAAAGAATGAATAGATATTTTTTTGTCATCATACTCAGATGTAAATTTTCATTTCATTAAAGTACCGGAGACTGCTTTATCAATCTCTGGTACTAAACAGACATTATTTAAACGAGATTGGGATTGTGTATTTTACATTGACAGGTTTGCCTTTATCAATTCCAGGTTTAAAATTAGGCATGTGCCTTATTGCAAACAATGCTGCATTGTCAAGACAAGGACAGACACCACGGAACACTTTCTCATTACATATCTTGCCGTCTTTTCGGACTATGAAAGTCACTATAACACGACCAGACTGGTTGTTGGCTTTGGCAAAAGCCGGGAAATAAATACGCTTTGACATATAGTTGGCCAGTTCCTGATTACCTCCGGGAAATTCGGGAAGCTGCTCGGGAGCAAGCACAACATTATCTGCTGTCAAAGTCGTATCGATGCCATTATCCTCATCAATGTCGGTAACCATATATGACGTCTTCTCTTTCTTGACCTGATAACGAATATCATGTTGACGTTCCCTTTCTGTGTTGAGGTCAGAAATAAAGTAAACAGAATACCAGTCTTTGCCTCGTGGGATAACCTTCAAAGTCACTAAATCCGTTGGTGTGCGGTCATAGTTGTCATAGATAACAAAACAATGGTGTTCTTTATTCAACCTGTTTATTTTATCACAGCATGCTTCAGTCATATACTGGTTCAAATCAACAGAATTCGACGTGAGAATGTCTGTATATACATTTTTCAAAAACGACACAGCTCCCTCGTCATACTTCTGAGCACGTCCGCTACACACAACAATGCACAGCAAGCATATCAAATACAATTTCTTTTTCATATTTATAGTCATTTATAGTACTAAGACTATTAATTTTATTCTTTATAGACCTATTTTCTACGAACTAACGTGGACGGGAGCACCATTCAGTCGAACGGTTTACCCTCTTCTGCACCGAAGCTTACACCTTTGTGCTTCATAGAGAGCCCCAGTTGCCTCATATTTTCGATGACTTCCCAATTTCTTCTATCAGAGGAGTACTTTCTCAGTTCGCTGACGGAATCCAACGTTGCTAAGTATGCTTTCCTTCCAGACATATACAAAATGGTATAAGCACGATTCATATCATTCCATATATCAAGTTTTGAAACGATAATGGAATCATAGATCGAAATAGATTTCTGGTAGTACCTCTTGGCACTACTGTCGTCTCCTTCCATCTCAGCTATATAGCCATACGCGAAATTTGACTGGGGGTCGTTGGGATAGTTCACTAGAATGGAATCCAACAGTTGCTTGGCATGAACATAATTCCCGGTACCCAGATAGCTACGCAGGCGACCAGCGTTCTTATTCTTAAAATCTATAGCTGCCTGACGCTCCGCTGAAATGGGTGCCTCTGGTTTGTTCTCTTTTACATCCCTATTCTGGTCAAGAAACAGCTTATCCTCCGCACCATACGCATCAGATTCCAAATGCGCAAAGTCTGCAACCGCTCTTTCTACTTTAGCATAAGACACCACCTCATTGTTTCTGACAAACAGCAACTGACAATATTCCTCATTACCTATTGCTACATTTATTATTTGGTTCTTCAATTTATCAGACATCATAATATGAGCATGGCGTTCTGCAAAGTCCGTAGCATAAGGCTTAATAACAAACACGCTGTCACATTCTGAATGAATGGCATACAGAGGAAACATCTCGTCGGCCTTTAGCTTGGACAAGAGCGTCACCACCTCTTCATCGGACTTAACTGCTGAATGGACGTACAGCATACAGGCGGCGCCAGTGACTACAGCCGCAATTAAACACAATGTGATAATAATCGTTTTCTTTTTCATAATCACTATCATTTAAATACAGTCTGTCGCTTCGAAACTAATAGACAGCTTCGAATGCCACTTGTGGGAAGTGCTTCTTGATAAGAGCTTTCTGCTTATCGGTCATTTTTCCATCGATAGTCAATCTGTCAATCTTCAATTTAAAGAACCAGTCTGGCAGCTTTACATCACCTTTGAAAGAAAGGCCTAATCTCTTAATGTGTCCCATGCGAGAAAGTATCTCGGGAACCTCATCAACAGTGAGATTAATAGCATATGCATCATCCTGCTTTCGTAGTTCTTTAATCTGATCCTCATCGCTAGGAGACTTGCGCACGAGCCAGCCAATTTTTGGTGTATAGGTATTGGTGAGCGTATCTACATCTACACCAACGAATCCTGCCCATAATTCCATGGGAGTCTCACTCACCACAGAATTATTAAATGGATCAACAACTCGGTATTTGAAGCCCACGCTCACCTGTTCTGCAGGCATTCTTTCTCCATAATCAATCACATCGAGCGTCTTTCCGTTCTCATCGGGAAAGAATTTGAGTATCCAACCATCAAAATGTGTTGGTTCTCCAGGAATACAACCACCACCACTCTGTAGTTCTTTCAACCTATTCTTCTTCAGGATGTCCTGCCAAAAGCTCTGGTTAGGTCGGCCTTCCGCTGCACAAACGAACTCTGCGAGTATGGGCTCCAGACTCTTGATCCACTCGCCAAGGCCGTACTTTTCTAATCTCTTGCTCTTTTCCATCACCTGACGCCAGTCATCGGGCGTTCCTTTCAGTGTGATTGTCGGAATACCACAGCTCATGTAGATAATCAGATAATCGAAGTAAGACTTCACACTCTCCATCAGTGTAATCTGCGAAGCCACCCGCTCTGCAGAACCTGTTGTTGAAAAGTCGGCCGTAATGGTCTTTGCAATGTCACCCTTGGTACATTGGTCAATCTGCGATGCAAAGTTATCTATAAGCCCTGGCCAGTCGGGATGGCCTGTAAGTAGGTCCTCTGAAGTTATCACCACCAGCGTCTTCTTTTTTTTATGATTAACCAGCTGATGGCGCAACTCCTCTGGATGAGCGTTCACATAGCGAGCGAAGCCTTGGCTGATGAGCAGCCACATCATGTCGGGTGAAAGCGTCAGCGACTTGTGTTTAGCGTATGCATCAACAACACTACAATAGAAGGCATCCTCGAAAGCATTTCTCATGCATTGGGCATCAGCAAAGCTGGTGGCAATGATATGTCGGTCCTCTAGTTTTATATTTTTATTACCAAGCAAGAAGCTGGCAGACATTTCACCGGTATCATACGGATCACTATCCGGAATAGCCTCCAGATTCTCATCGACCACAAAAGTAATGCTACCCTTTGTTTGGGCTATTACCTTTTCATTGTCTGCGCTCACTGTTAATGGCAATGCAAGCAACGATGCTAAAAGAAATTTTTTCATATTTATAGTCATTTAGTTTCATTTTCTTATCGACCTACGATTACTTGTTTACTATCTCTGCATGCAACTCCAATTCGGAGAGCGTTGCTCGTGTTAGTTTTCGTTTCATAAAACAAGTCTGTTTGTAAAATCAGGTATGTTCGCTTGTTTGTATGTCTTTAAAAAGAAGTTATTATGTCTATTCACAAATTAATGGCGTTTACTAAAGAGTGTTTGTTTCAGATTATTACATCGGTGCAGTAGGCAGTTTTGGAGCAAATAGTCTTTGGAACGATTCCGGAAGTTTACTGCGTTCCCATAACTCCTCAATTATTATTCCATTACCGGCAATTGTCTTAAATATAAATGTATTGTCGTCTTTCCACGTTATGACTCCCTCGGGATTGGTGGTTTCCTTAACGACCGATTCAGACTTGTATTCAACGGGACAGATAAAAATATTAGACCCCATAATGCGATTACCATGACAAACGAGAGTGGTTAACTTTTTCTCCCCGTATATTTTATAAACATCGCCTTGCATGTTGTTTGTGTTAAGCTCTTCTGTCGCATCGTTATAGATTCCCTTCAGCTTCCAACATCCACCAAGGCGCTGAGAAGTAGCAACGTTTTTCATTTGTAACATTGTTATTGCGGTCTCAATCTCAGGTTCAATGTTATATCGGTCGTAATATTCTGTGATAAACTGATTCATTGGAAATCTTTCTTCATCACCAGGTCTTATGGTGTTAAACCATTTCACTGCCACATGATTATCATCGCAATTGAATATACGTGTGCCACGACCATCATTGCCAACAGGTACATCTCCAGTAAACAAATATGGATGTGGTTCATCCTGCTTAATCCAGTATGCGCACAATTCAGGTGAGTTGTTCATAACAAGAATTGTGACTGGTACGAAATCCGAGAAAAACTTATATTGCAACATGTCAGCGACAATATCAGGGCGTCCATCCTCGTAAGCGAGGCGCTGCAACTTATAAAGCCCCTGTGGATTTTTGTTTTGTGCACCAATACTTGATAGACTCAATAAAAGGCTGAGCAGAATCAAAGAAGCTTTTTTCATGATTACAAATTGTTTTTAGTGATTATTGTTTTTTTGTATTACACAAAATTCTTCGTCACTCCTTATTCTCTACAAACTGTCGGAATGAGGTTTGCTGCCAAGGTTCAAGTTCCTGAACATAACAGCTACACACAACCATGCACAGCAAACAAATCAAAAACAGTTTCTTGTTCATTTATTTTTTATAGTTATAGGTTTATATGCTTTGAGTAATTTCTCGATGCAAATATAGCAAAAAAGAGAATACGCAAGTCAAAAAATTAAAACGAATTTATAAGTCAAAATAAGTCAAAGAACCTTTTTGACCAATATTTTGCATTCTCGTACTCAATATTTTTGTTTTTCGTACCCATATCATTTTATTCGCTAGTCACAACAATAGCAGCGCATTGATTCCGCAAAATAACTTCCCCCCATGGAAAAACGAACATTTCCGAACATTTTTAAACATTTCCGAACATTTTCGAACACAGAAAACGAACATTTTTGAACATGAGAAACGAACATTCAGCAAAATCTTCGATGAAACCGTCGTTTTTTTAAGTTTCAAAGACGACGTGATTGGTATCTGACAGTGGCGCTATCATGTAGTAATGATAGCACTTTACCAACTGAAAAGTGGCAGCTTGGTATCTTTCGACTTAAGTCGTGAGATCTTTCGACTTAAGTCGTGAGATCTGTTGACTTAAGTCGTGAGAACTGTTGACTTAAGTCGAAAGATCTGTTGACTTAAGTCGTAAGTTACGAAAGCGTAAGTATTAGGTCGCATTACTTACGCTTATACACCAAAGAATTACCCACCTTAGAGCACACAAGCATAGGTTCTGGGCCGGCGACGAGCTCGTCAAGCCATTTCAACGCCATGTGTTGCGTCATACCGAAGAGGCTCTTCATCTGCGAACGAGTGATGAATGAATGTTCGTCGAGATAGGCATTCAATTGGTTGACGACCTGTGCCTTGGTGTAGGAGGCAGAATGGCCCACGTTGCCGCGACCGGTCTTATTGATGAAATGATAACCGTTGTTGTTCAGTTTATCGAGCAGCGCCTTATCGGGTGCGAAGTTGATGGTCTCTATGGCCACATCGTTGCCAGTGATGTCGGCAGCGTTGGTGAACTGCAATTTCTGCAAGTTGCCGTCCTCATCTGGACGCTTTCTGAATCCCACCTTCAGCGAGAACGTGCCGATGCCCTCCAGGTGCAGTCGCTTGTTGTCGGTCAGAAAATCAACAATCTCTGTGGCCAGCACGTTCAGAGCCAGTTCCATGACTTCCGGGTTCATGGTGTTGTGCACCTGCAGGTGGTGTATCAGGTCTTTTCTTCGTGCCGTATAGAAGTTCTCGTGTCTCACCTGGAAGGTGACTTTTCCATCGGCATCTTTCAGTGGGTTGCGGTGTACGCTAAATTGTATGGTCTTGCTCATAATGGTTATTGTTTTGGTTTTCGATGTGCAAAGATATAACTTTTAATTGAAAATGAAATGGAAATGATCCATCAAAAAGAAAAAAAACAAGGAAAAACAAGAATACACAATTCCACATAGTGACAAAAAGAAGTGCCGCCATTCGAGATGAATAGCGGCACTTCTGTGAGAGAGAGATACTATTTCTTACAACTTCGTGATGATTCCCAGTTCGGAGGTCTTCAGGAAGTCGATGATGTGACGAATCTCGGCACTGTCGGGCACCTGCTGTTCGATCTGCAGGATGGCATCGAAGAGCGAGGTCTGACCATGGAACACCAGACGGTAGGCGTTGGCAATGTGCTTGAGCACCTTCTCGTCAACGCCATAGGAACGACCCATGGTGAAGTTGACGCCACCATACTCAGAGCGCTTGGTGCAGATGATATAGGGAGGCACATCCTTAGAGAAGGTGGTGCCAGCCTGGATCATGGCGCCCTGGCCTACGCGTGTTTTAGCATTCTCGATGACCGACGACGAGAAGATGACACCATCCTCGATGAAGCAGTCGCCAGCAATCTTGGTGCCATAGCCAAAGACACAGCGGTTGCCCACCTTGGTGTCGTGCGAGATGTGGGCACCCTCCATCAACACGTTGTCGTTGCCCAGTCGGGTTTGTCCGCCAGTATGCGTGGCACGGTTGATGACCACGTTCTCGCGAATGATATTGTTGTCGCCGATGATACACTCAGACTTCTCGCCACGGAAGTTGAAGTCCTGAGGCAGCGCACCAATCACTGCACCCTGGTGCACCTTGTTATTACGCCCCATGCGTGTGCCGCTGAGTATGCTGACAAAGGGGAAGATGATACAGTTATCACCTATCTCCACGTCGTCCTCGATATACACGAAGGGGAATATCTTACAGTTGTCGCCAATCTTCGCCTTTGGGCTGATCTCGGCTTTTGGGGAAATTTCACTTGCCATAATTCTAAGAATTAAAGAATTAAAAGATTGAAGAATTGAAAGATTGAAAGATCGAAGTTGCAGATCGTAAAGACTTCAATTCTTCAACCTTTCAACTTTTTAATTTTATTTGGCGCCGCCTCCCAGAGCCTGATAGAGGTTGACCACAGCCTGCATCTTGTTGAAGTCGTTGGTGACCTTCGAGATGCGGGCATTGAGCAGTCCGCTCTGTGCCTGGATGACCTCCAGATAGCTACTGCCCTTAGAGGTGTAGAGCTGACGGGTGTCCTCCACGTTCTGCTCGTAGAGCTTCACCTGCTTCTCGTCGATCTGGCTCAGCTCGTCGCAGGTGGCATAGGCCACCAGGGCATTGCTCACCTCGTTGCCAGCCTTCAGGATGGTATTCTGGAAGGTGTTGAGGGCCTGTTCCTGCTGATACTTAGCCACCTTCAGTCCGGCCACGATCTGTCCGTGGGCGAAGATTGGCTGTGTGAGCGAACCTACAGCCGAGAGGATCCACTTGCCGGGATTGACCACGGCAGTACCCAGCGAGTTGGTGAACATGGCATTGCCCGTGATGGTGATGTTTGGATAGAAGCGCGAGCGAGCCGTCTCGGTGTCGTAGAAGCACTGAGCCAGCGCCATCTCGGCAGCATGAACATCGGCACGGTTAGAGAGCAACTGAATGCCTACACCTGTTGCAAACTCAGAGGGCAGCGACTGGTTGTAGAACGAGCCGCGAGGAATCTGATGCCCTGCCTCGTTGAGCAGCAGCGCCATAGAGTTTTCCATCTGTCGGATCTGCTGACGCAGCGTGGCCTTCTGTGCCTGCACGCTGTAGTAGCTAGCCTCGGCGCTCTGCACGCTGGTAGAGCGGGCACGACCCAGTTCCATTTGCAGTTTCATCATGTCCCAGGTCTCTTTGGTGAGCTGCTCCATGTCGGTGACAATGCGCATCTGCTCGTCGAGCATCATGAGCGTGTAGTAGAGGTTGGCCACACCACAGATGATATTGGTCTGTACCACCACCTGATAGTCTTTCGTGGCCAGCAGCTTCATCTGTGCCGAGCGCTTCTGCGAGAGCAGGTTGCCGAAGAGGTCGAGGTTCCACGAAGCAGAGACGGGCAACTGATAGGTCTTCGACACCGAGGCTCCGTCCATCTGCACCTTGCTGATGGTGCCCTGAGGGGCAATGGCCAGCGAGGGCAGGAAGGCCAGCTTAGACACGGTGAGGGCCGTCTCCATCATCTTCACATTGAGGGCTGCATTGCGCAGGTCGGTATTGTTCTCGAGAGCAGTCTCGATGAGTCCTTGCAACTGGGGGTCGGTGAACACCTGTCGCCAGGGCAGGTTGCCAAAATTCTCGTCGCTGTTGACCACGAGTGTGTCGCCATCGCTCACGATATCGCGAACCAGTCCGGATGTGTTGATGCTCTCAGGGCGCTCGTATTTATTATAGAGGCCACAGCTGGAGAGCAGCAGGCAGAACAGGAAACCTACCCCAACCCCTCCCGAAGGGAAGGGCTTTAATATTCTCGTTAGAAAATTACTTTTCATCATAATCTTTTATCTTCTGGTTATTGGGTATCTGCCTCCCCTCCCCGATTGGGGAATGGAGGCAGGGACTGCTATTTTTCAAGCGTATAATCAACGGGGCGCTTAGCATACTGCTGCAGCTCGGTGGCCACATCAGGATTCTCGTCGTCGCCTTCGAACTTCATCGGTCTGAACTTCTCTTGCAGCGTCTGGAAGATGACGAACAGCGTAGGCACAACGAAGAGCTGACAGAGCGTACCGATAAGCATACCGCCCACGGCTGCTGCACCCAGCGTCTGGTTACCGTTCTTGCCTACACCGCTGGCAAACATCAGAGGCAGCAGACCGATAATCATGGCCAGAGAGGTCATCAGGATAGGACGCAGACGCGCTGCAGAACCCAGCACTGCCGACCATGTGATGGCCATACCGGTGCTGCGGCGCTCAAGGGCGAACTGCACAATCAGGATGGCGTTCTTGGCCAGCAGACCAATCAGCATGATGAGCGAGATCTGCATGTAGATATCGTTGGCATGGCCGAACAACATGGTGAACAGGAAACAGCCTGCCAGACCGAACGGTACGGAGAGGATAACGGCCAGCGGCAGCAGATAAGACTCGTACTGGGCCGAAAGAATCAGATAGATAAAGACGATACACAGCAGGAAGATGATGCCAGTGGTGTTTGAAGCCTTGGCCTCTTCACGCGTCAGACCCTGATAGTCGTAGGTGTAGCCCGTGGGCAGCACCTGCGCAGCCACTTCCTGGGCGGCCTTGATGGCCTCACCGGTGGAATAGCCATCAGCCACGGTGGCAGTCACGTTGATAGACGTGAACAGGTTGAAGCGGTTGATGTTTGAAGGACCATAGACGCGCTCCAGCTGGCAGAATTCCTTGACAGGTGCCATGCCTGCAGCGGTGCGCACATAGACGCTGTTGAGCGACTCGGGCGTCATGCGTGTCTCGGGCGAGCCCTGCACCATGACACGATAGAGCTTGCCGTAGGCATTGAAGTTAGAGGCGTAGAGTCCGCCATAGTAGCCCTGCAACGTAGAGAGGACGGTGGCAGGCGAGATGCCGCTCTGCTTACACTTGGCCACATCTACGTGTACCATATACTGTGGATAATTGGGGTTGTAAGAGGTCTGTGCCATCTGGAATTCAGGACGCTTGTTGAGCTCGGCCAGATAGTCTTTGACCACGCCAAAGAACTTATCCAGCGAACCGCCGGTGCGGTCCTGCATGACGAGAGACACACCGCTGTTGGCCGAGAAGCCAGGAATCATAGGCGGTGCGAAAGCCAGGATCTGGGCATCCTTGATGTGGGCCGTCTTCAGATAGATTTGAGCCAGCACACCATTAGACTCGTAGGGGTTGAGGAAGAAACGGTAGATGCCGTCGCCCTGCCACAGGCCAGAGATCTTCCACCACAGTCCTTTCTGACGCTCGCTGAAGGGCTTCAGCTTCACAATAAACGTGGCCTGGTCGGAACCGGAACCGGCAATGAAGTTGTAACCCTGAATCTGCTCACGGCTCTGAACAGCAGGATCGGCAGCCAGGATGCTGTCAACCTCGGCAATGACTTGCTGGGTGCGGGCCACAGAGGTGGCAGGTGGCATAGAGATGGTACAGAAGATGGTGCCGGTATCCTCGTCGGGCACCAGACCGGTCTTGCTGGTAACCAGCGAGACGACGAGCACAACAATACCAATGACCACAGTCACCATAATGGCGATGGGACGGTGTACGAGCTTCTCGATGCGCGACTTATACTTGCCAAGAATGCCGTCGTAGGCGGTGTTGAAGGCCATGTGGAACTTGTCGATGCGCGACAGTTTCTTCTCGTGTCCGTCCTTGTCGTGCACCTTCAGGAAGATGGCACACAGGGCGGGCGACAGCGTCAGGGCGTTCAGCGCCGAGATGAAGATGCTGACAGCCATGGTGACACCGAACTCACGATAGAACGTACCGCTGGTGCCACCAATGAACGACACAGGGATGAACACGGCCGACATCACCAGCGTGATGGAGATGATGGCGCCAGAGATCTCGTTCATGGCATCGATAGAGGCTGTCAGGGTTGACTTATAGCCCTGGTCCAACTTGGCATGCACGGCTTCGACCACCACAATGGCATCATCGACCACGATGGCGATGGCCAGCAGCAAGGCCGACAGCGTGAGCAGGTTGATAGAGAAGCCAAACAGTTCGAGGAAGAAGAAAGTACCTACCAACGACACAGGCACGGCAATCAGAGGAATGAGCGTAGAACGCCAGTCCTGCAGGAAGATGTAGATGACGAAGAACACGAGCAGAAGGGTGAACACCAGAGTGAACACTACCTCCTCGATAGAAGCATAGAGGAACTCGGTGACGTCGTAGTTGATCTTATAGGTCATGCCTGGAGGGAATAGCTTGGACTGTTCTTCCAGCTCTTTCTTCACGTTCTTGGCAATCTCGTTGGCGTTAGAGCCTGCAATCTGCTGCACCATACCCAGCACCGAAGGCACGTTGTTGTTCTTCATGGCAACGGAATACTGCTGACCACCCAGCTCAATCTTTGCCACGTCCTTCAGTTTCAGCGTGGTGCCGTCGGCATTGCTCTGGATGATGATGTTGCCAAACTCCTCGGCGGTCTTGAAGCGACCGGTGTAGCGCATGGCATACTCGTAGGCCACGTCAGAGAGTTCGCCGAAGGTACCGGGAGCGGCCTCGATGTTCTGTTCGGCGAGCACACCGCTGATGTCGGAAGGCATCAGGTTGTACTGTTTCATCACGTCGGGCTTCAGCCAGATACGCATTGAGTAGGTCTTCAGACCGGGGCTCTGCACGTCGCCCACACCCTGAATACGCTTGATGGCGGGCACGATATTGATATTACTATAGTTGGTCAGGAACTCGTCGTCGTAGCGGCCGTCACTGGTCAGGGTGTACATGATCACCTGAGAGGTCTGGCGCTTCATGACGGTCACACCAATACGGGTCACCTCGGCAGGCAGCAAGGCCTGTGCCTGCTGCACGCGGTTCTGCACGTTGACGGCACACATGTCGGCATTCATGCCCTGACGGAACAGCACACTGATCTGTGCCGAACCCGACGAAGCGGTAGAAGAGATGTAGTCCATACCCTCTACACCGTTGATGCTCTCCTCCAAAGGAGTAATGACTGAGTTCTTGACGGTCTCAGCATCGGCACCAGGATAGCTGGTGTAAACCACCACGGTAGGCGGTGCAATATCGGGATACTGCTCGATAGGCAGCGAGGTCAGTCCGATGACACCCAGCAGCACGATGAGGATAGAGATCACCGTAGATAGCACTGGGCGCTTGATAAAGTTTGTAAATGTCATAATTATCAATTATCAAGTTTCAATTATTTCTTCATGGCACCCACGATGTCGCCAGCGCTCATGGCCTTGGCCTGCTCCTGAATCTTCTCCTGATAGCGCTGTGGGGTGATGGGCACAATCTCCTGACCGTCGGTCAGCTTGGTGACGCCATTGGTGACATACTTATCGCCAGGTTTGAGTCCGCCGGTCACAATATAGTTTTTGCCATCGTTCTGTGGGTTGACGGTGATCTCGGTATAGACCACCTTGTTGCTGTCGTTGAGCAGATAGACGAACTTCTTGTTCTGAACCTCGACAACCACCGACTGGGGGATGACAATGGCATCGTTGGCTGATTGGGGAACAACGATAGTACCAGAACCGCCGCTCTTCAACAGCTTGTCGGGGTTGGGAAACTGGGCCTTCAACTGAACAGAACCGGTGCTCTTGTCGATGACACCACTGACGGTAGCTACCTTGCCGGGATAGCCGTACTCGCTACCGTCGGCCAGCAAGAGCTTCACTGGAGGGAAGGCATCGATGGCACCACTGACACCGCCCTCAGCCTTTGAGAGCAACAGCAGGTCTTTCTCGGTAACTGAGAAATAGACGTCCATCTGACTGATGTCGGCCACGTGGGTCAGCACGTTTGATGCGCTCACCAAGGCGCCCTTCTTGAAAGGCAGGGTTCCCACAACGCCCTTAACGGGGCTCTTCACGTAGCAATAGCTCAGTGCCTCTTTGGCGGAAGCCAGCGCTGCCTGAGCCTGAGCCAGCTGTGCCTGTGCGCTCAGATAGGTATTCTCGGCAGTCTGCAACTCGTAGTCGCCAATCACTTTGTTGGCATGCAACTGCTTTGAGTTCTCAAAAGTAAGCTTAGCAGTGTTCACACCGCTCTGTGCCGTATTGACAGCTGCCTGTGCCTGGCGCACCTGTGCCTGGAATGTCTCGTTGTCGATAACAAACAGCAACTGACCGGCAGAGACGGTCTGTCCCTCCTTAACGCAGACCTGTGTCAGAAAGCCTGAAGTCTTTGGTCTAATCTCTACATCCTGAATACCATTAATCGTAGCGGGATAGTTTGTTTGAAGAGCAGCCGACTGCGAAGAAACGGTCTCCACGGGAAACTCATTATCGCCAAAAGTCGGACGGCCACCGCCTCCGCCACATGAAACCAACATGGCTGCAACAGCCGCAGCCAGCATCATTTTGTTCTTACTCATAATTATTCTTTAAGCTTAAATTGTTATATTTCTTATTCCTTTATTTCCTTTGTTGTGGAAAACTTGTTTAGCCACACTTAGTTTTCAAAATGCAAAATTACAAAAAAAGACAAATATACAATAAATACGGCTCACTTATTTAACATTTTATTAGTAAATTAGTTGTATATTAAGCATAAGGAGACGTGCATTGCTACAGACAGAACAACAGAGGGAAAGACAGAATAACAGACGAACATACTTTTTTTTACGAACATACTTTCTTTCTTTTAAAGACATAATCGCTCGGCTCTGCCGCTTTCACCCGCTCGGCATCCCGAAAGGTGACGCTTGCAAGGCAAGAATGCGGAGCGACTGAAAGAACAGACAAAAAAAACAGTGCAACTATTCTGAGCGAATAGAGGCACTGTTATTTGGGATAAGATCCTAAAACGGCACGAGATGCCGCAGATTATTTAAGAAACTTAGACTGTTGTACAACCTCACCATCTTTAAGCACTCTGACGAAATAAATATCAGAAGGTAGTGTATTAATGTTTATTGTGTATTGCTGAAGGTCCGTAGTCTCTTTACGCAATAGTCCCGACTTGCTCCACAACTGAATCTCATAGCTGCCAGGCTCTGGCATCGTTATATTGATAGTCTTACCACTACCTGTGCTTGTAACCACAGAGGAGCCATCTTTCACTCTGCCGGCCTTAGACGAAACATTTCCCCATCCGCAATCATTCTTTGCTCGTACTGTAAGAATCACATCTGTACCGGGTCTGCTTGTTCTAAACATCACACTGGGTCCCGTACTTGGTCCAACGATAGTACCACCCTGCAAAGTCCATTGGTATTGATTAACTCCCTGTTCAGAAGGTTGCCGAGCTGTAACGCCATAAACAGAGTTAGGATTAAGTTTATTTGGCCAATCCAATATTTGTGGTTGGGAAGGAACACCGCACCAAACATCCTTTGAAAGAGAACATAAATGTGTCGCACCAACAAAAATATCTGCAGAAATAATACAAGAGCCATCACCTGCCTTCTTGAAATTAGCGGTAGAGGTACCTTGACCTGAAAGCAAGACAAGGTTTGAATTACTTATACTCCATCGAACAGTCAAGCCACTAGGCAAGTTAGGAATGCTATAGTCACCATTCATAGCCACGACAGCATCGCCATGAATTATATCAGGAATCTCCATAAAAAGATTCAATCGTGAATCAGTTCCTAAAGGAGTTGACGAAAGCTGAGGATGTTCGCCAGTAGAATCCATCATATTTGCAAAAACAAATGCCTCTTTCATAGAAACAAACCCATCATTATTTAAATCTGCGTTTGCTATAGTTCCATTGGGAAAGAAACCGCTAACAGCAGCAGTCCAATAATATACATAGGCATCATAACCGCCAAATCCCATATTTAAAGAATATGAGGATTCGTTATCTTTGCAGGCTGTTGATATTACGTATTTCTCATTTGTCAAATCGTCAATAAAGCCTCCACTAAAACACTGCCCCATACAAAGATTGAGAGAACGCGCATGAATTGTTGACAATAAGTCTGCAAATTCAAAGTCTAACATTTCGTCGTACCATAAACATAAGCAACTATTACTCATCCTTTTTGTTCCATGATCCATTGTAAAAACAAATAAATTATTGTCAGTAGTAAGTGTGTTAGCTAATTGATTAAAAACATTTTGTATATTCGAACGTGTTGCAGCATATTGAATATCGTCCAAACCATCTCCATCCAAATCAAGAGGGGAGGAATCATAGCCTTGGTCCGTAAGTCTGTCAAAAGCGGAATCTGTTCCATCTGCCATAATCACATAAATATGATTCTTGTTATACCCATAAACATTAATTAGTGTTGAATATATTGACGAACAGTCATTCCAATACCGTTGGTAATTATTCCCAACTGATGCACCACCACTAATTATAACAGCATAGTTATTATTATATGCGTAGTTCTTTAAGTCATTGTTATAAACAATTGATCTCGATTGCATTTTAACTCGTTTCCTAATATCAACAGGAAGCCTTTCTGAATCTTTCTGGTTTTCAGTTAACAACCTCAAAAGAATGTTAGATGGAGGCATGGAATGAGAATGTGAAATGATTCTTCCTGTATTACAATCAACGTATATGTATCTACATGGATGGCTCCAGTTGGCCGCAGGAAGGTCGTCAATAAAGAATAGCCAAGAGTGCGCATTTGGTGTTATTTCCGAAGTACTCAATGTCTCTACAATGGAGTTGGCGTACATAACAGAGTCGAATACGTATACATTTATGTTTTTAACGTCATTTTTCAAAACATCACATTTGACAATCTTCCAAGCCATTTCTTTTGTAATTTTTATTGCACCATCCGCATTGGCATATGCACACACAAAAGAAAAAAATATTAAAAAGAGCCTCTTCATTTTTTTCAATTAATTTAGTTCAACGAAATTATTAGAAATAATAATACCTGTCTAATCACAACTGCAACCGTAGAATGAACCTACGGTTAATACAAATAATAAATGTTTCATTTTTAGTTTATTTAAAAAGATTTTTAATTATTGGTTTTGACAATGCAAATATATATAATAAATTCTAATCTACAATGATTTTTTTTAAAAAAATTGCGGGTATGCCAAAGAATTGACACACCCGCACTTAATTATAGGTATTGTGATTTAGCGGTTACCGCCAGCCCACCATACATTCTCCGTGAAAATGTACATACCAGCCTCGTTGCCAGAACCGAAGGCAGCAGATACATTAGGATTAGATACCACATCGCTATCACCATAAGGCAAACGAAGCGGCCAACGGTTACCTACTGAAGAAGTATTATTTGGGTTCTTCAGCTGTACAGGATATGAACCATCGGTATAGTTAATACGACGAATATCGTTGTAAGTCTCAATTACTTCACCACGAGTCTGAGCAAGGTACTTCTGAATACGAATCTCCTTCACGGGATCAGCATTGTAAAGAGTAGCTAGACTTGAAATATAATTCTGAACATCTGCATCATCGACATCTTCATCAGAAATAGCGAAATACTCCTTAACACTGCTTTCAACAGCTGTTTCAAAAGCAACCTTGGCATCCTGACCAAGCAGTGCCTGAGCCTCTGCAAGAATGAAGTAAAGTTCTGACTCACTCATGATAGCCAAGTTAGCAGCACCATTCTCCAGCCATGCAGGTTCATTCAAAGCCTCAACAAGTTTAGCCTGGCTAGCATCTCCTGGAACACCAAGAATATCCTCTCCCAACACATTGGCATTATAAAGAGGCTCACGTGGGTCATTACGCTCCAGCATCAAATCATCAACAGTTTTGTTTGAACCAATGTAATAACGGCTCCACTGGTAAGCAGACCAAGCATTATCGGCAGTAACACCATTGAAGTGATCAAGATAGCATCCAGCAAAACCGCCATCGATAGCAGCCTGTGCCTCCTTTACAACCTCGGTGAGCACGCTATTATTGCGACCATAGGTATGAAGCAGATAACGAGCCTTTACTGCATGACCAAAAGCACTCCACATGTCTGTATCGCCACCAAACAAGATGTCCTGTTCTCCAGCATGATTACCACCCTGTGCCAAGCAATCCTGAGCCTTGTCGAGCATTTCAAAAATGGCTGCATAAATGCTCTCCTGAGAGTCAACCTTGGGAGCAGAGATACCCTTGAAGCACTCAGAGAAAGGAATATCACCGTGGAGGTCTGTCATAACACCCCAGTTGATTGCATTCAGAATAAGAGCCTCGCCAAGAAGATCTGTCTTATCGGCATCAACACCACCCTCAGAACACTTCTCAATCATCTGATAAAGATTGTGAAGATTTGAATAAGTTGAGTTCCACTCGTTGTTGAATGTAGTTGAGCTAGCAGTCTCAGAAGTATTTCTCAACTCTGCTTTCATCATCTGGTTGTTTCCGGTTCCAAAGAGCTGCTCTGTGTATGAAGACACATACCATGCATAAGCTCCGTTGACAGTAGAATATGCAGTAGAGACTTCAGCATCAGTAAGTTGGAACTTAGAGGGTACAACTTCTGGTGATTTGCTGGTCTCGTCCTTGTTGATTCTGTCAAGCATATCTTCAGAACAAGAGCTGAAAAGCACTGTGGCCAATGCTAAGCCAAACAAATATTTCGTTTTCATATTTCTAATTTTCTTTATAAATAATGACGTCACTAATTAGAATGTAATCTTTAGACCACCACCGAAGCTTGATGTGCTAGGTGTAGAGAAACGCTCGAAGTAACCACTCATGTTACCGTTACCCTGAGAGTTCTCTGGATCCAAGTCTGGCATCTTAGCCCACAAGAGAATATTACGTGCAAATGCGAATACGTTCATGTCAACACCCCAGAACTTAGGAAGCTTGTAATCCAAAGTTACATCGCGGAGTTTCCAGAAACTGGTATCAAAGATACCGGCCTCAGTAATATCATTGTAAGCCTGATAGTAGTCCATCTTGTTAACTTCTACTGTATTCTTCAGACCTGTAGCTTCATCAATACCATCAGCAATCATTGTACCCTCACGATACTTCAAAGACTCCATTGTAGCACCGAACCAGTTCATGGTCAAGATTGTACCAGCATACATTTTACCACCCTTCTGCCAGTCGAATGTAGCAGAAAGAGACAGATTCTTGTAGTTAGCTCTCAGGTTGAAGCCCATGTTGAAGTCGGGAGCACACTCACCGATATTCTCGCTGGTTGAAGTACCCTGAGGCAGACCATCAGCAAGAAGCAACTGACCATCCTCTGTACGCTTGAAAGCAATACCGTAAATGTTAGGATAGCTGAAACCAGCCTGAGCACGAACCTGAGGTTCAACGAAGCCACCAAGCATGATGCTCTCTACACCAGGAGCGAGCTCCTTAACCTTGTTTGAAACTGAAGTGAAGTTAACACCCAGATCCAAGTTGTAGTCCTTGTGCTGAAGAATGCTTGCATTCAGAGAGAACTCATGAGCCCATGTTGTCATGCGACCAGCGTTGGTGCGCAGATACTGGTAACCAGTAGAACCGGCTGTGGGAACGTCGAAGATCTGATCCTTAACATCCTGATAGCTGGCAGTATATTCAAAGCGCAAACGATTCTCGAAGAAGTTCAGGTCAACACCAAGCTCATAGTTGGTTGTGTTCTGAGGCTTCAAGTTCTCGTCAAACTTAACATAATAAGGTACATAGCTCTTTGCGCCACCAATAGGATAAGCAACAGGAGTATATACGTACATACCACTTCCATAAGAGGGAGTGTAATAGTAGTTCTCATGATAAGAACCAGCCTGACCTACCTGAGCGTATGAAGCACGCAGCTTACCATAAGACAGAATCTTGTTGTTCTTCAATGCAGATAGCTCAGTAAAAATCCAGCCCAGTGATACTGAGGGATAGAAGAAAGAACGATTGCCGCGGGGCATTGTTGAAACAACATCATTACGACCTGTAACAGTCAGGTAAAGCATGTTTTTCCAACTAGAAGTGAGTTGGAAGAATGTACCAACTGTACGTTCCTTAAGATGAGACATAGCCCAATAATCCATATTGGCAGCATTCTCAATAACTGGCTGACCATACCAAGAAAGACCAGAAGCATCGTAGTCCCATGAACGGCTGTAATCATGATTGAACTCATTACCCAGCAACAGACCGAGATCCCATTCCTTATCAGCGCCCAACTGAGCATTGAAGTTTACAGTGAACAAGTTGTTGAAGATGTTGCGCTGAACACCGAAGTCCTCAACCTCACCTTTGGTATTATAAGCAGAACCAACCTCGGCTACGGTCATATTGTCTGTAGTATAAACATCAAGACCAGCTTGCTCACGGAATTTCAAAGTCAAGAAATCAACACCGAGCTTCGGAGAGTACTCGAAGTAAGCGTTACCAAACACACGGTTAGTGTGCTGACGGAACTCATCGTTATCAGACCACCAGTATGGGTTGTTGAAGTTGGTAGCACGATAAGAAATCTGCTGAGTAGGATCAAGAGGATTATGAGTAGGAGTTCCAGCAAGGTTATATTCAGCAGGAGCACCATAAACAACGTTTACGACGCCATTGTTAGCACCAGGAGCAGAAGTGATCTTAGAAGAAGTGTAGTTTGCAGTGAATCCTGTCTTCCACTCGTCGTTCATTTCGTAATCAATTGCTGCGCGAGCACCTGTACGAGTCATGCCAGTAGAAGGAATGATACCAGTCTGATAAGTGTTGCTTACACCGAAAGAGTAGCTAACAGCATCCTTACGCTGAGAAATATTGAAATTAGCATTCTCGGTGAAACCAGTCTTAAAGAAGTCACCTACGTTATCAAAAGTCTGAGGTGTAGTCCAAGGATCCAGTCCTGCTGCAGCATACTTTGGATTGTAGTACTGACCTTCGTGAAGACCAGCAGCTGTATAGCTGTTAGCTACATTACCACCGTACTTAGGATCGTTGGGCAGATCTACAATCTTGGGACCCCATGTAGAAGAAGAGTTGGGGTTGTAAGAACTAGGATCAGCACCCTGAGCATAAACATCCTGATGCTTGAACTTGCGGCTCAAAGTCTGAGCGCTCAAGTCTGTGCTGAAGGTAACTACAGGCTTCTGAGTAGCCTTGCTACCGCGCTTGGTGGTAATAAGTATCACACCATTTGATGCACGAATACCATAAAGAGCAGAAGCAGCCTGGCCTTTCAGTACACTAATATTTTCGATATCATCAGGGTTAATATCAATGCTACGGTTTGTAAAGTCTGCACCTGTTACTGAATTACCAGTAGAAAAGTCAGGTGTAGAAGCAATTGGCATACCATCTACTACATACAAAGGAGCATTGTTACCGTCGAATGAACGAGCACCGCGAATAACAATCTGTGCAGAAGCACCAGGAGCGCCAGAAGAAGGACGTACGCTAACACCTGTCAACTTACCTTGCAAGGCGCTACCAATAGAGGTCGTACCAGAGGTATTCAAATCGTCAGCGCTCAAATCCTGTACTGCATAACCTACAGACTTCTTTGCGCGAGTAATACCCATACCTGTTACTACCACCTCGTCCAATGAAGTAGCATCTGATGCAAGACGTACAACCATGCCGTCTTTAGCTGCTACAGTCTGGCTCACCATGCCGATGTAGGACACACGAATATCTTTCTTGTCCTTTGGTAGAATGACGATAAATTTACCATCAGCATCCGTGACAGTACCTTGATTAGTACCAATTACCAAAATAGATGCGCCAATAATAGGCTCACCATCGTCTTTTGACGTAACTGTACCGCTGACTCTCGTCTGAGAGAACGCCCCACCTACTACGAGGAAAAGGGTCATTAAAAGCAATGTTAGTCTTTTGTTCATGACCTTTAACTAAGTTAATATTAAAAAATGTTTGTGTATAACCAATACCAATTAAATATCTAAAAACCTATTGAATAGCCGAATAGCCACAAATGGCATATTGTCACTACATTTACCTTCTCACTAACAAACCGACGTAAAATCGGCCTAGTTTGGTTTCGGGGTGCAAATTTAATACAAAAAACCGAATAATCAATAAAATTACAAAAAAAATTCATTTTTTAATTGCATTTTCTTAATATATATCCATTTTTGCTATTAAAAAACGACTTTTTATACGTTTAAAAGATAAAATTATTAAAAATAGAAAGTATCTGTTTGCGATAACAAAATGAAAGACAAAAAAGCAAAGTGACACTTTGACACAAAACAACAGGGGGAGCCTCCCCCAGCCCCTCCAAAGGGAGGGGAGCTATCCTCAGAGAAAAGCTATTAACAAAGGGCGATGACAACAAAAGTGCCACTCTTCTTGTGGAAAAGTGGCACTTTTAGAATTAGAATATGACGCCCATATCAGGCGATTCCCATCTCGCGAGCTTTCTCTATAAGCAGCTGCATCAAGGGCTCACGCTCGTTCTCTACCTTATTATCTAATACTGCATCTTTTAGACATTGTTTCAGAATGCCCACCTCGCGCGAGGGCGACAGATGGAATAGTTCCATAATCTCGTTGCCATCGATGACAGGCTGCAACAGACGTTTATAGTCTTTCTCCTTGAGGTCGGCCAGCTTTTCGCGGACCACACGGAAGTTTTCAAGGAACATCTTCTTCCGGACTTCATTTTTCGACGTGATGTCGGCTTCGCAAAGCGTCATCAAATCGTCGATGTCGTCGCCAGCATCGTTCAGGAGTCGGCGAACAGCCGAATCGGTGACCTCGCTATCAGCAATCACCTGTGGGCGCATGTGCAAATCGACCAGTTTCTGGACGTATTTCATCTCTGCACCCATGGGCAACTTCAGTCGACGGAAAAGCTCAGCCACCATCTTGGCACCCACGTAGTTGTGGTTATGGAACGTCCACCCGATGGATGAATCCCATCGTTTGGTCTTGGTCTTGCCAATATCATGGAGCAACGCAGCCCAACGCAAATAAAGATTTCGGTTTTCACCCAGTCCATCGGTACGAGAGCATCCACTCCCCTCAACACCTACTCCATCCTGAGAGCGTTCACTCCCCTCCCTCGCAGGGAGGGGTTGGGGGTGGGTCTCGTGGGGGTGGGTCGCTTTGACTACATTCTCCAACACCTCAAGGGTATGATAGAAGTTATTTTTATGGGCGCGACCGTTTTTCTGCTCTACGATATCGAGCGCTGCCACCTCGGGAAGGATGATGTTCAGCAGGCCACAGCGCTGCAAATCAACGAAGCCCCTGCTGGGATGTGGAGCCATCATTATCTTGTTGAGTTCCACCTCAATACGCTCGCCACTGACAATCTTGATGCGATCGGCCATGCGCTGCAGAGCATCGAAGGTAGCATCCTCTATCTGAAAGTTAAGTTGCGTGGCAAAACGGATGCATCGCATCATGCGCAACGGGTCGTCGCTAAACGTGATGTCGGGGTCGAGGGGCGTGGCAATGATGCCATCCTCCAGGTCTGCCAAGCCATTAAACGGATCGACGAGTTCGCCGAAACGACGACTGTTCAGACAGATGGCCATTGCATTGATGGTAAAATCACGACGGTTCTGGTCGTCCTCCAACGTACCATCTTCGACGATGGGTTTGCGCGAGTCGTGACTATAGCTCTCGCGACGGGCGCCCACGAACTCCACCTCGGTATCGTTGAACTTGACCTGCGCCGTACCGAAATTCTTGAAAACAGACAGATGGGCTTTGCGACCGAGTACCTTCTTCAGGGCCTTGGCCACCTCGATACCGCTTCCAACAACGACCACATCGATGTCGTTGCTGGGACGCTCGAGGAAAATATCACGGACATAGCCACCCACCACGTAGCACTCTACGCCCAGATGATCGGCCACATCAGTAATTTTGTGGAAAATATCCTGGTCAAGAATCTTGGCCAGTTCTTCGTCAGAATACAACTTCATGTAAGTATATAACACTATTTCGAGGGTGCAAAGTTACTAACTTTCAGACAAAAAAACAAGTTCTTTTTGGCATTTTGTTTTTTTTCATTAACTTTGTACCCAAATATGCAGTCCGCTATTTCAACGGATTGCCACTAAATGATTAAAGTATGAAACAACAGCGATTACTCATTGCAACTATCGCTTTAGCACTGGTCGCCACCGCCTGTAACAACTCGAGAAGAGATGAAATTGAACAGCGCCGTGCCGCACTCAAACACAAGCAAGACTCTACCCTACTCGCCTCACAGCACGAACTGGCACGCGTGGATTCAGCACTCGAAGCCGCAAAAGCCGAATACGAACAGAAAAAGGCTATCGTGGAGGAACACAAGAGTCAGTTGAAAGCCACTGCCGAGGAGCTGACCGAGCTGACAATGCTACGCATGAAGCGCGACTCGCTGCAGGTGCAATGGAATACCCTCGGGCATAAAATCAAGTACATCCGCAAGAAACAACAAGTACATCCGCAAGAAACAAAATGATTAATATTTCATAATTCGAGGTTCATAATCCACATTATTAATGTGTAATTCATATTTATTTAGTAACTTTGCACCCGAAATATGGACAAATTTGAAAAAACCAATGCACAGTTTGAGGCTGCCATAGCCGAATGTCGCGACATCTTTTCGAAGAAGCTGCACGACTACGGTGCCTCGTGGCGCATCCTGCGTCCGTCCTCGCTGACAGACCAGCTGTTTATCAAAGCCAAGCGCATCCGTTCGCTGGAGATTAAACAAGAGTCGCTGGTGGGCGAAGGCATACGTCCGGAGTTTATGGCCCTGATAAACTATGGTATTGTGGGATTGATCCAACTGGAAAAGGGCTTTGCCGACTGCGTGGACATGAACGTCGATGAAGCCATGACGCTCTATAATCATTATGCCAAAGAGGCGCTGGAACTGATGAAACGCAAGAACCACGACTACGACGAGGCGTGGCGTGACATGCGTGTCAGCAGCTACACAGACCTCATCCTGACCAAGATTGAGCGCATCAAAGAAATTGAAGACTTAGGCGGAGCCACGCTAGTGAGCGAAGGCATTGATGCCAACTATATGGATATTATCAACTACGCAGTCTTCGGACTGATTAAGTTGGAGAAGTGAGAACGCTGATTGTAAACATAGCTCGCCTGATACTGGCGCTGGTCTTTATCCTATCCGGATTTGTAAAGGCCATCGACCCGCTCGGCACGCAATACAAGATTCAGGACTACCTGACAGCGATGCATCTGGGAGGCTGGCTGCCAGACAGCACCACCCTGGGGCTGTCGGTGCTGTTGGGCGCCACAGAATTTTGTCTGGGTATCTTCCTGTTGTTTGCCATCAGACGAAAGTTGTCTTCGCGACTGTCACTGGCCATCATGCTGATGATGACACCGCTGACGCTATGGCTGGCCATCAGCAACCCTGTCAAAGATTGTGGTTGTTTTGGCGATGCTATCATTCTCACCAACTGGCAGACATTCTGGAAAAACGTGGTTCTGCTGTCGGCTGCCGTCATCGTGGCCCACAAGCCCACACGGATGTTTCGCTTCATCAGCGAGTCAAACCAGTGGCTGGTCGTCAACTACACGGCGCTGTTCATACTGATCACCTCTACATGGTGCCTTTATGACAAACCACTGTTCGACTTCCGTCCCTATCGCGTAGGAACCAACCTGAGGGAAGGGTGGCAACGCATGATGGAAGGTGAGGACTCGCCCTATGCCGACTTGTTTATGGAGCGCGATGGTGAGGACATCACTGAACAGGTACTGAACGACAGTAGCTACACCATGCTGCTCATCTCACCCCATCTGGAGCAGGCCGACGACTCGCAGCTTGACGTCATCAACGAGCTCTACGAGTACACTAAAGACAATGGCTATGCCTTCTATGGACTCACTGCTAGCGGCGAGAAGGCCATGAACCAATGGAGCGACAGGACCGGTGCAGAATACGCATTCTACCAGACCGACGACGTGCTGCTGAAAACCGTTATACGCAGCAACCCAGGACTGCTGTTGCTGCACGATGGCGTGATTATCCAAAAATGGAGCCACAACCGCCTGCCAGAGCTGGACAGCAGCAAGCCACTGCACGAACTGCAGGAAGGCACCATACAGGAAGACTCGGTGGCACGCCGCATCGCCATGCTGATGTTGTGGTTTGTGCTCCCACTGACACTGCTTAGTTTAGCAGACCGCATGTGGATGTGGACCAAATGGATTAGAGTTAAAACCAATCGTTTAACACCAACAATAAAAAAAGAAAAGAAAATGAGAAAGAAAATTGTAGCAGGTAACTGGAAGATGAACATGAATCTCCAGGATGGTATTGCTCTTGCAAAAGAGCTGAACGAGACACTGAAGGCAGAGAAGCCCAACTGTGGTGTTGTAATTTGCACCCCATTCATTCACTTGGCTTCTATCGCTCAGTTCCTCGATCAGTCTATCATCGGTCTGGGTGCAGAGAACTGCGCAGACAAGGAGAAGGGCGCTTTCACTGGTGAGGTTTCTGCCGAAATGGTAAAGAGCACTGGTGCTCAGTACGTAATCCTGGGTCACTCAGAGCGTCGTGAGTACTATAAGGAGACTCCCGAGATCCTGAAGGAGAAGGTATTGCTGGCTCAGAAGAACGATCTGAAGGTTATCTTCTGTATCGGTGAGTCACTCGAGGAGCGCGAGGCTGGCAAGCAGAACGAGGTTGTTAAGGCCGAGCTCGAGGGTTCTGTATTCAACCTCTCTGAGGAGGATTTCCGCAAGATCGTGATCGCTTACGAGCCAATCTGGGCTATCGGTACTGGTAAGACCGCTACCGCTGAGCAGGCTGAGGAGATCCACGCTTACATCCGCTCAATCATCGCTGAGAAGTATGGCCAGGCTGTTGCTGACGACACCACCATCCTCTATGGCGGTTCATGCAAGGCTTCAAACGCTCCTGAGCTGTTCGCTAAGCCCGACATCGACGGTGGTCTGATTGGCGGCGCTTCACTGAAGTGTGCTGACTTCAAGGGCATCATCGACGCCTTCAAATAAGAAAAAGAAAATATGATGAAGCTATTCATCACCATATTATCACTGTGTGCCGGCATTGCTATCAATGCCGACGCACAGACTTTTACCCAACGTGTTCAGCAGACCACGTCGGGCGGAGCCACCGTCACCATCCACCAAGACAAGCAGATTGAAGACCTGGTGAATGGTACACACACGTCTGCCAAACCAACAAAGACGACTTCGACCAAGCCTGCCACTAAGACAGCCGGCAAACCGGCTACAACCACCAAGACGGCAACGACCGTCACAAAGACCACGACTGCTACCAACGGGCATGCAGAGGGTGTACACAACACAGCATCGAGCAACTCTGACACCGTGGTCACTCCCAAACATTATCATAAAGCCATTGGCTATCGTATTCAGGTATTTGCTGGAGGCAACACACGCAGTGATCGCCAGAAAGCAGAAAAAACAGGCAACGCGCTCAAACAGCTGTTCCCAGGAGAAGAGGTGTATGTGCATTTCTACTCTCCCAGATGGATCTGCCGCATGGGAAACTATCGTAACTACGAAGACGCCAAAGCAAAAGTAGAAGAGGTACGCAAACTGGGATATGAGTCTGCCACCATCGTGAAAGGCAAAATCAGCGTTGCAGAATAAACATGTCATCATGGAATCAGAAAAGAAAACAGAAGAACTTGCATCACACTATAAAAGTATCATAGAACTGCTGGGCGAAAACACAGAGCGCGAAGGTCTGCTGAAGACGCCCACCCGCGTAGCCAAGGCAATGCAGGTATTGACACGCGGTTATGAGATGGATGCACACAAGGTACTGACAGATGCCCTCTTCAAAGAGGACTATAGTCAGATGGTCATTGTCAAAGACATCGACTTCTTCTCACTTTGTGAGCACCACATGCTGCCCATGTACGGCAAGGTACATGTGGCCTACATCCCAAACGGCTATATCACCGGTCTCTCAAAGATAGCCCGTGTGGTAGATATCTACAGTCATAGACTACAGGTACAAGAGCGCATGACGCTGCAGATTCGCAAGTGTATCGAAGAGACGCTTCACCCCTTAGGTGTCATGGTGGTCGTAGAAGCCAAACACATGTGCATGCAGATGCGAGGCGTAGAGAAGCAGAACTCCGTGACCACCACAAGTGAGTTTAGCGGTGCTTTTGAACAGGCAAAGACTCGTCAGGAGTTCATGAACCTGATTCATAACTCATAGACAGAGTACTACCACCAAAGAGCCATTGCATCTAGGCATACCAGTTTGCATTATCATTGAACAAACCAATAATAAATAACGCATATGTATAACTCAGGTGGCGGTTCATTCCGCAAGCGAGAATCACTCAGTTACGAGTTCACCCACAGCTGTTTCGGCCGACTCGTCATCTTAGGTATCATCCTTGGTGCTTTGTCAATCGTTCTGGCTATTTTCTGCCCGTCGGAAGAACGTATGCGCGCTGTCATGGAAGACGACATTCGTCAGTGTATCAACGCTCATGACAGTATCAATGGCGACTGGATGGACAATGCGCTCAACAACTTCAGCTACATGTTCACCACTGCCGACACCATCAGTGAGATAGAGATGTACAAGTTGTTCAAGAAGAACAACCGCTTGGAATACAACGACCACACCATCTTTGCAACCATGAGCCTATGCAACAACTTCCGTCCAGACGGTGTGCGTTGTGGCATCGGCATCCTCGGCGTTGTCATTCCCACCATCCACTACAACGACTTCCTGCTTGTGGTAGGTTCGCTCCGTAAAGACTACAATCAGCCTATCATCGAGAACAATGCTGCCAACAATCAGGATGGTGCTACCGTAGGAGACAGCACGATTGAGGGTGAGGTATTTGGAGAGAACCCCGACTTCGGAGGTGTCTTCGAATATCACGATAACTAATCAAACATCACGGAAATTAATGCTGTCTCAATGCGCGCATCGCATTGAGAACAGCCAATACCGTTACACCAACATCGGCAAAGACAGCCATCCACATGGTGGCAAGTCCGAAGGTTGCCAATATCAGTACCAGGGTCTTGATGCCGATGGCAAAAATCACGTTTTGACGAGCAATGCCTATGGTTCGACGAGCAATGCGTATAGCCAAGGCTATCTTTGAAGGCTGATCGTCCATCAAAACCACATCGGCAGCCTCAATAGCCGCATCACTACCCAGCCCGCCCATCGCAATACCGACATTGGCACGTGCCAGCACAGGTGCATCATTGATACCATCGCCTACGAACGCCAGTTGACGACCGGGCGACAAACGCTCCACCATCTTTACCTTATCTTCAGGAAGAAGCTCCGCATGATATTCCGTCAGTCCTAGTTTCCTGGCCACATCGGCAGCCACCTCCTGTCTGTCGCCAGTAAGCATCACCAGTTGTCTGATGCCTAATTCACGCAAGCGCACAATCGCATCGGCACTATCAGCCTTCACCTGGTCGTTGATCACGATATGGCCCGCATATTGTCCATCGATGGCCACATGGATGATGGTACCCACATGATGGCAGTCGTGCCACTTGGCACCGACGCTATCCATCATCTTCGTGTTTCCGACAGCAACCACCAGACCTTCAATCTTTGCTTTCACACCGTGACCAGATATCTCCTGCACATCGCTGACACTACAACCATCTGTAGCCTCATCAGGGAAGGCATCGCGCAGAGCTGCGCCGATAGGATGTGTCGAGAAGTGCTCCACATGAGCTGCCAAGTGTAACAACTGCTGGGCGTCATACAGTTCGGGATGAACAGCCGTCACGGCAAACTGTCCGTGGGTCAGTGTGCCTGTCTTATCAAAGACCACGGTATCTAATCGCGACAGTACATCGATATAGTTGGCTCCCTTAATCAGGATGCCCTTACGAGAGGCACCGCCAAGACCACCGAAGAACGTCAGCGGTACACTGATGACCAGCGCACAAGGACAGGAGACCACCAAGAACATCAAGGCGCGGTAGAGCCACGTGGTGAAGGTACCTGCACCCAACAATGGTGGAAGGATGGCAATACCAATAGCCAGGAATACGACCACCGGTGTATAGACTCGTGCAAAACGAGTGATGAACGTCTCGCTCTTCGACTTACTCTCGCCGGCATTCTCCACGAGGTTGATAATCTTCGACACAGTACTCTCGCCAAACGCCTTCGTGGTGCGAACGTGAATGACGCCTTGCAGGTTGATACAACCCGAGATTACCTCGTCTTGCTCTGCCACATCACGAGGCACGCTCTCGCCCGTCAGCGCCACAGTATTCAAGGCTGTAGAACCTTCCACCACGACACCATCCAAGGGAACCTTCTCGCCAGGGCGCACCAGGATAATCTCTCCTACCCCAACCTGCTCAGGTGCCACGTCGGCCAACGCGCCGTTGCGCTCCACATGTGCCACGTCTGGACGGATATCCATCAGGTGAGCAATGCTCTCTCTGCTTTTCCCTTCGGCATAACCCTCAAACAGCTCGCCCACCTGAAAGAACAGCATCACGAAGACTGCCTCTGGATACTCACCGATACAGAGAGCACCGATGGTGGCTATCGACATCAGGAAATGCTCGTTGAAAGCATCACCATGTGCCAGTCCTTCCACAGCTTCCTTCAAGGTGCCGTAGCCCACAAGCAGGTAAGGTACCAGATAGACCAGCAATAGTTGCCACTGGGGCCATGCCAAATTCTGTTCCATCACATAGGCTACAACCAGCAATACGGCTGTAGCGACAATCAGCGTCAGCTGCGCTTTCAAACTGTGATGATGTTCATGATGATGCTCATGCGAGCCATGATGATGCTCATGATGGTGGTCATGTTGATGTTCATGTGAACAACAAGAAGGCTCGTGATGATGCTCGTGCGAACAACACGTATGTTCATGATGATGATTGTGTGCCATTGTTCTTACCTTATTATATTATATATACGTTATCTAATCTGGTTGCAAAGGTAAGAACTTTCGTTTGCAACCAAGTTGCAAAAAAAAGAGAACCCGTCAAACTGACGGGTTCCTATCTCTTAGTTAAAGAAGTATTTGAGTCCGATGCTTGCGTACCAGCACTGCCCCACGTCGTAGCTGTACGTCCACGTCTTCGTATTGCCGTTGATCACAGCAGGTGTCGAGAACGTAGGATAGCCCTCAGCATCCTTGCCATTGTATGTCAGGATGCGGGCATCATTTCCTATGGCAGGGTTTAAATACTTAGCCACGCCCCACGTAGAATCAAAGAAGTTCAGCACGTTCTTCATATCAAAGCTCAGCTGCAGCTTATGCTTCGTATCCTTGACATTGAAGTTAAAGTCGTGCTTATAGCTGAAATCAATGCGGTGAACCCAAGGAGAGGCATCCGCATAGGTTCCGGCATATTCGCCCTGATGATTCTTCAGATAGTCGTTGCTATGTACAAAATCCATGAAACGCTTCATATCATCCTCTGAAGCAAAGCGGAACTCGCCTTTACCTACGCCCACCTGATTGTCTTTTGGTATATAGACCAGGTCATAATTATAACCATCCTGATTCATGTCGTTGGTCAGCATATACGACACATTGTTAGTCATCGAATAGCCCGTAGAAGCATCTATGCGCACACCGCCATGATAGGCCTCATAGATAAAGCTATAATGGTTACCCGACTTATCGTGCAACGATGCCGAAGCCACGAAGCGGTCTGGAATCACGAACAATGAGTTGTGAAGTCCAACCTCATTAGGACCCTTATACGAAGGAATGTTCGCAAACGTAGAAGAAGGATCGTTGCCAGGCATGCCCGACACCTCTTTTTGTACCATGTGCGTATAAGCAGCCATCACGTCAAGCCACTCGAAAGGCTGAGCCGTCACGGTAATATTACCCAGCCATCCATAGCCCTTGCTGGTGTTTGACAACACGTAAGCATTTGGCAGCGCCTTTCCGTTAGCATCCTTATATTTCACGTTGACAAACTCAGGACGACAGTCAGCCCCTTTGAACCGAGGCTGTTCGCTGGAACTGTAATAGCTCCAGTCTGAGATATACACATCGTTGATATTCTTGTTCACGACACCCTCAACGGTCACCGTCATAGGGAATGCCACGGGCACCTGATAGTCAACAGCCAGCGACGTCTTCCACACCTGTGGCAGTTTAAAGTTGGTCACCACGCCGCTGATGGTAGAACCAACCTGCCCATCTTCTGGTGTGATCTTGGCAGGACCGAGTCCATGGGTCGTCACATAGCGGTAGAGATCCGTGCGCGTCTTGATGTCGCCGGAGAAATGCTGCGTCATGCCTTCCTGAGTAATGTTCATACCCTTGTTCAGGCCTGTTGCGTTCCAGATACCATTATACTGCAGCATGTTTGAGCTCGACGGCATATTGGTCAGGAACACCAAAGGCATACGACCTTGGAACAGACCAGTACCTCCGCGCACCTTCAGACTCTTGTCGCCAAACACGTCCCAGATTACGCCTACACGTGGCGAGAATGTCAAGCTGTTATTAGGCCATTTACCCGTGTCCAGCGAACGTCCGTTATAGTCGATGGCAGCAATGGCATTGTTGGTCATGATATCCTTCTCGTCAAAGATCAGCTCGTCAAGTCGTAAGCCGTAGGTCAACTTCAAGTTTGATAGCATCTCCCACTCATCCTGCAGATAGAAGCCCAGGCGATGGTTGCGCACCCTGACGGCAGGCTCCATCTCACCATTATAGCCATAAGTCAATGCCACCACCTCGGGAGTTGCCCCCGTCAGGAAATCGTCCAACGACTTATAGCGATAGTATCCCGCACCATTACGCATATAGATATTGTCGGCCATCTTATATTCATAGCTGATGCCAGCCATGATCTTGTGTGTGCCCAGATAGTAGGTGGCATCATCCTTGATGTTCCACACATCATTATGAATACCCGTCTTCCACGAAAACAATTCATGTCCCAGCGAGATATAGTTACCGCCGGCACCATCCATGATATCAATGAACGGGAAGTCGGAAGAGTCCGTTTCGCGCACATCATCTTTCTTCGTATAGGTGGCCAAGAACTGGTTCGAGATATTCTCCGACAATCTGCTGTTCAGATCAATAGAGAAAGAGTGCACCTTGTTCTTCATCTGGTAGAGCGAGTTCGCATAAGACAAGGCATATTGCGACAAACGACCGTATGACGAACGTTTAGCGCCGTCCATAGAGTTCACGTTGGTGGCCTTCCACACAGCGTTGTCCGTAAAGTTGTAGCGCAGTGCCAGATGATGGCAGTCCGTGATGTTCCAGTCTATTCGTGCCAGAAACTTATAGTTGTTGTCCACAGCCGGGTAGCTCGTCCACGAGCCCGTGTTATAGCCGTACTTGTCGGCCACATACTGCGATACCTGTTCCAGGTCACTCAGTTTTACGCGCGAGATATAGTTCGTAGGATCGGCCACACCGTCTTCCGAACCGCGCCAGCGGTTCACCACCGTCGGTGTCTTGGCCATCTCGCCATTGGCAAAGAAGAACAGTTTATTCTTAATGATAGGTCCACCCAGCGTAAAACCGTAGATGGTATTCTGGTCCTTCTCGCGTGTACCAGCAATCTGTTCGCGGTTCACCGCATCACCACGCATATTCTCATTGCGGTGATACACATAAGCCGTTCCGCGGTAAGTGTTGGTACCCGACTTCGTAATGGCATTCACGCCACCACCGATGAAGTCCGTCTGACGCACGTCGAAGGGCGATATCAGAATCTGCATCTCCTCAATGGCGTCTATCGAGATTGGATTACCGCCACCTGGCAGGTCCATGGTGGTTCCGAAGTCGTTATTGAAATTGGCACCATCAATGGTAAAGTTTGACGTACGTCCGTCACGACTTGCCAGCATCATACCATTACCGCCGTAGGGCGACAGTCTGACGATGTCCGTCAGCAGTCGGTTCGCGGTAGGCATGTTCTCAATCTGTCTGGCAGAGACATTCGTAGAAGGTCCCGTCTTCTGTGTCGTAAACTTCGTAGCCTTGCCACTTACCAGCACCTCGCTCAGTTCGGTGGAGCTCTCCGCGAGCTTGATCTCCAGTCGAGTTGTCTCACCTAGCATCAGCGTGATATTCTTTGTCACAGAAGGTTTACAACCAATGTAGCTGACCGTCACCATATACGGTCCACCGGGGCGAATACCTTGGATTGTAAACAAACCATTGGTGTTGGTGATTGCCGTATAGCGCGTACCCGAAGGTTCGTGCACAGCCTGCACCGTAGCACCAATGACCGTCTCTGTACTGCCCACATACGTCACAGTACCTGCTAAAGTAGAATTGGTAATCTGGGCAACTGCAGCCATCGAAATGGTGAGCAGTGCCACAACCATCATTAAAAATTTCTTATTCATGTTAGTAGAAAACTGATCAACTAAACTTCTTCGTCTTCGTATTCGAAATCCTCCAAGTCTTCGACATCCTCAACATCCACGTATTCGATGTCTTCATCTTCGCCTTCATCGGCCAGCTCCTGTGCAAACATCGACATATCCTTGTCGCGGTGCACCAGAGAATCCTCTGCCATGATACCCTGAATCTTGTTGCTTTCAGCATTCAGTTCGCGCCACAGCACATCTTTCAGTTCGTCGAGTCCGTAGCCTGTCACTGCCGAGATGAACACCACAGGCAGATCCTGAGGCAACGTCTCGCACAACATCTCTATCAGTTCCTCGTCCAGCAGGTCGCACTTGGTCACCGCCAGCACACGGTGCTTGTCTAACATCTCGGGGTTGAACTGCTGCAACTCGTTGAGCAGAATCTCGTACTCACGCTTGATGTCGTCGGTATCGCCAGGCACCATAAAGAGCAGCAACGAGTTGCGCTCAATATGACGCAGGAAGCGCAGTCCCAGTCCCTTACCTTCAGAGGCACCCTCGATAATACCAGGAATGTCGGCCATCACAAACGACTTACCGTCGCGATAGCCCACGATGCCCAGCGAAGGCTCCATCGTCGTGAACGGATAGTTGGCTATCTTCGGCTTCGCATTAGACAAAGTCGACACCAACGTTGATTTACCTGCATTAGGAAATCCCACCAGTCCCACATCAGCCAACAGCTTCAGTTCCAGGATGATGGTCATCTCCTGCATGGGTTCTCCAGGTTGCGCATAGCGCGGAGCCTGGTTCGTCGCAGTGCGGAACTGGAAGTTACCCAGTCCGCCGCGACCACCTTTCAGCAACATCACCTCCTGTCCGTCGTAGGTCACGTCGCAAATATATTTTCCTGTTTCGGCATTATATACCACTGTACCGCAAGGCACATCGATATAGATATCCTTTCCGTCGGTGCCATGACACTTGTCACGTCCGCCGTTGCCTCCATGTTCTGCGAAGATATGTCTTTCGTACTTCAGGTGCAACAGCGTCCAGTAGTTATGATTACCGCGCAGGATAATGCTGCCGCCTTTGCCCCCGTCGCCACCGTCAGGTCCCCCATTTGGGTTATACTTCACGTGGCGCAGGTGCATCGACCCTTTACCGCCCTTACCCGAGCGGCACATGATTTTTACGTAGTCTACAAAATTAGATTCCATCTATCACATTACAAATATCTGCGAAGATACGATCCAGCTCGCCCAGTCCGTTGATGTGGTGATGCAGACCCTCCTGCTTGTACCATTCAATCAGTGGCTGTGTCTGATTGTGGTAAACCACCAGGCGCTTCTTGATTGTCTCTTCATTATCATCAGCGCGACCGCTCTGCTGTCCACGCAGAATCAAACGCTTCATCAGTTCGTCCTCGGGAACGTCCAGCTCGATCATGGCAGCCACCTTGTCGCCACGCTCTGCCAACATCTTCTTCAAAGCGTCAGCCTGTGGGATGGTGCGGGGGAAACCGTCGAAGATCACACCCTTGTGCTCACGACCGAAAGAGTCATATACCGATGCCAGGATGCTGATCATCAGCTCGTCTGGAATCAATTGTCCGTTGTCAATAAACTGCTTGGCAGTGTTGCCCAGCTCGGTGCCGTTCTTAATCTCAGCACGCAGTACGTCGCCTGTAGAGATATGCTCCAGTCCGTACTTCTCAATCAGTTTGTCACTCTGTGTTCCTTTACCAGAGCCTGGGGCTCCGAAAATTACAATGTTCTTCATTTTCCTGAATAATTTTTCTGGCTTATTGTATAATTGATTAATCTTCTACCACGGTGTAGATATCACGCAGATTGCGTCCCTGCTGGTCGTAGTCCAATCCATAGCCCACGATGAAGTCGTTAGGAATGCGCAGTGCCACATATTCCACGTTCAGATTCTCCTTCAGTTTATCGGGCTTCAGCAGCAGCGTGCAGATATGAATAGAGGCGGGATTACGTGTGCCCAGCGACTCCACCATCTGCTTCATGGTCAAGCCCGTGTCCACGATATCCTCAACAATCACAATGGTACGTCCTGCCAGGTCTTCGTTGACGCCCAGCACTTCATGCACCTTACCAGTGGAAGTGGTTCCCTGATAGGAAGCCAGCTTCACGAACGATATCTCACAAGGAATTGTAATCTCACGCAGCAGGTCGGCTGCAAAGACAAAAGCCCCGTTCAATACAGCCAGAAACAAAGGGTTCTTTCCAGCCATATCCTTGTTAATTTGGGCAGCAACAGCCTTCACGCGCTCGTGGATTTCTGCCTCAGGAATAGACGTTTCGAACGTCTTATCCTTGATAGTTACTCTACTCATTCGAATGATTTATTTGAATTTTGATGCAAAAATACAAAAAAATTAGGAAAACCGACCACATATTAACAATTAATTTGTATTTTTGCAGCGTTATGAAAATATTCACTAGCGCGCAAATTCGCGAACTTGACAAATATACTATCGAACACGAGCCCATTAAATCTATAGATTTGATGGAACGCGCTGCACATACTTTCACACGTGTCATTGCCGAGAAATGGCCCACTATCCATCCCGTTGTGGTCTTTGCAGGACCGGGCAACAATGGTGGCGATGCGCTGGCTGTTGCGCGCATGCTGACCGAATTGGGCTATCAGGTACAGACCTTCCTGTTCAATATCACCGGCAGCCTTTCGGCCGACTGTGCAGAAAACAAGCAGCGTCTGATTTCCAAGAAGGGCTTTTCGCTGTTTACCGAAGTCACTCAAGAGTTTGACCCGCCCAAACTGGAGAAGGGCATGTTGATTATCGACGGTCTCTTCGGCGCAGGTCTCAACAGGCCCCTTGCGGGTGGCTTTGCATCACTGGTGAAGTATATCAACGCCTCTCAAGCAGATGTTGTCAGCCTCGACGTCCCTTCTGGACTGATGACCGAGGACAACACTTATAATGTCCGTGCCAACATCATCCGTGCCAACATGACGTTGACACTCCAGCAGACCAAGCTATCGTTTCTATTCGCCGAGCACCAGCAGTTCCTGGGCGAGGTTCGCATCTTAGACATCCGCCTCAGTCAGGAGGCCATCAACAAGATTGATGCCCCCTATCGCATCGTTGAAGAGAACGATGCGCGCCAGCTGTTGCACAAACGCGACACCTTCGCACACAAAGGTTCCATGGGCCACGCCTTGGTCATTGCCGGTAGCTATGGCATGGCCGGTGCTGCGGTGCTGACCTCAAAAGCCTGCATGCGTAGTGGAGCCGGCAAGGTGACCATCCACACGCCCAAGCGCAATGCCATGATTCTTCAGACAGCCGTCCCCGAGGCTATTCTTCATCTGGACCGTGAGGAAACCATCTTCTCTGAGGCCGTTGCCACCGAAGACTTCCAAGCGCTGGGCATCGGTCCTGGCATTGGCACCACCGAACAGACCAGCATCTCGATGATTGCCCAGCTACGCCGCGCACAGTGTCCGATTGTGATTGATGCCGATGCACTGAACATCTTGGCCACACGCCGTGCTTGGTTGCAGCAACTGCCCAAGGGAGCCATCTTAACGCCCCACCCCAAAGAGTTGGAACGCTTAGAGGGACAGTGTGTGGATAGCTACGAGCGCCTCAGCAAGGCCCGTCAGTTGGCCGAGCGCATCGGAGGCTATGTCGTGCTGAAAGGTCACTATACAGCCATCTGTATGCCCGACGGTCACGTGATGTTCAATCCCACTGGCAATGCCGGCATGGCTACCGCAGGCAGCGGCGATGTGCTCACGGGCATCCTAACAGGTCTGTTGGCCCGCGGCTACACGCCCCAGGAAGCCACCGTGCTGGGTGTTTATCTCCACGGACTGGCTGGCGATTTGGCTGCAAAAGATTTGGGCGAGGAGAGCCTCATTGCCAGCGACATCATCCAGTATCTGCCCAAAGCATTCTTAAGACTAAAAGGTTAACGAAAACATATCCACACATGAAAAGATACATTATTCTTGTCCTGTTCCACTGTTGCGTGGTAGCAGCAATGGCACAGACACAACTCAGCAACTATCAGCCGGGCGTCACGCCCGAGGGAGCCGTGTATTTTCTCCCAAAGACTGCCATCAAATTTCATATTCTTGTAGAGAAGACCACCTTCCAGCCAGGCGATTTCGCAAGCTATGCCCACCGTTACCTGCGCCTGGTCGATGTGGGTCAGGAGCCCAGCGTCAGTTGTCGTCTGCTTGGCGTGCGCCAGGAGGCTGTGGCCATTGCCGACAGCACCAAAGCCTACGCCGTTAAGTTCAACGCCAGAACTGTAGCAGCCAACGTATCACTGTCGCAAGACGGTTGTCTGCTGGCTATCAATGCAGCTCCCGCCAAGTCTGAAAACGATTTCGTGCCCTTCGAGGCAGCCCCCCGTCAGGAGCCCGTCAACGCCCGCACGCTGCTCAACGAAGAGATTCTGGCAGCAGGAAGCACGGCCAAGATGGCTGAGTTGACCGCCCGCGAGATTTACGACCTGCGCGAGAACCGTAACCTGCTTATCAAGGGACAAGCTGACTTCATGCCGAAAGACGGTGCCCAGCTCCGTCTGATGCTGAACCAGCTGGAGGAACAAGATCGTGCACTCAGTTCGCTGTTTGTTGGCACCACCCGCAAGGACACCACCGAGTATGTGGTCACCGCCACCCCCGACGGTCCCTTCAGCCATCAGCTGTTGTTCCGTCTTTCCGACCTCAATGGTGTGGTGGAGAAGGACGACCTCTCAGGTGCTCCTTTCTACCTGACTGTGGAAGATATGAACACCGTTCCTCCTGTTGACGAAGAGGCTGCTGCCAAGGCTAAAAAGAAGCCTTACGAGGCAGGCATCTACGTGAACGTGCCCGGTCGCATGCGCGTTACACTCTACGACGGCATCAACCCCATCCAGACCGAAGAGCACCCCGCCCCACAGTTCGGCAACGTAGAACTGCTCAGCGGAGAACTGTTCAACAAGCGCTACACCACACACCTCTGGCTGAACCGCCTGACTGGTGCCGTTGAGCGTCTGGATGCCGAGCAACCCAAATAAGCCATTTCATCCGTCACGTTTGGTGGCACTAAACGCCACGTTTGGCGGTCCCATTCTATGCGTTTGGCGGCGTTATTCTCAAGGAATAGCGCCGCCAAACTTTTTCTCACTGTTTCTTACTTATCGCCCATGGCTCGCATGTACTCATCCCAGAGCGAGTCGATGGTGTAACCCTTACCCAGGGCATACGTCACCGCACCGTTCCACGACCAGGGCACTACCTCCAGACACGAGCGGTTCATCTTGCGGATAAAGTCGGCATCCTTCGTCTCGCGCACCCAGTTGAAGAAATAGCCAATGTAGCGATAGCCATCGTGATAGCTGCCACCCTTCGGACGGTCTTTCTCGCCGTGGAAACCGCCACAGGCCACGCGAACGGCATCGGCCGTACCTTCCACCATCTCCCAGACAGCCTTGTTTGGACCACCATAAGGGCCAATGCCCTGAGGCTCCAGCTGGAAGGCGTGGGTCAACTCGTGAAGCAGTACGCCACGTGTCTCAAAGTCCACACATGCTGTGTCGTTATTCTCAAACGAGCGTTCTATGTGTCCAGTTGTATAGGTGATGTTCACAAAACCATTGCCGCCACCTTTCCACGACACGCCATCGGCTTTGCGGACGATGTAGTCCAGACGTTTCAGCATAGGGATGCTGTCTTCGGGGGTGAAGTATAGGCACTTCATCACCTCGCGGGCCACACTGCGGATGTAGGGGTCTGGCTTCGAAATCAGGGCATGATAAATCTTCGAGCCCTTGGTCTCGGGGTTCATATCCACGAAGGTGATATCACGCAGATGACTGTTCCAGCGCTTATCCTCCTCCGTCAGTTTATTGCTCATACGACTGGCAATCGACGAGCTGGCCGACTGCATCTCATCGGTCAGCGAGTAAGGTTTGTCGGAAGCCAAGAGACCACGACTCTTGTTGGGTTTCGAGGTCATCTCAAACTCGATGACGCAGCCATTGACCAGCTGATCGTGGGTGATATACAACTTGCTGTAAGGTTTTCCATTCATGCGCACCGACTTCACGTAGCGGTTCTTGTCGCTCACCTTGGGTGCACGAATCTCGATGGTACGTCCGTTCTCCAGTGTCACCGTCATGGCTGGCAGGTAGGGCGCGCCAAACACATACTGGTCGGAACCTGGACATACGGGATAGAAGCCCATGGCGGTGAACAGATACCATGCCGACATCTGTCCGCAGTCATCGTTACCGCCCAAGCCACGAATCTCGCTGCGGTACATCTTGTTCATGATGGTGCGCAGCCACTGCTGGGTCTTCCAGGGCTGTGAAGTCCAGGCATAGAGATAGGGCACGTGGTGACTGGGCTCGTTGCCATGCACATAGCCGCCCACCAGACACTCGGCCGTGATATCCTCGTTGTCGGCATAGTATTTCTCGGGCAGACTCATACCGAAGAGAGCGTCCAGTTTCTCCACAAAGGCCTTCTCACCGCCCATGCTCTTCATCAGTCCGCGCACGTCGTGAGGCACATGGAACGAGAAGTTCCAGCTGTTGCCCTCGATGAAGCCCTCACCATAGGTCTGATAGGGGTCCAGGTCGGCCTTGAACTTACCATTGCGATAGCGTGGAGAGGCAAAGCCACGGGTGGGGTCGAACACGTTCTGGTAGTTGGTGGCACGGGTTTGGAACTGGATGGCGATATCATCGCGGCCCAACTGCTGGGCAGCATGATAGATGGTCCAGTCGTCGTAGGCATACTCCAACGTGTTAGAGGCGGCGGTGCCGTCTTTGTCATACAAGGCATAGCCATAGCGACGGTAGTCGTTGATACTGGGGTAGTACTTGTTGTTGGCCGTGGTCACCATGGCTTTCAGAGCTTCCTCGCCATCGATGTCGGCCCCCTTTGCCAGCGCATCGGCCAGCACACTGACGGCATGATAGCCCGTCATGCACCACCCCTCGTTGCCCATCAGGCTCCACACGGGCAGCATGCCCACAATGTTTTGCTGCTGATGTTTGATCATGGAGCGCACCATGTTGGTGTTGCGCGAGGGCTTCAGCAGTCCCAGCAGGGGGTGTTCGGCGCGATAGGTGTCCCATACGGAGAACACGGTATAGTTGTCGAAACCGTCTGCCACATGAATATTGCCATCCACCCCACGGTATTGGCGGTCCACGTCCATATAGATAGAGGGGTTGATCATGGTGTGATAGAGCGAGGTATAGACCATGGTCTTCTGGGCATCGGTGCCCTGACAGTCGATGACCGACAGCTCTTTCTCCCACTGCTGACGGGTGGCGGCAGCAATCTCGTCGAAGTTGCGGCCGCTGGCCTCAGCCTTCAGGTTGGCCTTGGCGCCCTCGGTAGAAACCGCCGAGAGGGCTACCTGCACCTCCAGCTGGTCGACATCGGTGTCGAACTCGAAGTAGGCCACCATCGATCGGCCACCCATATCGGGGAAGCGGTGGTGCTTATCGAACTTACCCCAGAAGCCCTGATAGCGCTCAGCCTTGCGGTCGCGATAGCCATAGTCCTTGATGCGCTTGCTGAAAGAGATGGCGAAGTAAGTGTAGTTGGCACGGGCCCAACCGTTGGTCAGGCGATAGCCTGTCACCAGTGTGTCGTTCTCCACGCGCAACTGCGACCACAGCACCTTGCCGTCGTAGTTATAGATGCCATGCAGCAAGTCCACGATGAGTCGCTGGTGGTCGGCCTTCTCAGGGAAGGTATAGCGATGAACGCCCACACGCTGCGTGGCGGTGAGTTGCGCACGCACGCCGTTGTCGGCCAGTGTCACCTCATAATAGCCGGCACGGGCCCGCTCGGTGGCGTGGTCGATGCGCTGGCGGTAGCCACTCTCAGGATGGTCTTTCGTTCCGGGGTTCAGCTGCAGGCATCCTGTCTGGGGCATGATCAGCACATCGCCCAGGTCTGAATGGCCGGTACCACTGAGGTGTGTATGACTGAATCCCACGATGGTCTGGTCGGTATGCTGATAACCAGCACAGTATTCGTACACTTTACCCTGGTAGCGTCCATTCACGTTGTGAGGGATGGTGTCTGTCTCGGGCGACAGTTGTACGATGCCGAAGGGTGCACAAGCACCTGGGAACGTGTGTCCCATGCCCTCGGTACCAATAAAGGGGTTCACATAATCCACTTTAGCACGCTGCGTGGTGGCAGAGGTTTTCGGTTTTTGTGCCATAGCGGCACCTGTGAGACAAGCCAACAGCAATGTCACACAGCAGTTAAGGTAATTGTTCTTCATTCTTGATATTGTATAATCATTATTATTTACGCACGTGCCCGCAGTTCGCATACTGTGGGACTGCAAAGTTACAAATTACTGCTGTAATTCGAAAAGGAATTAACAAATCTTACAATCTTAATGGTCTTTACGACTCGCAGAAGGGCGTGACAGTACGCCGTAGAAGATCACAAAAAAGAAAAAGGAGGAGTCGTCAAACCATACGTCTGAAGACTCCTCCTGCATACTACAGGGGCTGACCTGGCAGTTAAAGATGATCTAAATACTGCAGACCAGCCACCAGCTGCCAACGACCGCACTTTTACAACATTATATTTAATGATACTCGCTGACTATTTTTGTTTTTCAGTCTTTACCACCGAATATCTTGTATGTGAGGGTTTGCTGACACAGTTGGTCAACAGGTCAACACCCCATCCTATCAGACCACCAAAGATAATGTTGCCAAAGGTCCACTCGTTGACTTTCTTCTCGAGCATAACATCTTTGTACTCATAGTTATCAGACTTAATCGTAATACATTGTCCGTCAATAGCATGCCGATTAACCTTCACCTGATAAGGCAGGGTTACATCATTATAGACTTGCTTTTCTGTTACAATGGTTACATGTTCATCGACATCGCCGTCCAGGATGATTTTAGGACTACCACCAGAAACGATTGTAGCACACGAAGACAAAGACAATACCACAACACCTACTAGAGCCTACAAGCCCCACGTTCTAAAATTTGTTTTTTTCATAAGATAATTAGTTAGTTTGATTAATTATTGTTCCACAAAAGTATATATTCTTGATTAAACAAGCAAACAATTTGCGCATAATTGTAGAATAAGGGTCAAAGAGGCATGCTGCAAAAGCTGAACTTTAACCACAGAAGAGTGGAACTTTAAACAACCAAGAAAAGAGGTTTTGTGATGCAAGAGTAACCGTTTTGGTGCTCATCTAGAGTCTAGAATTACCTTTTCTAGAGTCTAGATTTATCGGTTCTAGAGTCTAGAATTATTGTTTCTAGAGTCTAGATTTGAGACAAAAGGGTAAGTATTGGCAAGCAATAGCGCCACTATAAGGCCGTCATAGGAGCACTTTGACCTCGTAAAAGTGGCCGAATGAGCAAACAAAAAGCAGTATGCACGGATGCCGCACATACTGCCCTCTGATTATATATATGTAGATTAGGAATTATTTCAAGACTTTACGTCCTCTCTGAATAAAGATACCCTTTTGGTGGCGCTGAGCAGTGCGTCCGCCGAGGGTATAGCTTTTGGTGTCGGCCATCACGGCAGACTTTGTATGATGGATGGTATTGATAATGTTATTGTTTTCGTCAACCTGATGAATACGGAAGTAATCGACTTTGAACCAGCCGTTCTTTTGTTCGGGATGGAGAGCGCCGTTGCTCTGGCGACCATCGGCACGGATACCCAGGCGCAGACTCTGTCCCTCGGCAACATCGACATACACGAACATGTCTTGCAACAGGAAGTTGCCGTTGATGCCACCGACATAGCCGGCAAAGGTATTGTTTTCGCCAGCGGTGAGATTGTTGCTGTAGTCCTGCTCCATGCCGTAGTACTGCACCTGGTTGTTGGCAAAGAGGCGGGTGGTGCCCAGATAACCGTCTTCTACCCACAACTTGCACGCCACCAGATAGCGACCCGGGGTCAGCTTCTCAGCGGGAATCTCCTGAAAGAGTTCAAAGTTGTCGGGAAAATGTCCGCCCTGAGGCAGGCACCACGAGATGTTGGTGCCGTGGGCATTGGCCGCATCCTTGTTGATGCCATAGCTCTGTCCGGGAAATGTTCCTGCGATGTTCCAGCCATAGGGCGTATAGCGACGGGTGTCGCCTGTGGTGTTCTGCTTCACAGTGCCATTATCGCTATAGAGTTCAAAGTCGTAGTTGGCAATGAGCGACTTGGTGAGCGTCAGGTCTTCTGTCGTTGGATTGGGTGCCTGACTGACGCGCTCGATATGGAAGTAATCGACCTTGAACCAGCCGGCATTATCGCTGGCACGGGTGCCATCGTTCTTTCGGTTGCTGGTCTTGATGCCCAGGGTGAGCGACTCGCCCTGCCCCACGGTGACATAGACCTCCATGTCGCGCAGCACGATATTCTCGGTGGTGCCACCGGCATAGCCTGCATAGGTATTGATCTCGCCGGGAACGAGCAGGTTGGTATAGTCGCTCTCGCTGCCGTAGTACTGCACATTCTGATTGGCAAACAACCTGCAGGTGGTCTTCTTTGAATTCTCGACCCACAGCATGCAGGTGACACGATAGACACCGGGCTCAATCCAATCGGCAGGAATGGTCTGTGAGAGTTCGAATTCCTCGGGCATGGGCACCGAGTTGAACCAACACACGTTGTTGCCATGATAATTGGTGGCATCTTGGTTGACACCGAAAGAGTCCAGACCGTTGGCGCCTTTCTTCAGCGTGCCTTTCTGGTTCCAGCCACAGGGCACACCACGACCGATGTTGCCGGCGGCATTCAGCTGGCAGTCGCGGTTGTACTCGAAGTCGTAGTTCTCAATCAACGACTCGGTCAAGGTGTTGTCCTCGACGACAGGCAGCGTGACGTAGATATCGCTGACCACCACACCGGGATCGAGCAACGACACGCGCACCTTGACCGTTTTATCGGCATCGGCGACATACTCCTGAGTGGCATCGTTGTAACCTTGCAGCACGGTCTGGTTCCACTTGCCCTCCATGGCTGTGGTCTTCAGCGACTTGACCTGAGCCGATCGGCCATCGATGCTCAAAGCCACACGCAGGTCGTAGGTGGTGTTGATGGGGAACGTGGGCAGGCAGCGCACAGAGATGTTGTTCTTGCCAGCCTTCACAGGTACGTCATACTCCAGATAGGGTGCCTGGGCAGCGCTGTACTTGTTCATGTCGAGCGGCCACACGGTGACACCCTGATCGCTCACGCCCACACCTTTAAGGGTGGTGAAGGTGCCGTTACTGGAGGTGTATTGTGTGGCGGGAATCACGGTGACAGGTGCCTCGGGCTTGGCACTGACCTCCACGGTGTTGATGTTGGACAGTGTGGCCGTCTCGGGCATACCGAACTGCATCAGGTCACGGGGCTTATAGCTCATCATGCCGTCCCACTTGCCACCAGCCAGTGACTTATTATAATAGGTGGTGAGATCCACAATCTGGCGGAAGGCCTGACGAGCTTCGGCGGCATAAGCCAGCGCTTGATCGCGTTTGCCCTGTTTGGCCAGTTGCAGACTCTGGGCAGCACGGAACGTCTTGATATTCATATTGCCGGCACCCTTCACGGGATACTCAATCAACTGGAAGTAGGCATCCTGCAAGGCAGCGGGGATACTGCTCTTGACTTCATCGACACGAGCCTTGAGGGCTTGATAGTCGGCGATGCGCTGGTCTTTCTCGGCATTAGAGAAAGTAACGTCAAACACATGTTCTGGTTTGCCTGCAGCAGCCAGACGATAGTATTCCAACTTGATATCGGCAATGCGGTCGGCCAGTTCTTCTCCGAAGGTCTCAGCAGCCCAATGGCGATTGTAGCGGTAGGCATCGGCTGGCTTCCATGCATTGATGTCCCAGGCCAGGTCCATGCAGAACTCCAGTTCGGCCTCGGCGGGCTTGATGTCGCCCACGTTGATGACCCACAATGTGCGGATGCCCTGGTCGTAGGCACGTGACAGCTCGTAGCTCATCAGCGAAGGCGAGTGCGAAGCTATCCATAAGTAGTCGGCAGGTGTGCCCCAGTAGGAAACGTGATAGTACACACCATTGCCGCCCGAGCGGGCCTGTTCGGCAGGTTTGGGCAACTGGCGGATGTAGCCGTGGTTGTCGTCCACCCAGCAGAGGGTCACATCTTCGGGCACCTGCAGGCCGGCATTATAGGCGTCGAGCACCTCTTTGTAAGGG
>JAILHK010000046.1 GCA_024695815.1 Prevotella sp.
CCTGCCCCTCCCCTACAAGGGAGGGGAGAGAGGCGGCTTCCTCTGCGGTTCTCCCCTCCCTTGTAGGGGAGGGGCAGGGGGTGGGGTCAGTATTGTTATTATTCATGTCTGCTTTCGTCTATTCGAAAAGTTTGCTGCAAAGGTAGTAATTTTAGCGAAAAGTGCGATGTAAAAAGATAAGAAAATGCGCCTGTTGCACAATTATTAACAGAATAAACGTTCTGCACCATAGACCAATAGCCAGTAGCGCAGAAATTTTCCGATGGCAATGCTGATAAACGAGATGACCACGTTGGAACGCAGGAAACCCAGTGTGACGGTGATGGCGCTGCCCAGTACCGGCAGAAAGGCAAAGAAGCCCATCCAGGCTCCGCGGCCAGCCATAAAACGTTCGGCCTGTTCCATCTTCTCTTTCTTGATTTTCAGGTATTTTTCTATCCATTCCAGTTTGCCCAGACGTCCGATACCATAGTTGAAGTAAGAGCCTAGCACATTGCCAATAGTGCCATAGAACACCAATGTCCAGGAGTCGATGCCGGGTGTCGCCATCAGTCCCAGCATCACGGCCTCGCTGGAAAACGGGAACACGCTGCCTGCCAGAAAAGCGGCCACCAACATGCCCATGTAGCCATAGCTCGTAAGAAGTTCAATTATCCATTCCATATCTCAAGAAGCTTCTGGTTGGCTATCTCTGTCAGCGATTCGTTGACGCTGACAACAGACAGGATGAGCATGAAGGTCAAGGTGATGAAGAACAGATAGTTGGTGATTTTAGAATTGTTTAGCGTGAAGAAATGGGCAATAAAAGGACAAGCGCAGACGATAATGACACGGATGAGCTTGTCGTAGTATTGCGGCTGAAACAATACAAAGATGCAGAGGGCCAATACCATCCACAGCAGAAAACCGTAGTATTGGCGTGTGCGAATACGCTCTTCGTAACTCTTGCTCCAGAAGTTGATGGCACCAAGCACGAACAGCAAGGCTATGATGACGAAGATGATGATGCGGATGGGGGTCAAGGTCTGGTCGTCTGTGGGTGACTGCCAGGTGAGCAGTGGCTCGAAGTGCGAAGAAAGGATGTTGAAGTCCTGCTTGTAGATATACCATGAACCAATCAGCCAATATGGTGTTATGGTGCCTAATATCGATGCCAGCCAAGTGTGAAAGTTCAGTGACTGAAGCATCAGGAGCGTCAAGAGCCACATTAAGGGAATGAAGTAGAGCGCCTTGACAAAAAACAGACTGGCGATGCCCAAGACGACATAGGCGTAGAACATGTGACCTACATCTTGTGGGTTCTGGTAGGTGGAAAAAAGCAGGAAGAGAAACACCACGGCACAGATGCCAATGATGCCCACACTCGTGGAAGGATAGTTGAATGCGCAGCAGGATGACAACATCATGAATGCCGATGTGACCATCCAGCTGCGCACGCGTAGGAATAACAGATGTTTGCTCATCTCTACCATCAGGTAGCATGTGGCAGCCATCAACGCCATCTGTAACCATAGGTGGTGCGTGAACAGACCAGCAGCAATCCATGTAATGAAACAATAGATGGCGCTGCCGTCAAGGGTCAGTATGCTCTCGCTGATATGGTTGTGTAGGCGTTTCTCCATATCGATGTGTTATTATAGGTCAGCGCCTATGTCACGACGGAAATACTGGTCGGTGAACTTGATCTTCTGAGCTTCCGTGAACGACTTCTTGAGTGCCTCTTCCTTGTTGGCACCATAAGAAGAAACGGCAATGACACGGCCACCATTGGTGACCACCTGTCCGTCTTTCAGAGCTGTTCCTGCATGGAAGACGATGCTGCCCTCTACCTGCTCTATGCCAGTGATGGGGTAGCCCTTCTTGTAAGCTTCGGGATAACCACCTGAAACCAGCATCACACAAACGGCAGCACGCTCGTCGAACTCAATAGGACGCTGGTCGAGGTTGCCTTCGGCCACACCTTCGAACAAGTCAACGATGTCGCTCTTCAGTCGCAGCATGACGCTCTCGGTCTCGGGGTCGCCCATACGACAGTTGTACTCGATGACCATGGGTTCGCCTTTGACGTTGATAAGGCCAAAGAAGATAAAGCCCTTATAGTCGATGTTCTCTGCTTTCAGACCCTCTACAGTGGGACGGATGATGCGGTCTTCGACCTTCTGCATCCACTCCTTGGTGGCAAAAGGAACGGGAGACACGCTACCCATACCGCCGGTGTTCAGACCCGTATCGCCCTCGCCAATGCGCTTATAGTCCTTGGCCTCGGGCAGAACCTTATAGTGGTCACCATCGGTGAGCACGAATACAGAGCACTCGATACCGCTGAGGAACTCCTCAATCACCACACGGCTTGAGGCATTACCAAACATGCCGCCAAGCATCTCTTTCAATTCCTTCTGTGCCTCCTCCAGGGTGGGGAGAATCAGCACACCTTTACCAGCACAAAGACCGTCGGCCTTCAGTACGTAAGGTGCTTCCAATGACTCGAGGAACTTCAGGCCATCCTCCAGGTGTTCGCCATCGAAGGTGGCATATTTCGCAGTGGGAATGTTGTGACGCATCATGAAAGCCTTAGCGAAGTCTTTCGAACCTTCCAGCACGGCACCTGCCTTTGAAGGACCGATGACGGGGATGTTCTTTGTTCTGTCATCGTTCTTCAGATTGTCGTAGATGCCTTTTACCAAGGGATCCTCAGGACCAACGACCACCATGTTCACCTGATTCTCGACTACAAAAGCCTTGATGGCCTCAAAATCATCAGCCTTGATGTTGACATTAGTGCCAGCATTAGCAGTCCCGGCATTGCCTGGTGCAATAAAAAGTTTCTCAACACGCTCACTTTGAGCAATCTTCCAAGCTAAGGCGTGCTCACGGCCGCCACTTCCTAACAATAAAATCTTCATACTCTGTGTGGTTGATTGAAAAATCGAGTGCAAAGTTACGCTTTTTAATTGAAAAATAAGGCATTAGGAGAGAATAATTTTTTTTGTCCGCGTAAAATAATGTTCTGTGTCGGCAGGTTCGTTGCTTTTCTGTTTAAAATAGCCCTTCAGCATGAATATTATGACACTTTTTCTTGGCTGTCACAATATTTTTGTTTATTTTTGCCGCGATTTATTAACGCAAAGACCATAATTAGATGTTTTATGAGTACAAAAAAGAGATTACTATTGGCCGCCTTACCCCTTTTGATGAATGCTGTGGCTGTGGCACAGACAGATAGTAACGAGGACTGGATGAAAGACCTGAAACAGCGTATTACCTTTAATGGCTATGCGCAGGCAGGTTGGTCGTATCAGGATCCCTGGACAACGGGCGATCCCCAAAAACAGCAGAAGACGAACTCCTACAACCTGAAGCGCACGTTGCTTTGGTCAAAAGCCCGTATCACGGACCGCTGGTCGTTTCTGTTTATGCACGACTTCAACAGTGTGGTTCAGGAGTTCTATACCGACTACCGTATCACGAACAACAAGGCCATGACCGTCAGGTTCGGACAGTTTAAACATTCGTATTCGATGGAGAATCCGTTGTCGCCGACACAGTTGGAACTGATTGACGTTTATTCGCAAGCCGTGCTCTATCTGGCTGGTGAAGGTCCAGACCCCCTCAACGGCGTGAACTACGGACGTGACCAGGGATTGATGGTCTATGGTGACCTGTTGCAGAACAAGTTGCACTACGAGCTGGCACTGATGAGTGGCCAGGGTATCAACCGCAAAGATGGAAATAATCAGAAGGACGTTATCGTCAAGCTCGAGGTCCGTCCGGTTGACGGACTGCGCATTGCAGGTTCTGGTTATCTGGGCACGGGTCATGCCGTAGATACCGCAGCCTGGAACCCCAATGTGGCCGTAGGTGATAACTACAAGCGTGACCGTTATAGCGTTGGTGTGGAATACAAGACCCTGCCTTACTCTCCTGGTCAGTATAAGGAAGCACGTCCTGCCAGCATCCGTGCCGAATGGCTGGGTGGTAAAGATGGAGAGGTGGGCTCGCGCGGTGGTTATGTCACGACGTGTGTGCCTCTGAAGGGAGCTCTCGACCTGGTGGTCAGCGGTGAGACCTTCGACCGAAACACGAAGGTGGATGGCTGGGACCAGACCAACCTGACCGTAGGACTGCAGTATTGGTATTATAAGAAATGTCGTTTACAACTGCAATATACCCGTTGTCTCTGTGGCGACAATATTTCAGCAAAAGATTACAACTGGCTGCAGGCACAGGTGCAGGTAGCTTTTTAAACAGGCGTCTGTTTGCTCAATGGAGTAGCAAACGCTGAGATAGAAAAATTTAAATATTACAATGATTATAAAGATTCTATTAACGATTGTTTTTCTAGTCGTGATGGTTGGTGTGGGACTCTACTCGCGCAAGCAGGCTAGAAGTGTAGATGGATTTGTGTTGGGGGGTCGCTCAGTAGGTCCCTGGCTTACGGCTTTTGCCTTTGGTACCTCTTATTTCTCTGCCGTGGTCTTTGTAGGCTACGCCGGACAGTTCGGATGGAAATATGGTCTGTCGTCGGCATGGATTGGTGTGGGCAATGCCGTGATAGGTTCGCTGCTGGCCTGGTTGTTGTTGGGACGCCGAACCAAGTTGATGACACAACATATAGAGAGTAGGACCATGCCCGATTTCTTTGGTACCCGTTTTGATAGTCAGGGGTTGCGTGTGACGGCCTCCGTCATAGCCTTCGTCTTCCTGATTCCCTATACCGCAGGCGTCTATAAAGGTATCTCCACCTTGTTTGAGATGGGCTTTGGCATTCCCTATGAATACTGTGTGATACTGATGGCCATCCTCACCGCCGTCTATGTGATACTGGGTGGTTATAAGGCCACAGCGATGAACGATTTCATTCAAGGCATCATCATGATTTTTGGTATCGTAGCTGTCATTGCCGCCGTACTGGCAGCACAAGGAGGTCTGACGGAAGCTATAGGAAAACTGGCCACACTACCTGGTGACGACGGACAGCAAGGTATGTTTGCCACGTGGTTCGGTCCTGATCCCTGGGGACTGTTGGGCGTGGTGGTGCTGACCAGTCTCGGTACCATGGGACTGCCACAGATGGTGGGTAAGTTCTATAGTATCTCGGACGAGAGCGCTATCCGCAGAGGCACCGTCATCAGTACGGTGTTTGCCTTCATCGTGGCAGGTGGCTGTTATTTCCTGGGAGGCTTCGGTCGTCTGTACGACCCAGTGATTGCCGCCAATGGCAAGATAGCCTATGACTCTATCGTTCCAGCCATGCTCGTACAGTTGTCGCCAGCCTTGATAGCACTCGTGGTGTTGCTGGTTCTCTCAGCCTCTATGTCTACGTTGGCCTCGCTGGTGCTGACCTCTTCAAGTACGATGACCCTCGACCTGATCTACCGTGACAAGAAATCACTGCCTGGCGAAGTGGAGGATGGCAGCATCGATGATGTTGTGGCCGAGAGAATAGAACGTCGCAAGGTGGTGGTGATGCGTGTGCTGATTGTGTTCTTCATTGCCATCTCGTTGTTGATAGCCCTGAATCCCCCCACATTCATAGCACAGCTGATGGGTATCTCGTGGGGTGCTCTGGCAGGTGCCTTCCTGGCTCCATTCATGTTGGGACTGTACTGGCGTGGTGTGACAACCGCCTCTGTATGGGCTTGTTTCGTATGGGGTGTAGGTCTGACGGTGGTCAACATGCTCATGGGTAATCCCATCAATCCCATCAACTGTGGTGCCATCGCCATGGTAGGCGGTTTCCCAGTTGTTTGGCTTGTTAGTCTGGTGACGCCAAAGATGTCAAAGGTTCTGATAAAAAGTATATTCGACTGCTATAAGAAGTAGCAGTCGAATATACCTATTGTTTATTTCAAATAATCTTCGAAGTATTGAGTGATACGCTCGTGTAGATGTACGCTGGCGTGTCCTCTCATGTTGTGACCTTCGCCAGGATAAGCGAAGAAGTCGGGTTGTGTGCCAGCCTCTGCGCAAGCTTTCAGGAACGAAAGCGTGTGCTGTGGTACACAGGTTGGGTCGTTGTAGCCGATGATGATTTGCAGCTTGCCCTTCAGTTGGTTAGCTTTGTTGATGAGGCTCGTCTTGGCATAGCCCTCAGGATTAGTTTCGGGCGTGTCCATATAGCGCTCGCCATACATCACCTCGTACCATTTCCAGTCGATGACAGGACCACCGGCGACTCCCACTTTGAAGACGTCGGGATAGTTGGTCATCAGTGAGATGGTCATAAATCCACCAAAGCTCCAGCCGTGGACACCAAGACGGTTCATGTCAACATAGGGAAGAGACTTCAGGAAGTCCACACCCTTCATCTGATCCTGCATCTCGACCTGTCCCAACTGGCGGAACGTGGTCTGTTCGAATGCCAATCCGCGATTCTCAGAACCACGGTTGTCGAGGATAAAGACGATGTAGCCTTTCTGTGCCATGTAGGTTTCCCACGAACGACTTGACCAGTGCCAAGAAGCGTCCACGTTGTGTGCATGAGGTCCACCATAGACATAAACCACGGTGGGGTATTTCTTAGATGCATCAAAGTTGGCGGGCTTCACCATGCGATAGTACAGGTCTGTGATGCCATCGGCCGCCTTGATGGTTCCGCATTCAAACAGCGGCGTCACATAATCGCTCCACGGATTCTTCGCCAACAGCAGCTGACGCGTCTTCTTTGGATCTTCGATGATGTTGATGGCGTTGGGGATTGATGGCGTGGTGTATTTGTCGATGAGCTTCTGACCAGTGGCCGACAGAGTGGCGTGGTGAACACCCTCGCCGTTGTCCAGAGGAGTGCGCTTGCCCGTCTTCACGCTGACGCTGTAGATGTTGCGCTGCAGCGGATGTTTCTCGTTAGATGCGATGATGACAGACTGACTTTTCTCGTTGAATCCCAGTACGTCGAGTACCACCCATGAACCCTGTGTCAGAGGCTTGATGATTTCGCCTTTGACAGAACAAAGATACAAATGGTTGAAGCCATCCTTCTGGCTCTGCATGATGAAGCGAGTCTGGTCCCAAGGCAAGAACTGGATAGGGTGCATCGGCTCTACATACTTCTCGCTGGTCTCGCGGTTCAGCATATAGAGATACTTGCCTGTAGCGGCATCATAGCATTTCAGTTTACAGTCGTTCTGATCGCGGTTCAGCTCGAACATAAACACCTCTTTCGCGTCGGGACTCCAAGCAATGTTGGTGAGATACGTGTCGTCAGCGCTCAGGTAGGTCACCTTCTGAGTCTTCAGGTCGTAGATACCCACCTTGACCTCGTGCGAAGTCATGCCCGCCATTGGATATTTGTCTGGTTCCAGTTGTGCCATGCGTGGGTCGATGTTCACCTGAGGATAGTCGGTGACCATCGACTGGTCCATGCGGTAGAAGGCAAACTTCATACCGTCGGGACTCCAGAAGATGCCCTCGTTGATACCGAACTCGTTGCGGTGAACAGCCTCGCCATAGACGATGTCGCGAGAGCCGTCGGAGGTGATCTGCGTCTCGTTTCCGTCGGCATCCCTGACAAGGAGCTGGTTGTCACGGGTGAAGGCAACAGCCTTCGACTGCTTGTTCCAATGCTGGTTGGCCTCACCCTGTTTGATGGGTTGTTGCCATACCGTTTGCTTCGTCTTGAAATTATACAAGATGCGGCATTTGCCGTTGCTCAGCAAGACTAGTGGCTTGTCGGCATACGGATATTTGGCGTTCATAGCCGAGTGGAAGTCAGGTCCCACCTCTTTCAGTTGGAACACCACCTTCTTATTGCCCTTTTGGTCTATTGTTCCACCTTCTTCCGCATCCTGATACATCAGTTGGTCGCCCCACCAATTGAGGAACATGTTCTCTGGTCGAAGGTTATGGTAGTTCTTACCGCCAAAGTTCAGGTCTTCCAGTGTGAAAAGCTTCTGTTGCGACATGATGGGCAAAGATGAAAAAACGAGCATTAGAGCCGTTATGAAAGGTTTAATCCTCATCATAGCGGTCGCGCTTAAAAGATTTCTTACCACCCTTGCTGCGGTCGAAACGCTCATGTCCGCCACGATTACGATTCTCTTTGCCGCCTTTGAAGTCGCGGTCGCCCTTGAAGTCCTTACCGCCTTTGCGGTCTCTGCCACCTTTGAAGTCGCGGCTGCCCTTGAAGTCCTTTGTGCTCTTCACGTCGTGACGGTGGAAAGTGAACGAACGGATGTCGTTTTCCTCGTTCTCGCCCTGCTCGTCCAGACGCTGTTTGAACTCGCGGTTTTTCTTGAAACGGTGCTTCTCGCTCATCTGGCGCTTCTCTTCCTCAGACTTCACAACGCCACCATCCTTGCGGAACTCCTTCAGTTTGCCGTCGAAGATTTGATATTTGCGGAACTCACATTCCAGTGAACCGTTGAATACGGGTATCTTGATAGAAGGCTTCAGGCCAATCTGCTCGAAGCACTCCTCGCGATAAGACAAAATCCAGGCATCGTTGTTGAGGAACTGATGCTTCAGACGTTCGCCAATCATACGGTAGGTACCCAGCAGGTCGGGCGTAGAAATACGTTCGCCGTAGGGAGGGTTGCACACCAGGATGCTCTTCTCCTTGGGCTGTACGAAGTCCTTGAAGTCGCGCTGCTCCACGGTGATGTCGGCTGTCAAGCCTGCTGCCTTGGCATTCAGGCGAGCGGTGTTCACCGCCTTCATGTCGATGTCGTAGCCGTAGATATGATGTTTGAACTCGCGTTCCTGAGAGTCGTCGTTATAGATGCGGTCAAAGAGCTCGGCATCGAAGTCGGGCCACTTCTCGAAGGCATATTCCTTGCGGAACAAGCCAGGAGCCATGTTGCGAGCAATGAGGGCTGCTTCTACCAGCAAGGTACCGCTGCCACACATGGGGTCAATAAAGTCGGTTTCGCCCTGCCAACCGGTCATCAGGATCATACCGGCTGCCAGCACTTCGTTCAGAGGTGCCTCAACGCTTTCTTGACGGTAGCCACGACGGTGCAGCGACTCACCGCTGGAGTCGAGACACAGGGTGCACTCGCTCTTACCAGGAGCCACGTCGGCAATATGGATGTGAAGACGCAGGTCGGGGTTGGCCACCGAGATGTTGGGGCGCTTGCCAGTCTTCTCGCGGAACTGGTCCACGATAGCATCTTTCACTTTATAGCTTACAAATTTAGAGTGGCGGAATTCCTCAGAGAATACCACAGAATCGACCGCAAACGTGTGGTCGTTGTCAAGGTATTCGCTCCAATCAATTTTCTTAATAGCTTCGTAAACGTCGTCGGCGCTTTGTGCTTTGAAATGTTGAATCGGCTTCAAAATTTTGATAGCGGTATGCAGCGAGAAGTTCGCACGATACATCATTTCTTTATCACCTGTAAACGACACCATGCGTCTACCAATCTGTACATTATTTGCCCCCAGCAGGGTCAGTTCTTTCGCCAGCACAGGTTCCAGTCCCATGAACGTTTTGGCGATGAGTTCGAATTCTTGGTTCATTGAATTTAAAAAAGTTTCAAGGTGCAAAGTTAATGTAACTTAGGCTAAAAACAAAATATTTTTGCATTTTTATTTCTTTATTAGAAATTAATTCGTAATTTTGCAAAATATGGAGGAAATACTGCTTTACGTCAATCATCAATCGAGCATGTCGAGCATCTTCCTATGGGCCGGACTCATAGGCGCTATTCTGTTGTCGATATGGTTGCTTTACTATCAGCATGGCATTACGAAGAATCTTGACTATGAACTGAAACAGCTGGACAAGGTCAAGAAGCATAATGTGGAGTACGAGTTGATACTTAAGGCAATGCACCTGTCCACTTGGCATTTGGATGTAAGGCAGCGTCAGATGACCTTCGATAATGATTTCCGTGAAGGTAGTGATAGCTATGCACCGCTTCCCGGTACGCCTCTTGAGGAAGTCTTTTCTGTAATTGAAGAGCCCGGACGGCAGCTTGTGATCAAGAACTTTGAAGACCTTGTCAACGGACGTTTGGAGTTGGGCAGGGCGCAGTACAAGGTGAATGTGCCTCACTCAAAAGATACTTACTGGGCTGATAGCTACGCAACGATTGCCGAGCGCGATGTGGATGGAAAACCTATCACCATTGCTGGTGCTACGATGCGTATTGACGAGCAGAAGAGTATTGAGAATGAGCTGATTACAGCCCGCAACCGAGCAGAAGAAAGTGATCGCTTGAAGACGGCTTTTGTGGCCAATATCAGTCATGAAATACGTACACCGTTGAATGCAATTGTGGGCTTTACGGGTATCTTGCCTGATGTGACAGACGAGGAGGAGCGCAAGAGTCTGCTGGGATTGGTGAATGAGAACACCACCAAGTTGTTGCGTATCATCGATGATGTGGTAAGTATTTCGAAGATTGAAGCTGGAGAGGAGGAACTGGTGATGACCAACTTTGAGTTGGGCATGATTCTGTCGGAGCATGTAGATCGCTGTCAGCACGATTGTAAGCCAGGCGTCACGATGACTACTCAGTTTGCCTGTGAGGCACAGATGGTTACATCCGACCTGAACCGTGTCTGCGAAATCCTGAAACACCTCTTGAACAATGCAGTTAAGTTTACCGATGCCGGCAGCATTGTGGTGGGATATGACGCTCCCGTAGATGGTCGTATCCGTGTCTGGGTGCGCGATACTGGTAAGGGTATCGCACCCGAGAATCATGAGCGCATCTTCGAGCGCTTCTTCAAAGTCGATGAGTTTATACCGGGTGCCGGCCTCGGCTTGAGTCTTTGTCGCACCTTGGCCTACAGTCTGGGTGGACAGGTAGGCGTGGAATCGGTATTGAACGAAGGTTCCACCTTCTGGTTTGAGATGCCTATTCAGTAATATAGGCAAAAGTGTCACTTTTCCCTTCGAAAAGTGGCACTTTTGTAATGTGACTTCGTATGTATTGAGTCTTTATTTCTCCTCGTTTAATGACTATTTTTGGGCAGTTTCTTCACCGATGTATTTCGTATAGGCGTTGAAGAACCGCGCGAAGACATTCCATCTCATCAATAACTTTTCAAACAGTGCTACGCCCACACATGCAGTGGCTATACCCAAGAGTACATCGATGATGTAGTGGTGGCAGGAATAAACCGCTGTCCACCAGATGCCCACGGTGACAATGGCAAAGACGGTGGTGCAGAACCACGAACGACGACTGATCACACTATAGATGGTGGCGATGAGCATATAGGCCGCATGAAGTGAGGGTACTGCTGCAAAGATGTTGGAATTGTTTACGTAGATGCTCTGGAACACGGGAATGCCAATCATCTCGTCAAAACGTATCAGTCCTGCCACGTTGCCTGGGGTGCTGAAATCGGGGGTGAACCCATACTGAAGCACGTACCAAGGTGGCGCTGTGGGGTGAATGTAATAGCCAATAAATCCCACCCAGTTTACAAAAAGAAAAGCCAGTGCAAAGCGCAGATAGTCGCGGCGTCTGCCTTTGATAAACAGATAGAGGCCGAAGGCAATGGGGAGTGGAACCCAACACAGGTAGAAGATGCCAGCCATGAAGTCGGCCACGGCATGGTTGTGGTTCATGAAGAACTCGCCGGGGATGATGCTGCTGGTGCCATCGCCGATGCCAAACAGCTGTCTTTCAGTCTCGTAGATGGCCTGAGTGTCAACCTCGTTCACCAGATAGTTGGGATAAAGGCGCATCCAGTCGTAGCTGATTTCAAAGGCAATAAATGGCAAAAGTGCCACCGCCAACTTCCTGGTGTAGTCGTGTGCAAAGTAGAGTAGGAGAAACAGCGCCACCATCACAATCTGTGCGGGGATGAGTCCTACAACGATTCCCTGCAGCAACAGGAAAATCAAACAGCACACGAGGACCAGAATAATCTCACGACGTGACAAGCCTTCCAGAGAGAATAGCTTACTTTCCTTCATCTTTCTTCTTCAGTTCCTTATAGCAGTGAGCAATGCGCCAGAATGCGGTGACGTTGGCCAGTACGGCAATGAGAATCATGCCACCTGCCAACCACCAGAGGTTTCGTGTGCAACCCGTGATGATGGCTACCACGGCAGTGACAACCACACGCTCTGGGCGCTGCATCAATCCCACCTTGCACTCGATGTTTAGTCCTTCGGCACGTGCACGAACGTAGCTCACCATCACCGATCCAACCATGGCAGCAAAGGTGGTGACGCCCATCCAGAACCAGTCGTCGCCTGCTTTGATAAACAACAGGCAGATGCCAAAGAGGGTCACCAGTTCGCTATAGCGGTCGAGTGTAGAGTCCCAAAGTGCGCCAAAGGTGGAAGACATGTTGCCCATACGTGCCAGGCGTCCGTCCATCATGTCGAACAGACCGGCAAAGAGGATGATGCCACCGCCCCAGGCGATGAGGGGATAGGCTTCGCAGTCTTCGTAGGGGAAGGCGAGGGAAGCCTTGATAAACAAATAGGTGGCCACCAGATTGCCAACGAATCCCAGTGCAGTTACGATATTAGGTGTCAACCCGATGCGAATCATTCCTTTGATGATAGGGTTGATAATGATGTAGATAACCTTTTGTAGAAAATCTCGGTAGTTCATATTACTTGTTGTGAATTTATTCTTTTAGTGACGATTTATAGACGAAGAGCCGTTGCAGTTGGTAGTTCCAGAACACGGCAACCACCACCGACACAATGGCCTTGGTGATGATGAAGTAGTAGCGGGAGAACTCTGTGAGGGCGTAGGTGCCGAGGGTGTTCAGCAGAATGCTGCCAATCCATACGATGGTATAGCGGAAGGCCACCTTCTTCTTCTTCAATCCTTCATTGTCGAACACCCAACGGTAGTTGAATACACAGTTGCAGATGCCTCCGGTAAGTGCACCGATAAAGGTGGCATAGAGATACCATAGACCTGCTATCTCTGCCAGAAAAATTGATATGCCAAAGTCGATGAGCGTGGCTGCCTGGGCTGAAAGCTGCGCTTTACAGAAGGTCCATAGTTCGTGTTTTATCTTGCCCATGCGTCTGAGAAAAAGATGATGATAGCCAGCACAAGGGCAGAGTAGATGCCAGCCAACAGGTCGTCGGCCATCACCCAGAAAGCGCCTTTACGTCTGTCGAGAGAACGGATGCCCAATGGTTTCACGATATCAAAGAAGCGAAACAAGAGTAGTGCTAGCAGCGCCGTCCACCAGTTGCATGCCAGCAACAGCGGCACCCACACCCCAATCATCTCGTCGATGACCACTCTGCTGGGGTCATCGCCCCAATAGGGTGCCAATCTGGCTGTAGCCCATGTGCCCAACCACGTAAACAGCAGGATGAGACCAGCAGTGATGAGCATGACGATAGTTGGTGTCAGCAATTGTGACAATGCCAACCAGATGACCGTAGCCAACACCGCACCGGCAGTGCCAGGTCCCCAGGGCCAGAAGCCAGCGCCCAGGCCTGTGGCTATGATGGTAGGAATGAAGGGTACTCTTTTCATTGTTGTGTGCAAAAGTATATATTTTATTTGAAATTACGAAATTATTTCGTAACTTTGCACGGTTGAATTGTTAAAAACTACTATAGCTTGAAACGTCGTATATTACTGTTTTCTCTTCTTCTGCTGATGGTGCAGACGGCATTGGCACAGATAACCGGCGAGGTTATCGATGCTCATGACGGAGGTCCTGTGCCTTATGCCAGCGTCAAGTATAGTGGAAACAGTGTGGCTGTATCGTGCGACGGAGAGGGGCGGTTCACCATTCCCCGACATATTGGTTGGGCCTTGAGTATCAGTTCGGTGGGGTATGTGACGCATGTGGTCAATGTGACCTCGTCCACACCCAAACACCTGGTGATACGTCTTTCGGCCGAGTCGCAACAGATACAGGAGGTTACGATCAAGTCAAAGCGTGCGAGGTATAGTAGAAAGAACAACCCTGCCGTGGAACTGATGCGGAAGGTGATAGCCCATCGTCGTCATAACAGGTTGAAGAGTCACGACTATTATCAGTACTGCAACTACCAGAAAATCATGCTGGGACTGAACGACCTGACACCTAAGACTATCGACCACGGCATGTTCAAAAAACATGCATGGCTGCTGAATCAGGTGGAGGTGTCGCCCTACAACAACAAGCTGGTGCTGCCGGTATCGCTCGAGGAAACCGTGACGAAGGAATATTACAGAAAGCAGCCAGAGACAGAGCGAGAGGTGGTGATTGGGCAGACGTCAAATGGTGTCAACGACCTGTTCCAGACGGGCGATATCCTGACGGCAGTGATGAAAGATGTGTTTGCCGATGTGGATATCTACGACGACCAGATACAGATACTCCGACAGTCGTTCACCAGTCCTATAGGTCGGAATGCCATTGCTTTCTATCGCTATTACATCACAGACACCGTGTATGTGGGTAATGATCTCTGTTATCATCTTGACTTTACACCTAACAACCAACAGGATGTTGGTTTCCGCGGACAACTCTATGTGTTGGCAGACTCGTCTTACCAGGTGCGCCGTTGCGAACTGACCGTTCCCGGTTCCAGTGAACTGAACTGGGTAGAGAACATGCAGTGCCTGCAAGAGTTTGTGCAGTTGGATAATGGCGAGTGGGTGTTGGGCATCGATGATATGATTGTGGAACTGATGGTTTCCGATTTCGTCCAGAAGATGATGGTGGTGAGAAACACCCGTCGTAGCGACTTCTCGTTCGATGTCTTGCCTGACCATCTGTTGGGTGGAAACAAGAAACAGACAAAAGCACCCGATGCTGAGCGGCGCGATGAGGCCTTCTGGCATCAATACCGACAGGTGGAGTTGACCCGCAGCGAAGCCTCGATGAGTCAGTTTGTGAAAGGCATGCAACAGATGAAGGGCTTCCAATATATCATGTTTGGCTTGAAGGCGCTCTTCGAGAACTATTTAGAGACGGGCACCAAGGAGCATCCCAGCAAGGTTGATATTGGTCCTATCAACACGATTGTGTCGCAGAACTTCTACGACAAGTGGCGTCTAAGAGCTAGTGCACAGACCACCGCCAATCTTCATCCACACTTGTTCCTGAAGGGCTATTATGCCCGTGGCATAAAGTCTAAGCAGAATTACTATAGTGGTGAGGTGACCTATACCTTCAATCGTCCGGAGTACCTGCCTCGAGAGTTTCCGAAGCAGGCCATCACTTTCCAGTCGTTGCGCGATGTGGCCATGCCTAGCGATAAGTTCCTGACCACCGACAAGGACAACGTGTTCACGTCGTTCAAGGTGACGGATGTGGACAAGATGTTCTTCTATAATACCCAGTCGCTGAAGTTTGAATACGAGAAAGAGTGGGGCATCAAGTATTTGCTAGAGGCAAAGACCGAGAAGGTGACATCTATTGGCAGCATGGAGATGAAAAGGCTCCGTGACCAACAGTTGCTGACGTCGCTACGCTATACGGAAGCTACCGTCGGTATCCGTCTGTCGCCAGGCGAGACCTATGTGAACACCAAGCAGCGACGTCATGTGCTGAACAAGGAGATTAACGTCTTGGAGTTGAAACATACGATGGGCTTCGATGGCGTGCTGGGTGGACACTATAACTATAACTTCACGGAAGCGCAGTTCTCTAATCGTTTCTGGTTGCCAATGGCATGGGGACGTGTGGATACCTATCTCAAGGTGGGTGCCCAGTGGAACCAGGTTCCTTATCCGCTGCTAATCATGCCGGCCTCCAACTTAAGTTATGTGTTGCAGCGTGAGTCGTTCAACCTGTTGAACAATATGGAGTTCTTGAACGACCGTTATGCTTCGCTGATGATCGACTGGAACATGAATGGCAAGATTTTCAACCGTATCCCGTTGCTGCGTCATCTGAAATGGCGTGAATGGGTAGGCGTGAAGTGCTTGTGGGGTAGTCTGACAGATAAAAACAACCCTTGTTTGGCTGAGAATGCGCAGAGCGACATCCTGATGGCTTTCCCTGATGGCGCCTACAATGTGATGGATGGTCATAAACCCTACTGGGAACTGTCTGTTGGTGTTCACAACATATTCAAGATATTACAGGTACAGTATGTGAGACGTCTGTCGTACCTGGACAACCCCGGCGTCAGCAAACAGGGCATCCGCATCTTGTTGCGTGCCACTTTCTAAATCGTTTCGTAAAGATGAACATTGAACCTATAGCTTATTTCCATTCGCCCATGGCCTCTAAGTTTGGCATTCCTCGACAAAGTGGATTGATGAACGACTTGCAGGGCACCATCGTTTTTGTACCAGAGTTTCAGAATCCTGATGCGATACGTGGACTTGACCAGTTCGACTACCTCTGGTTGATATGGGAGTTCAGCGGCAATCGCGTGGAGAATGCTAACCTGACTGTGCGCCCACCACGACTGGGAGGTAACGAGCGAGTGGGGGTGTTCGCCTCGCGTTCGCCCTTCCGTCCCAACCGTCTGGGACTCTCGTGCGTATATATTAATAAGGTGGAGATAAACACTCCGGATGGTCCGGTGATACATGTGGCTGGTGCCGACCTGATGGATGGAACGCCTATCTATGATATTAAACCTTATGTGGTGTATGCCGACAGTCGTCCTGATGCACGTAGTGGTTTCGTAGATAGGGTGGAGTGGCAACCACTCACCGTACAACTGCCCGACGCCTTGGCCTCGCAGTTTTCTAAGGTGGAACTGAAGGGACTGCGTCAGGTGCTCTCTCAAGATCCACGTCCTCGCTATCATCACGATGAATCGCGTGTCTATGGAATGCCGTTTGCCGGTAAGGATGTTCGTTTCAAAGTGGAAAATGGGGTCTTGACTGTACTCGAGATTGCTAAAATTTATTAATACATCATTTGTCGTTAAACTTTTCTTGCCTGGTTGCATCATAGAAATAGTTGCAACGAAAAAACAGAGTATTAACAAACTAAAAAGAAAGAGGAAAAAGACAATGAAAAAGATAGTTTTAGCGTTGGTCGCCATGATGACCATCAGTATGAGTGCAGTAGCTCAAGATTCAACTCGTGTGAAGCAGAACCGCAGACAGTTTAATCCTACTGAGATGATTAATAAGCGCACCAAGAAGATGGCGGAGAACTATGGACTTAACGAGGAACAAACGGCTAAGTTGAAAGAACTGAATGCAAAGTATGCCAAGAATATGCGTGGCGAGCGCGGCATGCGTGGCGGACGTCATGGTGGTATGCAGCGCAATGGTGGCCAGCAGATGAGACAGCACTTATCGCAGGCTAACAGAGATTCTATCCGCCAGGCAATGCGCAAGAATCAAGAGGCGTATGAGGCTGAGCTGAAGACCATCTTTACTGAGAAACAGTACAAGGCATATACTGAAGACGTGAAGAAAATGATGCGACAGAATCCTCGTTTTAATGGTGACCGACGCCCAAAAAAGGATTAAGATTGTAAATTGGGATAAAAGAGAAACGCAATGAGCTCACGATGCTCTTTGCGTTTTTTTTGTTGATTTCTTCTTTATTCCTTTTGCACTTTTCGCAACTTTTCGTATCTTTGCCCCCACTATGAGATATTTGCTACCAATCATGCTGGTTGCCGGCATCATGATGCTCGGCGCCTGTAAAGAGAAAAAGAAACAAGAAGATATCATAACGACAAAGTATGTGCCTAAACGTCCACAGGCTCCTATCGCTATGAACGACGAACATCTGTCTGACACTGTTCGCTGGAAGAATGCTGTTTATTATGTCAAGATAGACCGCACAGCAAGCGACAGTCTGCCGATGCTCTCTGACGAGATAGGACAAAAGTATAAAGATAACTATGTGACGTTGACTGTGTTGAGAAGTGACCAGTCGGTTTTCTTCCACAAGAAATTCTCGAAAAGCACGTTCGCTTCTTATCTGAATGCCGACTATCAGCGCAACGGCCTGTTGTCAAGCATGCGTTTCAACGAGGTGGATAATGGCGAGCTGGAGTTCTCTGTAGCAATAGCCCACCCCGATGCGTTGGATGATGAATATCTTCCACTCGAGTTGACCATCAATGCTCAGCAGGGGATGGCCATCAAGGTGGATAATGATATGTTAGATGAATTTGACGATGACGCTGAAGATTCAGGGCAATAACTGATTAGTAGTATTTTTAAATTGCCCAGTGTTCTGCCAACGATACCATCGTTGGGAATACCAGATTAGCTCCTGCGCTTTTCAGAATATCGTCTTCAAGCGGCCCCGTATTTACTGCAATAGTGAATATGCGGGCTGCTACACCTGCTTTCACGCCTAAGGGCGCATTCTCTACAACGATAGCTTCCCATGGTTTCAGATTGCCTGCTTTCTCGAGTCCCATCAGATAGGGATCTGGGTATGGCTTCCCACGTTTCACGTCGTAGGCAGTGACGATGCGACTCTCGTCCAGGTAGTCACTGAAATCGTGTAGCAGTCGTTCTATCAAAGGACGCTGTCCACTGCCTGTAACCACACCGATAGACAAACCGTCAGCATGTATTTTCTTCATCAGTTCCTGTATGCCAGTCATCATCTTGGCTTCAGGCATCAGATGAAACAGACGGGTCTTCTCGTCGTACATGCGTTGAGCTTCTTCCAACGAGATATCGCGTCCTTGTTGTTGTTTCACCATCATACGTATGGTGTCGATACCACGTGCTCCTTCAGTGGCGTAGGCATCGTTGGCTGTCATGTGTATGCCAAAGGTCTTCATTGACTCTTGCCACGCAATGGCATGGTTTGGCATAGAGTCGTAGAGCACCCCGTCCATATCAAAAAGCACGGCTTTCGGGCTGAAGAGCCCGAAGCCGTGCTTCTCTAAGTATCCTTGAATAACTTGTTCTGTCATCTTTTTTATTTCTCACTTTCAAGGCGAGCCTTGATAGCCTTTGTCTCAGCCTCATAGCCAGGCTTCTCGAGCAGGGCAAACATGTTCTTCTTGTATGCCTCTACACCAGGCTGGTTGAATGGGTTCACCTCGAGGATGTTGCCGCTGATGCCGCAAGCAATCTCGAAGAAGTAGATGAGCTGACCGATGTAGTACTCGTTGAGCTGTGGAACGCTGATGCGCATGTTGGGCACACCGCCATCCACGTGAGCCAGACGTGTACCCAGCTCAGCCATCTTGTTGACCTCGTCAACACGCTTGCCGGCCAGGAAGTTCAGACCATCCAGGTTCTCTTCATCCTCGGGGAAGAGCAGCTTTTTCTCAGGCTCCTCAACTGAGATGACAGTCTCGAAGATGGTGCGCTCGCCTTCCTGAATCCACTGACCCATAGAGTGCAGGTCGGTGGTGAAGTCAACGCTTGCAGGGAAGATGCCCTTGCCGTCCTTACCCTCTGACTCTCCATAGAGCTGCTTCCACCATTCAGAGAAGAAATGCAGCTTTGGCTGGTAGTTCACCATGATCTCAATCTTCTTGCCGTTCTGATAGAGACCGTTACGTACGGCAGCATACTGTGCAGCGAGGTTCTGCTCGAAGGGAACATCCTTGCCACAAGCCTTCTCCATATCCTGAGCACCAGAAACAAGTGCCTTTACATCGAAACCAGCACAAGCAATAGGCAGCAGACCTACAGGAGTCAGCACAGAGAAACGACCACCCACGTTGTCGGGGATGATGAAGCTCTTGTAGCCTTCCTTATCAGCACAGGTACGTGCAGCACCGCGCTTAGCGTCGGTAACAGCCACGATCACCTTCTTTGCCTCTTCCTTACCACGCTGAGCCTCGCACTGCTTCTTCAGCAGACGGAAGGTCAGAGCAGTCTCGGTGGTGGTACCACTCTTAGAGATGTTGATGACGCCGAATTTCTTTCCTTTCAGGTATTCTGTCAGTTCGAACAGATAGTCTTCACCGATGTTATTGCCTGCAAAGAGGATGGTGGGGTTCTTCTTGTCCTGGATGAGCCATGCGAACGAGTTGCTCAGCGACTCGATGACAGCGCGTGCACCCAGATATGAACCACCGATACCTGCTACGACGATAGCCTCGCAGTTCTCGCGCAGCACGTTGGCTGTGGCCTGAATCTCGTCGAGGAATGCGGGTGTGATAGATGAGGGCAGATGCAACCAGCCGAGGAAGTCGTTGCCAGGGCATGTGCCGTTCTCTAAAGCCTCTTGTGCGGCTTTCACTTTAGGCTCGAAAGCCTTCACTGCGCCTGCTTCAAGAAAGCAAGCTGCCTTTGTGATGTCAAGACTAATACTTTTCATTTCTTACTATATAAAGTGTTGTTGTATGTTTACTATTTGTTATCTGAATGAATCTGTCAGCAATTTAATCTCAATCTGTGGGGTGATGCGCTCGTATAGGATGTTATAGACGGCATCGAGGATGGGCATGTTGACGTGCCAGTGGCGATTGATCTCCTTCATGCACTTGGTGCCGAAGTAGCCCTCGGCTATCATCTCCATCTCCATCTGTGCGCTCTTTACGGAATAGCCCTTACCAATCATGGTACCGAAAACGCGGTTGCGCGAGAAGTTTGAGTAGCCAGTCACCAGCAGGTCGCCCAGATAGACTGAGTCGCACACGTTGCGCTCGATGGGGTGTACCGCTTGTAGGAAGCGCGCCATCTCCTGTACCGAGTTAGCCATCAGCACGGCTTGGAAGTTGTCGCCAAACTTCAGTCCGTTGCAGATGCCGGCAGCGATAGCATATACGTTCTTTAGCACCGACGAGTATTCAATGCCGATGACATCGGTCGATGTCTTGGTCTTGATAAACTGGCTGGTCAGAACGTCGGCAAAGGCTTGTGCTTTTTCCAGGTTGGCGCATCCCACGGTGAGGTAGCTCAGTCGTTCCAATGCCACCTCTTCAGCATGCGAGGGACCTCCCAAACAAGCCAGGTTGTCGTGTGACACGTCGAACACCTGATGGAAATACTCCGAACAGATGAGGTTCTCGTCGGGCACGATACCCTTGATGGCTGTTACAATGAACTTATCCTTGAGACGTGTCTTCAGCTTTCTCAGGTGATTCTTCAGATAGGGCGATGGTACCACAAATACCAGTGTGTCGTACTTCTCTACAATCTTGTTGAGGTCGCTATCGAACTCAATCTCGTTGATGTTGAAGTGAACACCGGTCAGGTATCTTGGGTTGTGGTTCAGTCGCTTGAAATCTTCTATCTGATCATCGCGACGCATATACCAACCTATGTGGTGCGTATGGCTCACCACAATCTTGGCTATAGCTGTTGCCCAGCTGCCACCACCGATGATTGCTATTTTTCCGCAGTCGAACATGAGATTAATTGCTAATTGAAATTAGGCTTGTGCCTTTTCAATCCAAGCTGCTACCTCGTCAACACTTGGCTTCTGCAGGTCGAGCTTGTATTTCTTGACGATGTCGCCGATCTTCTGCTGCAAGCCCTGAGGCTTCTCGTTCTTGATATCTTGAATCAAATAGAAACCAGCCTTACGCAGTACATAGACCCAATCCTCGGCTACGCCAATTGCGGCCCACTCCTGGATGCTGCTCTGAGGTGCTTTTTTCTCAGGTTTCATCTGTGGGAACAGCATCACCTCGCCGATGGCAAACTTACCAGTGAGCAACATCACCAGACGGTCGATACCGATACCAATACCGAAGGTTGGTGGCATGCCGTACTGCAGAGCACGCAAGAAGTCGTGGTCGATAATCATAGCCTCGTCGTCGCCCTTGTCGGCCAGTCGCATCTGCTCCTTGAAGCGCTCCTCCTGGTCGATGGGGTCGTTCAGCTCAGAGTAGGCATTGGCCAACTCCTTACCGTTGACCATCAGCTCGAAACGCTCGGTAAGGCCGGGCTTAGAACGGTGCATCTTGGTCAGGGGCGACATCTCCACGGGATAGTCTGTGATGAAGGTGGGCTGAATAAAGCTGCCTTCGCAGAACTCGCCAAAGAGTTCGTCGATGAGCTTACCCTTACCCATGGTCTCGTCTACATCCATACCCTTTGAGAGGCAGAACTGACGAATCTCATCCTCGCTCTTGCCGTCGCAGTCGAAACCAGTCTTTTCTTTGATGGCATCGAGGATAGGCAGACGGCGGAAGGGGGCCTTGAAAGAAATCACCTTACCGTCGATCTCGACCTCGGGCTTGCCGTTTACGGCCGTACAGATCTTCTCCAACATCTGCTCGGTGAATGTCATACCCCACAGCAGGTCTTTGTAGCTCACATAGAGCTCCATGCAGGTGAACTCTGGGTTGTGGGTCTTGTCCATACCCTCGTTGCGGAAGTTCTTACCCATCTCATAGACACCCTCGAAGCCACCCACGATGAGGCGCTTCAGATAGAGCTCTGTGGCAATACGCATATACATGTCCTGATTCAGGGCATTGAAGTGTGTGATGAACGGACGAGCCGATGCACCACCAGCGATGTTTTGCAGGATAGGTGTGTCCACCTCGGTGTAGCCAGCATTGTCCAGAATGCTACGCATGGTGCGAATGATGGTGGCACGCTTGAGGAACGTATCTTTTACGCCTGCATTTACAATCAAGTCAACGTAGCGCTGACGATAGCGAAGCTCGGGATCGTCGAAGGCGTCGTAAACCTTTCCGTCGGCATCGGTTTTCACCACGGGCAGTGGCTTCAGACTCTTGCTCAGTACGGTCATCTCCATGACGTGAACACTGATTTCGCCCGTCTTGGTACGGAATACGTAGCCCTTTACACCGATGAAGTCGCCCAAATCCAGCAACTTCTTGAAAACAATGTTGTAGAGGTCTTTATTCTCATTGGGACAGATAGAGTCGCGCTGCACATACACCTGTATGCGCCCCTTAGAGTCCTGCAGTTTGGCAAAGGCAGCCTTACCCATGATGCTCTTGCTCATGATACGGCCGGCGATGCTCACCATGCGGCTGTTCTCGGGTGTGGCAGTCTCGCGCACATCGTTGCCTTCTTCATCCTTACCGATGACGGGCAGGTCCTCAAAGTTTTCAATGATATCTGTGCTCCATGCATTTACGGAATACTCTGCAGCAGGGTAGGGGTTGATGCCCATCTTGCGCAGTTCGTCGAGCGACTGTCGGCGAAGAATTTCTTGTTCAGTCAGTTCAAGTACGTTCATATCTTTATATTCGAATATATTCTTTTAGGCCGCAAAGTTACTAAAAAAAACTGATACTGTTCATAATTTAATATAAATTTGCTTTCGGTAGAGTGCGTAACCAATAGCATAGTTTAGCGCTACGAAAGTGAGTGCGTAGGCCAATGAAGTCCATTTGAGTGGGATGATAAACGTGTGTAATGCGTTGTAAACGAGGTTGTTAATACCAGTTTGATTGAAAATGATGGAGAGTAACTCACTTGCCACGTAGAGAGCCAGCGCATTCATTCCAAAGACGCGGAAAGGCTCAGACCATCTGTTTTTTTGACGAATGTCAATCAGCCACATCAACAGGGCTTGCAGCAAGGCTGCCAGCGCACAGGTTACCAATACGTATGAGGGGCTCCAGATGCGTTTGTTTAGTGGTAGTCCGAAGCTCAGTAGATAGCCCGCCACCAAGCATACAGTACCAATAACGAAGAGTCCCATTACCTTGTGTTCCACGCTTTTAGCCATGTAGATTGCCTTACCGCAGTAGAAACCAATCAGTACGTGGGCAATGCTTGAGATGGTGCCTAGCAGTCCTTCGGGATCCACAGGACTCTTGTGGTAGAGATGGGCGTAGCCAAACAGGCTCCTGTCGGCCCGTGCCAGTATGTTCTGTGTGGCATCCTCGCTATAGCCATTGCCCCATATTATTAATAATGTATATCCGCTCAAAAGCGCTATGACAAGAGGCACGATGTAACGATGATTCATGTATAGCGCGATGAGTGATACAGCGCCATAACATAGGGCTATTCGTTGCATTACCGCCCACAGACGCAGGTGGTCGAATCCTAGAGGGTCGCCTTTCAGGGCATCATGAAACCAGTTGATGGCCAGGCCTATCACGAAGAGTAATATCGTACGCTTGGCAATGCGTCGCAGTGTTTGTGGGGTGGGGGTGAATCCTCCTTTAGCCAGTGACAAATAACAAGCAATGCCAACGATGAAAAGAAAGAACGGGAAAACCAGGTCGCAGGGCGTCAGTCCGTTCCATCGAGAGTGTCCCAGCATGGTGAACGATTCGCCGTAGCCATTGTTTACTAATATCATGCCAGCTACGGTCATGCCGCGCAGGATGTCCAGCGACAGCAGTCTTTGTTTATTTTCCATAGAGAAATTTCATGATTTTCTGAGCTACCTGTAGGGCATTACCCTCAGGTTCTGCAGAGTAGATGTTATGAGCCTTTGTCCAAGGCTCTTCCATGGCATACCAGTCGATGACTACCTCTTGTGGCAGAGCCATTGCAAAGAGTTCGGCAGCAGTCTTGTTGGCATTAGGTCCGCCACCCAATAGCTCGGGTTGTGGATGCAATTGTGCTTCCATTTGTGCCAGGAGAGCATCGAAATAAGTTTTCCAACGGGGATAATAGAAATCCTTTAGTAGTCCCTGCCATTCCTTGTGGGCATAGTCGCGGAGTCCTCCAGTATCAGCGCAGTAGCGATTTCCCCACGTGGTAATCTGCACACGTGCATTCCATTCGTAGAGTTGTTGCTCTTCGGTGGTGGTACCACAGTGTTTGGCTGCCTCCAGCCAGTGGCCCAGTCGGAACTCTCGACAAGTGCCTAACAGCTCGTCTTGCAATAGGAGCATATCAAGGAAACGCTGACTGTCGCGGCGGAAAGCATCAATGTCGAAGGCCTTATAGTCGGCAATGGTGTGCTGATACTGCACGCGAGCCTGGTCGGCCAGCGCCTGACGGGTTATGTCAACAAGGTCGTAAATGCATATGTCTCTGGCTGTTGACGAAGAGTGCCCTCCGTTTTCTGTGTCGGATAACAGAGGGGTTATGCCTTTCAAAAAGAGTCGTGCTGCTTCAAGGGTTGATGTCGGACTGTAGTAGTTCTTCATCTTCGACCACGATGAAGCTTGAAAGTTGTTCAGTGAAGGTCGTCCACAGAAAATGCTCTCGTGAGGCCCCTGCTGGTTGTTGCCAGCCGGACAGTTGTATATGGTGCGGGCAAGAAGGAGCCAAGCATCTTCTAAGTGAGAAGTGAGAGTTCTTTCTGAGGAAAGCGAGCAAGCTCGAGCGGAGAAGTGAGAGGCGTTTTGGTCCTCCATGGTGTTGGCGTCCGCTCCCACAGAAAGGCCATATCTGGCATGTACATAGCCTTTGACCCACTGTTCTTTTTCGAACTTTTGGGGGCGCCAGGGCAGCTCGCTCATCAGTTCAAACATCACGGGGTTGTTCTCGGTGCCCTCCATGGTGAAGCCGATGCCTTTCATGGTGGGCTGGTTGACGTTGTAGAAGTTGTCTAATAGTTGATCCATGCGACCATGCAAACCTACGTTGGCGCCAAAGTTCTGGAGCAAGCAGAACAACCATTGGTGTTGTTTGTAACCATCCTTACGACGCCAAATTGATGGTGCACCATACATGGGGCGACATTCCGAGAACAGGTCCAATATAAGCAGGTCGCCAGGCTTAAGGGCATCAATCATCTCAGGTCGAGGATTCTCGGTCCAACCCTGAATCACCCATGTGGCCCGTGGGTTTATCCGTTTCATGGCCGTCATGAGTTTACGTCCAGCTTCAGCATAATCAATAGAAGTATCGTCGCTGCTCTCATGGAAAGGGTCCATCGAGTAGTAGTCGGCCTTACCGTAGAGCCGTGTCAGCTCGTCGTAGTATAGTTTGCTGATATCATCGAAGCGCGGGTCGGTGGTTGGTACGTTTGAAGGACGTGTAAAGCCATTCCACAGCACTTTCTTGTCGTTGGTATAGTCTGACGGCATCATACCGCAATAGCCAGGCAGCACGGGGTGCATGCCCAGTTCTTTCATGCGTTTCAGTATCTGTCGTTGAAGCCGTGCTTGGCGGTCGTACCATGAGCGTGGGAGTGGTCCGCCCCATCCTTCCAGGTTGTTCATCTCCCACCACGCCAAGAAAGCCGGTCCTGCAATGAATTTTCCTATCTGTTCCTCGCAGTATCCCAGCTTCAGCAGCATCTCGCGCCACACGCACTCTTCGCCCACAATGGCCAGTGGCATGTTGACACCGTGCAGAGCCAACCAGTCAATCTCTTGTTGCCAACGCTCCCAGTCCCAGAAAGCCATGGAGTAAGAAAACGTACAGTAGTTGTAGGCATAGCGCAACTTTAGGTCGGTCTCGTGGCGCTCCTTTTTCTCTACGCGTGGCAGTATCTTTGGCAGCTGAGCTGTCATGTGGTTCCACGTCAGGTGTATGCCAGCATAGTACTTCAGGTACCAGTTGATGCCCACGGCGATGTTCACCCACGAGTTGCCCCTTACCACCACGCGCTGTCCCTGCTGGTCCAGTTCGAAGAAGTCGTGGTCGGCACTTTTCAGTTCCACCTTGAATTTCCGTGATGCTCCCTTGTCTATACGTTCCAGCAGGTCGTCGATGGGTGTGGCGCCTACGTGCAGACATACGATAAACAGGGCGATCGTTATTAGTAGCTTGCGCATTGTTTTTTCTCGTTTGTTTTCCATGCTGCAAAGATATATAAATTAATCGTAGTGTCCAAAGGTTCGTCTAAAAAAAATAACCCCCTCTAAATCTCCCCAAGGGGGAGACTTTCTTACTTCTAACCCCCTCCCTTTGGGAGGGATGGGGAGGGGTTCCTAATTCATACAACTTGCCACGCCGAGGCTGGTGGCGATCGCCGTAAGGATGGCGATAACAGTTTGCAATACAAACTTCCAAGTTTCCAGTTTCTTCATAGTATTCTTCGGTTAATTTGGTTGATTACGATTTTGTTCTTGACAAAAGGTGAAAAACAGGGACCCACTCCCCTCCCATGTAGGGGAGGGGTCGGGGGTGGGGTCAGTATTGTTCTAACTGCAAATGGAGATACAGACCCCACCTCTGCCCCTCCCCTTGAAGGGAGGGGTTAGTCCAAGTCCTCATTCTCCCCCTGCTCCTTTTCATTTTCACTAGCATCTGGCTCAATCTCGAAGCGAGCGTTCTTCTTGAACGTAGGACCAGCGTACTCCGAGAACTTCTTCTTGTCGCCGTTGAACTTCACCTGCAGTTTTCTGATGTTCTGCACTCCGAACTCCTCCGCCGATCCAGCACCTATGGTACTCATCTTCAGCGAGAACGTACCCAGACCGTCGAGCTTGATCTTGTAGCCCTCGTGCAGCAGCTCCTCGAAGCAGAGCACGAAGCGCTCGATGACACCCTTCACCACATCGGAGGTGTAGATGGTACCGTGCTTGGAGATGTGGCGGCACAGGTCGTCGGTA
>JAILHK010000052.1 GCA_024695815.1 Prevotella sp.
TTCATAGTCCAGGCCGAGGGACTCCTGAATCATGCGTGTGCCACGGTCTATGAGTTTGGCGTTGGTGAGTTGCATCTTCACCATGCGATTACCACTTACGCGACCCAGGCGAATCATCAGCGAGGTGGAAATCATGTTCAGCACCATCTTCTGGGCGGTGCCGCTCTTCATACGACTGGAGCCGGTGACGAACTCAGGACCGACAATGGTCTCGACGGGATGGTCGGAGACGGCAGCCAGCGGACTGTTGGGATTGCTGGTGAGGCAACCTGTGAGCGAACCGCAGGCATGGGCCTGACGGACAGCACCGACGACATAGGGCGTGGTGCCCGAAGCGGCAATGCCTATCACGGTATCATCGGGCGTAGGCTGATAGGACAAGAGGTCGTTCCACCCTTGTTCGGCCACATCCTCGGCACCCTCTACGGCATGGCGCAGGGCATGGTCGCCACCGGCAATGAGACCGATGACCATGCCTTCGGGCACACCAAACGTTGGGGGCAGTTCGCTGGCATCGAGCACACCAAGACGACCGCTGGTGCCGGCACCCACATAAAACAGTCTGCCACCGCGGCGCATGCGCTGTTCGATGGCCACCACCAGGGCCTCGACCTGTGGCAATGCCTTGCGTACGGCCTCGGCCACCGTCAGGTCTTCCTCGTTGATATGTGCCAGGAGTTCGCCCACGGACATCTGTTCCAGGTGGTCGAAGTGCGACGGTTGTTCGGTAATCTTTTCCTGCTGTTTCATTGCAATGACGTAAAAACGCTACATGTTTTCAGTTGATGGTTGCTGCAAAACTAAGCAAAAAAGCCGAAAGGGGCAAAAAGGCAGCATCTTCTTTGGAATAATTTAACAGAAAGAAGACCCCCTCCCGACCTCCACCACAACCCCCTCCCGACCTCCCCAAGGGGGAGGAGATATGGGGGGAAAGAAAAAGAGCGTAGCAGTGTGACGTGCTACGCTCTTTCGTTTATTGTATGCGGATTGTATTCGCATGACTTCAGATTAGATACCCAATCTGGCACGGACCAGACTGGAAGCATCGGGCTGCTGCATGCCGGTGAATTCGGAGAACATCTGCATCAGGTCGCCGGTGTTACCACGGCTCAGCACCTTGTCGCAGAAGTCCAGACCGGTCTCGCGCTTCAAAGCGCCACGCTGAGCAAAGACGTCGGTGATGTTGACGGCCAATACCTCGGTCCACAGATAACTGTAGTAGCCTGCAGCATAGCCTCCACCCCATACGTGGTTGAAGTAGCTGGTAGAATAGCGAGGAGGAATCTGTGTGTCGAGCAAGCCTACCTGACGAAGGGCTTCGGTCTCGAAAGCCATGGCATTGTCGGCCGTGGGTACATCATTTGAGGCGAGCATATGCCATGCCAGATCAACACAGGTGGCGGCGAGGTTCTCGCCCAGTGCGTAGGCAGGCTGGAAGTTGATGCTCTTCAGCATGCGTTCCTTCAGCTCGACAGGCATGGCCTCGTGGGTCTGATAGTGACGGGCATAGTGGTCGAAGACCTCGGGGATAGAGGCAAACGACTCGTTGAACTGCGAGGGCATCTCGACAAAGTCGCGAGCCACGCTGGTGCCGCTGAGCATGTGATACTGACAGTCGGAGAGTATGCCGTGGAGGGCATGACCGAACTCGTGGAACATGGTGGTCACCTCGTCCCAGGTCAGCAGCGAGGGCTGGCCCTCTGGTGCCTTGGCACTGTTGCAGACGTTGAAGATGATGGGCAGCTGGTTGCGCTGGCGACTCTGCTTCTGGAAACCATCCATCCAGGCACCGCCACGCTTGGTGGGACGACGGAAATAGTCGCAATAGAAGAGGGCCTTAGGATTGCCATCCTTGTCGATAACCTCATAGACACGCATGTCGGGATGGTAGGTGGGGATGTCGGTGCGCTCCTTGAAGGTGAGTCCATAAGCCAGATTGGCGGCATAGAAGACGCCGTTGATGAGCACGCTGTCAACATTGAAATAGGGCTTCACCTCGTCTTCAGAGATGTTGAGCAGCTCTTTCTTCATCTTGGCAGAATAGTAGAAACGGTCGTAGGGCTGCAACTGGAAGTCGGCACCCTGCGTCTTGCGGGCATAGTCCTCGATGGCCTTGGTCTCGGCCTGGGCTACAGGCGTGTACTGGGCAATGAGATTCTTCAGGAAGGCATAGACATTGTCGGGCGTCTTAGCCATGGTGCGCTCCAGAGAGTAAGAGGCATAGTTAGGATAACCCATAATCTCGGCCTGCTCGGCACGCAACTTGGCAATCTCTACGGCAATGGGGAAGGTGTTGTACTGGCCCGTGCCGTTGCTGCGATTGACAGATGCCTCGAAGACTTTCTTGCGCAGCTCGCGGTTGTCGAGGCTGGCCAGAGGAGCCTGCTGGGTGGTGTTGACAATGACAATGGCATAGGGGGCCTTGCCGCCACGGCTCTCTGCATCCTTGGCACACTGGGCGATGTCGGCTTCGCTGAGACCGGCCAGGTCTTCTTTCTTATCGACCCACACCACTGCATTGTTGGTGGCTTCCTGCAAGAGGTCGCCCCACTGCTGCTGAAGCTCAGAGATGCGCAGGTTGATTTCCTTCATACGTGCCATCTTCTCGTCAGACAACAGGGCACCGCTCAGCACGAAACCTTTGTAGATCTCTTCCAACAGCTTCTGGTCTTCGCCCTGCAGACTGTCGTGCTCGCGGTCATAGACAGCCTTGATGCGCTCGAAAAGTGCCTTGTTGAAGGTGATCTCGTTGTCAAGGTCGGTCAGCATGGGCTGCACTTTCTTCTCGGTCTCGCTGATCTCTGGGGTCTTGTCGGCCTCTGTCAGGGCGAAGAACACACGACTCACGCGGTCGAGCGTGCGTCCGCTTTCCTCAAGAGCGAGGATGGTGTTTTCGAAGGTGGCAGAGTCCTGGTTATCGATAATCTGCTTGATCTCCTCGCGCTTCTGAGCAATAGCGGTCTCGAAAGCGGGCAGATAGTCGGAGGGTTCAATCTTGCTGAAGTCAGGTGCGCCATAGGGAAGGGTGCTTTCCTGCAACAGCGGGTTCTCGTGTTTAGCGTTAGTACAGCTGCTTAGCTGCACCATCGCACTTGACAGCATAGCTGCCGAAATACCGAAGGTCATCAGTTTCTTTTTCATGTTTGTTTGTGATAATGGTAGTCTTTGATAGTCTTTGTCACTATTTGGCTGCAAAGGTACGATGATTTACCGAGAAAAAGGAAAAAAGATACCATTTTTATTCATTTTTAAAACATATCTCGGGGGCGTCCCCGCGGTCGGATAGTGCCCCTTTCCCGCTATAAAAGCAGAAGGGCCACTCACGGCCTCCAAATGGGAGACTATGAGTGGCCCATTCGGCCTATATGGCAGCACGCGATGTTTACTCCTCGCTCTGCGTGACGTCCTCTATCTGCTGGAGAATCTCCTGATAGTGCTTTGTCACTTTTCGGTCAAAAGAATAGCCTAAACCAAAACCTAAGACAACGGCGAAAATAAAGCAGATTACCGTATGAAACACTGAGGGGTAATGGGCTATGAGATATTCGTTGTAGAAAAACAGGACGAACCATAGGAACAGAAGGGGATAGGAGATGATGTTAAAGATGCGCTCGTACTTCTTCACCTTCAGCACCTTCTTGCGTACCTCCAGCAACGACTGCTCGAACAGATGGCTATCGCCTATCAGTCGGAATATCCGGCAGCGGTGCCAGGCATCGTAAAGCAGGCCTACGGCGACGTAGAGCCACAACCACACTGGCTGGTGCATATAATTACAGAATATAAGATAGAACAATGGGATAAAGATGATGTCCAGAATGAAGAGTAAACGATAGTTTCTGTTGACGTAAGAGGTATTCTTCTTCACCGACTGACGAATCAAAGCGTCGTTCACAATCTCCTGCTGGGCCAGTTTCTGCTTCAGCAGATCCATCTGCTGTCGCATATTCTCAAGTTCGAAATTATCATTCATAGTGGGTTAGCGTTTTTAATCGTTAGACATTTGCTTCAGTTGTTCGCGAATGCGATGCAGGCGCACACTGACATTCTTGGCCGTGATACCTACTATCTGACCTATCTCTTCGTAGGGCAGATTCTCGAGCCACAGCAGTACGATGGCGCGATCGAAGGGCTGCAGGCGCGAGATGCGCTTGTGGAGCATATCTACCTGGCGGGTATCCTCGTCGCTGTTCTTGAACAGGTTGATGTCCATCGTGATGTGTACCTCCATCTGCCTGCGTTTCTTCTTCCTGTTTTGCGAGATACAGGTATTCAGGGCGACGCGATAGATCCACGTATTGATGTCGGATCGCTGCTCGAACCCTTTGAAACCCTTCCACAGGTTTACCAGCACCTCTTGAAAGAGGTCTTCCACCTCGTCGGCATCCTGCGAGAACATGTAGCACACGGTATATATCGTGCTGCGATGCTTTTTTATGGTTTGCGCAAACTGTTTTTCTAGATCATTCATTTCTTTGTTTTTTCTGTATTGCTTTACCCTTTAGACGCAGCAAAGATACAAAAACTACACGATACCCATTTTATTTTGCACAAATTTCTCAATAAACCAAATAAGTTGTACTTTGGCACAAATATGTTATTCTTTTGCACCACGGATGATGGATAGCGCAACCAGTGTCTGCAGCTCAACAAGGTGGCACGCGCCATTTTCGAGGGCAAATAAAAAAGCGCCGCAGTTTTTACGCTACGACGCTATTTTATAATAAATAATGTCTATGACTTAGTCTGCTCAAAAGCCTTGACTAAAGTCACCAACTTTAGTCAGCCATCTTGGCCTTGATCATCTCGCGGTTCAGACGAGCGATATTAGCGATGGTCTCATTCTTAGGACATACAGCCTCACAAGCACGGGTGTTGGTACAGTTACCGAAGCCCAGCTCGTCCATCTTGGCAATCATGTTCTTCACACGACGAGCTGCCTCAACGCGACCCTGGGGAAGCAGAGCCAGCTGGCTGACCTTAGACGAAACGAACAGCATGGCTGAACCGTTCTTACATGCTGCAACGCAAGCGCCACAGCCGATGCAAGATGCGCAGTCCATAGCCTCGTCGGCATCCTCCTTAGGAATCAGGATAGCGTTGGCATCCTGAGCCTGACCGGTGCGGATGGTGGTGTAGCCACCTGCCTGGATAATCTTATCGAAGGCGTTGCGATCTACCATACAGTCTTTGATCACGGGGAAGGCAGCTGAACGCCAAGGCTCAACGGTGATCACGTCGCCATCGTTGAAGCGGCGCATGTAGAGCTGACAGGTGGTAGCGCCACGCTCGGTCAGTCCGTGAGGTGTACCATTGATGTAGAGTGAGCACATACCGCAGATACCCTCGCGGCAGTCGTGGTCGAACACGAATGGCTCCTTGCCTTCGTTGATAAGTTCCTCGTTCAGGATGTCAAGCATCTCCAGGAATGAGGTGTCGTCGGGAATATCGTGCATTTCGTGGGTATCGAAATGTCCCTGGTCCTTGGGGCCGTTCTGGCGCCAGAACTTTATTGTAAATGAAATATTTCTTGCCATAACAATTAAAAGCCTCACCCCCAGCCCCTCTCCGATGGGAGAGGGGAGTGGTTACTCTTGCTATTCCGCTGTCGCAGAGGGACTGGTCATGAGGACTTTTTTATATTTGGTTATTACTCTATTATTATTTATCTAGCAGAACTATCTACTCCCCTCTCCCCTTGGAGAGGGGTTGGGGGTGAGGCTTAGTTCTTATAATTACGTGTCTGTACCTTGATTGCCTCGTACTCCAGGGGCTCCTTAGAGAGCTCAGGCTCTACGCCCTTGCCTTTATACTCCCAGCAGCCTACGTAGAAGTAGTTCTCGTCATCACGCTTAGCCTCGCCTTCCTCGGTCTGATACTCCTCACGGAAGTGACCACCGCAAGACTCGTTACGAGAGAGAGCGTCGAAAGCAACAAGCTGACCCATGGTGAAGAAGTCACGCAGGTGGATAGCCTTGTCGAGCTCGACGTTGAGACCTTCCTTAGTGCCAGGAACGAAGAGGTTGGTGTCGAACTCCTTCTCGAGCTCGTGCATCTTCTTCAAACCTTCCTTCAGGCCCTCGGCGGTGCGACCCATACCTACATACTCCCACATGATGTGACCCAGCTCCTTGTGCAGAGAGTCAACAGAACGCTTACCCTTGATGTTGAGCAGACGAGTCAGCTCAGCGTCAACAGCCTTCTCTGCCTCTTCAAACTCAGGACGATCGGTAGAGATCTTGCCCCAGATAGACTGGTCAGCCAGGTAGTTCTGGATGGTGTAAGGCAGTACGAAGTAACCATCGGCCAGACCCTGCATCAGTGCAGAAGCACCCAGACGGTTAGCACCGTGGTCAGAGAAGTTACACTCACCGATGGCGAAGAGGCCGGGGATGGTGGTCTGCAACTCATAGTCAACCCAGATACCACCCATCGTATAGTGGATAGCGGGATAAATCATCATGGGCTTGTAGTACTTCACGCCGTTAATCTCGTTGGCTACATCACCGGGGAATACGTCCGTAATCTCCTCGTACATCTCAAAGAGGTTACCGTAACGCTGCATGATGACATCGATGCCCAGACGGTTGATAGACTCAGAGAAGTCGAGGAACACAGCCAGACCGGTGTTGTTGACACCAAAGCCCTTGTCGCAACGCTCCTTAGCAGCACGTGAGGCCACGTCACGAGGAACGAGGTTACCGAAGGCGGGATAGCGGCGCTCCAGATAGTAGTCGCGCTCTTCCTCAGGAATCTCCCAACCCTGCTTGGTACCAGCCTGGAGAGCCTTGGCATCCTCCAGCTTCTTGGGAACCCAGATACGACCGTCGTTACGCAGTGATTCAGACATCAGCGTCAGCTTAGACTGCTTGTCACCGTGAACGGGGATACAGGTGGGGTGAATCTGTACGTAAGAGGGGTTAGCAAAGTATGCACCCTTACGATAGCACTGCACAGCAGCTGTACAGTTACATCCCATAGCGTTGGTAGAGAGGAAGTAAGTGTTGCCATAACCGCCAGTAGCGATGACCACAGCGTTTCCAGAGAAGCGCTCCAGCTCGCCAGTCACGAGGTTCTTGGCAATGATACCGCGGGCACGGCCGTCAACAATGACGACATCCTCCATTTCATAGCGGGTATAGAGCTTCACCTTGCCGGCTTTTACCTGACAAGACAGTGAAGAGTAAGCACCGAGCAGAAGCTGCTGACCGGTCTGACCCTTAGCGTAGAACGTACGGCTTACCTGAGCACCACCGAATGAACGGTTGGCCAGCATACCACCATACTCTCGGGCAAAGGGAACACCCTGGGCCACACACTGGTCGATAATGTTGTTAGAAACCTCAGCCAGACGATAAACGTTAGCTTCACGGGCACGATAGTCACCACCCTTTACCGTGTCATAGAACAGACGATAGATAGAGTCACCGTCGTTCTGATAGCACTTGGCGGCGTTGATACCACCCTGAGCAGCGATAGAGTGTGCACGACGGGGAGAGTCCTGAATACACAGGTTAATGACGTTGAAGCCCATCTCACCGAGTGAGGCAGCTGCAGAGGCACCCGCCAAACCTGTACCTACGACGATGACGTCGAGCTTGAGTTTGTTCTTGGGGTTTACCAAACGCTGATGAGCCTTATATTCTTTCCATTTCTCAGGTACTGGACCTGCGGGAATCTTTGAATCTAATACTTTAGCCATAACTTTTC